>NZ_FNIJ01000007.1 GCF_900103845.1 Pseudomonas jinjuensis
CATGGCCGCTCTTCGTAGGAGCCAGCTTGCTGGCGATCCATGGCTTCGACCGGTACTCACATCACCAGGGGAAACACCGGGTCGCGAGCAAGCTCGCTCCTACAAAAAGCATGCAGCTCGCCAGGAATGGTGGCGCTCAGAGGCTATCCGGATCCCCCGCGAACCGCGCGATCAGTACATCGCGTTGGCCAGCTTGCGCCGGTAGGCGCCCACCAGCGGGTGGTCGTTGCCGAGCAGGTCGAATACCTGCACCAGGGTCTTGCGCGGCAGGTCCTCGCCGTAGGCGCGGTTGCGCTGGAACAGGCGCAGCAGGCCGTCCAGCGCCGCCTCGTACTGCTGGCGCGCCAGTTGCTGGATGGCCAGCTGGTAGGCGGCCTCGTCGTCGCCGGCGTCGGCGGCCAGGCGCGTTTTCAGGGTCGCCGCGTCGGGCAGGTCGGCGGCCTGGCGGAGGAAGGTCAGTTGCGCCCTGGCGGCGGCCAGGGCCTGCTTGTGTTCGTCGCCCGTCACCGCGCCCAGCACGGTTTCCGCCTCGCCCAGTTCGCCGCGCTCGGCCAGGCAGCGGGCGTAAAGGATCAGCGCGCCAGCATTGCCGTTGTCTTCGCTGAGCAGCGCCTTGAGCTGCGCCTCGGCCTCGGCGAAGCGGCCTTCCTTGAACATTTCCTGGGCGCTGTCCAGCGGATTGCCGGCCGGTGCCGCGGGCTGCTGCACATGGGGTTCGAGCATGCTGCGGATCGCCGATTCCGGCTGCGCGCCGGCGAAGCCGTCGACCGGCTGGCCGTCCTTGAACAGCACCACGGTCGGCAGGCTGCGGATGCCGAAGCGCATGACGATGTCCTGCTCGATGTCGCAGTTGACCTTGGCCAGCAGCAGTTCGCCCTGGTAGGACTCGGTGATCTGCGCCAGCAGCGGCATCAGCGCCTTGCACGGTGCGCACCAGTCGGCCCAGAAGTCCACCAGCACCGGCTTGTGGAAGGAGTTCTGGATCACCAGTTGGTCGAAATTGCTGGTGCTGACATCGAAGATGTAGGGCGAATCGCTCATGTAGGATCTCGGTGTACGAAAAGGGCGACGGAATGGCCTGCCACTATAAGTGGGGTCGCCGCGCGGCGAAACAAGTCACTGGCGACGGGCGTGGTACAGGCTCACCCGGCGAAACTCCGCCGGCTCGGCCAGGTCCGGCCAGGTGCAGGCGTCCAGCACCGCCAGGCGCCGGTACAGCGGGTGCTGGAAGTCGCGCACGCGGGAGTCGGCGACCAGCGCCTCGCGGCCGCGGCTGAGGAATTCGTCGAGCAGGGGCAGGTTGGCGCGGTCGTAGAGCACGTCGGCGACGATGATCAGGTCGTAGCGGTCCTCTTCCTTGAAGAAGTCGTCGGAGTAGCTCAGCTCCACGCCGTTCAACGCGGCGTTGGCGCGGCAGGCGTCCAGCGCCAGCGGGTCGAGGTCGCAGGCCACCACCTCCGCCGCGCCGGCCCTGGCCGCGGCGATGGCGGCGATGCCGGAGCCGGCGCCGAAGTCCAGCACGCGCTTGCCGCGCACCCATTCCGGCTGCCCGGCCAGCCAGCGCGCCAGCACCAGGCCGCTGGCCCAGCAGAAGCACCAGTAGGGCGGTTCCTCGAGGATGCGCCGGGTTTCGTCGGGGCTGAAGGCGCGGTCCATGTTCGCCGCATCGATCAGCCACAGGTCGATATCGGTGCCGGGCAGGCGCTCGGCTGTCAGACGGGCGTCGCCGAGCAGTTCGCCGAGGGCCTGTTGCAGGCTGGCCGGCGGGGTCATGGCGCACGCTCCAGGCGCAGCTCGCCGAGGGCGCGGGATTCCGCCTGGAAGATGCGCACTGGCGGCAGGCGCCAGGCCAGTTGGCCGGACTGGCTGACGCGGGCGCGCAATTCGACGCGGGCGTGATTGGGGAAGGATTCTGGATTGAACACCAGGCGGAACGGCAGGGCCGCGCCGGTGGCCAGCAGCTTCGCGCTGGCGAGCAGCCGCTGCGGGCGGTCGCGCTCGTCGATCACCAGCAGCGCCACTTCCACTTCGCCGCCGGCGGGCAGCGGCCCCTGGATGCTGCTGAGCATGCCGGTCAGCTCGCGCATGTGGGCGGGCAGGGCGGGGGCGGCCTGGACGGTATTCGCGGTGGAGGCCTCGGCTTCGGGGGCGGGCTTGTCGCTGGAACAGGCGCCCAGCAGGACGAGCGCGAACAGGCAAAGCAGGCGTGGCGGCATGTGGGAGCTCCCTTGCAAGGTATTCCGGGCGGGCGCCTGTATAGCCTAGTTGCCCATGCCTTGTCTCGCGGCGGCGCAGGATGCGCTACCATGAAGCCCCTTTCCGCCCTGGAAGCCCCGCCCCATGCACTGTCCGTTCTGCAGCGCCCACGACACCAAGGTCATCGACTCGCGCCTGGTCGCCGAGGGCGACCAGGTCCGCCGCCGCCGCGAATGCCTGGCCTGCGGCGAGCGCTTCACCACCTTCGAGACCGCCGAACTGGTGATGCCGCGCCTGATCAAGCAGGACGGCAGCCGCCAGCCGTTCGACGAGGAGAAGCTGCGCGCCGGCATGCAGCGCGCGCTGGAGAAGCGTCCGGTCAGCGTCGAGCGCCTGGAAGCGGCGCTGGCGCACATCAAGCACAAGCTGCGCGCCACCGGCGAGCGCGAGGTGAAGTCGCGGGTGGTCGGCGAACTGGTGATGGCCGAGCTGCAGAAGCTCGACGAGGTCGCCTACATCCGCTTCGCCTCGGTCTACCGGCGCTTCCAGGACCTCAACGAATTCCGCGAGGAAATCGAACGCCTCGCCCGCGAGCCGGCCAAGCCATGAACCACTCCGACGAGATCTACATGGCCCGCGCGCTGGAACTGGCGCGCAAGGGACTGTATTCCACCCACCCGAACCCGCGCGTCGGCTGCGTGCTGGTGAAGGACGGCCAGGTGATCGGCGAAGGCTGGCACCTGCGCGCCGGCGAGCCGCACGCGGAAGTCCATGCCTTGCGCCAGGCCGGCGCGGACGCCCTCGGCGCCACCGCCTACGTGACGCTGGAGCCGTGCAGCCACTTCGGCCGCACGCCGCCCTGCGCCAACGCGCTGATCGAGGCCGGCGTGGGCCGGGTGGTGGCGGCGATGCAGGACCCCAACCCGCAGGTCGCCGGCAGCGGTCTGCAACGCATCGCCGAGGCCGGCATCGCGGTGCAGTCGGGGATGCTCGAAGCCGAGGCGCGGGAGATCAATGTCGGCTTCATCAAGCGCATGGAAACCGGCCTGCCGTTCGTGCGGGTGAAACTGGCGATGAGCCTCGACGGCCGCACCGCCATGGCCAGCGGCGAAAGCCAGTGGATCACCGGCCCGGCCGCGCGCCGCGCCGTGCAGCGCCTGCGGGCGCGCTCCAGCGTGGTGCTGTCCGGCGCCGATACGGTGCTGATGGACAACGCCCGGCTGAACGTCCGCGCCGAGGAACTCGGCCTGGACGACGAACTGACCGCCCTGGCCGCGCAGCGCCAGCCGTTGCGCGTGCTGGTCGACGGCCGCCTGCGGGTGCCGCTGGATGCACCCTTCTACCAGGCCGGCCCGGCGCTGGTCGCCAGTTGCGCGGCGGACGAAGGCATCGCCACCGCCGGCCATGAACTGCTGACGCTGCCGGGCGACGACGGCCACGTCGACCTGCGCCGGCTGCTCGCCGAGCTGGGCGCGCGCGGCGCCAACGAGGTGCTGGTGGAAGCCGGGCCGCGGCTGGCCGGCGCCTTCGCCCGGCTCGGGCTGGTGGACGAATACCGGATCTTCGTCGCGCCCAGGCTGCTGGGTTCCAGTGCGCGCCCGCTGCTGGAGCTGCCGCTGGAGCGCATGGCCGAGGCGCGGGAGCTGAAGATCGTCGACATCCGCGCGGTGGGTGAGGACTGGCTGGTCACGGCGCGGCCGGTGGTGCAGTAACTGCGGGGCGGTCATTGTAGGAGCGCGCCATGCGCGCGACCCTTTGGCCGGACATGTCGCGGGCATGGCCCGCTCCTACAGATTCCTGTCCGCCGTGCCAGGACGTGGGGACGATCGGCTGAGAAGTTTCCTACCGGTTCCTTCCCCACCGGCAACTGTGGTAAAACGCCACACGCGGTTGCATCGGCAGCCGCACGACGTTCTCAGGGCGGGGTGCAATTCCCCACCGGCGGTAATGGCGCGCAAGGTGCCTAGCCCGCGAGCGCTTGCCGGCAGCGGCAAGGTCAGCAGACCCGGTGCGATTCCGGGGCCGACGGTCACAGTCCGGATAAAGAGAGAACGGGAGCCAGCGGAAGCGCGTCATCGCGCGGCCGCGTCGTCCCTTCGATCCGATTCGCCCTGTTTTTTCCAAAACAGGAGTTGGCAAATGCAACATCCGATTCGATCCGCCACCGCCCTGCGCCTGCGCACCGCGGTGTCGGCTGCTGTCCGGGAGGGCGCATGTTCACAGGCATAATCGAAGCCATCGGCACGATCCGTTCGATCACTCCGAAGGGCGGTGACGTCCGTCTCTACGTGCAGACCGGCAAGCTCGACCTCGGCGACGTCAAGCTCGGCGACAGCATCGCCGTCAACGGCGTCTGCCTCACCGCCGTGGAACTGCCCGGCGACGGCTTCTGGGCCGACGTCAGCCGCGAGACCCTGGCGCGCAGCGCCTTCCACGCTCTCAAGGTGGGCAGCCGGGTGAACCTGGAAAAGGCCCTGACGCCGACCACCCGCCTCGGCGGTCATCTGGTCAGCGGCCACGTCGACGGCGTCGGCGAGATCGTCAAGCGCGAGGAGAACGCCCGCGCCATCCAGTTCACCGTGCGCGCGCCGCGCGAGCTGGCCAAGTACATCGCCCTGAAGGGCTCGATCACCGTCGACGGCACCAGCCTGACGGTCAACGCGGTGAACGGCGCCGAGTTCGAGCTGACCATCGTCCCGCACACCCTGGTCGAGACCATCATGGACGACTACCGTCCGGGCCGTCCGGTCAATCTGGAAGTCGACCTGCTGGCGCGCTACCTGGAGCGCCTGCTGCTCGGCGACAAGGCTGCCGAGCCCAGCGCATCCGGCATCACCGAAGCTTTCCTGGCCGAAAACGGCTACCTGAAGAAATAAGGAACCGCCCATGGCACTCAACAGCATCGAAGAACTGCTCGAGGACATCCGTCAGGGCAAGATGGTCATCCTCATGGATGACGAAGACCGCGAGAACGAAGGCGACCTGATCATGGCCGCCGAATGCGTGCGCACCGAAGACATCAACTTCATGGCCAAGCACGCCCGCGGCCTGATCTGCATGCCGATGGACCGCGAGCGCTGCGAGCGTCTCGGCCTGCCGCTGATGGTGCAGCGCAACGGCTCCGGCTTCGGCACCAAGTTCACCGTCTCCATCGAGGCCGCCGAAGGCGTCACCACCGGCATCTCCGCCGCCGACCGCGCGCGCACCGTGCAGGCCGCCGCGGCAAAGGACGCGGTCGCCGCCGACATCGTCAGCCCCGGCCATATCTTCCCGCTGATGGCCCAGCCTGGCGGCGTGCTGGCCCGTGCCGGCCACACCGAGGCTGCCTGCGACCTGGCGCGCATGGGCGGCTTCGAACCCTCCGGCGTGATCTGCGAAATCATGAACGACGACGGCACCATGGCCCGTCGTGCGGAGCTGGAAGCCTTCGCCGAACAGCACGGCATCAAGATCGGCACCATCGCCGACCTGATCCACTACCGCCTGATCCACGAAGGCACCGTCGCCCGCCTCAGCGAACAGCCGCTGGACAGCGAACTCGGCCACTTCAACCTGATCACCTACCGCGACTCGGTGGCCGATCAGGTTCACCTCGCGCTGACCGTCGGCGAGATCAGCCCGGAAGAGCCGACCCTGGTGCGCGTGCACAACATGGACCCGCTGCGCGACCTGCTGCAGGTCAACCAGCCGGGGCGCTGGAGCCTGCGCGCGGCGATGGCCAAGGTTGCCGAAGCCGGCAGCGGCGTCGTCCTCCTGCTCGGCCACCAGAGCGCCGGCGACGACCTGCTGGTGCAGGTCCACGACGGAGCGACGGCCAAGGCGCCGACCACCTACAGTACGGTGGGTACCGGTTCGCAGATCCTCCGCGATCTCGGCGTGCGCAAGATGCGCCTGCTGAGCGCGCCGATGCGCTTCAACGCGATATCCGGCTTCGACCTGGAAGTTGTAGAATACCTGCCCGCTGAATGAACCTCGCCGCCGTGCCCAGGCACGGCGGGCGGTTTCTTCTACCCTATCTCTCACGGGGCGCCATCGCCGCTGCCCCGGCTCTTTGACAGACGAGACCTGCACATGACCCTGAAGACCATCGAAGGTACCTTCATCGCCCCCAAAGGCCGTTACGCCCTGGTGGTCGGCCGTTTCAACAGCTTCGTGGTTGAAAGCCTGGTCGACGGCGCCGTCGACGCCCTGGTACGCCATGGCGTGTCGGAAGACGACATCACCATCATCCGCGCTCCGGGCGCCTTCGAAATCCCGCTGGTGACCCAGAAGGTCGCCCAGCAAGGCCAGTACAGCGCCATCATCGCCCTCGGCGCGGTGATTCGTGGCGGCACCCCGCACTTCGAATACGTCGCCGGCGAATGCACCAAGGGTCTGGCGCAGGTTTCCATGGAGTTCGGCGTACCGGTCGCCTTCGGCGTGCTGACCGTCGACTCCATCGAACAGGCCATCGAGCGCTCCGGCACCAAGGCCGGCAACAAGGGCGCCGAAGCCGCTCTCTCCGCCCTGGAAATGGTAAGCCTGCTGGCGCAGCTGGAGGCCAAGTGAGCAACAGCGAAGGCGGCGCCCCGGCGCCCAAGGGCGGCAAGCCGAACAAGATCGCCATGCGTCGCAAGGCCCGCAGCCTCGCGGTGCAGGCCCTGTATTCGTGGCAGATGGCCGGCCAGCCGCTCAACGAGATCGAGGCGCAGTTCCGCACCGACAACGATTTCAGCGAAGTCGACGGCGCCTACTTCCACGAGATCCTGCACGGCGTGCCGCGCCTGAAGAGCGAGCTGGACGAGGAGTTCACTCCCTGCCTGGACCGCCCGCTGGACGAAGTCGACCCGGTCGAGCTGGCGATCCTGCGCCTGTCCACCTACGAGCTGCGCAACCGCGTCGACGTGCCGTACAAGGTGGTGATCAACGAAGGCATCGAGCTGGCCAAGGTCTTCGGCGCCACCGACGGCCACAAGTTCGTCAACGGCGTACTCGACAAGCTGGCGCCGCGCCTGCGCGCGGCCGAGCTGCGCGGCGGCAAGCGCTGAGCCACCGCCGCGCCTGATGGGTGAGTTCGAACTGATCCGCCGCTTCTTCGCCTCGGCCGCCTGCGCGGCCGGGGCCGAAGGCGTGGCACTGGGAATCGGCGACGACTGCGCCCTGCTGGCGCCCGCACCCGGCGAGCAGATCGCGGTATCCACCGATACCCTGGTCGCCGGCGTGCATTTCCCCGAATCCTGCGACCCGTGCCTGCTCGGCCAGCGCGCCCTGGCGGTTTCCGCCAGCGACCTGGCGGCAATGGGCGCGGCTCCCCTCGCGTTCACCCTCGCCCTGACCCTGCCGCAGGCCGATGCCGCCTGGCTGGAAGGTTTCGCCCGCGGGCTCGACCTGAAGGCGCGCGAATGCGGCCTGGTGCTGGCCGGCGGCGATACCACACGCGGTCCGCTGTGCATGACCATCACCGTGTTCGGCCGGGTGCCGGCCGGGCAGGCGCTGACCCGCGCCGGCGCGCGCCCCGGCGACCTGCTCTGCCTTGGCGGCCGTGTCGGCGAGGCGGGCGGCGCACTGGAGCTGGTGCTCGAACGCCGCCAGGCCGCGGCGGAAATCGCCGAACCGCTGCTCGCCCGCTACTGGTCGCCGCGGCCGCAACTGGCCTTCGGGCAGGCCCTGCGCGGCAAGGCCACGGCGGCGCTGGACGTCTCCGACGGCGTGCTCGCCGACTGCGGCCATATCGCCCGCGCATCCGGCGTGGCCCTGCTGATCGAGGCCGAACGCCTGCCGGCCAGCCCGGCGCTGGAAGCGCTGCTCGGCGCCGAGCTCGCCCTGCGCCAGAAGCTGACGGCCGGCGACGACTACGTGCTGGCCTTCACCCTGCCGCCGCAGTATCTGCCTGAGCTGCAGGCGCAATGGCCGGAGCTGGCGGTGATCGGCCGCGTCGAGGCCGGCGAGGGCGTGCGGGTGCTGGACGGCGAGGGACAGGACATCACGCCGCGCCAGGGCGGCTATCTGCATTTCATGGAGTAGCAGTGACCGAGCATCCCGATCAGGCACCGGCACAACCGGTACCGCATTCCGTCTGGCACAACCCCTGGCACTTCATCGCCTTCGGCTTCGGCTCCGGCACCCTGCCCAAGGCGCCGGGCACCTGGGGTTCGCTGGTGGCGCTGCCGTTCATTCCGCTGTGGCAGATGCTGCCGGACTGGGGCTACTGGCTGATGCTCGGGGTGACCATGCTGTTCGGCTTCTGGCTGTGCGGCAAGGTGGCCGACGACCTGCGCGTGCACGACCATGAAGGCATCGTCTGGGACGAGATGGTCGGCATGTGGATCACCCTCTGGCTGGTGCCGGAAGGCTGGTGGTGGCTGCTGATCGGCTTCGTCGTGTTCCGCATCGTCGACATCGCCAAGCCCTGGCCGATCAGCTGGATCGACCGCAACGTCCACGGCGGCGTCGGCATCATGCTCGACGACGTGCTGGCCGGGGTGTTCGCCTGGCTGGTGATGCAGGGGCTGGTCTGGGGCTGGGTGCACTGGCTGGTGTGACCGGCGTCCCGACGCTGGGTTATCTTCATCGAGCGCCAATGGACCTGATCGCCAAGGAGACCCGAATGCTGCGCACCGTGCTCGCCCTGACCCTTTCCGTTCTCGCCACGCTCGCCCTGGCCGCGCCCCAGGTGCGGGTGGTCGGCCTGTTCTCCGGCGCGGCGGTGCTCAACATCGACGGCCAGCGGCGCCTGCTCAAGGTCGGCCAGACCAGCCCGGAAGGCGTGCAGGTGGTCAGCGCCGACAGCCGCAAGGCGGTGCTGCGTATCGACGGCGTCGAGCGCACCTTCGAACTTTCCCGCGAGTACAGCGACGGCTACTCGGTGCCGCAGCAGCAGGCGCTGAGCATCGCCCGCGGCGTCGGCGGGCACTACTGGGTGGCCGGTTCGATCAACGGCCAGTCGGTGCAGTTCCTGGTCGACACCGGCGCCACCGCGGTGGCGATGAACGAGGCGCAGGCGCAGCGCCTCGGCCTGGATTTCCGCGTCAACGGCCAGCCGATGCTGGTCAACACCGCCAGCGGCTCGGCCAGGGCCTGGCGGATGAAGCTCGACCGGGTCAAGGTCGGCAGCCTGGAAGTGCTCGGCGTCGAGGCGATCATGATCGAAGGCGGCTCTCCCGCCGACGTGCTGCTCGGGATGAGCTACCTCAACCGGGTCGGCTGGCGCGAAGACCAGGGCATGCTGATCCTCGAGGCCAAGCACTGACCTACAGGTAGCGGCTCCACAGCAGGGTGGCCTGGCTGGTCTGCTCGCCTTCCTGCCCGCAATCGCCCTGGCACGGGTCCTCGCCACCCATGCCGGGGATGCCGCCCGGGTCGAAGCTTTCCGGCAGGTTCTCCAGGTCGATGGTGGTGTTGCCGCGCCAGTCGGTGCCGGTCGCGTTGCCCTGCTTGGCTACGGTGACGTAGCCCTTGATCAGGGACTGGCCATTGGTTTCCAGCACATTGCCGGCGATCACGCTGCCATATACCTGCGTCGAGGCCCCGAGGGCGATGTTGCCGCCGTTGAAGGCGCTGCCGACGTAGCCGCCGGCGAGCAGGCCGATATTGCCGAGGGCGTTGGACTTCAGCTTCTGTGTGCCGATGTCGCAGAAATTGCTCGGGTACAGGCCGGAGTAGAAGGCGCTGTTGCAGGTCTCGGCATAGCCCGCGAAGTTGACCGACCAGGTGCGGTGGCTGCCGCGGGTGGCGATATTGCCGGTGGCGAGGATGGTGTTGCGGTACTTGCCGCTGTCCAGGTCCAGATTGCCGTCGAACCAGAGCGCGCCCGGGGCGACCACTGCGGGAGCGTTGTCCCCGCCGTCGCCGCTGAGCCTCCAGGTGCCATTGTCGTAGGCGATGCTCTGGGCGCCGTCCCAGGTGCCCTGGGTGATCTTGCGCAGCCTGTCGGCACCGACACCGGCGCAGCTGCCGTTATTCACCGTCGAACACTCTTCCCGGCAATAGCCGTTGCCGTCCAGCGCCGAGCACAGGTAGCCCCAGCGGTCGTTGTAGTTCTGCCTGATCTTGCCGAGACGGTAGGCGCCGTCGGCGATGCCATTGACATTGCGCACGCTGACCTGGACCTGCCCGTTGCGGTACTCGAACACGTAGTTGGCGAGATCCTTCAGTTCGTAGGCGTCGACGCGCGGCTTGGGCGGGACGAAAGGCTGCAATGGCTGCATCTCGTCGAGCCTGTTCTCCGCGATCCGGTCCGGAGCGAGCGGGCAGTCGAAGACGCTCTTGCCGGCGCGGATGCTCACGAAACGGCTCCACGAGGTGTCGACGCAGTAGACGTTCCCCAGCGCATCCACCGTGCCCACGCTGCCGCCGCCATTTCCGAACCGCACGTTGCCGTTGGCGTAGAACTTCCCCTGGCTGCCGGCGCTCTGGACATTGATGTTGCCCAGCGCGGAAGCCTTGGTGGCGGCGGAAGAACCATGCAGGGTGATATTGCCGTTGGTGAACAGCTCGTAGACCTGCACGGCTCCGCCAAGCTCGATGTCGCCGGTGGCGCGCATGGTCTTGATGCCGGTGACGCTGCCGCCGAGGTCGATCCTGCCGTCGACGTTGAAGTTCGCGTTGTCGCCGCCTTTCACGTCGACGCTGCCGCGCATGTCCAGGTCGCCGCTGATGTTGATCACGTTGTCCCAGGGATTGGACGGGTTCGACTGGCCGCCACCGGGCGCCACCGCGTACACCGCCTGGATGGTCGAGGTGGCGCGCGCGGCGTCGTCCTGGTTGCGGATGTTGGCGGTCACCCGGTAGCGCCCCGCGTCGATCTCTTCCGGGCTGCTGGCGATGCTGGCGTGCAGTTCCCGTTCACCGACCGTCATGACGATGTCGTCGCCTTCCTGCAGCTGCCCCAGTTCAGTTTCGTCGAGCTGTTCGAGGTACTGGCGGAAGATTTCCGTGCCCGCCCAGGCGCCGGCCTGGGCGTGGGTGCTGGCGTGCACCGCCACCTGCTTCTGCTGGGCGCCGCGCACCGCGTGCATCACGCCGAGGGCGGTGGCGGTGAGGGCGAGGCCGGCGAGCAGGACGATCAGGATGGTCGCCATGCCGCGCTGGCGGGTGGGAGAGGGGGTTCGGGTGATCCTGGGCATGACCAACTACTCCGCGATGTTGGACAGGCAGATGCGGTAGCTGAGCAGGTCGATCTCATCGTTGCCGGCGAGCCGCACGCTGTTGTGGGCGCTGAGCGTCACCTGCGGGTGCCGCGCCGCTTCGCCGAAGCCGAAGGGCGTGCATTCGACGCTGGGGGTGATGAGGAACCCGGTCAGGGGCTGCGCTGCCGGGTGGTGCTCGGGCACGACCTGGCGGGCCAGGTCCTGGCGCACCTTCCATTGCAGTCCGCCCAGGCTGGCATTCGCGGTGCAGTCGTCGGCCTGCAGCAGGGACAGGATGCGCAGCGCCTTGCCGCTGGCGGAGTCGGTGCCGGGGCGGTCGGTGAGGCCGCGGCACTGATAGCCGAGGCTGTCCTGGTAGCGCCAGAGCAGCGCGCGCTGGGTGCTGCCGCCCACGGTTATGCCGGGATCGTCCAGGTTGATGCCGGACTCCATGCCGAAACCGGCGCTCTGCAACTTGAGCTGCGCGGTGAGCAGGCCGGCGGCGATCTGCCCGTCCTGGTTGGCGTCCTGGGTGGCGACCACCGCGGTATGCACCAGGTTGCGGTACAGACCGAGCATGGCGAGGATGCACAGGCTCGACAGGAGCATGCCGATCAGCAGGCTGATCAGGGTGAGGCCGCGCTGGCGACGCATCACAGTCCGCCTCCGACGCGCACTTCGCCGCCGAGAGCCGGGTCGCTGACGGAAAGCGTCAGCGGCACCGGCACTGCATTGAGCTCCTTGAGGTCGCCGTTCTTGCCCACCCGGGCGCTCTGCGTCGCGCAGCCGTCGACGCTGACCGGCAGGCTGAGCTGCCTGGTCAGCCTGATCTGGTGGCTGCCGCTGCACAGGTCGAGGGTGCCGCTGCCATTGCTCTGCAGCAGGTCGCGCAGCTGGCTGACGGCCATGGCCTGCAGGTTCATGTCCTTCTGGCTGACCGCCACCCGTGAGGTGGAATACACCACGCCGAGGCCGACGATGCAGGTCAGCAGCATGCCGATCAGCGCTTCGATCAGGACGTCGCCGCGCTGGCGCCGGCTAGTTGAACGTGACATCCACATGTTCGTTGCCTGCGCTGAGGGAGAAGGTCTGGCCGCTGCCGCAGTTGCCCGTGTCGATGGGCAAGGCCCGGCCGTCCAGGGCCAGGCAGTGGAAGTCGCTGGCGTCGTTGCCCACGGCGACCCGGATGGGCAGCTGGGCGCTCCAGGTCCGGGTCGTCGAGCAATTGGCCGGCTGGCTGGGCGAGGCCGCTTCGTGGAGGCTGAGCAGGTTGTCCTGGCTCAGGCACAGCAGCGCCGCCGGCTGGACATCGATCATCCCGTAGCGGTTGCGCAGGGCGCTCGCCTTGGCGCGGCCGATGCCCTGGTTGAGGGCGCCCTCGGCCTCGCGCAACTGGGCGCTGTCGGCCCAGTGCGCGGTGAAGGGCGCGGCGATCCCGACCAGGATGCCGACCAGCGCGACCACGATCATCAGCTCGATCAGGCTGACGCCGGCCTGGCGTTTCATTGCCAGCTCCCGTTGTAGCTGCCGCAGCTGGCGATGCTGCGCACGTGGTCGTGGGTCAGGCTGATGGTGCAGCCGGCGAGCCGGCCGCCGTTGCCGGTGGCGGTTACCGTATAGGCCGCTGCCGAGGCGTTGACGCTGTAGCCGAAGCTGCTCTCCGCCGGATGCCAGGCGGGGAATCTGTCCTTGACGGCGGTAGTGCTGGCCAGCGTCGCGGCGGGGTAGGCGAGGGTGCGCTGGTAGGCGTTCTCCAGGTTCAGGCTGAGCGCCACCAGGTCGGCCTGGGCGGCGCGGATGCGGCTCCTGTCGATGTGCGAGTGGTACGCCGGCAGGGCGATGCTGGCGAGGATGGCGACGATCGCAACGACGATCATCAGCTCGATCAGGGTGAAGCCTCTATGCTTTCCGGGCATGGATCATCCTCCGGAGTGGGGGTGGGGATGTCCCGTAAATGTGATGGAGTTGGCAATATGCTGGCCGATATGCCCGCAAACGGGCCTGATCCAGGGCAGGGTTTGTGGAACTGTCGTGCCTGTTCGCGAACAAGCCTTGGCAAACGCCGGGGTATCGGGCGTTTCGATCCGAATGAGCCGCTTTTTGCCTGACTGCCGGGCGTTCGCTGCTGTTACAATGCCTGCCCTTCGAAATTTTCAAGACAGGAGCATCCGGTGTCCGTCGTCTTCGTCGCCGCCTCCAAGCTGCCCACACCTTTCGGCGAATTCACCATGCACGGCTTCCTCGACGAGGACACTGGCAAGGAACATGTCGCCCTGACCATGGGCACGATCGACGACGGCCAGCCGGTGCTGGGTCGTCTGCACTCCGAGTGCCTGACCGGCGACGCCCTGTTCAGCCTGCGCTGCGACTGCGGCTTCCAGCTCGAAGGCGCGCTCGCCGCCATCGCCCAGGAAGGCCGCGGCGTGCTGCTCTACCTGCGCCAGGAAGGTCGCGGCATCGGCCTGCTGAACAAGATCCGCGCCTATGACCTGCAGGACCAGGGCGCCGATACCGTGGAAGCCAACCTGCAGCTGGGCTTCGGCGCCGACCAGCGCGACTACGCCATGTGCCTGCCGATACTCCAGCATCTGGGCGTCTGCTCGCTGAAGCTGATGACCAACAACCCGCGCAAGGTGAAGGCGCTGGAAGGCTACGGCCTGACGGTCGCCAAGCGCGTGCCCCTGCAGAAGGGCCTGAACCCGCACAACAGGCATTACCTGGCGACCAAGGCCGGCAAGCTCGGCCACCTGCTGGGCAACATGCACCAGGGCGAAGCCGAGGCCGAGATCCAGTGAACCGCAGCGTTATTCGCAACCGCCTGGCCCTGCGCTGGTGGTTGCACCTGATCCTCGCCATTGCGCCGCTGGTGCTGGTAAGCGTGCTGGCCGGCGACAACACCTGGCTGGCCGAACTGGCCACCCCCGCCTTCGTCGTCGGCCTGATGTCGATGTTCCTCACCCTGTCGCTGTTCCGCGGCTACAAGAAGGCGCTGGTGGCGACCCAGCAGGCCCTCGATACGCCTGCCGAGGAATCCGCCTGGGTGACCCTGGGCGAGGCGCGCCGCAGCGGCGCCCTGGGCGCCAGCATCCCGGCCTGGATCGGCGCGGTGGCGGCACTCTTCGGGCTGAACGGCGTGGCGCTGTTCCTGCTCGGACTGACCAGCGTGATCATCCTCTGCCTGTACCGCATTCCCCGCCAGCTGCGTTGATGCGCCAGCTCTTCGCCGCGCTGTGCCTGCTCGCCGCGCTGCCTCTGGCGGCGGCCGAGCGGGTGATCAGCCTGGCGCCCTCGCTGACCGACATCGTCCTCGAACTGGATGCCAGCGAGTGCCTGGTCGGCGTGCTCGACGGCGGCGAGCGCAGCCCCGCGCTGGCCGGCCTGCCGTCGGTGGGTCGCTACGGGCAGGTCAATCTCGAACAGCTCCTCAGCCTGCGCCCGGACCTGCTGCTGGTCTGGCCCGGCAGCGTGCCGCAGGCGCAGTTGGAAAAGCTGAAAGGCTTCGGCATTCCGATGTACGTCGCCGATCCGCACCGGATGCAGGACATTTCCCGGCAACTGGCGGAAATGGGCGAATTGCTCGGTCATGGCGACCAGGGCCGGCGCCTGGCCCGGAGCTTCGACCAGCGCGTGGCAGACCTGCGCGACCAGTACCGCCGCGAGCGGCCGCTGCGGGTGTTCTACCAGGTGTGGAACCGCCCGCTGTACACCCTCGGCGGCCGCCAGGTGATCAGCGATGCGCTGCAGGTCTGCGGCGCCGAGAACCTGTTCGCCGATCTCGCCCTGCCGGCGCCGCAGGTCAGCACCGAATCGGTGCTGGCGCGCGATCCGGACGTGATCCTCGGCGGCAGCCACGCCGAGCTGGACGGCTGGCGCGACATGCCGCAACTGACCGCAACCCGCCTCGGCCAGCTCTGGCCGATCCCCGACAAGAACCTGGAACGGCCGAGCTACGGCATGCTCGAGGCGACCGAGAAGCTCTGCCGGCTGCTGGCGACGGCGCGGAACTGAGAAGCGGCGGATGACGCTGGCGCGTCATGCGTCCTACGAAAGCCCCGCCGAACCCTAGGGTGGATGAGTCTCCTTTCATCCACCATTGCGGGGCCGCATGCGCGGCCATGGTGGATCGATGGAGCCTGATCCACCCTACGCGAACCCCTCCAGCACGATCTTGCCCTTGGCCCTGCCGCTCTCCAGCAGCGCATGGGCGCGGCGCAGGCTGGCGGCGTCGATGCGGCCGAAGTGTTCGCCGAGGGTGGTCTTCAGCACGCCCTGGTCGATCAGCTCGGCGACCCGCTCCAGCAGGCGGTGCTGCTCGATCATGTCCGGGGTCTGGAACATCGAGCGGGTGTACATGAACTCCCAGTGCAGCGACAGGCTCTTCTGCTTGAGCAGCCGCACGTCGAGGCTTTCCGGATCGTCGATCAAGGCCAGCCGGCCCTGCGGGCGCAGCGCCGCGACCAGTTGCGGCAGGTGCGCGTCGGTGTGGGTGAGGCTGGCGACGTGGGTCACCTCGGGGTGGCCGATCCGCCGCAGTTCCTCGCCCAGCGGCTTGTCGTGGTCGATCACGTGGTGGGCGCCGAGTTCGAGCACCCACTGGTGGGTTTCCGCGCGGGAGGCGGTGCCGATCACCGTCATCCCGGTCAACTGGCTGGCCAGTTGGGTGAGGATCGAACCCACGCCGCCGGCGGCGCCGACGATCAGCAGGCTCTGCCCGGCGCTGGACTGGCCCTCGGTGATCTGCAGGCGGTCGAAGAGCAGTTCCCAGGCGGTGATGCCGGTCAGCGGCAGCGCCGCGGCCTGGGCGAAGTCGAGACTTTGCGGCATGTGCCCGACGATGCGCTGGTCCACCAGCTGCAATTCGGCGTTGCTGCCCGGGCGGGTCAGGTCGCCGGCGTACCAGACCCGGTCGCCGGGGCGGAACAGGTGCACGTCGCTGCCCACCGCGCGGACCACCCCGGCGGCATCCCAGCCGAGCACCTTGTATTCGCCCGCCGGCGGTTCGGCGCGCATGCGTACCTTGGTGTCCACCGGGTTCACCGAAATCGCCCGCACCTCCACCAGCAGATCGTGCGGCCCGGGCGTGGGCTCGGGCAGCTCGATGTCGAGCAGCGCCTCGGGGTGGTCGATGGGATGGCTGCGGGTGTAGCCGACGGCTTTCATGGGGCGGACCCTCGATGCGGTTCGTCAGGCATCTCAGTGTAGGGCGAATGGCGCGGCGATGGCGGCGGATGACGCTGGCGCGTCATGCGCCCTACGCGGAGCACGGCACCCCTGTAGGAGCGGGCCATGCCCGCGACCGCGCGGACAGCGCGTCTCTACAACGTCAAAGCGGCCGATAACGCAGCATCGCCTCGCTCAGTCCCCAGCCACTGCCGACCGCGAGCACCGCCAGGGCGGCCGGCAGGATCAGCCACCAGATGCGCGGCGACAGCGCCGGCAGCGGGTCGCGCCACTGGGTCAGGCCCAGGCAGGTGGCGCACACCGCGGCGGCGAGCAGGGCGCCGGCGATGATGTCGCTCGGCCAGTGCGCGCCGAGGTAGACCCGCGACAGGGCGATGCTGGCCGCCGGGATCAGCGCCAGCAGCAGCCAGGTCAGGCGCACCCGCGGGGATTTCTCGCGGCTGGCGAGCAGGCCGAGGACCAGGAAGAAGGCGAAGGACGCCGAGCTGTGCCCGCTGGGCATGCTGAAGGCGGCCAGCGGATCGGCGATCACCTCCGGACGGGCGCGGCCGAAGAGCTTCTTCAGGGGGTCGTTGAGCAGCGCGGTGCCGAGCATGCAGGCCGCGGCGAAGGCCGCGTGGCGCCACTGGCGCAGGATCAGCAGGAGGACCGCGAGCAGCACGCCGGCGGCCAGTTGGGTGCGCAGGTCGCCGATCCGGGTCACCGCCACCATCAGCTGGTTCGCCCAGGACGAGCGGTTCTCCTGCACCAGCGCCATCAGGCCGTGGTCAAGGGCGTCGAGGTGTGGCCAGCCGATCAGCAGGGCGAGCAGCAGGACGAAGCTCAGCCCGGCGCCCAGCGCGGAGGTCCAGCGGTGCTGGCCGAGGTTGGCGCGGATCAGCAGGCCGATCAGCAGTGCCAGGCAGCCCGCCACGACCCCGGCTTCGGCCCAGAAGCCCGGCGGCAGCGGCAGGCGCATCGCCGCACCGGTGGCCCAGCCCGGCAGCAGGTAGGCGACCGACCAGCCGGCGGCGGCCAGCGTCGACACCGCGAGGAAGCGGCCGAACGGCATGTCGAGCATGCCGGCGACCATCGGCAGGAACGGCCGCAGCGCGCCGATGAAACGGCCGACAAGCAGGCTGGCGACGCCGTAGCGGGCGAAGAAGGTTTCCGCGCTGGCGATCCACACCGGATGGTGGCGCAGCACCGGCAGGCGGCGGATGTTCTGGTGGAAGTGGCGGCCGATCCAGTACGACGAGATGTCGCCGAGCATGCCGCCGGCGAAGGCCAGCAGCAGGGTTTCGCCGAGGCCCAGCGTACCGCTGCCGGCCAGCACGGCGATGGCGAAGAGCATCACCACGCCGGGCAGGAGGATGCCGACGATGGCGGCGCATTCGAGGAAGGCGACGACGAACAGCACCAGCGCCAGCCACTGCGGGTTGGCGCCCATCCAGGCGTTGAAGGCTTCGAGGTTCATCGCAGGTGGGCGTCCTGGCTGCCGAGAAGGTGGAAATCCCTGCCTTCGACCTGTCCGCGGCGCAGCGGGTTGCGCGTGCAGAAGGGCGCGAAGGCGGCGTCGACGAAGCGGTAGGGCAGGTGCTCGTCGCGGCCGTGGGGAATGCCCAGGCGGGTGGTCTGGATGACCTGCGCGGGATGTTCGCCGATGTCGTCGACGAACAGCCGCTGCGGGTCGAAGCGCCGCGCGTCCCAGTCCGGCACCTTGAGGCCGAGGGCCTTGCAGAGGAGCGTCTGGCCGGCGCAGAGCCTGCCGTTCGGGCGCGCGCCGCCCTGGCTGTCGGGATTCAGGCGCTGCATGCAGGCCAGCGCCTCGTCGCCGGAGACGCGGTCCAGCCAGGGATGCCCGGACTTGATCAGCACCGCGTTGCCGGCGCCGCCGGCGCTGAAGTTCAGCGAGTCGCCGCCGCGCGCGTAGTACATATAGATATGCCCGCCGTCGAGGAACAGCGCCTTGCGCTTCTCGGTGTAGCCGAGGGAGGCGTGGCTGCCCCGTTCCGCCAGGTAGTAGGCCTCGGTCTCGATGATGCGGGCGGACAGCCAGAGGTCGCCGCGGCGGTGGCGGATCACCTTGCCGAGCAGTTCGCGGGCGACCTGCAGCGCGTCGCGGTCGAAGAAGCTGTCCGGCAGCGGATTGGCTTCCGGCCAGGGCAGGCTGGGGATGGTCATGGTTCGAGTTCCGGGTCGGCCATCGAGGCCGGGGATGATACTTTGCACGCCCGCCGCCGGTCACGACGCAGGCTTTCTGTAACGGAGGGTTGCATACCGGCCGGCTGCTGTGGCTGGGCGGGAGGGGGCGGGGTCGCTATAATCGCGCATTTCCCTCACGCCAGACGCCGAGACCATGACCGAGTCCGTCCTCGACTATATGAGCCGCCTGGGCCGCGCCGCCCGTGAAGCGTCGCGCGTCGTCGCGCGCGCAACCACCGCGCAGAAGAACCGTGCCCTGCTGGCCGCCGCCGATGCCCTGGACGCCGCCCGCGCCCAGCTGACCGCCGCCAACGAAAAGGACCTGGCCAACGGCCGCGCCAACGGTCTGGAGCCGGCCATGCTGGATCGCCTGGCCCTGACCCCGGCGCGCATCGACGACATGATCGAGGGCCTGCGCCAGGTCGCCGCACTGCCGGACCCGATCGGCGAGATCCGCGACATGCGCTACGTGCCGTCGGGCATCCAGATCGGCAAGATGCGCGTGCCGCTGGGCGTGGTGGGGATCATCTACGAATCGCGGCCGAACGTGACCATCGATGCCGCCAGCCTGTGCCTGAAGTCGGGCAACGCGACCATCCTGCGCGGCGGTTCCGAGGCGATCCACTCCAACCAGGCGATCGCCGCCTGCATCCAGGCCGGTCTGGCCGAAGCCGGCCTGCCGGCGAGCGCCGTGCAGGTGGTGGAAACCACCGACCGCGCCGCCGTGGGCGCGCTGATCACCATGCCCGAGTACGTCGACGTGATCGTCCCGCGCGGCGGCAAGAGCCTGATCGAGCGCATCAGCCGTGACGCCAAGGTGCCGGTGATCAAGCACCTGGACGGCATCTGCCACGTCTACATCGACGTCGCCGCCGACCTGGACAAGGCGATCCGCGTCGCCGACAACGCCAAGACCCAGCGCTACGCGCCGTGCAACACCATGGAAACCCTGCTGGTGCACGCCGCCATCGCCGAGCGCGTGCTGCCGCCGCTGGCCGCGATCTACCGCGACAAGGGCGTGGAACTGCGCGGCGACGCCGCCACCCGCGCGCTGCTGGGCAGCGACGTGCTGGTGGCGACCGAGGACGACTGGCGCACCGAGTACAACGCGCCGATCCTGTCGATCCGCATCGTCGACAGCCTCGAACAGGCCATCGAGCACATCAACACCTACGGCTCGCAGCACACCGACGCCATCATCACCGAGAACTTCACCGACGCCCGCCGCTTCCTCACCGAAGTGGATTCGGCCTCGGTGATGGTCAACGCCTCGACCCGTTTCGCCGATGGCTTCGAATACGGCCTGGGCGCGGAGATCGGCATCTCCACCGACAAGCTGCACGCACGCGGTCCGGTCGGCCTGGAAGGCCTGACCAGCGAGAAGTACGTGGTGTTCGGCGACGGTCACGTACGCACCTGATGGGCAACGCGGGCTCCCGGCGGATCGGCCTGTTCGGCGGCACCTTCGATCCGGTGCACATCGGCCACCTGCGCAGCGCGCTGGAGGTCGCCGAACAGCTCGGGCTCGACGAACTGCGCCTGCTCCCCAGCGCGCGGCCGCCGCACCGCGAGACGCCGCAGGTGTCCGCCGCGCAGCGGCTGGCGATGGTCGAGCTGGCGGTGATCGGGGTCGATCCGCTACGGGTCGACGACCGCGAGCTGAAGCGCGACAAGCCGTCCTACACCATCGACACCCTGGAATCCGTGCGCGCGGAACTGGGCGGGAACCACCCGCTGTTCCTGCTGATGGGCTGGGATGCCTTCTGCGGGCTGCCGACCTGGCATCGCTGGGAAGAACTGCTGGAGCACTGCCACATCGTCGTGCTGCAGCGCCCGGATGCCGACAGCGAGGCACCGGAAGCCCTGCGCGACCTGGTCGCGGCACGCAGCGTGGCCGATCCGGGCGCGCTGGGCGGGGCGGGCGGGCAGATCGCCTTCGTCTGGCAGACGCCGCTGGCGGTCTCCGCCACGCAGATCCGCGACCTGCTGGCGCAGGGACGTTCGGTCCGCTACCTGGTGCCGGACGCGGTATTCAACTACATCGAGGCGCACGGGCTGTACCGGGCGCCAAACTGAACCAAGCAATTAGAGAGTCACTCATGCAAACCGAACAACTGGTCGATCTGACCATCCTCGCTCTGGAAGACCTGAAGGCGCAGGACATCACCGTCATCGACGTGCGCGACAAGACCAGCATCACCGACGTGATGGTGATCGCCACCGGCAGCTCCAGCCGCCAGGTCAAGTCGCTGGCCGACAACGTGCTGGAGAAGGTCAAGGAACAGGGCGTCAAGCCGATCGGCAGCGAAGGCCAGGAAGGCGGCGAGTGGGTGCTGATCGACCTGGGCAACGTCGTGGTCCACGTCATGCAGCCGGCCACCCGCCAGTTCTACGACCTGGAGCGCCTCTGGCGCGGCGCCGAGCAGAGCCGCGCACACCACCAGGAGTGATGCGGCCGTGCGTCTGCGTCTGATCGCCGTCGGCTCGCGCATGCCGCGCTGGGTGGAGGAGGGCTGGCAGGAGTACGTCAAGCGCCTGCCTTCCGAGCTGTCCCTGGAGCTGGTGGAGATCCCGCTGAACACCCGTGGCAAGAACGCCGACGTCGCCCGCCTGATCCGCCAGGAAGGCGAGGCGATGCTGGCGAAGGTGCAGCCCGGTGAACGGGTGGTGACCCTGGAGGTCGAAGGCCGTCCATGGAGCACCGAGCAGCTGGCGAAGGAGCTGGACCGCTGGCGTCTCGATGCGCGCACCGTCAACCTGATGGTCGGCGGCCCCGAGGGCCTGGCGCCGGAGGTCTGCGCGCGCAGCGAGCAGCGCTGGTCGCTGTCGCCGCTGACCCTGCCGCACCCGCTGGTGCGCATCCTGGTCGGCGAGCAGATCTACCGGGCCTGGACGTTGCTGTCCGGGCACCCCTATCACAAGTAGTCGTCGATGCCCCAGCCGATCCAACTGAAAGACCACGAGAAGGACGCGCGCCAGGTCCGCAGCCGGGTCATCGTCGGCGCGGTGGCGATCTTCCTTCTTGCGCTGGTGCTGGTGGCGCGCATGTACCACCTGCAGGTGACGCAGTACGACTACCACTCCACCCTGTCGGAGAACAACCGCGTCCACGTGCAGCCGATTCCGCCGAATCGTGGGCTGATCTTCGACCGGAACGGGGTGATCATCGCCGATAACCGCCCCAGCTTCAGCCTGACCATCACCCGCGAGCGGACCCAGAACCTGTCCGAGGTGATGCAGACGCTGGTCGAGGTGCTGGGCCTGACCGAGGAAGACCGGGCGATCTTCGAGAAGCGCATGAAGCAGGGGCGCCGACCGTTCGAGCCGGTGCCGGTGATGTTCGAGCTGTCCGAGGAGCAGATCGCCCGCGTCGCGGTGAACCAGTACCGCCTGCCCGGCGTCGAGGTCACCGCGCAGTTCGTGCGCCACTACCCGATGGGCGAGCACTTCGCCCATTCGGTCGGCTACGTCGGGCGGATCAACGAGGCGGAGCTGAAGAAGCTCGACCCGGTGGCCTATTCCGGCACCCACCACATCGGCAAGACCGGCGTGGAGAAGTTCTACGAGAACGAACTGCACGGCACTGTGGGCTACGAGGAAGTCGAGACCAACGCCCGCGGCCGCGTGCTGCGCGTGCTCAAGCGCACCGAGCCGGTATCCGGCAAGGACATCGTGCTGAGCATCGACAGCAAGCTGCAGGCCGCCGCCGAGGAGGCGCTGGCCGGGCGCCGCGGCGCCATCGTGGCGATCCAGCCGTCCACCGGCGAGGTTCTGGCGATGGTCAGCCAGCCGAGCTACGACCCCAACCTGTTCGTCACCGGCATCAGCTTCAAGGCCTACGCCGAGCTGCGCGACTCCATCGACCGTCCGCTGTACAACCGCGTGCTGCGCGGGCTGTACCCGCCGGGCTCGACGGTGAAGCCGGCGGTGGCCATCGCCGGTCTCGATGCCGGCGTGATCACCCCGACTTCGCGGGTGTTCGACCCCGGTTATTACCAGTTGCCCAACTATGACCACAAGTACCGCAACTGGAACCGCTCGGGCGAAGGCTGGGTGAACCTGGAGCTGGCGATCATGCGCTCCAACGACACCTACTTCTACGACCTCGCCCACAAGCTCGGCATCGACCGCCTGCACGACTACATGAGCCGCTTCGGCTTCGGCCAGCGGGTGGCGCTGGACATGTTCGGCGAGGCGGAAGGGCTGATGCCGTCGCGCGAGTGGAAGCGCGCGCTGCGCCGCCAGGCCTGGTTCCCCGGCGAGACGCTGATCCTCGGCATCGGCCAGGGCTACATGCAGGCCACGCCGCTGCAGCTGGCGCAGATGACCTCGCTGATCGCCAACCATGGCAAGTGGATCCGCCCGCACCTGGCCAGGACCATCGACGGCCAGCCGCCGGTCGACCCCGATCCGATGCCGGACATCGTCCTGCGCGACCCGGGCAACTGGGAAATGATCGACAACGACATGCAGCAGGTGGTGCACAACGCCCGCGGCACGGCGAAGAAGGTCGGCGACAAGGCGCTCTACCGCATCGCCGGCAAGTCCGGTACCGCGCAGGTGGTGGCGATCCGCCAGGGCGAGCGCTACGACCGTTCCAAGCTGCTCGAACGCCACCGCGACCACGCGCTGTTCGTCGGCTTCGCCCCGGCGGACAATCCGCAGATCGCCATCTCGGTGATGGTGGAGAACGGCGAGTCCGGCTCCGGCGTCGCCGCGCCGATCCTCAAGGCGGTGGCCGATGCCTGGCTGCTGGACGAACAGGGCCGGCTGAAGCCCGAATTTGCCCCGCAGGTGACGGCGGAGTCGAAGCCGTGAGTGAATCCACATGACGATGAACGCCAACTTCGACCGCACCCTGTCCAACGAGGACGTGATGCGCCGCCGTGCCAGCCTGCTGCAGCGCCTGCACATCGACGGCCTGCTGCTCCTGCTGCTGCTGATCCTCGGCGCGGCGGGGCTGTTCGTGCTGTATTCGGCCAGCGGCAAGAGCTGGGACCTGCTGCTCAAGCAGGCCACCTCCTTCGGCCTCGGGCTGGGCGCGATGATCGTCATCGCCCAGCTGGAGCCGCGCTTCATGGCGCGCTGGGTGCCGCTCGGCTACCTGATCGGCGTGGCGCTGCTGGTGGTGGTGGACGTGATGGGCCACAACGCCATGGGCGCGACGCGCTGGATCAACATCCCCGGGGTGATCCGCTTCCAGCCGGCGGAGTTCATGAAGCTGCTGATGCCGATGACCATCGCCTGGTACCTGTCCAAGCGCAGCCTGCCGCCGGGGCTGAAGCACAGCCTGATCAGCCTGGCGCTGATCGTGGTGCCCTTCGTGCTGATTCTCAAGCAGCCGGACCTCGGCACGGCGATGCTGGTGCTGGCCTCCGGCTCCTTCGTGCTGTTCGTCGGTGGGTTGCGCTGGCGCTGGATCATCATGGCGGTCTCGGCGGCGGTGCCGGTGGCGGTGGCCATGTGGTTCTTCGTCATGCACGACTACCAGAAGCAGCGCGTACTGACCTTCCTCGACCCGGAAAGCGACCCGCTCGGCACCGGCTGGAACATCATCCAGTCGAAGGCGGCGATCGGTTCGGGCGGCGTGTTCGGCAAGGGCTGGCTGCTCGGCACCCAGTCGCACCTGGATTTTTTGCCGGAAAGCCACACGGACTTTATCATTGCCGTGCTCGGCGAAGAGTTCGGCATGGTCGGCGTGTGCCTGCTGCTGGTGCTCTACCTGCTGGTGATCTATCGCGGCCTGGTGATCACCGTCCAGGCGCAGACGCTGTTCGGCAAGCTTCTGGCCGGCAGCATTACCATGACCTTCTTCGTGTACGTATTCGTCAACATCGGCATGGTCAGCGGCCTGTTGCCCGTCGTGGGCGTGCCGCTGCCCTTCATCAGCTATGGGGGAACTTCGCTGGTGACGCTGATGTCAGGGTTCGGGGTTTTGATGTCGATCCACACTCACCGGAAATGGATCGCCCAGGTTTGAAGACAAAAGTGAATAAAGGAATGCAGACACTGCGCGCATGGGCGGCCAGGGGCGTCCATTGGCTTGGTCTTGCGGGGATGATCGGCCTGTCCGGCACCGTCCACGCGGGCGACTACGATGGCTCGCCGCAGGTGGCGGAGTTCGTCGGCGAGATGACCCGCGACTACGGCTTCGCCGGCGAGCAACTGGTCGCGCTGTTCCGCGACGTCGAGCGCAAGCAGTCGATCCTCGATGCCATTTCCCGCCCCGCCGAGCGCGTCAAGACGTGGAAGGAATACCGGCCGATGTTCATCAGCGACGGGCGCATCTCCCGTGGCGTGAGCTTCTGGAACGAGCACGCCGACGCCCTGGCCCGCGCCGAGAAGGAATACGGCGTGCCGGCGCAGTACATCGTCGCGATCATCGGCGTGGAGACCTTCTTCGGCCGCAATACCGGCAACTTCCGGGTGATGGACGCGCTGTCCACCCTCGGTTTCGACTATCCGCCGCGCGCCGATTTCTTCCGCAAGGAGCTCAAGCAGTTCCTCCTGCTGGCCCGCGAGCAGCAGGTCGACCCGCTCAGCCTGACCGGCTCCTACGCCGGCGCCATGGGCCTACCGCAGTTCATGCCGAGCAGCTTCCGCGCCTACGCCGTGGATTTCGACGGCGACGGCCACATCAATATCTGGAGCGACCCGGACGACGCCATCGGCAGCGTCGCCAACTACTTCAAGCAGCACGGCTGGCAGACCGGCGAACCGGTGGTGTCGCGCGCCGAGCTGGGCACGCAGAGCGCCGAGGAAGCGCTCACCCAGGGCCTCGACCCGCAGATGAGCCTCGGCCAGCTGCGCAGCGCCGGCTGGCGCACCCATGACGTGCTGCGTGACGACCAGATGGTCACCGCGATCCGCTTCGAGGGCGGGCAGGGCGTCGAATACTGGGTCGGGCTCCCCAACTTCTACGTGATCACCCGTTACAATCGCAGCGCCATGTACGCCATGGCGGTCCATCAGCTGGCCGGCGAGATCGCCCGCGCGCGAGGTGTCCATTGAACGACCGACTGAGCAGTCCGGGCCTCTGGTCCGCCGCCCTGTGCTTCGGCCTGACCGCCGCCCTGCTCGCCAGCTGCACCAGCAGCCGCGCGCCGCAGCCGACCCAGCCCAGCGCTGGAATTTCCGGCCCGTCCGACTACAACCGCCCGCACCGCGACGGCGCGCCCTGGTGGGACGTGGACGTCTCGCGCATTCCCGACGCCGTGCCGATGCCGCACAACGGGCCATTCAAGAACAACCCCTACACGGTGCTGGGCAAGACCTACTACCCGCTCAACGACTCGCGCAGCTACAACGTGGTCGGCACCGCGTCGTGGTACGGCACCAAGTTCCACGGCCAGGCCACCGCCAACGGCGAGCAGTACGACCTCTACGGCATGACCGCCGCGCACAAGACGCTGCCGCTGCCGAGCTACGTGCGGGTGACCAACCTGGACAACGGCAAGAGCGTGATCGTGCGCGTCAACGATCGCGGGCCGTTCTATTCCGACCGGGTCATCGACCTGTCCTTCGCCGCGGCGAAGAAGCTCGGCTATGCCGAAACCGGCACCGCGCGGGTCAAGGTCGAAGGCATCGATCCGCAGCGCTGGTGGGCGCAGCAGGGCCGCTCGATGCCGCTGGTCATGGCGCCGCCGAAGATGGCTGCGGCGCAGCCCGCCGCCGTGCAAGCGCAGGCGGTGGCCATGGCCCAGCCGGTCGAGGTCTATACTCCGCCGCCGGCACAGCACGCCGCGCCGGTCGTGCCGGTACAGATCGACGCAAAAAAAAACGCTTCACTACCAGCCGATGGCCTGTATCTCCAGGTGGGTGCCTTCGCCAACCCGGACGCTGCAGAGCTGCTCAAGGCCAAGATCGGCAGCCTGACGGGAGCCCCGGCGTTCGTCAGCTCGGTCGTGCGCAACCAGCAGACCCTGTACCGGGTGCGCCTGGGGCCGATCGGAACGCAGGCTGAAGCGAGCCGGATGCAGGACAGCATCCGCGTAGCCAATCTAGGGACCCCCACACTGGTGCGGCCGGACTAGCCCGCGCGGCCCCCAGGCTCTTTCCCGCAAGGGATCATTTGACCATTAGTTAGCGACCCAGAGAGACGGATGAACATCACCACCTTCGCCAAACGCCTGTCAATGCTCGTCCTGCTGGCCACTCCGGTGGCCGGCTGGGCGGCTGAATCCATGGTTCCGGCCGCGCCGCAGCTCGCAGCCAAGGCCTACGTGCTGATGGACGGGGCCAGCGGCCAGGTCCTGGTCGAGAACAACGCCGACGAGCGCCTGCCGCCCGCCAGCCTGACCAAGCTGATGACCGCCTACATCGCCACCAAGGAAATCGAAGGCGGCCGCATCAAGGAAAGCGACCTGGTCACCGTCAGCGAGCACGCCTGGCGCACCGGCGGTTCGCGCATGTTCATCCAGGTCGGCAGCCAGGTTTCGGTCAGCGACCTGCTGCACGGCATCATCATCCAGTCCGGCAACGATGCGTCCGTCGCCCTGGCCGAGCACATCGCCGGCAGCGAAGACGCCTTCGCCGACATGATGAACACCACCGCGCAGAAGCTGGGCCTGAGCAACAGCCACTTCATGGACGCCACCGGCCTGCCGAATCCGGATCACTACTCCTCGGCCCGCGACATGGCGACCCTGGCCCGCGCCATCATCTACGGCGAGCCGAGCCACTACGCGATCTACGCGCAGAAGGAATTCCTCTGGAACAACATCAAGCAGCCGAACCGCAACCTGCTGCTGTGGCGCGACAAGACCGTCGACGGCCTGAAGACCGGCCACACCGAGGAAGCCGGCTACTGCCTGGTGGCCTCCGCCATGCGTGACGGCCAGCGCATGATCGCCGTGGTGTTCGGCACCAACAGCGAGCAGGCCCGCGCCGCCGAGACCCAGAAGCTGCTGACCTACGGCTTCCGCTTCTTCGAATCGCAGACCTTTTACAAGAAGGGCACCGAGCTGACCAAGAGCCTGGTGTGGAAGGGCGCCGAGTCCGAAGTGAAGGCCGGCCTCGCCGAAGACCTGACCATGACCGTACCGCGCGGCCAGCTGAAGAAGCTGCAGGCCAGCATGGTGCTCGAGCCGCAACTGATGGCGCCGATCCAGCAGGGCCAGGTGATCGGCAAGGTCGAAGTGAAGATGGACGACAAGGTGATCCGCACCTCGGACCTGATCGCCCTCAACGCGGTCGAGGAAGGTGGCTTCTTCCGCCGCATGTGGGATAGCATCCGTCTATTCTTCTACGGCCTGTTCAACTGATCGTTCCACTCCAGGACGCCCCAACCCGGGGCGTCCTTCCTGATGCGGACCACGAGCCCGCCGCAGCCATGACCGATACCGAAACTCCTGCCCCGAAAATCGAATTTCCCTGCGAACGCTACCCGATCAAGGTGATCGGCGACGCCGGCGACGGTTTCTCCGATCTGGTGATCGAGATCATCCAGCGCCATGCGCCGGATTTCGACAGTTCCACCCTGACCATCCGCGACAGCCGCAACGGCCGCTTCCTCTCCGTGCAGGTGTTCATCACCGCCACCGGCGTCGAGCAGCTGCAGAACATCCATGCGGACCTGCGCGCCACCGGCCGCGTGCACATGGTGCTTTGATGCGCTATCCGGTGCTGGGTTTTCGCGAACTCGGCGTGCTTCCCTACGAGCCGACCTGGCATGCCATGCAGCGCTTCACCGCCGGGCGGGATGCGCAGACGCCCGACGAGGTCTGGCTGCTCGAACACGAACGCGTGTTCACCCAGGGCCAGGCCGGCAAGGCCGAGCATGTGCTGTTCCCGGGCGACATTCCGGTGGTCAAGGTCGACCGCGGCGGCCAGGTGACCTACCACGGCCCCGGCCAACTGGTCGCCTACCTGATGCTCGACGTGCGGCGCTCCGGCATCGGCGTGCGCGAACTGGTGTCGCGCATCGAGCGAAGCCTGATCGCCCTGCTCGAAGGCTACGGCGTGCAGGCGGCGTCCAAGCCGGACGCGCCGGGCGTCTACGTGGACGGCGCGAAGATCGCCTCCCTCGGCCTGCGCATCCGCAACGGCTGCTCCTTCCATGGCCTGGCCCTGAACGTGGACATGGACCTGGAACCCTTTCGTCGTATCAATCCCTGCGGCTACGCAGGCATGGCAATGACCCAGCTCAGCGAGCTGGCAGGCCCCCTCACCGTGGCCGAAGTGCGCGAGCGTCTGCGTGGCGAACTCGTTTCACACCTTGGCTACGCAGAACAGAAGACCCTCATGGGCGGGATCGAAATCTGATGAGTACCGTTGAGACTGCCGGCAAGCCGGCCAAGGTGGAAGTCGGCGTGAAATTGCGCGGCGCCGAGAAGGTGGCGCGCATTCCGGTGAAGATCATCCCCACCGAAGAACTGCCGAAGAAGCCTGACTGGATTCGCGTGCGCATCCCGGTATCGCCGGAAGTCGACCGCATCAAGCAGCTGCTGCGCAAGCACAAGCTGCACAGCGTCTGCGAAGAGGCGTCCTGCCCCAACCTCGGCGAGTGCTTCTCCGGCGGCACCGCGACCTTCATGATCATGGGCGACATCTGCACCCGCCGCTGCCCGTTCTGCGACGTCGGCCACGGCCGGCCGAAGCCGCTGGACGTCGACGAGCCGAAGAACCTCGCCATCGCCATCGCCGACCTGCGCCTGAAGTACGTGGTGATCACCTCGGTGGACCGAGACGACCTGCGCGACGGCGGCGCCCAGCACTTCGCCGACTGCCTGCGCGAGATCCGCCAGCTGTCCCCGGGCGTCCAGCTCGAGACCCTGGTCCCGGACTACCGCGGGCGCATGGACATCGCCCTGGAAATCACTGCCAACGAGCCGCCGGACATATTCAACCACAACCTTGAAACCGTACCGCGCCTGTACAAGTCCTCGCGCCCGGGCTCCGACTTCGAATGGTCGCTGGACCTGCTGCAGCGCTTCAAGCAGATGGTCCCGCACGTGCCGACCAAGTCCGGCCTGATGCTCGGCCTGGGCGAGACCGACGACGAGGTCATCGAAGTCATGCAGCGCATGCGCGAGCACGATATCGACATGCTCACCCTCGGCCAGTACCTGCAGCCGTCGCGCAACCACTTGCCGGTGCAGCGCTTCGTCCATCCGGACACCTTCGCCTGGTTCGCCGAGGAAGGCGCGAAGATGGGCTTCAAGAACGTCGCCTCCGGCCCGCTGGTGCGTTCCTCCTACCATGCCGACCAGCAGGCACACGGCGAGAAGATCGGCTAGTCCGCCGATACCTCTGCAAAGGAACGCCGCTTTCCCGTGAGGGAAAGCGGCGTTTTCGTTTGTGGGTTATGCACCGTCATGGTGCTGCACGCACTGCAATGGTGCGTCCAGTGTCAGCTAAAAAGCTTTTGGATATAAGGGGTTACGTCAACTCGTGATGTGAACTGCTGCCGATTGCCAAGTATTTCGGAGTTATTGGTATTACCAGATCAGAAATTTCCTTCAACTGTGCTGGAAAGGCCTGATTCCTCCTCGTATTTGCTCCCCGATAGAGTCGTCCCAGGCATGGACGATGGTCCCAGGATGGATCCGGTCCTGCCGAGTGAGCCTCCTTCAGGAGGCGCCAGCACAGAGCCAATCGAGGAAATTTGAGATGAAAAAGCTTCATGCCGCCGTCGCCCTGGTCGCCCTGGGGTTGGGCAGCAACGCCTTCGCCTATGACGCACTGGTGAACTTCAATGGCGAGGTGACGGACCAGACCTGCAAGATCGACGGTAGCGACAGCGCTGTCACCAAGACCGTCAACCTGCCCACCGTGAGCGTCAATGCGCTGGCAAACGTGGGCGACTGGGCGGGGCGGACTCCGTTCAACTTCCAGCTGACCGACTGCAGTTCGGCGCGTGCCACGGCGCACTTCGAGCCGGGCCCGACCATCGATACCGGGAACGGCAACCTGAATAACCAGGCTTCCGGTGGTTCGAACGCGCAGATCCAACTCCTCAACGACGGCTTCACGCCGATCAACCTGGCCACCAATACCGGTTCCCAGACGGTGGACACCTCCAGCGGCAGCGCGACTCTGCAGTACTACGCCCAGTACTACGCCAAGGTCGCACCAGCGACCGCCGGTCTCGTGACGTCCAGCGTCTACATGACCCTCGACTATCAGTAAGCCTCGTTCCGGGGCCTCGGCCCCGGACGTTTTTCGCGATTTGAATTGTGGTGATGCGATGCGCAGGTCCCTTTCCCGTACGCTCCTGACTTCCCTGGCCGTTACCGTTGCCCTGTCGTCCATGGCGGCGCAGGCCAATGTGGTGATCACCGGAACCCGCGTGGTCTATCCCGCGAACGAGCGGGAAGTCACCGTGAAGCTGACCAATGCGGGGACAACCCCCGCCCTGGTGCAAGCCTGGGTGGACAGGGGAGACCCCAAGACCCGTCCCGAGAAGTCCGACGCTCCGTTCGTGGTGACCCCACCGGTCGCCAGGATCGACGCAAGCAAGGGACAGACGCTGCGCGTCGCATTCACCGGCGAGTCCCTTCCCGGCGATAGAGAGAGCGTGTTCTGGCTGAATGTTCTGGATGTCCCGCCACTGCCCACGCAGAAGGACATCAACTACATGCAGGTGGCCTACCGCTCGCGGATCAAGCTGTTCTATCGCCCGGCGGGCTTGCCCGGCAATCCCTCGCAGGCGGCCGAAAAGCTGGCATGGACACTGACGCCGGACGGTCACGGTCTGGCTCTGCATTGCACCAATGCCAGCGCCTACCACCTGTCCCTCGGCAAGGTGACGTTGCACATCGCCGGCAAGCGCTTCACCAGCGATGTCGATGGCATGGTCAGGCCGGGTTCCGCCATGAATTTTCCGTTGAAGGGACTTGCCACTCCACCAACCGGCGAGATGAAGGTCACCTACAGCTGGATCAACGACTACGGTGCGTCGATCCAGGGTGAGTCTCTACTGCGACGCTGATCCAAGTATTACAGCCCATCGCTTCTTCCTTATTTCTCGCGTCTTTCCGGGATGAACGTCCCGGCTGCCGCACGGCATTCGCATGCCCGGCAGGCGAAGGGGAATCATGAACAGGATCAGAAGTTTTCAACGAATTTCCCGCCTTGGAAATGCTGGGAGGCGGGAGTGCGGACTGCGTTCCGCCAGGCCATGGTTGATGCTGGGAATGCTGTCTGCCGTCGGCCTCTGTGCCGAGGCGCTGGGGGATGTTTCCAACCAGTTCGCTGCCTTCAACCCCAGCTTCTTCGGCAATGGCGAGGGTGACACCTCCGTCGACCTCTCGCGCTTCGAGAATGGCAACCCCGTCGATCCGGGCAACTACCGGCTGGATGTCTACGTCAATGGCAACTGGATCGGCCGGCAGGACGTGCGGGTCGTCAGCGGGGAGGGCAAGAACGCTGCGCCCGGCTACTGCTTCAAGCGCAGCCAGCTTCGCGCCATGGGTGTCGATTTCACCAAGCTGCCCGAGGGCAGCCAGGGTAACGGCACTGAGCCGGAATGCCTGGATCTGCAGCAGACCGTTCCCGGCAGCACACTGGATGTCGACATGTCCGAACAGCGCGCCAACATCAGCGTGCCGCAGGCTTATGCAGGCCGGCGCGCGCGCGGGTATGTCGATCCCGGTGAATGGGACGGGGGCGTGACCGCCGGCTTCCTTTCCTACAATGCCAACGTCTTCCGGACCGACAGCAGCGATGGCGCCGATAGCACCCAGTACTACACCGGCCTCAATGCAGGCTTGAACCTGAGCGACTGGCGTTTGCGCTACAACGGCTCGTACAACCGCAGCCAGACCCAGGGCGCTCCTTCCACCAGCAATTACGACTCGCTGAACGCCTATGCGCAGCGGGATATCACCGCCCTGAAGTCGCAACTGACCCTGGGTGAGTACTACAGCCCGAGCGACCTGTTCGACAGCGTTCCCTACACCGGCGTCCAGCTGGGATCGGACGATCGCATGCGTCCGGATTCGCAGAACGGCTTCGCGCCGACGATCCGAGGCGTTGCCGATACCAATGCGCGGGTCACGGTCAAGCAGGGCGAGAACACCCTGTACGAGACCACGGTGGCGCCCGGCCCGTTCGTCATCGATGACCTGTACAACACTGGCTATGCCGGCGACCTGACGGTGGTAGTCACGGAATCAGACGGTCGTGTGAAGTCATTCCTCGTACCCTATGCGTCGGTGTCGCAGTTGGTGCGCCCCGGGGTTAGCCGCTACAACATCACAGCCGGCCAGTATCGCGACGACAACCTGCACGATGCGCCCAACTTCCTGCAGGGCACCTACCAGTACGGCGTCTCCAACCTCATGACCGCCTATGCCGGGGGCATCGTCGCGGAGAACTACCTGTCCGGACTGGGCGGCTTGGCTTTCAGCACGCCGTTCGGCGCATTGGCGGCGGATGTCACTCATTCCCAGGCCAGTGGCCTGCCGGACACCATCGACACCAGCAGTTCCATGAGCGGGCAGAGCTACCGGCTCACCTACAGCAAGCTGCTGGACGCCACCAGCACCAACTTCACGGTGGCTGCCTATCGGTTCTCCAGCGAGGGTTTCCTGAGCCTGCAGGACTATGCATGGCTCAGCGACAGCGACGATCTGAACTATCAGATATATCGCCAGCGCAACCGTTTCCAGCTCAGCGTCACCCAGCCGCTGGGTGAGTACGGCAGCTTCTACTTTACCGGTTCCAAACAGAACTACTGGAATCGCAGTCAGGCCGATACCACCTTCCAGGCCGGCTACAACACCGGCTTCAGTTGGGGCAGCCTCGGTTTGTCGGCCTCGCGCACGCGAAATGAGGACGGCAACTTCGACAGCACCTACATGGTGACCGTCAACCTGCCCATCGGCGCCGCCTCGTCGAGTCCGATGTACCTGAGCACCACCGCCAGCTATTCCGACAGCCGGAACAACAACCTCCAGACCAACCTTGGCGGCACTTTGGGCGAGCAGCACCAGCTCAGCTACAACCTCTACGCTTCGTCGTTGAAGAACGATGGCGACAGATCCGGCAGCGAAGGGTTGTCCGCCACCTACAACGCGCCGATGGCCGCCTTCAGCGCCAGTGCGAGCAATGGCGATGGCTACAGACAGGCCAGTTTCGGTGCACGTGGCAGCCTCGTGGCGCACCCCGGCGGGGTCAACTTCACCCAGGACCAGGGCGAGACCATGGCCATCGTCGAGGCCAAGGGCGCGGGCGGTGCGAAGGTGCTCAACAACGTTGGCGCCAAGGTCGCCGACAATGGCTACGCGGTGGTATCCGGCCTGATGCCCTACCGGCAGAACGATGTCGAGATCGACCCGAAGGGAATCTCTCAGGACGTGGAGCTGGAAGTGACCTCGCAATCGGTGGCGCCCCGTTTCGGCTCCATCGTCCTGCTCAAGTACCCGACGGTGACGGGAAGGCCGCTGCTCTTCCAGGTAACCCGGGATGACGGTATCGCCATTCCGCTCGGTGCCGAGGTGCTGGACGCCGATGGCAAGTCACTGTCGATGGTCGGCCAGGGCGGGCAGGTATTCCTTCGCGGCATCAAGGACCAGGGTCGGCTTCTGATTCGCTGGGGTGAAGGGGATGGGCAGAGCTGCCGCGTCGGCTACAGCGTGCCCTCCGAGCCTGAGAAGGGGGCTGCCGTGCAGAAAGTCGTAGTGCGCTGCCAGGTCGTTACCCGCGGCGGCGCCCTGGCGCTTTCCGGGACATGAGCAACCCCATCAATCGAAATGAGGTTTGACGGATGCATTGCAACCCTTTCTTCAAACTGCCATGCAGGCAGTTGGCTCTCGCACTGCTCATGCTGGCAGCGGCTCTTTCACAGAGCGGTCCAGCCTGGGCGGACTGCAAGGCGTTCAGCGGCAGCCTGCCGCAGAGCCTGAACTACAACATGAGCGTGGTGGTGCCAGCAGGCCTGTCGGCCGGGGCGACCATTCCCGGTACCTATCGACCCTTCAACATCACCGGCGCCTGCACGCCGGATGCGTGGGCTGGCCGTCCCGCTCCGGCGGTCGGTTCCACTATCGTGGCCTGCGTGGTCAGTGGAACGGCCAGCCCTGTACCGGGCATTCCCGGCGTATATACCACCGGTATCGCCGGCGTGGGCATGGCCCTGCTGGATGCGTCGGGCAACCGCCTCCTGAATGCACAGAACCAGCAGTGCGCCTCGCATTTCGGTCAGCTCCAGGGCGGCGGCGCGGCACCGTACACGCTCACCTACAACCTCAATGGGGCCATGGAGCTGGTCAAGACCTCTTCGGCCGGAACTCCGGTGGGTTCCGGCGTGCTGACCAGCGTCAACGCGGCGTGGCTGTTCGGTGTCTATGAGACGCTCTGGGTACTGAACTACAGCGACGGTGCCCTGGGGCCCTCCATGATCTCTCCAGCGGGAAACCTGCAGATATCCAGCGTGACCTGCACGGTCACCAGCCCGAGCACGGTGCAGTTGCCCAAGGTAGGGCTCTCCGCGCTGTCCCAGGTGGGGGATGTCGCCGGTGGCACGCCGTTCAATATCGGCCTGCTCTGCAACAAGGACCTGAAAGTCGGGATCAGGATGGAAGCGGCGCCTGGCGTGACCGCGATAGATCCACAGTCCGGGATACTGAGCTCCCAGGGTTCCGCCCAGGGCGTCGGCATTCAGTTGCTGAAAAGCGACTTCTCGCCCATGCCGCTCGACCAGCGCGTGGACCTGGGCAACATTTCCGCCAATGGCCAGGTCAGTTTCGGCTATTACGCCCGGTACAACAGAACGGGTACCACCCTCGCGCCCGGGACCGTGCAGAGCCAGATGGTGTTCACCTTCGATTACCAGTGATCATTGCCCGCCACGGCCGGCCCCATGGCAGGCCGTGGTTGTCGTCCCTATCTTCCGGAGCGCAGCCGGCTGAGCAATGCGGGGGTTGGATACCCATCCGCCGGGAGCCCCTGGGACTGCTGGTAGGCGCGGATGGCCTTGCGCGTATTGGCGCCGATGATGCCGTCGGCGGCTCCCGGTGAGTAACCTCGCGTGGCCAGACCTTCCTGCAGCTCGATACGCTCGCTGCGGCTCAGCGGCACGTCCTCCAGCGGCCAGTTGCCGGCGATCTGTCCGCCGCCCTTGAAGCTGTCTGCCAGCAGGCCCACCGCCAGCGCGTAGGCCGTGGAATTGTTGTACCTGAGGATGGCGCGGAAGTTGTCCGTCACCAGGAAGGCCGGGCCGCGATGGCCGGCCGGCAGCAGCAGCGAGGCGCCGGCCTGCGGGTTGGCCGGCAGGTTTCCGCTGGCCGGTTGCACGCCCAGGCTTTGCCATTCGGCGATGGGTTTGCGGATGGTCATCTCCGCCAGGGAGTAATCGAAGTTCGCCGGCAGACGTACCTCGAAGCCCCAGGTCTGGCCGGGTTGCCAGCCGGACGACTGCAGGTAGTTCGCGGTGGACGCCAGCGCGTCGGTGGGCGAGCGCCAGATGTCGCGCTTGCCGTCGCCGTCGAAATCCACTGCGTACTGGTTGTAGGTGGTCGGAATGAACTGGGTCTGCCCCATGGCGCCGGCCCATGAGCCGACCATGTAGTTCGCCGGCACGTCGCCGTGCTGGAGGATCTGCAACGCGGCGACCAACTGGCTGCGGGCGAACTCCGGGCGGCGGCCTTCGTAGGCCAGGGTCGCCAGCGAGCGGATGACGTTCTTGTCGCCCATGTGCACGCCGAAGTTGCTTTCCATTCCCCAGATCGCCACCACCGCCTCGGCGTCGACCGCATAGCGGGCGTCGATCTGGCGCAGGATGTCGGCGTTTTCCGCCAGCTTGCCCTGGCCGTTGCGCACCCGCAGCGGCGAAAGCGCACCCTCCAGGTACTGCCACACGGGGCGGACGAATTCCGGCTGGCTGCGGTCGGCCTCGATCACCGCGGGATCGGGCGTGATGCCGGCGAATGCGCGGTCGAAAGTGTCGGCGCTGATGCCGCTGGCCAGGGCGTGCTGGCGGAAGGTGTCGCGCCAGGTTTCGAAGCTTTCTGCGGGCATCGACGCCGGCACCGCTTGCGTAGCGGGTTTCGCCAGCGCGACGTTGAGCGGTTGCTGTCTTTCCGTGGAGGAGTGAGCGGGGGAGTCGGCGCAGGCGGCCAGGATTCCGATGGTGATCAACGACAAGGCCGCCAGGACGACACGGCCATTACCCGGTTCTTTCGCGAATCTGTTCCGCATCGTACTCCTCGGCGGGACGTTTTCAGGCAGGGGCTCACCTTAACACGGGCACCCGCACGCGTCCTGCCTTGTCCGGTGCGCGCGGGTGCTGGATAACTATGGGCAATCAATATTCGGAATCGTTCGACGGCTGGGTTTCCCGCTCGACCTTCGGTGCGCTCTGGTCGAGTTCCTTGAGCATGTCGTCATACGCCGCGCAGGCATCGGGGCGTTCCTCGCTCGAGCGTTCCTTGTCGATCGCCCGCAGCTTCTCGTTGAGCTTCTCGGCGCGTTCGGGATCGCTCTGGGTGATGGAGGCGACCTTGGCGGCTACCTGTTTGCCTTTGACTTCCGCGTCATGGTCGGTGCAGAACGCCCAGGCGGAGCCGCTCGCCTGCATCAGCAGGAGGGTGCAGCAGGTGGCGATGATGGGGGATTTCATGGTCGAGCCTCCGTTGCCGGTATGACCGGTGGAGCGCTCGGGCAGCGGCGAAGTTCAGCTTTTCCGCCGGCGGGAGGGAAGGGGCGCGCGGTTTTCAGGCCGCCAGAAAGAACGAAGCCTCCCAGTTGTGGGAGGCTTCGCGGCGGTAGCTGCCTTTGCCTTTCAGTGGCGTTTCCTGGCGGTTGCGGAACAGCGGTTGCGCTACCAGGGATTTGGCCTTGTTCGGCCGGCGGGTCTTCTTCGCCATCGCGGGGTCCTCGTGCGGAGCCCGGCCAAGGTGCCGGGCGAGCGCATCTTCTGCCTATCGGCAGCCGCTGTCCAGACCGTTCGTCAGTGGAGGCTTTCAGCCTGCCGGCAGACTGATGCGCTGGCCGGCGACCAGCAGGGTGAGGCGGGCGAGGCCGTTCCACGGATCGCCCGGCGCCTGGCCCTTGATCTGCGCGTCGATGAGCTGGGCGTCCAGCAGGAACTGGCTCCAGCGTGCGGCGGTGTGGCGCTGCAGGGCTTTGCCCAGCAGTGGCCGGCGCTTGTCCCATACCGGCGGCCTGGCGCTGGCGAAGACCCGGTCCAGCGGCATGCCGTCGGAATGCTGCTGGGCGAAGCCGGCCAACTGGCGGATTTCCCGGGCCAGGGCCCAGAGGATCACCGGCGGCTCGACGCCTTCGCCGCGCAGGCCTTCGAGCATGCGCAGGCTGTGCGCGGCTTCGCCGTTGAGGGCGGCGTCGATCAGGCCGAACACGTCGAAGCGCGCGCTGTCGGCCACCGCGGCCTGCACGGTGTCCACGTCGATCTGGTTGCCCTCGGCGAGCAGCTTGAGTTTCTCGATCTCCTGGGCGGCGGCCAGCAGGTTGCCTTCCACCCGCGCGGCGATCAGCTCCACGGCTTCCTGGCTGGCGGCGAGGCCGGCCTGGGACAGGCGCTGGCGAATCCACTGCGGCAGCTGGTGCGCGTCGATCGGCCAGATCTGGATGAACTGGGCGACGTCGCCGTCGATCAGGGCCTTGGCCCATTTGGTCTTCTGCGTGCTGCCGTCGAGCCTGGGCAGGCTGATCAGCAGGACGGTGTCTTCCGGCGGGCGGCGCAGGTATTCGAGAAGGATCGCGGCGCCCTTGTCGCCCGGCTTGCCGGACGGCAGGCGCAGTTCCAGCAGGCGCTTCTCGGCGAACAGGGAGAGACTGGCGCCGGCTTCGATCAACTGGCCCCAGTCGAAATTGGCTTCGGCATTGAACACCTGGCGCTCGGCGAAGTCGCGCTCGCGGCAGGCGGTGCGGATGGCGTCGCAGGCTTCCTGGCAGAGCAGGTGCTCGTCACCGCTGACCACGTAGACCGGGGCCAGGTTGCCCTGGAGATGCTTGGCGAGTTGCGCGGGATTGAGCTTCATGGGGGGAGCGGGGCCGGGTGTGCCGGCCCCGGGAACTCACTGCTGGTCCGGCAGTTCGATCGGCGACTGCTGCGGTTGCTGGGCGCGGGCGGCCTCGTCGGCGGCGCGCATGGCGTCCTGCTCCGCCTTGGCCTTGGCTTCGGCCTTCTGCTGCAGGCTGTCCAGCTGTTCAGGGGTGAGCATCTGCAGACGCATGGACAACTGCTGGACCAGTTCGCGGCGCATTTCGTTGCGCAGCTGGGCGGCTTCCTGGTCGGAGCCGGTCAGGTTGTTCTCGTCGTGCAGGTAGACCTTCTGCACCTGGATCTGGTCGGCGATCAGCAGCAGGTCGTTGCTGCCGCGCACTTCGTAGCTGAGGGTGTTGGTCAGCTCGTACTCGGCGCTGCGCGCGGCGCTGGTGTAGCTGGCGGTGCGCTGGGTGACGTCCTCGCGGGCCAGGATCAGGTGATAGGGCGCGCGGGTCACCACTTTCACGCCGCTGCTTTCCAGAACCCGGCGCAGATCCTGGACGGTCTCGCCGTAGGCGTTGCGTGCGGAAACGTCGATTTCCTTCAGCGCAAAGTTCGTCTCGCCCAGCCCGCGCAGGTGGAAGCCGCAGGCGGCCAGCACGGTGGTCATGCCGATCAGCGCGATGCCGGTCAGGATACGTTTCATCAAGCTTCCCTCACTCCTGTTGATCCATGCCCCGTGGCGCCCGGCCACGGGGTATGCGTCATGCTCAGTTGGCGACGATATTGACCAGTTTGCCCGGAACCACGATCACCTTGCGAATGGTCAGGCCATCGGTGAAGCGCAGCACGTTCTCGTTGGCGCGGGCCGCCGCCTCGACTTCCTCGCGGCTGGCGCTGGCCGGCACTTCGATATGGCCGCGCAGCTTGCCGTTGACCTGTACCACCAGTTGCAGGCTGTCCTGCACCAGCGCTTCCTCGTCGACCTGCGGCCAGGAGGCGTCGATCACCGCGCCCTGCTTGCCCAGTTCGTGCCAGAGCACGTGGCTGATGTGCGGGGTGATCGGCGCCAGCAGCAGGGTCACGGCCTCCAGGCCTTCCTGCAGCAGGGCGCGGTCTTCGGCGGTCTCCTGCGGGGCCTTTTCCAGCACGTTCATCAGGGTCATCACGGCGGCGATGGCGGTGTTGAACTTGTGATTCTGGCCGATATCCTGGCTGGCCTGGCGGATCGCCAGGTGGATGGCGCGGTGGATGCCCTTCTGCGCGTCGTCCAGCAGCGAGCGGTTCACCGCACCGACGAAGCCCTTCTGCACGTGGCCCTGGGCCAGGCGCCAGACGCGGCGGAGGAAGCGGCTCGCGCCCTCGACGCCGGAGTCGGACCATTCCAGGCTCATGTCCGGCGGCGAGGCGAACATCATGAACAGGCGGCAGGTGTCGGCGCCGTAGGCGTCGATCATCGCCTGCGGGTCGACGCCGTTGTTCTTCGACTTGGACATCTTCTCGGTGCCGCCGATTTCCACCGGCAGGCCGTCGGTCTTCAGGCGCGCGCCGATGACCTTGGCCTTGGCGTCACGCTCGACTTCCACGTCGGCCGGGTTGAACCAGTCCTTGCTGCCGTTCGGATTGGTGCGGTAGTAGGTCTCGGCGACCACCATGCCCTGGGTCAGCAGGTTCCTGAACGGCTCGTCGGAGTCGATCAGGCCCTCGTCGCGCATCAGCTTGTGGAAGAAGCGCGCGTAGAGCAGGTGCAGGATGGCGTGCTCGATGCCGCCGATGTACTGGTCGACCGGCAGCCAGTAGTTGGCGGCCTTCTTGTCCAGCATGCCGTCTTCGAACTGCGGGCAGGCGTAGCGCGCGAAATACCAGGACGATTCGACGAAGGTGTCCATGGTGTCGGTTTCGCGCTTGGCCGGCTGGCCGCATTTCGGGCAGCTGCACTCGTAGAATTCCGGCATCTTCGCCAGCGGCGAACCGGCGCCGTCCGGCACCACGTCTTCCGGCAGGACCACCGGCAGCTGGTCGGCCGGCACCGGCACGTCGCCGCAGGCGTCGCAATGGATGATCGGGATCGGACAGCCCCAGTAGCGCTGGCGGCTGATGCCCCAGTCGCGCAGGCGGAACTGGGTGCGCGCCTGTCCGAGGCCCTTGGCTTCGAGATCGGCGCCGATGGCGTCGAAGGCAGCCTGGTAGCCGAGGCCGTCGTACTTGCCGGAGTTGACGGTGACGACGGACTCGTCCTTGACGCCGTACCACTCTTTCCAGGCGGTCGGCTCGAAATCGTTGTCGACGCCGACCTGGGCGATCACCTGCTGGATCGGCAGGGCGTACTTGTTGGCGAATTCGAAGTCGCGTTCGTCATGGGCCGGAACCGCCATCACCGCGCCTTCGCCGTAGCTCATCAGCACGTAGTTGGCGATCCACACCGGCAGTTTCTCGCCGGTCAGCGGATGCTCGACGAACAGCGAAGTGGCCACGCCTTTCTTTTCCTGGGTGGCGATGTCCGCCTCGGCGACGCCGCCGCGCTTGCACTCGTCGATGAACGCCTGCAGCGACGGATCGCGCTGGGCGGCGAGGGTGGCCAGGTGGTGCTCGGCGGCCACGGCGACGTAGGTGGCGCCCATCAGGGTGTCCGGACGGGTGGTGAAGACCTTCATCTGGCCGGCTTCGCCGATGGAGGCCTGGTCATAGGGGAAGGCGATCTCCATGCCGCGCGACTTGCCGATCCAGTTGCGCTGCATGGTCTTGACCTGTTCCGGCCAGCCCGGCAGGTGGTCGAGGCTTTCCAGCAGCTCTTCGGCGTAGGCGGTGATCTTGAAGTAGTACATCGGGATCTCGCGCTTCTCGATCAGCGCGCCCGAGCGCCAGCCACGGCCGTCGATGACCTGTTCGTTGGCCAGTACGGTCTGGTCCACCGGGTCCCAGTTCACGGTGCCGTTCTTGCGGTAGATCACGCCCTTCTCGAACAGGCGGGTGAACAGCCACTGCTCCCAGCGGTAGTAGTCCGGCTTGCAGGTGGTGACTTCGCGGGTCCAGTCGATGGCCAGGCCGAGGCTGTTCAGCTGGGCCTTCATGTAGGCGATGTTGTCGTAGGTCCAGGCGGCCGGCGCGACGTTGTTCTTCATCGCGGCGTTTTCCGCCGGCATGCCGAAGGCGTCCCAGCCCATCGGCTGCAGCACGTTCCTGCCGTGCATGCGCTGATAGCGGCTGATCACGTCGCCGATGGTGTAGTTGCGCACGTGGCCCATGTGCAGCTTGCCGCTCGGGTAGGGGAACATCGACAGGCAGTAGAACTTGTCCTTGCCGTCGGTTTCCTCGACGCGGAAGGAGTTGTGTTCGTTCCAGTATTTCTGGGCCTGGGATTCGACTTCGAGGGGCTGGTATTGCTCGTGCATGGCGCTGCTTGGACCTGTGCAGAAAAGGGTGTGCAGTCGGGAAAACGGATCGCCGTTTTCGTCCTGCCGGAACCGCGCGCGGCGGGGCGGCGGATTCGCTGGCAAGTAGCTACAGAAAGCCCCGTAGCATACATGACCCCTCCCCGAGCCGGTAGCCCGCGCCGTTTGTCGCACGCTCGGTGGCTGCTGGGCCGGAACGCTAAGCTTTGCCGTGAAGGCGGGAGGTTTCCGTCTGTTCGAGGTGACTGATGGCTGAGCTGCATCGCGCAAGTGTGTCCGGGTCCGGTTTGTATGAACGGTTGCTGCAACGTCTCGCACTGGCTCTGGATGAAGCCGATACCGCCGAACGATTGCGCGACGAGCATCCCCAGGAACTGGAACTTCGCGGGCTCAGCAGTGCGGAAATGGAACTGATCCGGGCCTATCTCGACCAGGATGTGAACTGGCTGCGTGGCTGGCATGCGGCGGCGGAAGAACTGGCGCTGCTCGAACGCTCCTCCGCCCGTGGCGGACGCAAGCCGCGCCAGGCGGCGAGCGTACCCAAGCCGCGGCTGGCGGCGCGCCGGCAGATGCTGTTGTGCGCGCTGTGCGGTTCGCCGGTGGCCCTGAGCCGTTCTCAGGGCGTGCTGCCCTGCGCTTCCTGCGGTTCCCAGCTGTTCCGCAGCGCACGGATGAACCAGTCGGTCCGCTGATCCGTTAGGCTTTGGCGCTCTGCAAGGAGCCGCCAATGCCGATTCGCTATTTGCTCAAACAGATCTTCATGCCGCCGGGCCTGCTGCTGGCGCTGTTGCTGTGCGCGTTCTTCCTGCGCCGGCGCCTCCCGCGGCTGGCCGCCGCCTGCTTCGTCGGCGGCTTCGGCGGATTGCTGCTGATGAGCCTGCCGGTCGGCGTGGAGTGGGGCGCCCGTCTGCTCGAAGCGCATCCGCCACTGGAACGTTCCGAATGGTCGAGCCTGGCCACGCGCGCGGATGCCATCGTCATCCTCGGCGCCGGCCGCGAGCGCGGCGATCCGTCCTGGGGCGCCGACCAGCCCGGCGTGATGGCGCGCGAACGGCTGCGCTACGCGGCGCGCCTGGCCAGGGCCAGTGGGCTGCCGATCCTGACTTCCGGCGGGCTGCACTACGGCACCCCGCCGAGCGAGGCGCAGATCATGGCGGAAAGCCTGCGCGACGATTACGGCGTGGCGGTGCGCTGGCAGGAAGGGCGCAGCCGCACGACCTGGGAAAACGCCACGGAAAGCGCACAGATCCTGCGCCAGGCGGGCGTTCGCCGGGTCGTGCTGGTGACCCAGGCGCTGCACATGCGACGGGCGCTGTGGAGTTTCGAGACGGTCGGGCTGGAGGTGGTGCCGGCGCCAGTCGGCTTCATCGGCGTGGACAATGCCCGTCCGTTCGGCGGCTGGCTGCCGGAGGGCAAGGCCGTCTGGCAGAGCGAGCAGTTGCTCAACGAGGCGATCGGGCTGGTGGGGTATCGGCTGTTCTATCGGCAGTGATCGTTCCGGGCATTCCCGGTCTGTAGGAGCCAGCTTGCTGGCGATCCGGTTTCCATCCGGCATGGGCGGGGCCGGATAGCGCGGATATCGCCAGCAAGCTGGCTCCTACACGAAAGGTCGGGGCATCAGCCGAAGATGCGCCGCTGCTCCGGATGCGTCTGCCGGCGCACCAGGGTCCAGGCGACCAGCGCCAGCGAGAGGATCGCCAGCGGCCAGATGCGCCATTGCAGGTAGGGCGTCAGGCCCTGCATCGGGGTGATCTCGCCGCGCAGCACGGCGCGCTGGAACTGCGGCACCTCGGCGGCCAGCCTGCCCTGCGGGTCGATCAGCGCGGTGACGCCGTTGTTGGTGCCGCGGATCATCCAGCGGCCCGCCTCCAGCGCACGCATCTGCGCCATCTGCAGGTGCTGCAGCGGGCCGATGGAGGTGCCGAACCAGGCGTCGTTGCTGATGGTCAGGAGGATCTGGCTCTGCGCGGCGAGGCCGGCGGCGAATTCCGGGTAGACCACCTCGTAGCAGATGTACGGCGCGATGGCGTAGCCCTTGGCCTTGAGCAGCGGCTGTTCGGCCGGGCCGCGGGCGAAGTCGGACATCGGCAGGTCGAAGAAGGCGATCAGCCCGCGCAGGACGTCCTGCAGCGGCACGTACTCGCCGAACGGCACCAGCTTCTGCTTCAGGTAGTCGCCGCTGCCGTCGCCGACCACGGTGATGCCGTTGTAGTAGCGGGCGCCGTCCGGCGTGCGCTGGCGCACCGGCACCCCGGTGATCAGCGCGGCGTGCTTGCCCCTGGCCAGTTCGTCGACCATGCCCAGGTAGCCGGTGGCGAGGTCCTTGAGCACCGGCACGGCGGTTTCCGGCCAGACGATCAGGTCGACATCCTGCAGCTCGGCGGTGAGGTCGCGGTACATGCCGAGCTGGGCGGCGACGTGTTCGGGATTCCATTTCATTTCCTGGGCGACGTTGCCCTGGATCGCGGCGATCTTCAGCGGCGCGCCGGCCGGAACGGTCCACGCGTGGCCCTTCAGCGCGACGCCGGCGATCCACGGCGCCAGCAGCAGGAGCAGCGCGGGCACCAGGCGTACTGGCGAGCGCAGCAGTTCACCGGCATTGCAAATCAGCGCGGCGCTGAGGGCGATGGCGAAGGAGATCAGCCAGACGCCACCCACCGGCGCCAGCCCGGCCAGCGGGCCGTGCAACTGGCTGTAGCCGGTGTAGAGCCAGGGGAAGCCGGTGAGGAACCAGCTGCGGAACAGTTCCAGCCCCATCCACAGGGCGGCGAAGGCCAGTGCGTCGCTGATCGGCGCGCTGTTGCGCCGCAGGTAGCGCACCCACAGCCAGGCCGGCAGGGCGAAGAAGAAGGCCACGCCGGCGCTGAAGCCGCCGACCAGGAAGGCCGCCAGCGGGCCGGAGGCGCCGCCGAAGTCGTGGATGCTGTAGTAGATCCAGCTGGTGCCGGCGATGAAGGCGCCGAAGCCGTACCACCAGCCGCGCCACAGCGCCGCGTGGGGCGTGGCGTGGCGCAGGCCGAGATAGAACAGCGCGACCGAGAGCAGGGCCAGCGGCCAGAAGTCGAACGGGGCGAGGAAGAGCGGGGTGAGGGCGCCGGCGGCGAATGCCAGGAAATGGCCCGGCCAACCGGGGCGGGTGATCCAGCGCATCGGTGTTCCTTGGGATCGTTGAGCGATGCGCAAGAGTAATGGAGAGACGAACGGCAGGCTACCGGGGCTTGGCCAGAAGCCATTACCGGCGGTGTCGGATGCTTCCGTGGAATTGGTGGATAACGCTGCGCGTTATCCACCCTACGGGGAGGGCCAGGTGCGTCCTTCAGCCCGTAGGGTGGATAAGCGGAACGCTTATCCACCAACCGGTGAGGCTCAGTCCTGCAACGGCGTCAACCGCAGCAGGTGCAGGCGGCGGCTGTCGGCGTTCAGCACGCGGAAGCGGAAACCGCCCAGCTCGGTGGTCTCGTTGCGCTTGGGCATGTAGCCGAAGGCGCTCATCACCAGGCCGCCGACCGTGTCGAATTCCTCGTCGGAGAACTCCGCGCCGAAGAAGTCGTTGAAGGCATCCACCGGGGTCAGCGCCTTGACGATGAAGTCGCCGCTGGGCAGCGGCTTGATGTAGCTGTCTTCCTCGACGTCGTGCTCGTCCTCGATGTCGCCGACGATCTGCTCCAGCACGTCCTCGATGGTCACCAGGCCGGCCACGCCGCCGTACTCGTCGATGACGATGGCCATGTGGTTGCGGTTGGCGCGGAACTCGCGCAGCAGGACGTTGAGGCGCTTGGATTCCGGGACGAAGGTCGCCGGACGCAGCAGGTCCTTGATGTTGAAGCTGTGGTTGGCGTCGTGGAGGATCAGCGGCAGCAGGTCCTTGGCCAGCAGCACGCCGACGATGTCGTCGAGGCTCTCGCCGATCACCGGATAGCGCGAGTGCGCCGCCTCGATCACCGACGGGAGGAATTCCCGCGGCGTCTGCGTCGAGCGGATGGTGATCACCTGGGACCGCGGGACCATGATGTCGCGCACCTGCAGGTCCGCGACCTGGATGGCGCCCTCGACGATGGACAGCGCCTCGCTGTCCAGCAGCTTGTTGTCGTGGGCTTCGCGCAGCAGCTCGAGGAGCTCCTGGCGGTTTCTCGGCTCATGGGCAAAAGCCTGGGTGATCTTGTCCAGCCATGACTTGTGCCCGTTGCTCAATCGATCTTCGCTCATTGTCGTGCTCGGTGGCTCTCTTATTGTTCGTCTGCCGCGTAAGGGTCGGGATGGCCCAGTTCAGCAAGCAATTCCCGCTCCAGTTGTTCCATTTCTTCCGCTTCCGCGTCTTCGACATGGTCGTAGCCGAGCAGGTGCAGGCAGCCGTGGATGACCAGGTGCGCCCAGTGCGCCGGCAGCGTCTTGCCCTGCTCGGCCGCCTCGCGGGCGACCACCGGGGCGCAGATCACCAGGTCGCCGAGCAGCGGGATGTCCAGCAACTCGTCGGGCACGTCGGCGGGGAAGGACAGCACGTTGGTGGCGTAGTCCTTGTGCCGCCAGGTGCGGTTGAGTTCGCGGCCTTCCGCCTCGTCGACCAGGCGGATGGTCAGCTCGGAGTCGTTCTGCCGCTGGCGCAGGGCCAGTTCGCACCAGCGGCGGAAATCCGCTTCCGTGGGCAGGCCGGGGGCTTCCGATGCGATCTGCAGGTCGAGTTCAAGCACCATCGCGGCTGTCCTTCGCCGGTTCGCCGTGCAGGCGGTTCTCGTGACGCTCGTAGGCCTCGACGATGCGCTGCACCAGCGGGTGACGCACCACATCCTTGGGCTTGAAGTGGGTGAAGCTGATCCCCGGCACGTCGCGCAGCACCTCGATCACGTGGTGCAGGCCGGAACGCGTGCCGCGCGGCAGGTCGACCTGGGTGATGTCACCGGTGATCACGGCGGTGGAGCCGAAGCCGATACGGGTCAGGAACATCTTCATCTGCTCGATGGTGGTGTTCTGACTCTCGTCGAGGATGATGAAGCTGTTGTTAAGGGTGCGGCCGCGCATGTAGGCCAGCGGCGCGACCTCGATCACCTGGCGCTCGATCAGCTTGGCCACGGTCTCGAAGCCGAGCATCTCGTACAGCGCGTCGTACAGCGGGCGCAGGTAGGGGTCGATCTTCTGCGCCAGGTCGCCGGGCAGGAAGCCGAGCTTCTCGCCGGCCTCCACCGCCGGGCGCACCAGCAGGATGCGGCGGATCTGCTCGCGCTCCAGCGCGTCCACCGCGCAGGCCACGGCGAGGTAGGTCTTGCCGGTGCCGGCCGGGCCGATGCCGAAGTTGATGTCGTGATCGAGGATCGCCTTGACGTAGCGCTGCTGGTTGGCGCCGCGCGGGCGGATGTGCGCCTTGCGCGTCTTCAGCGTGATCGCCGGGGCGTCGTGCGGGCCGGCCAGGTCTTCCAGGCCGGATTCCTGGAGGAACAGGTGGACCATGTCCGGGGTCAGGTCGGTGCCGGTCTGCGCCTCGCGATAGAGGCGCTGCAGCAGGTGCTCGGCGGCCTGGGTGCGGATCGGGTCGCCGACCAGTTCGAACTGGTTGCCGCGGTTGCGGATCTCGATGTCCAGGCGTTTCTCGATCTGGTGCAGATGCTCGTCGAATTGTCCGCAGAGGTTGGCAAAGCTGCGGGCGTCGAAGGGATCGAGGGTGAAGCGATGAAATTCCAGGGGGGCGTTCAAGGTGTTGTGCAGTCGCCGTTCAGCTATGGGAATGTCCGAAGAATAACCCCGGAGAACCGAGTGGGAAAGTTCGACCTCCGGGGGATTGTGCTCAGTGGGCGCTGCCTTCGATCAGCGTGCCACGCAGGGAATTGGGCAGCGCCTCGTAGATTTCCACGTCCACGAACTGGCCGATCAGGCGCGGATTGTCGCTGGCGAAATTGACGATGCGGTTGTTGCCGGTGCGGCCCTGCAGCTTGCCCGGGTCGCGTTTGGAGTAGTCGGTGACGAGGATGCGCTGGACGCTGCCGACCATCCGCCGGCTGATCTCGAAGCTCTGCTGCTGCAGGCGGCTGTTGAGGGTCAGCAGGCGCTGCTTCTTCACCTCTTCCGGGGTGTCGTCGGCCAGGTCGGAGGCCGGGGTGCCGGGGCGCGGGCTGTAGATGAAGGAGAACGAGTGGTCGAAGCCGACGTCCTCCACCAGCTTCATGGTCTGCTCGAAGTCCCTGTCGGTCTCGCCGGGGAAGCCGACGATGAAGTCCGAGCTGATGCAGATGTCCGGTACCGCCGCCTTCAGCTTGCGGATGCGCGACTTGTATTCCAGCGCCGTGTGGTTGCGCTTCATCGCCGCCAGCACGCGGTCGGAGCCCGACTGCACCGGCAGGTGGACGAACGGCACCAGCTGTGGCACCTCGGCATGCGCGGCGATCAGCGCGTCGGAGAACTCCAGCGGGTGCGAGGTGGTGTAGCGGATGCGCTCGATGCCGTCGACCTCGGCGACCACGCGGATCAGCTCGGCGAAATCGGCGATGCGCCCGTCATGGGTGGCGCCGCGGTAGCCGTTGACGTTCTGCCCGAGCAGGGTGACTTCCCGCACGCCGTTCTCGGCCAGGTGGATGACCTCGGCGAGCACGTCGTCGAACGGCCGGCTGACTTCCTCGCCGCGGGTGTAGGGCACCACGCAGAACGAGCAGTACTTGCTGCAGCCTTCCATCACCGAGACGAAGGCGGTCGGGCCGTCGACGCGCGGTTCGGGCAGGCGGTCGAACTTCTCGATCTCCGGGAACGACACGTCCACCTGCGGTTTGCGGGTGGCGCGTGCGGCGTCGATCATTTCCGGCAGGCGGTGCAGGGTCTGCGGGCCGAACACCACGTCGACGTAGGGCGCGCGCTCGCGGATGGCGGCGCCTTCCTGGCTGGCCACGCAGCCGCCGACGCCGATCACCAGCGCGGGATTCTGCTGCTTCAGCGAGCGCCAGGCGCCCAGCTCGGAGAACACCTTCTCCTGGGCCTTTTCGCGGATCGAGCAGGTATTCAGCAGGATCACGTCGGCTTCTTCGGGCTTCTCCGTGAGTTCCAGGGCCTGGTGCTCGCCCAGCAGATCCGCCATGCGCGAGCTGTCGTACTCGTTCATCTGGCAACCGTGGGTCTGGATGAAAAGCTTCTTGGCCATGGATCTCGTCGAAGAATGAAAAATGGACCGCGCATTATAGTGGGGCGCCGGGCTCCTTCCTAGGGTTGCGCGCCGGATGGCTGTGCTATGATTCGCGCCCCGATTTGCAGCCTGACTGTCACCTGCCGTTCATGAACAAGCGCGAAAACCCGATCTACAAGGTGGTCTTCCTCAACCAGGGCCAGGTGTACGAGATGTACGCCAAGCAGATCTACCAGAGCGATCTGTGGGGCTTCCTGGAAATCGAGGAATTCGTCTTCGGCGAGCGCACCCAGGTGGTGGTCGACCCGAGCGAGGAAAAGCTCAAGGCCCAGTTCGAAGGCGTCATCCGCAGCTTCGTGCCGATGCACGCGATCATCCGCATCGACGAGGTCGAGCGCCTCGGCACCGCGAAGATCAGCGAGGCCAAGGCGACCGGCAACGTCATGCCGTTCCCCGTCCCCATGCCGGACAAGAACTGAAGCGGGTCGCAGGAGCGAGCTGGCTCGCGAATTGCCACGCGCCGAGGGTTCGCGAGCAAGCTCGCTCCTACGGGCGGCGTCGATTGTCAGGGCAGCGGCGCGAACGGCGTGTTGCCGGCGGTCTGCAGTTCGATCAGGTAGTTGCGGAAGATCTGCCCGAGCACCTTGGTGGCGATGTCCAGCTCGTTGCGGTTCATCTGCTCGGCGACCAGGTCGGCGCTGTCCATGGCTTCCTCGGCGCCGTTCACCGCGGCCATCTTCAGCACGATGTAGGCCTGCACGTTGTTGGCCTTCACCCCTTCGCCACGGAAGAACATGGTGCCCAGACGCAGCTGTGCCTGGGCATGGCCCTGCAACGAGGCCTTCTCGAACCAGTGCAGCGCGGCCTGGAAGTCGCGCGGCGCGCGTTCGCCGGTATAGAAGAATTCCCCCAGCTCGTACTGCGCCTGCGCGTCGCCGCCATTGGCGACCTGCTGGCAGGCGGCCAGCGCCTGCTGGAGCTGCTCGGGCACGGTATTCAGGGTGCAGCGGCCGGTCGCCGGGATCAGCAGGGGATTGCCCCCGGCTTCTGCCAACAGGGGGGCGCACAGCAGGCAACCCAGAATCAGGGCGCGACCGGAGCGGAACATGGGGGGAAAGGGCCTCCAGCATCGGGGCGGGCATCCGCCCGGCCAGCGAAATGCGCTGGCCCTCACATTATGAAATAAGCCCGTGGTTCCTTACAAAGCCTTTGCCGCGTTTTCTGGCCGAGTGGAAGGGCGGTGTGTCTTCGTAGGGTGGATGGCGCTCTTCCATCCACCATTGCGCGGCCATGGTGGATCGATGGAGCGTGATCCACCCTACGTCGGCACTTACTTCAGTGCGGCGAACGCCCGCTCGGCCGCATCCAGGGTCAGCTTCAGCTCGGTCTCGCCGTGGGCGATGGAGGTGAAGCCGGCCTCGAAGGCGCTCGGCGCCAGGTACACGCCGCCGTCCAGCATCAGGTGGAAGAAGCGCTTGAAGCGTTCCACGTCGCTGCCCATCACATCCTCGAAGGTGACGATGTCGTCGGCACCGGTGAAGTACAGGCCGAACATGGCGGCGCCCGCCTGGGTGGTGACGAACGGCACGCCCGCCGCATCGGCGCGATCCTGCAGGCCCTGCAGCATCTTCGTGGTGTAGGCGGTCAGCTCGTCGTGGAAACCCGGGCGGCTGATCAGGCGCAGGGTGGTCAGGCCGGCGGCCATGGCCAGCGGGTTGCCGGACAGGGTGCCGGCCTGGTAGACCGGGCCGAGCGGGGAAATCTGCTCCATGATCTCGCGCTTGCCGCCGAAGGCGCCCACCGGCATGCCGCCGCCGATGATCTTGCCGAAGGTCGACAGGTCCGGCTTCACGCCGTAGAACGCCTGGGCGCCGCCGAGGGCGACGCGGAAGCCGGTCATCACCTCGTCGAAGATCAGCACCACGCCGTGCTTGTCGCACAGGCTGCGCAGGCCTTCGAGGAAGCCCGCGGCCGGCGGCACGCAGTTCATGTTGCCGGCCACCGGCTCGACGATGATGCACGCCACTTCCTGGCCGACTTCCGCCAGGGTCTTCTCCACCGCGGCGATGTCGTTGAACGGCAGGGTCAGGGTGTGCTTGGCGAAGGCCGCCGGTACGCCGGGGGAGTTCGGCACGCCGAAGGTCAGGGCGCCGGAGCCGGCCTTCACCAGCAGGCTGTCGGAGTGGCCGTGGTAGCAGCCCTCGAACTTGATGATGCTGTCGCGGCCGGTGTAGCCGCGGGCCAGGCGGATGGCGCTCATGGTCGCCTCGGTGCCGGAGCTGACCATGCGCACCATGTCCATCGACGGCACCAGCGAGCAGACCAGGTCGGCCATTTCCACTTCCAGCGCGGTCGGCGCGCCGTAGGAGAGGCCGTGATCCAGTTGCCTGCGCACCGCGTCGAGCACGTCCGGGTGGCTGTGGCCGAGGATCATCGGGCCCCAGGAGCCGACGTAGTCGACGTAGCGCTTGTCGTCTTCATCCACCACGTAGGCGCCTTCCGCGTGCTTGAAGAACAGCGGAGTGCCGCCGACGCTCTTGAACGCGCGGACCGGGGAGTTGACGCCGCCGGGGATGTGCTTCTGGGCGTTGGCGAACAGGGTTTCGGAACGGGACATGGGAACCTCGCAGATGTCTCTGAATTCGGAAGGCGGCCTCAGTCGGCCTGGAACAGGGCGCTGAAGGCGCGGGCGCGGCGCTCCACCTCGGCGGCGGAATCGGCGGCGAACAGCGCGTGGATCACCGCCAGCAGATCGGCGCCGCGGCCGATCAGCTCCGGCGCGTTGTCGATGGTGACGCCGCCGATGGCCACCAGCGGCAGGCCGAAGCGGCTGCGCGCCTGCTCCAGCAGGTCGACGGTGGCGGCCGGCGCGCCGGGCTTGGTCTGGGAATTGAAGAAGCGGCCGAAGGCGATGTAGCTGGCGCCTTCGCCCGCCGCCTGCGCGGCCAGCTCCAGGCTGGCGTGGCAGGTGGCGCCGACCACCGCGTTGCGGCCGAGCAGGGCGCGGGCGGCGGCCAGCGAGCCGTCGGTCTGGCCGAGATGCACGCCGACGCCCAGGCGCGCGGCCAGTTCGGCGTCGTCGTTGATGATCAGCTGGGCGCCATGGCGCTCGCAGAGTTCGCGCAGGCTTTCCGCCTCGCGCAGGCGCCGCGACTCGTCATGGGACTTGTCGCGGTACTGCAGCAGCTGGGCGCCGCCCTTCAGCGCCGCTTCGACGTAGGGCAGCAGGCGGCCGTCGGCGAGCAGCTGGCTGTCGGTGATGGCATAGAGTCCACGCAGTTTCATGGGCGCCTCTCAGGAGCAGAAATCCAGCGGCAGGCGACGCGGCACGTACTGGCCGTGGCCGGGCGCCTCGGCGTCGCGCAGGGTGCGCCAGGTGTAGTCGAGGGCGCTGCGCACGGCGCTGACCAGTTCCTCGCCGAGGGCGAGGCGGCCGGCCAGGGTGCTGGCCAGGGTGCAGCCGGAACCATGATAGCTGCCCGGCAGGCGCTGGCAGGTGAAGCTGTGCTGCGAGCCGTCGCGGCAGTACAGGCGGTTGTGCACCTCGGCCTCGTCGCCGTGGCCGCCGGTGATCAGCAGGTGCTGCACATGGGGCAGCAGCTTCTCCGCGCACTGCTCCGGCGTGCCTTCCGGCAGTTCGGCGAGGATGCGCGCTTCCGGCAGGTTCGGCGTGGCGATGGTGGCGACCGGCAGCAGGCGTTCGCGCATGGCGTAGCCGACGTCGTCCTTGCCCAGGGCGCCGCCGCCGCCGGCGCGCAGCACTGGGTCGCAGACCAGCGGCACGCCGGGTAGCGACTGCATGATTTCCAGCACCGTCTCGACCATCTCCACCGAGCCGAGCATGCCCAGCTTGACCGCTGCCACCGGCAGGTCGGCGATCACGGCGCTGGCCTGGGCCAGCACCCACTCGCGGTCGAGCACGCGGAAGTCGGAGACGTTGACGGTGTCCTGCACGGTCAGCGCGGTGACGGTCGGCGCGGCGTGGCAACCCTGGGCGATCAGGGCTTCGATGTCGGCCTGCAGGCCGGCGCCGCCGCTCGGGTCGTGACCGGAGAGGCAGAGAACTACGGGGCGGGAGGTGGGTGTTTTCATGGCGCGGCAGCTTATCATCAAAAGTGGGCCGGGCCCCGTTATGGGGCGCGGCGGGAAACGCTGCTAGGTACCACAATAAGGACAAGTCTGCGAGGAGTGCGTGCATGAAGACCATCGATCAGTGGTTCGACGAATACGGACAGAGTCACCGCAACCCGCTGAACAAGCTGCTGCACTGGATCTGCGTGCCGCTGATCACCTTCAGCCTGCTCGGCATCCTCTGGGCCGTCCATCCCTGGCTGATGGGCGCCTTCATGGTCCTGGCGATGCTCTTCTACCTCAGCCTGTCGTGGCGCATGTGCCTGACCATGGGCGTGCTCGGCGCGCTGTCGGCGTGGATCTTCAGCCAGATGCCGGCGGTGTTCTGGCCCTGCGTGGCGATCTTCGTGCTGGCCTGGATCGGCCAGTTCGTCGGCCACGGCGTCGAAGGCCAAAAGCCTTCGTTCTTCAAGGACGTGCAGTTCCTGCTGATCGGCCCGCTGTGGGTGGTGGCCTTCGTCTTCCGCCGCCTGGGGCTGGCCTATTGATGGCTGTGCTAGAGTTCGCCGGTTCGACATTCCGGGGGCTGCGCGCGGCGACATGTGGTACTGGCTGACTCTTTTCCTGTGCATCCTTTCGCCGCTGGCGAACGCCGTGACCTTCGACGAGCACGTCGAGAGCCTGCCGCTCGGCCGCGCCATCGACGTGTTCGAGGACGTGCGCGGCAACGCCGACATCAGCGAGATCGCCTCGCCCGCGCTGGAAGGCAGCTTCCACCGGCATGAGGAGGACGTGCTCAACGCCGGCTATTCGCGCTCGGTGTTCTGGCTGCGCCTGGACCTGGAATACCGCCCGCAAGAGGACCACCGCGCTACCACCCGCCTGCTGGAGCTGGCCTACCCGCCGCTGGACAAGCTCGACCTCTACCTGCCGGACGGCAAGGGTGGCTACCGCCTCGACCAGCGCACCGGCGACACCCTGCCGTTCGCCAGCCGCCCGGTGAAGCAGAACAACTACCTGTTCCGCATCCGCGTGGAGCCGGACCAGACCCAGCGCATCTACCTGCGCCTGGAAAGCCAGGGCTCGATCCAGGCGCCGCTGACCCTGTGGACGCCGCGCGCCTACCTGGAAGAGCAGCCCGGGCGCATCTACGTGCTCGGCATGATCTACGGCGTGCTGCTGGCGATGCTGGTGTACAACCTGTTCATCTTCCTCAGCGTCCGCGACACCAGCTACCTCTACTACATCCTCTATATCGCCTCGTTCGGCCTCTACCAGGTGTCGGTGAACGGCGCCGGGATCGAGTACTTCTGGCCGGACAGCCCCTGGTGGGCGAACGCCGCGACGCCCTTCCTGATCGGCGCGGCCGGCCTGTTCGGCTGCCAGTTCGCCCGCAAGTTCCTCCACACCCGCGAGCACAGCCCGTGGATCGATCGCCTGCTGCTGGTCCTGATGGCGGTCGGCGCGCTGACCATGCTGCTGGCGCTGGGCGCCAGCTACGGCATGGCCCTGCGCCTGGCGACTTCGCTGGCGCTGGTATTCACCGTGGCGATCTTCGCCGCCGGGGTGGTCTCCTGGCTGCGTGGCATGCGCGTGGCGCGCTACTTCATCTTCGCCTGGAGCGCCTTCCTCCTCGGCGGCGCGGTGAACACCCTGATGGTGCTGGGCTTCCTGCCCAATGTGTTCCTCACCATGTACGCCAGCCAGATCGGCTCGGCGCTGGAGGTCGGGTTGCTGTCGCTGGCGCTGGCCGACCGCATCAACGCGATGCGCGAAGAACGCGCGCGCATCCTCCAGGAAAGCAGCGCCAAGCTGGAGCAGCTCAACCTGGAACTGGCCAACAGCAACCGCCTGAAGGACGAATTCCTCGCCACCGTCACCCACGAGCTGCGCACGCCGATGAGCGGGGTGATCGGCTCGCTGGAGCTGATGCAGACGGTGCCGATGGAGGTCGAGCTGGCGGAGTACCAGCGGACCGCCATAGGCTCGGCGCGGGACATGCTGCGCATGGTCAACGACATCCTCGCGCTGATCGAGCTGCAGGCCGGCAGGCTCTACCCGCGGCGCGAGCCGTTCAGCCTGCGCGGCCTGTGCGACAGCCTGCGCGCGCAGTACGCGCCGCGCGCCGAGGAGAAGGGCCTGCGTTTCGCCCTGCAGCTCGACGAAAGCCTGCCGGACACCCTCGAAGGCGACTCCGCCAAGCTGGCCCAGGCGCTCGGCTACCTGCTGGACAACGCCATCAAGTTCACCGCCCGGGGCAGCGTGACCCTGCGCGTGAACGGCGAGAAGCATGACGACGCCATCGCCCTGCGGGTCGAGGTGGCGGACACCGGTATCGGCTTCGCCACGCCGTCGGACGAGACGGTGTACCAGCGCTTCTTCCAGCTGGATGGTTCGTCGACCCGCGAATACGGCGGCCTCGGCATCGGCCTGGCGCTGTGCCGGCAACTGGTCGAACTGCTCGGCGGCGAGCTGAGCCACGGCTCGCTGCCCGGCCAGGGCAGCCGCTTCGCCCTCGCCATCGAACTGGCCCGCCCGACCCAGGCCCTGGTGCCGCCGCCACGCCGCGCCGGCGGCCAGGCCCGGCGCCGGCCGGAACAGTGCAGCGTGCTGGTGGTGGAAGACGACGCGATCAACCAGCTGGTGCTGCGCGGCATGCTGCTCAAGCTCGGCTACCGGGTGCGCACCGCCGACAACGGCGCGGAGGCGGTGGAGCTGCTGAGCCGGGAATCGCCGGACGCGGTGCTGCTGGACTGCCAGATGCCGGTGATGGACGGTTTCGCCACCTGCCGGGCGATCCGCGCGCTGCCGCGTTGCGCCGACCTGCCGGTGCTGGCGATCACCGCCAACAGCCACAGCGGCGACCGCGCCCGCTGCCTGGCGGCGGGGATGAGCGACTACCTGGCCAAGCCGGTGAAGTTCGAGGAACTGCAGACCCTGTTGCACGACTGGCTGCTCTGCCAGCCGGCGCTGCCCAGCCAGGCCTGACGGTCGGCGCTGCGCGGGATCACCCCTGTAGGAGCGGGCCATGCCCGCGATCGCGCGCATGGCGCGCGGCTTTGGGCTTTTCGCCCGGCTCCCATGAAAAACGCCGCGATACCTCCCGGCATCGCGGCGTTCTTCTTGAGCGAGCGGCTTTCCGATCAGAGCCGGGAAGCTGCTGCGGCTCGGTATCAGACCTTGACGATCCAGCCTTCCGGGCCTTCCACGTCGCCGGTCTGGATGCCGGTCAGCTCTTCGTAGAGACGACGGGTCACCGGGCCGACGTCTTCGCGGCTGAAGAACACGTGCAGATGGTCCTTGTACTGGATGCCGCCGATCGGCGTGATCACCGCCGCGGTGCCGCAGGCGCCGGCTTCCTTGAAGCGCGCCAGGTCGTTGATCGCTACGTCGCCCTCGATCACTTTCAGGCCCAGGCGCTGTTCGGCCAGTTGCATCAGCGACAGGCGGGTGATGCCCGGCAGCACCGAGCTGGAGCGCGGGGTAACGAACTCGTCGTCGTGGGTGATGGCGAAGAAGTTGGCCGAGCCCACTTCCTCGATGCGGCTGTGGGTGGCCGGGTCGAGGTAGATGCAGTCGGCGAAGCCTTCCTTCTTGGCCTGGGAGCCCGGTAGCAGGCTGGCGGCGTAGTTGCCGCCGACCTTGGCGGCGCCGGTGCCGTGGGGCGCGGCGCGGTCGTAGGTGGAAATCACGAAGTCATGGGGCTTCATGCCGCCCTTGAAGTAGGCGCCGACCGGGATGCAGAACACCGAGAAGATGAACTCCGGGGCCGGGCGCACGCCGATGTTGTCGCCCACGCCGATCACGAACGGGCGCAGGTACAGGGCGCCGCCGGAGCCATAGGGCGGAATGAAGCGCTCGTTGGCGCGGACCACCTGCTTGCAGGCGTCGATGAACTGCTCCTCGGACACCTGCGGCATCAGCACGCGGGCACAGCTGCGGGCCATGCGCGCGGCGTTCTGGTCCGGGCGGAACAGGTTGATCGAACCATCCTTGCAGCGGTAGGCCTTCAGGCCTTCGAAGCACTGCTGGCCGTAGTGCAGCGCCGTGGAACCCTCGCTGATGTGCAGGGTGTTGTCCTCGGTCAGCTTGCCGTCGTCCCACAGACCATCGCGCCAGTGAGAGATGTAGCGGAAGTCGGTCTTGATGTAATCGAATCCGAGCGTGCCCCAATCGATGTCTTTCTGTTCCATGGTTATCTCGTTAAATGGGATGGACTATGGCCTGCCGCCTGCCTGGCGCGGCAGGCGAGCATCCGGACAGATGAGATGTTGCGGACTCCTGGCGGCGGGCTCTGCCTGAATCGACCAGGATTCGTGGGCGCGGCAGGAACGGCGTTCTCCACTTGATGGCCACCACCAGGACTCCATCACGACGTGCCACGATACCGGTGATATTCGCTGCTGTGGGGGTTGCCTGACGAATATTCCTGCCACCAGTCGCATTCGCAGCCGGCGATGCCCCGGGCTCGCGGCAGCCCGCCTGTCGCTCGCCTGGGATCATTGATGTCTGATTTTTAGGAATGCATTTCCGTATGCTGAATGAATGCTTGGGTGTTCTGCTGCGCCAGGTCAGCTCTGCGGGAACAGCGAGCGGCTGATGAATCGGGCGGTTTCGTGCAGGCTGGCGCCGATCTGTTCCAGTTTTTCGCGGTCGTGCTGCGCGCTGATGCCGATGCCGGAAATGACGAAGCGCGGCTGGCAGTCGTGGTCGATGATCGGGCTGGAGACCATGCTGACGCCGCGGTACAGGTGGCTCTCGTCGATGGCCCAGCCGCGCTCCAGGGCGGCGGCGGCGTCGCTGCGGTACTGCTCGAAGCTGGGCGGGTTCTCCCAGCGGACGCGCGTCAGGCGGCGGCGCAGTTCATCCTCGGGGAGGTTGCGCAGGCCGGCGATGCAGCGCCCGGCAGCGCCGACCAGTTCCGGCAGGCGCGAGCCGATGGCGACGTTGATGTGGGCGATGGCCGGGGTGGAGGCCGCGATCACGCGGATGTGCGCATCGTCCGTGACCTGCCACAGGGTGATCAGGATGTTATGGGTGGTGCTCAGGCGCTCCAGTTCCGGCTGGATCAGGTCGGCATAGCTGCGGCCGATGAAACTCACCGCCAGCTCGGACAGGCCCAGCCCCAGGCGGTAGGTCTTGGTGTCGTTGTCGAACGAGGTCAGCTGCTCGTTGCTCAGCGTGCGCAGGATGTTGAAGGTGGTGCTCGGGCTGATGCCCGTGGCGCGGGCGATGGCGGTCGCGCCTTCGGGGCCTTCGGCGTTGGCCAGGTGGCGCAGGATCTGGATGGCGTTCACGACGGCGCCGACATCCTTGGTGCTGGGTCGCTTGCTGCTGGTTTCTTTGGCGGTTTTGTTGGTTGGCATATTCTGCATTCTGATTGATATTCTGTATGGTGAATGTATTCTGCTCCTGCGATGCCTGCAACGGCCGCAGTTCGGCAGGATGGGCATCGGCGGTAACGCACTTTGCAACAAGGCAGAACAAGAACAAAGGAGAAACCTCATGGTGGATTTCCCCGACCGCAGCATGCCAGGGCCCGAGGCACAGTACCTCGCGTTTCTCGCCGAGGGTCGTTTCATGTTGCAGCGCAGCGCCTCCACCGGACGCTATGTGTTCTACCCGCGCGTGCTGATTCCCGGCAGCGGTGAAACCGACCTGGAATGGGTCGAGGCCAGCGGCACCGGCACTATCTATGCGATCACCGTCAATCGTGCGCGCACCGGCAGCCACAACGTGGCGCTGATCGACCTCGACGAGGGCGTGCGCATGATGTCGCGCATCGAAGGCGTGGAAACCGCTGCCATCGGCAGCCGGGTCAAGGCGCGCATCGTCGAGGTGGATGGCGTGGCCGGAGTGGTGTTCGATCTGCTGGAGGGCCAGGCATGAACCAGGCAATCCGCGGCAAGACCGCCATCGTCGGCATTGGCAGCGCCGGCATCGGCGAGGCCCACGGCTTCAGCCCCATCGAGCTGCTCGGCCAGGCTTCATTGAAAGCCATCGCCGACGCCGGCCTGCAGCTCTCGGACATCGACGGCGTGTTCGCCGCCACCAGTTCGCATGCCTTCCCGACCCTGTCGGTGTGCGAATACCTGGGCATCAAGCCGAAGTTCGTCGACGGCACCAACGTCGGCGGTTCCAGCTTCGAGATGCACCTGCTGCAGGCGACCCTGGCCCTGGAGGCCGGCCTGTGCAACGCCGCGCTGATCTGCTATGGCTCCAACCAGCGCACCGCCGGTGGCCGCCTGGTGTCGATGAGCGAGCCGCAGTGGCACGAAACCTTCTACAAGCCGCGCCATCCGATCACTTCCTACTCGCTGGCGGCCAGCCGCCACATGCACCAGTTCGGCACCACCCGCGCCCAGCTCGCGGAAGTCGCGGTATCGGCGCGCAAGTGGGCCAACCTCAACCCCGAGGCCTTCGCCCGTGGCCCGCTGAGCATCGACGACGTGCTGGCCAGCCGCATGGTCAGCGACCCGCTCAGCTCGGCTGACTGCTGCCTGGTCACCGACGGTGGCGGCGCCTGCGTGCTGGTCCGTGCCGACCGCGCCCGCGACCTGCCGAACGAGCCGGTGTACTTCCTCGGCGCCGCCGGCGCGCAGTGGCATCGTTCGATCCAGGCCATGCCCGACCTGACCGTCACCGCCGCCTCGGAAAGCGGCCCGCGCGCGATGGAAATGGCCGGGGTGAAGCACGCCGACATCGACCTGGTGATGCTCTACGACGCCTTCACCATCAACACTATCCTGTTCCTCGAGGATCTCGGCTTCTGCCCGAAGGGCGAGGGCGGTCGCTTCGTCGAAGGCGGGCGCATCGCCCCCGGTGGCGAGTTGGCGGTGAACACCAACGGCGGCGGGCTGTCCTGTGTGCATCCGGGCATGTACGGCATGTTCCTGATCATCGAGGCGGTCACCCAGCTGCGTCGTCAGGCCGGTGAGCGCCAGCTGAAGAAGTCCGAGGTGGCGCTGCTGCATGGCAACGGCGGCACCTTGTCCAGCCAGGTTACGGCACTGCTCGGCACCCAAGCGGTGCTCTGAAATTCTGTGTTCTTGAACTCAGGGCTCTGAAACTCAGGGCCGACGCTCCCGGTGGCTGCTGCCCGCAGCCTGCCGTGGACGCGCTCGCCCTCGCGCCGGCACGCAAGCGTCCGGCACCCGCTACTTGTTCAGGTGGAACGTCATGTCAGTGAGTCACTTGCAACACACCGGTTTCTCCAGTCTTACCCCCCTGGTGCAGCCGCGCTCGGTCGCCGTCGTCGGCGCCTCCAGCGACCCCCACCGCATCGGCGGCCGACCCATCGCCTACATGCTGCGCAACGGCTTCACCGGCCGCATCCTGCCGGTGAACCCCAACCGCACCGAGATCCAGGGCCTGCCGGCCTACGCCAGCGTCGACGCGCTGCCCGAGGCGCCGGACGTGGCGATCATCGCGGTGCCGGCGCCGCAGGTGCTGGAGACCGTCCAGGCGCTGGGGCGCAAGGGCGCGCGCAGCGCCATCGTGTTCTCCTCCGGTTTCAGCGAAGTCGGCGAGGAGGGCGTGGCCATGCAGGACGCCATCGTCGACGCCGCCCGCGCGGCGAACATGCGCCTGCTGGGGCCGAACGCGCTGGGCGTATTCAACGCCAACCTCGGCTACTACGCCTTCTTCTCCACCAGCCTGGAGCGCGGCATTCCGCTGGCCGGGCGGGTCGGCATCGCCACCCAGTCCGGCGCCTACGGCGCGCACCTGCTCGGCCTGTCGCGGCAGCGCGGGCTGGGCACGCCGATCTGCGTCGCCACCGGCAACGAAGCCGACGTCACCCTGGGCGACGCCATCGGCTGGCTGGTGGAATCGCCGGAGATCGACGTGGTGATGGCCTACGCCGAATCGATCCGCAACGTCGACAGCTTCCTCGCCGCCCTCGAGGCGGCCCACCGCGCGGGCAAGCCGGTGATCCTGCACAAGGTCGGGCGCAGCGAACTGGGCGGCCGCGCGGCCATGTCGCACACCGCTTCCCTGGCCGGCGACGACAAGGTGCTCGACGCGGTGCTGGCCGACTACGCCGTGGTCCGCGCGCGCACCACCGAAGAACTGGTGGACATCGCCTACCTCGCCACCCAGCGCATCTACCCGGTGAATAACAGCCTGGGGATGATCACCGTCAGCGGTGGCGCCGGCATCATCGTCAGCGACGCCGCCGAGGACTTCGGCCTGCCCATGCCGCCGATGCCCGAAGCGGCCCAGGCACGCCTGAAGCAGCGCCTGTCCTACGCCTCGCCACTCAACCCGGTGGACTGCACCGCCCAGGCGCTCAACGACCTGAGCCTGGTGCACGACTTCACCGAATCCATGGTGGTGGACGGTGGCTACCGTTCGCTGATCGCCTTCTTCACCCAGGCCGGCACCGCCGCCTCCATCGGCCCGCGCCTGGCCGAGCAGTTCGCGCGGATCAAGGTCGATCACCCGGACCGCCTGTTCGTGGTCTCGGTGATGGGCGAGGGCGAGGAGTTGGCGCCTTACCAGAAAGCCGGCTTCGCCCTGTTCGAGGATCCGACCCGCGCGGTGCGCGCCATCCAGGCCATGGGCCAGCTGGGTGAGGCCTTCGCCCGACCGCTGCGCAAGATTCCCGCGCCCGGCGGCGTCGAACTGCCGGCCAGCACGCCCGGCGAGGCCGAGGCCAAGCAGTTGCTGGCACGTGCCGGCATCGAGTCGGCGCCCGAGCGCGTACTGAAGAACGCTGCGGAAGCCGCCGCCTTCGCCGAGCAGATCGGCTTCCCGGTGGTACTGAAGATCGCCTCGGCGGACATCCTGCACAAATCGGAAATCGGCGGCGTGCTGCTCAACGTGAACACTGCCCAGGCCGTGCGCGAGGGCTATGACCTGTTGCTCCAGCGTGCCGCCGAACACGCGCCCGATGCGCGCCTCGACGGCGTGCTGGTCGCCCGCCAGCTGCAGGGCGGCGTCGAGTGCTTCATGGGCATCCAGCGCGACCCGCAGTTCGGTCCGGTGGCGGTGTTCGGCCTTGGCGGCATTTTCGTCGAGGTGCTCAAGGACGTAGTATTCCGCCGCTGCCCGTTCGGCGTCGACGAAGCCGAACAGATGATCCGCAGCATCAAGGGCGCACCGCTGCTGCTGGGCGCCCGTGGTCGCCCGGTGACCGACATCAAGGCGCTGTCGCGGGTGCTCGCGCAGCTCTCGCAGTTCGCCGCCGAGGCTGGTCCGCGCCTGCGTTCGGTCGATCTCAACCCGGTCTTCGCCATGCCCGAGGGGCAGGGCGCCTGGGCCGCCGACGCGGTGCTGGAAGTGGAGGAGGTGGCCCATGGCGCTGAATCCTGAGCACCTGCTGAACTACCCGATCCCCGAAGTGCGGCAGCGTTTCAGCCGCCACGACAGCGCCTTCTATGCACTGTCGGTGGGCCTTGGCGCCGACCCCATGGACGAGCACCAACTGGCCTTCGTCGACGCCAACCGCGACCTCCAGGCGCTGCCCTGCATGGCGGTGGTGCTGGGGCATCCCGGCTTCTGGCTGGGCAACCCGGACACCGGCGTCGACGCCCTGCGCCTGGTGCATGGCGAGCAGAGCATCGAGTGGCTCAAGCCGCTGCCGGTGGAAGGCGAGGTGATCGGCCGCACCCGCGTCACCGGACTGGTGGACAAGGGCACCGGCAAGGGCGCGCTGCTCTACAGCGAGAAGGTCGTCAGCGACGCGCAGAGCGGCGAAGTGCTGGCAATCGCCCGCGGCACCACCTTCCTGCGCGGTGACGGCGGCTTCGGTGGCGACAGCCAGTCGCTGAGCCAGCCGCACCGCCTGCCCGAGCGTGCGCCGGACCTGCTCATCGACCTGCCGACGCGCCCCGAGCAGGCGTTGTACTACCGGCTCAACGGCGACGACAACCCGATCCACGCCAGCCCGGCGGCGGCCGCGCGCGGTGGCTTCCCACGGCCGATCCTGCATGGCCTGTGCACCCTCGGCGTGGCCTTCCACGCGCTGCTGCGCGGTGTCGCCGACTACCGCGCGGAGCGCTTCGCCCACCTGCAGGTGCGCTTCTCCGCCCCGGTGTTCCCGGGCGAAACCCTGCGCACCGAAATCTGGAACGACGGCTCCTTCCGCACCCGCGTCGTCGAGCGCGACGTGGTGGTGCTGGACAACGGCCACGTGCGCCTGACCCCGGGGAGTACCGACTGAACCGGGCAGGCATGGCGTGACGACGACCTCAACCAACCTTCGAGAACAACAACAATGAACGGATCCGACAGCTTGGCCCAGGGCACCGCGATACCGCGGCGGACCCTGGTCATCGCATTCCTCTTCTGCTTCCTTGGCCTGCTGGCCGACGGCGCGGACCTGATGTTCCTCGCCTACAGCCTGAACAGCCTCAAGGCCGAGTTCGGCCTGAGCAACTTCGAGGCGGGCTCGCTGGGCAGCATCACCCTGGCCGGCATGGCCATCGGCGGTATCTACGGTGGCTGGGCGTGCGACCGCTTCGGCCGGGTGCGCGTGGTGACCTGGACCATCCTGGTGTTTTCCGTGGGCACCGCCCTGCTGGGGCTGGCGCACAACTACTGGGCGTTCGCGCTGATCCGCTTCGTCTCCTCGCTGGGCCTGGGCTCGCTGTTCGTGGCCTGCAACATCCTGATGTCCGAGTTCGTCACCGCGAAGTACCGCACCACCATCCTGGCGACCATGCAGGCCGGCTGGACCGTGGGCTACCTGGTGGCGACGGTGCTCGCCGGGCAGATCATCCCGGACTACGGCTGGCGCGCGCTGTTCTTCACCGCCATTGGCGCGGCGCTGATCTGCCTGGCGTTGCGCCCGTGGGTGCCGGAGTCGCCGTCCTGGCTGGCCGCCCGCGCGCAACGCGGGCAGCAGGCAGTCAGCGGCCGCCAGCAGAGCGCGCCCAGCGGCGGCATGCGCCAGTTGCTGGTCGACCCGTCGACACGGCGCATGTTCGTGCTCTGGAGCCTCACCTCGTGCTTCCTGCTGTTCGGCTACTACGGCACCAACAACTGGATGCCCTCGTACCTGGAAAGCGAGCTGGGCATGAACTTCAAGTCCATGACCGGCTACATGGTCGGCACCTACACCGCGATGATCCTCGGCAAGGTGCTCGCCGGCATCGCCTCGGACCGCTTCGGCCGCCGCGCCACCTTCGCCGCCGGCGCCATCGGCACCGCCATCTTCATGCCGGTGATCGTGTTCTGGCACACCCCGGACAACATCGTCTGGATCCTCGCGCTGTTCGGCTTCATCTATGGCGTGCCGGTGGGCGTGCTCGCCACCTACATGACCGAGAGCTTCTCCACCCAGGTGCGCGGCGCTGCCGTCGGTACCTCCTACAACCTCGGCCGCATCGGCGCGGCGGTGGCCCCGGCGGCCATCGGCCTGCTGGCCTCCCACGTGTCCATCGGCGCGGGCTTCCTGGTGATGGGCATCACCTACGTCATCACCGGCCTGATCCCGGCGCTGTTCATCCCCAACCGCCTGTTCGACCCGAACCGCGAGGCGCGCAGTGCGCAAGCCGACGCGGTAGCCGCGCCGCAAGCGCATACGGCGATGAGCAGCGCGACCCGCCCGCTGGGCCAGCCGGCCACCGGGGAGAGCCCGCGATGACCGACCTCGCTGCAGCAGGAACCGCGACCGGGCTGGAGATGTTCCCCAGCGGCAGATTCACCTTCCAGGAGTTCCTCGGCCTGGAGCGCTGGGTCGATGGCGAGGTGGTGCGGGTGCGCCTGCGCCACCGCCCGGAGCTGATGAACTACATCGACAGCTTCCACGGCGGGGTGCTGATGAGCGTACTCGACGCCGCCATGGCCGGGGCGATCCGCGCTGTGCTGCCGGGTTGCTCGATGGTCACCATCGACATGGCCACCCACTTCATGGGCAGCACCCGCGGCGAGCTCAACGCCGTCGGCCGGGTGCTGCGCCGCACCCGCACGCTGTGCTTCTGCGCGGCGGAAATCTTCGACGAAGCCGGCGAGCTGATCGCCAGCGCCACCGGCAGTTTCAAGTACCGGCCCGCTGCGGCCGGCACTGTTCAACCGACACGGGAATGACGATATGAGCGACAACACCGCGATGGCCGAGGAACGCGAAGAGCGCCTGCGGCTGATACGTGACAGCGCCGCCTCACTGGTGCCGCGCGGCGGCGACCTGGGCCGGGTGCGCCAACTGCGCTTCCAGGCGCAGGGCATCGACCGTGACGCCTGGAGCGAAGTCTGCGCCATGGGTTGGCCGGGCCTGCGCCTGGGCGAAGAACAGGGCGGCAGCGGCCTGGGCATGGCCGAGTACGCGGCGCTGCTGGAGGAGCTGGGACGCGGCCTGCTGCCCGAGCCGTTGATCGAGGCGAACCTGGTGGCGCCGCTGCTGCCCGTCGCCGAGCGCGCCGCGCTGCTGGCCGGTGAGCGGCTGATCCTGCCCGCCGGAATCGGCTACGAAGCTGGCGCCGCCTTGCCGGTGCTACGCGACGGCCAACTGCGTGGCGAGATCGCCCACGTTGCTCTGGGTGCTGCCGCCGATGCGTGGCTGGTGGCCTGCAACACTGGCCTCGCGCTGGTACAGCGCAATGCCGAGGGGCTGAGCGTTCACCAGGAACCGACCCAGGACGGTGGCCACCTGGCGCGCCTGCGGTTCGATGGCACGCCCGCGCAATTCGTCGAAGCTGCACCCGCTGCCCTCGATGAATCGGCACTGGCCTGCGCCGCCTACCTGGTGGGGCTGATGGACGCAGCCTTCGAACAGACCCGCGACTACCTCGGCGTGCGCCGCCAGTTCGGCCGCGAGATCGGCAGCTTCCAGTCGCTGCAGCACCGCATGGTCGACCTGAAGCTGCAGATCGAACTGGCCCGCGCCATCGTCGGCGAGGCGGCCACCGCGCTGGACGAAGGCGCACCGGCCCCGCAGGTGCAGCGCCTGGTGTCCACCGCCAAGGTGCGCGCCGCCGAAGCGGCCATGCTGGTGACCCGCCAGGCGATCCAGCTGCACGGCGGTATCGGCTACACCGACGAGGCTGACATCGGCCTGTTTCTGCGCCGCGCCATGGTGCTGCTCAACAGCCAGGGTTCGCTGGCCTTCCACCGGGCGCGCTACATCGCCCTGCTGCAGGCGGAGGTGGCGTGATGAGCGAGATGCTGCTGCAGGAAACACTCGGTACGGTGCGCCTTCTGCGCTTCAACAACCCAACGCGGCGCAATGCGCTGTCCCCCGCGTTGCGCGCCGAGCTGCTCGAAGCGCTGCGCGAAGCGGACGCCGATCCCGCCGTGCGCAGCGTGGTCCTCACCGGTTCGGCGGACGTCTTCAGCGCCGGTGGTGACCTCAGCGACATGCACGTCACCGACCTCAACGCCGGCCGCGTGCGCATGCAGAAGAACGCCGACCTGATCCGCCAGATGCTGCGCATGGGCAAGCCGATCATCGCCGCCATCGAAGGCTGGGCGGTGGGCGCCGGGCTGTCGGTGGCGCTGGCCTGCGACAGCCTGGTGTGCGGCGGCTCGGCGCGTTTCGCCGCCGGCTTCGGCAAGGTCGGGCTGCTTGCCGACCTCGGCCAACTGCACACCTTGCCGGCGCGCATCGGTGTCGGCCGGGCGCGGCAGGTGCTGATGTTCGGCCAGGTGATCGACGCCGAGGAAGCGCTGCGCATCGGCCTGGTGGACCAGCTCTGCGCACCGGGTGCCGCGCTGGACGCCGCTCTTGCGCTGGCCGCGAAGGTCGAGCAACAGGCGCCGCTGCCACTGGCCATGACCAAGGCCCTGCTGGCCGATGGCCTGGAGCTGCTGCTCGAACGCGAGGGCGATTTCCAGAGCCAGCTGTTCCTCAGCGCCGACCATGCCGAAGGCAAGGCGGCCTTCCTCGACAAGCGTTCCCCCGTTTTCAAAGGCCAGTGAGCCGAGGACATTGAAATGACCGATTACAACGCCCTCGAAGATGGCGAGTTCCGCCGGCTGGTGCGCGACTGGGTCGCCGCCAACTACCCCCAGCGCATCCGCAACCCGGCCCACCGCCTGGGCCGCGACGACACCTGGGAGTGGTACCAGGCACTGTCGAAACAGGGCTGGCTGTGCCCCGGCTGGCCGGTGCAGTTCGGCGGCATGGGCCTTTCTGCCGGCAAGCAGCTGATCATGATCGAGGAGATGGAAAACTACGGCTGCGCGCGCCTGCCCGACAGCGGCATCACCATGCTCGGCCCGCTGCTGATCCGCTACGGCAGCGACGCCCAGCGCGAGCGCTTCCTGCCGCGCATCCTGAGCGGCGAGGACATCTGGTGCCAGGGCTACAGCGAACCCAACGCCGGCTCCGACCTCGCCAGCCTGCGCACCGAGGCAGTGCTGCGTGACGGCGAGTGGGTGATCAACGGCCAGAAGACCTGGACCACTATGGGTACCGAGGCCAACTGGATCTTCGTGCTGGCGCGCACCGAGCGCAGCGCCAAGGCGCAGCAGGGCATCAGCTTCCTGCTGGTGCCGATGGACAGCCCCGGCGTCGAGGTGCGGCCGATCCTCAACCTGGAGCTGCAGGGCGAATTCTGCGAGGTGTTCTTCAACGACGTGCGCGTGCCGCAGGAGAACCTGGTCGGCGCGGTCAACCATGGCTGGGGCATGGCCAAGGCGCTGCTCGGCTTCGAGCGCATCTTCCTCGGTTCGCCCAAGCAGGCCACCTTCGCCCTCGAACGCCTGGTGCGCCTGGCTCGCCATCAGGGCCTGTGGGACGACCCGGTGTTCGCCCAGCGCTTCGCTGCCCTGAGCATGGACCTGGACTGCCACAAGGCGCTCTACGAACGCTTCGCCGAACGCCTGCGGCGCGGCGAGGAACTGGGCCCGGACGTTTCCCTGCTGAAGATCCACCAGTCCGAGCTGTACCAGCGCATCAGCGAGCTGGGGCTGGAGATCGCCGGCGCGGATTCGGCGCTGCTCAACCCCTTCGCCGACGATCCCGAACTGCACCCGGCGGGCATCTTCATCCAGTCGCGGCCGACCACCATCTACGGCGGCACCAACGAGATCCAGCGCAACATCCTGGCCAAGGCCGTGCTCGGCCTGCCGAGCTGATCTGCGCGCAACGAACTCCCCGATTGAACGAACAGTAAGGAATTAGCGATGACCCAACGACTCAACGAAGGCAAGGTAGCGATCGTCACTGGCGCCGGTGGCGGCATCGGCCGCGAGATCGCCCTGGCCCTGGCCGACAGCGGCGCGCGGGTGCTGATCAACGACATCGGCGTGTCCCTGCAGGGCGAGGGCGGCTCGGCTTCCCCGGCCGAGGAGACCCTCGGGCTGATCCGCCAGCGCGGCGGTGACGGCGCCATCAACACCGACAGCGTGTCGGACTGGGACAGCGCCCGGCGCATCGTCTCCAGCGCCATCGACGCCTTCGGTCGCGTCGACATCGTGGTGAACAACGCCGGCATCCTGCGCGACACCATCTTCCACAAGATGAGTGCCGAGGACTGGCTGTCGGTGATCAACGTGCACCTCAACGGCAGCTTCTTCGTCAGCCGCGCCGCCGCCGAGCACTTCCGCGCGCAGAACAGCGGCACCTTCGTGCATATGAGCAGCACCTCGGGGCTGATCGGCAACTTCGGCCAGGCCAACTACTCGGCGGCCAAGCTGGGCATCGTTGCGCTGAGCAAGTCCATCGCCCTCGACATGCAGCGCTACAACGTGCGCTCCAACTGCATCGCACCCTTCGCCTGGAGCCGCATGACCGACTCCATCCCGGCCGAGACGCCGGAGCAGAAGGCGCGGGTGGAAAACCTCCAGCGCATGACCCCGGACAAGAACGCGCCGCTGGCCGTTTACCTCGCTTCCGACGCCGCCAGTGCGGTCAACGGCCAGGTGTTTGCCGCGCGCAACCACGAGATCTTCCTGATGAGCCAGAGCCGCCCGCTGCGCAGCGTGCACAGCGACAACGGCTGGACCCCGCAGAGCATCGCCGAGCACGGCATGCCCGCGCTGCGCGGCAGCTTCATGGACCTGGCGCGCAGCCCGGACGTGTTCTCCTGGGACCCGATCTGAGCCACCGGCCCTCCGCGCGTCGACGAGCGCTCCACCGACCTGATCATGCGCAACCCGCGCCATACCGCGCGGGTCACCCACGGCGCGGTGAATCGGGAAGTGCGGGGCATCGTGGCGCGCGGCGGCGCCACCCGCGCCTGCAGGGCAGGCCCGCCGGCCGACTCACGGCGCGGCGCCTTCAGGAGCGGCGCCACCTCACCTGAAGAAGAGATACAACAATGAAGAATCTTCCCGTACGGGCGCTCGTTTCGAGCTTCGCCTGCCTGCCCCTGTTCGCCCACGCGGACTTCATCGCGGACAGCAAGGCGAACCTGGAACTGCGCAATTTCTACTTCAACCGCGACTACCGCCAGAGCAATGCGGCGCAGTCTAAATCCGAGGAGTGGGCGCAGGGCTTCCTGCTGCGCTACGAGTCGGGCTACACCGAGGGCACGCTGGGCGTGGGCGTCGATGCCCTCGGCCTGCTGGGGATCAAGCTGGACTCCAGCCCCGACCGCACCGGTTCCGGCCTGCTGCCGTACTCGGCCAGCGACAAGCGCGCCGCCGACGACTACAGCTCTCTCGGCCTGACCGCCAAACTGCGTGCCTCGAAAAGCACCCTGAAGGTCGGCACCCTGCTGCCCAAGCTGCCGGTGGTGCAGTACAACGACACCCGCCTGGCGCCGCAGACCTTCCAGGGTGGCCTCGCCGAGGTCAACGAGATCGACGGCCTCAGCGCGCAGCTCGGCCAGCTGCGCCAGGTGAAGCAGCGCGACTCGACCAACGCCGAAGACCTGTCGATGACCCGTGGCAACAAGCGCAACATCGTGCTCGGCAGCCACACCAGCAGCGACCGCTTCAACCTCGCCGGCGGCACCTACCGCTGGACCGACAACCTCACCACCAGTTACCACTACGGCGGCCTGGAAAACTTCTACCGCCAGCACTACCTGAGCGTGGTGCACACGTTGCCGATCGCCGAGGGCCAGTCGCTCAAGTCGGATATCCGCTGGGCGCGCTCCACCGATGATGGCGGCAGCAACGTCGACAACCGCGCGCTCAACGCGCTGTTTACCTATCGCATCGGCGGCAGCGGCTTCGGCGTCGGTTACCAGCGCATGTCCGGCGACACCGGTTTCGCCTACCTCAGCGGCACCGACCCGTACCTGACCAACTTCGTGCAGATCGGCGACTTCGCCAACAAGGACGAACGCTCCTGGCAGGCACGCTACGACTACGACTTCACCGGCCTCGGCCTGCCCGGCCTGACCTTCATGACCCGCTACCTGCAGGGCGACCACATCGATCTGCTGAACGGCCAGGGGCGCGGCAAGGAGTGGGAGCGTGACACCGACATCGGTTACGTGGTGCAGACCGGCCCGCTGAAGAACCTCGGCTTCAAGGTGCGCAACGGCGCCTTCCGCAGCGACTTCGGCAACGACATCGACGAGACGCGGGTGATCGTCAGCTACCAGATGCCGCTCTGGTAATCGGGAGTATGGGGGGGCGGTTTGGCCGGAATCACTCCGCCTGTGGCGGGAATGTCCCTTTCAGTAAAAGTCTGAACCATGATTCACTGAATTTCATGCAGTGAATCCGGATTCAGACCATGGCCTATCGACATTCCCCAGCGCGGCTGCAAAAGGACGGCGAGCTGCGCGAACGCATCCTTAAGCTGGCGTTGGCGCGTGTCGCCGACGGCGGTTTCGCCGCATTGACCATGCAGACCCTGGCCGATGCCGCCGGCATCGCCACCGGCAGCCTGTACCGCCATTTTCGCGGCAAGGGCGAACTGGCCGCCGAAGTCTTCGCCCGTGCCAGCCAGCGTGAGGTCGACGCCCTGGCTGTGCTGCTGAACGCTCCCGGCAGCGCCGCCGAGCGCCTGAGCCGGGGCTTGCGGCAGTTCGCCACGCGGGCCTGGGGCAGCCGGCAACTGGCCTTCGCGCTGATCGCCGAGCCGGTCGATGCGGAAGTCGACGAGCAGCGCCTGATCTACCGTGAAGCCTATGCCGAGCTGTTCGCCACCCTGCTGGAGCAGGGCATCGCCGCCGGCGAATTCCAGCCGCAGCCCGTACAACTGAGCGCCGCCTGCCTGGTCGGCGCCATCGCCGAGGCCCTGGTCGGCCCCCTCTCGCCGCCGGCCCGCGCTGTGCGGGACGCCGGCCACTCCAGCGTTTCCCTGGCGGACGTCAGCGACGCTCTCGTGCATTTCTGCCTGCGCGCCGTCGGTGCGCCAACGCCTGCCCTGTCCATACCTGCTACGGAGGACCAGCCATGATCCCGCACCAATACGCCGAAACCCACGAAGTGACCAACCAGGTGCCGCCGCTGGATGGCGCCAACCTCTACCGCATCGACGTACCGCTGCAGGAGTGGGTGCGCCGCTACGGCGGCGGCTGGGCCGAGCAGAAACTCGACGCCTATGGCGCGCTGGCCGGCGGGCCGCTGATGGCGGCGGGTTTCCTCGCCAACGAGAACAAGCCGGTGTTCAAGTCCCACGATCGCTATGGGCACCGCGTCGACCTGGTGGAATTCCACCCGGCCTACCACGAGCTGATGCGCGCGGCCATCGAGGCCGGCATCCCGTCCATGCCCTGGACCGACCCGCGCGCCGGCGCCCACGTCGCCCGCGCCGGCCTGAGCTACCTGCACAGCCAGGCCGAGGCCGGTACCGGCTGCCCGCTGACCATGACTTTCGCCAGCGTGCCCGCCCTGCGCCTGCAGCCGGACATCGCCGAGAAGTGGCTGCCGAAGATCCTCTCCACCCAGTACGACCCGCGCAACCTGCCCATCGAGCAGAAGACCGGCGCCACCATCGGCATGGCCATGACCGAGAAGCAGGGCGGCACCGACGTGCGCGCCAATACCACCCGCGCCTACCCGGTGGGGATTCCCGGCCCGGGCCAGGCCTACGAACTGGTCGGCCACAAGTGGTTCTGCTCGGCGCCCATGTGCGACGCCTTCCTCACCCTGGCCTATACCGACAAAGGGCTGACCTGCTTCCTGCTGCCGCGCCACCGCCCGGACGGCAGCCGCAACGAGTTCTACATCCAGCGCCTGAAGAACAAGCTGGGCAACTGGTCCAACGCCTCCAGCGAAGTGGAATACCGTGGCGCGCTGGCCTGGATGGTCGGCGAGGAAGGCCGCGGCGTGCCGACCATCATCGAGATGGTGGCGCTGACCCGCTTCGACTGCATGGTCGGCTCCAGCTCGCTGATGCGCCAGGCGCTGACCCAGGCCGCGCACCACTGCGCCTACCGCCAGGTAGGCGGCCGCGTGCTGGCCGAGCAGCCGCTGATGCAGAACGTGCTGGCCGACCTCGCCCTGGAAAGCGAAGCCGCGCTGGCCCTGACCCTGCGCATGGGCCGCGCCCTGGACCATCTGCACGACGAGCAGGAGGACAAGTTCGCCCGCCTGGTCACCGCCGTGGGCAAGTACTGGATCTGCAAGCGCGCCCCCGCGATGATCAACGAAGCCGCCGAATGCCTCGGCGGCGCCGGCTACGTCGAGGACACCATCCTCCCGCGCCTGTACCGCGAAGCGCCGGTCAACTCCACCTGGGAAGGCTCGGGCAACGTGCAGTGCCTGGACGTGCTGCGCGCCCTGTCCAAGGAACCGGGCGTGCTCGATGCGCTGTTCGCCGAACTGGGCGATGGCCACGGCGACGCGCGACTGGCCGCGTTCATCGGCAACCTCAAGGCATCCTTCGCCGACACCAACGACATCCAGTACCGCGCCCGCCAGCTCACCGAAAACGTCGCCATCGCCCTGCAGGCCAAGCTGCTGCTGGAGGCCGGCAACTCGGTGGTCTCCGATGCCTTCATCGCCAGCCGCCTGGATGGCGGTGGCCGCGTCTACGGCACCCTGCCGCGCGGAGTGGATGTGGAGGCGCTGGTGGCGCGGGCGACGCCGCACCTGGCGTGAGGTCGAAGCGGCGGGGCGTGTGCGCCCCGCCGTTCAGCCCAGCAGGCGCTTGCTCAGCAATTGCTGGAAGTCGCGCCGCCCGTCGATCACCAGATAGACGTGAACTGTCTTGTCACTGATGCGGTAGATGACTCGGTACGGTTTGAAGAACACCTGACGGTATTCCTGGATACCCAGTTTCATCAGTTCGCGAGGATGGGTTCCGCGTTGTGGCTGTTGGCGCAGATCGCCGATGGTTTGCAGCAACTGGTCGAGTACGTAATCGGCGTTTTCAGGGCAATCGAAATCGGCGATGTACTCGTGGATGCTTTCCAGGTCCCGCTCCGCGCCACGGGTGATCCGGACCAGGTAGGTATCGCGGCTCACGGTTGCTGGCGGCGCTTGCGCAGGCGCCCGGCCACATCCTCGACCGAGCTGGTTTCACCTGCCGCGATTTCCTGGTTGCCCAGCGCAAGCACCTTCAGCAGGGCCAATGTCTCCTGGGTTTCCTCGTAGGAGCGCACGTCCTGGATCACGGCTTTGGCCTCGCCGTTCTGAGTGATGATCAGGGGTTCCCGTTGCTCGCCGAGTTGCTTGAGTACCTCGGCGGCATTGGCTTTCAGGTAGCTGATGGGTTTGACCTGGCTGGAGTAGCGCACGGTATTTGCCTCTGAAGCAGGATCGAATTAAGACTTTATAAAGTCTGGATGCTGCATGGTGTCGCTGGTCAGCCGGAAGATCAAGGGCGAAATCTGTCATCCCTTTCTGTCATGGAAGTAGGCAAGATGGAGTCGATCGTTCAGACAGGATGCCAACCATGACTCTCTCGACTGGCGACGAGTTCTTCGTCGCCCAGACCGCCGAAGAGGCCGTCGATCAACTGGCCGCATTGCATGAGCGAGCCACCGGTGCCTTGAGCCAGGCGCTCAAGCGCTACCTGAAGGAGCGCACGGCGCCCGATGCCGGGCAGCGCGCGCTGTTCCGCTATCCGCTGCTGCGTCTGACCTACCTCTGCCAGGGCGAGGTGCCCTCGACCACCCGCGCCTTCGCCAAGGTGCAGGTGCCGGGCAACTACAGCGTGACCATCACCCAGCCGGCGGCCTTCCGCAAATACCTGCTGGAGCAGCTGCGGCCGCTGATGGAGGACTTCACCGTGCGGGTGGAGGTCGGCCCCAGCCAGCAGAACATCCCCTATCCCTACGTGGTCGAGCAGGGCGACGAACTGGCCGGTTCCGGCGTGACCGCCGCCGAGCTGGCGCGGGTGTTCCCCAGCACCGACCTGTCCGCCACCTCCGACGGCATCGCCGACGGCCTGTACCAGTGGGAGAACGCCGACCCCATGCCGCTGGCGCTGTTCGACGCCGCGCGGGTGGATTTCTCCCTGCGCCGCCTGGTGCACTACACCGGCAGCGACTGGCGCCACGTGCAGCCGTGGATCCTGCTGACCAACTACCACCGCTACGTCGACCAGTTCATCCACGCCGGCCTGGCGCGCCTGCGCGACGATCCGCGCTTCGTGCGCATGGTGCTGCCGGGCAACGTGATCATCGAGCGCGGCATGGACGCGGGCGAGGCCAATGCCATCATCGCCGGCGTCGAATGGCACCGCTTCCAGATGCCGGCCTACCATCTGATCGCCAGCGACGGCGACGGCGTGACCCTGGTGAACATCGGCGTCGGCCCGTCCAACGCGAAGAACATCACCGACCACCTGGCCGTGCTGCGTCCGCACTGCTGGCTGATGATCGGCCACTGTGGCGGCCTGCGGCAGTCGCAGACCATCGGCGACTACGTGCTGGCCCACGCCTACATGCGCCGCGACGGCATCCTCGACCGCGTGCTGCCGCCGCACATCCCGATCCCGGCGCTGGCCGAGGTGCAGGTGGCGCTGCAGGAAGCCGCTGCGCTGGTCACCGGCGAGCGCGGCGAGGACCTCAAGCGGCGCCTGCGCACCGGCACCGTGCTCACCTACGACGACCGCAACTGGGAACTGCACTGGGCGCAGGAACGGCCGCTGATCAACCTGGCGCGGGCCATCGCGGTGGACATGGAAAGCGGCACCATCGCCGCCCAGGGCTACCGCCTGCGGGTGCCCTACGGCACGCTGCTGTGCGTGTCGGACAAGCCGCTGCACAGCGAGATCAAGCTGCCCGGCGCGGCCACGGCCTTCTACCAGCGGGCGGTGAGCCAGCACCTTTCCATCGGCATCGCGGCGGTGGACCTGCTGCGCACGCAGCTGAATTCGCTGCACTCGCGGAAGCTGCGGAGCTTCGATGAGCCGCCGTTCAGGTAATGGAAGCGGCATTGTGACCCCATGACGCGCCGTTCCTGTAGGAGCCAGCTTGCTGGCGATCCCGTACTTGCCGGCAACCACGGAGTGGCCTGGCACGACTGATCGCCAGCAAGCTGGCTCCTACGAAGAGCGGCCTCTTCGAGGCCAAGGAGAAACCCCATGACCGATCCACGCGAAACCCTGGCAGGCCGAGTCCTTCCCCTGCTCGACCTGACTTCCCTGAATCCCGGCGACGACATGCCCCACATCGTCGACCTCTGCCGCCGGGCCCTGACGCCCTTCGGCGACGTGGCAGCGGTGTGCGTCTATCCGCGTTTCGCCCATGTCGCCCGGCGCACGCTCAACGGCCTCGGCGGGCGCACGGTGCGGGTGGCCAGCGTGTGCAACTTCCCCGCGGGCGATGCGCCGGCGGCGGAAGTGGTAGAGGAGGTCCGCCGCACCCTCGGCGACGGCGCCGACGAGATCGATCTGGTCTACCCGTACCACGCGCTGCTGGAAGGCCGACCGACCGGGGCGGTGGAGCTGATCCGTTCCTGCAAGGCGCTGTGCGGGCCGTACCACGGCCTCAAGGTGATCATCGAAAGCGGCGAGCTGGACGACCCGGAACTGATCCGCACGGCCTGCCGCGAAGCCATCGAAGGCGGCGCCGATTTCCTCAAGACCAGCACCGGCAAGCAGCCGCGCAACGCCACGCCGGAGGCCGCGCAGGTGATGCTCGAATGCATCGCCGAGGCGGGCGGCACGGTCGGTTTCAAGGCGTCCGGCGGGCTGCGCACGCTGGAGGATGCGCTGGTCTACCTGCAACTCGCCGAGCGTCTGCTGGGCAAGGACTGGATCACGCCGCAACACCTGCGCTTCGGCGCTTCCAGCCTGCTCGGCGACCTGCTCAGGCGGCTGGCTGATCAGCAGGTGGAGGAGACGCTGCCCGGTCAGGCCTGATCTGCCGGGGTGCCGGCGCGGCGGGGCGCAGTGCGTCCACGTGCCAGTGTTCGCCGGGCTGCGGCACGCGGAAGCGTTGCGGGTCGACGCCCTGCGCGGCGAGCGCCTCGGCCAGGTCGCGGGGCGGGGCGAACTGGTCCTCGTCGCTCAGTTTGAAGGTGCCAAAGTGGATCGCCATGCTGCACTGCGATTCGAGGATGCCATGCGCCTGCACGGCGTCCGCCGGGTTCATGTGGTGGCGTCCCATGAACCAGCGCGGCTCGTAGGCGCCGATCGGCAGGGCGGCGAAGCGCAGCGGGCCGAAGCGCTGGCGGATCAGCGCGAATTCCGGGCCGAGGCCGCTGTCGCCGGGGAACAGCACCGGCCCGTCCGGCGACTCCAGCACGAAGCCCAGCCACAGGCTGCGGTTGGTGTCGCGGTTGGTGCGCGCCGACCAGTGCTGCACGGGCACGCCGGTCAGCAGCAGGCCCTGGGCCAGCGGCACGCTCTGCCACCAGTCGATCTCCTGCACGTCGCGGCAGCCGCAGGCGCGGATCAGCGCGGCATTGCCCAGGCCGGTGACGACTTTCGCTTCCGGGAAGCGCCGGGCGAGCTCGGTCAGGCTGTAGAGGTCGAGATGGTCGTAGTGGTTGTGGCTGACCAGGATCAGGTCGAGCGGCGGTAGCTGGTCCAGCGTCAGGCCCGGCGGATGGTGGCGGCGCGGGCCGATGAAGGCGAACGGGCTGGTGCGCTCGCCCCACAGCGGATCGGTGACGATGTTCAGGCCGCGATGCTGGATCAGGATGCTGGCGTGGTTGATGTAGGTGACCCGCAGTTCGTCGCCCGTCACCCGCTGCGGCACCTGCGGCGGGCTGGCCGGGCCGGGCTGCTCCACCCAGCGCTGCTGCGCCGCGCGGCTGAGCTGCCATCTGAGGACGTCGCGCCAGCTGTGGTGCGGCCGGGCGTCGACGTTGCGGAAGCGGCGGCCATCGAAGTGATCGCCCGGCGACCCGCGCCAGTTCGGGGTGTAGCGGCCGGCGAGGGTCAGCAGGCTGAGCAGCCAGGGGGGAAGCGGGACGTTCGGCATGCGCGTTCGCTCTTGCGATGGGCTGTTGCTGAACCTAGCATGCCGGGCAGCCTCCCGTAGCTTCCATCCTTTTCCAGTCGTTGCCGCCATGTCCCGTCCCCCACGCCAAGACCAGCGCCGCGCCGCGGCCCGCCCCGTGCCACGCCGCGTAGCCAAGGCGCCGCCGGTGCAGGCGCGGCTGATCCTGCTGAACAAGCCGTTCGACGTGCTGACCCAGTTCAACGACAGCGAGGGCCGGGCGACGCTCAAGGACTATGTGCCGATCCCCGGCGTCTATCCGGCCGGGCGCCTCGACCGCGACAGCGAGGGCCTGCTGCTGCTGACCAACGACGGCCGCCTGCAGGCGCGCATTGCCGACCCGAAGCACAAGCTGGCGAAGACCTACTGGGTGCAGGTGGAAGGGGAGCCGGACGAGGAACAGCTGCAGCGCCTGCGCGACGGCGTGCAGCTCAACGACGGCCCGACCCTGCCGGCCGAGGCGCGGCGGATCGACGAGCCGCAGCTGTGGGAGCGGGTGCCGCCGGTGCGTTTCCGCAAGTCGGTGCCGACCTCATGGCTGGAACTGGTGATCCGCGAAGGGCGCAACCGCCAGGTGCGGCGCATGACCGCGGCGGTCGGCCTGCCGACCCTGCGCCTGGTGCGGGTGCGCATCGGACCGTGGAGCCTGGAGGGGTTGCAGCCGGGGGAATGGCGGGAAGTCGATCCCGCCGGTTGAGGTCATTGCCGGCGGAAACAGAACCTGTAGAAAGGCGGTGCGGGTGCAACCCGCCACATCGAAGCGGGATCAGAACCCGCCTTCGATCCCCGCGACCACGAAGGACTTGATGACGAAGCCGAGCACACCCAGGCCGAGGGCGAAGAACAGCACCATGGTGCCCATGCGGCCGGCCTTGGATTTCTTCGCCAGGTCCCAGACGATGAAGGCCATGAACAGGACCAGGGCGCTGACCAGCCCGTACATCATCAGGTCTTCGAAACTCGAATTCATTGCTACTCCTGCCCGGCAGGGCGTAATCACGACCTAGGCTCGCCGGGCTCTCCGGCGGGCACGACAAAGCCGCGCATTATACGCCTCCTGTCCTGCAGTTGAACAAATGTCGATCAGCTGCGCAGGTGTTCCAGCGGCAGCTCGGTACTCGCCATCACCTGCCGCAGCACGAAGCTGGAGCGCACGCTGGTCACGCCCTCGATGCGCGTCAGGGTGCCGAGGAGGAACTGCTGGTAGTGCTCCATGTCCGGCACTATCACCTTCAGCTGGTAGTCGGCGTCCATCCCGGTGACCAGGCTGCACTCCAGCACTTCCGGGCACTTGCCGACGGTTTCCTGGAAGTGCTCGAAGCGCTCCGGGGTGTGGCGGTCCATGCCGACCAGGACGAAGGCGGTCAGGCTCAGGCCGAGCTTCTTGCTGTCGAGCAGGGCGACCTGGCGGACGATGTAGCCGTCGTCTTCCAGCTGCTTGACCCGCCGCGAGCAGGGCGAGGGCGAGAGGCCGATGCGTTCGGCCAGCTCCTGGTTGGAAATGCGCGCGTCGCGCTGCAATTCGGCGAGGATTCGCAGGTCGTAGCGGTCCAGCTTGTTCATGAAGCCCCCTTTGTATATATCAGATTGCTGTTGTTCTTCTGTTTTGGGTGAATTATTGCGGAGTGACTATATTATTGAGCAATCTTAGCAATCCTTTGCCGGTTCGTCTGCCGTACTATTTCTTCCAGATTCACGGCCCGGACATCGCGTCCAGCACGATCCGCCCAATCAGGCGCATCGTGGCCGCCGACCCCACAGGGTCGAGCCGGCCCCCGGGCTACGCACCGCCCAGAAGGTGGAGCGAGGTGAGCCGGCGCCAACAGCGACGAGCCAGGACGAGTTTCCCGAAGGGAGGTCAATGACCTCCCTTTTTTCTTGCCTGCGAGATTGATGGGTATCGCTGCGCTCAACCCATCCTACGGGCTCGCCTGCGAATCTGTGGGGGCCGGGAGTGAGTAGGATGGGTTGAGCATCGCGATACCCATCGCCCCGGCAGGCAAGCGGTGTCAACTGGAGATACTCTTTCTTCATCACAGTCAGCAGGTGCCCGGCAGGCCGGGGGTGAGGAAACCATGAAATCGAGCGTCTGGCGCATCGCCGGGGCGGGCCTGTTCACATTGCTCGTGGCGCCGGCCTTCGCCGCCGATGAGGGTACGGATTCCGGGCCTCCGGTGGGCCAGTGGCTGCAGCGTTCCAGCGGCTACTACGCCAGCCCGCACGGCGGCGTGGGCCAGTGGCTGGACCAGTATTCCTACCCGGTCTATCCCGCCTTTCCCGACAGCCAGCGGCTGAACCCGGACCGCCGGATCGGCCAGTGGCTGGACACCATGTCCTACCCCGGCCCGCCGCAGGACCAGCCGCAGGCGCTGGGGCCGGGGCAGTTGCCGGGAACGCCGATCTACGTCGGCGCGCAGTGGGTGCTCGGCACCACCGCGCCGCTGCCGAAGGATGCCTATGGCGACGTGGTCGGCATGCCGCCCGGTCCGCCGCCGCCCAGGCCGCCGGGCGCGGACAAGGCGGGGCGCGGCAACTGGGGGCCGCATCCGCCGGACTGGCGTCCGGGACGGATGGTGGACCGGGTGCCGGACGGCAACAGCGAGGTGTCCTGGCAGGGGCGCCGCTTCTACTTCAAGGATGGCTACTGGTACCGCCCGATGGGCGCGCGCTACATGCTGATCGTGCCGCCTTACGGGGTGAGCATTCCGTACATGCCGAGCTATGCGCAGCAGCTCTGGGTCGGCGCCGTGCCGTACTTCTTCGCCGCCGGCAACTACTACGTCTGGCAGGCGGAGACGCAGACCTACCAGTCGGTCGCGCCGCCGCAGAGCGAAGAGTCCAGCCTGGCGTCGAACAGCTACGACGTGGTCGCCTCCCCGGAAAGTGGCCAGCCGCCGGAACAGCAGGATCGCGATCGCTACGAGTGCCACCGCTGGGCGGTAGGGGAGAGCCAGTTCGACCCGGCGGCCGCCACCAACGCGCCGCCGCCGGAAGTCGCCGAGCAGTACCGCAACGCCATCGGCGCCTGCCTGGCCGGGCGCGGCTACAGCATCAACTGATGGTTTCCTTGCCCACCACTTCCTGCGGGTCGGCGTGCACCAGCACCTCGGCCCGCGGGAACTCCCGGTGGATCGCCAGCACCGCCTCGTCGCACAGGGTGTGGGCGCGCGACAGGGTCAGCTCGCCGGGCAGTTCCAGATGCAGCTGGACGAACCAGTGGGTGCCGGAAATCCGCGTGCGCAGGTCATGCGCGCCGAGCACGCCGGGGACGCTGCAGACCAGCTGGTGCATGCGCTCGCTGACCTCCTGCGGCAGTTCCTCGTCCATCAGCACCGCCACCGACTCGCGGGCGATGTGCAGCGAGCTCCACAGGATGTACAGCGCGATGCCCAGCCCGAACACCGCATCCAGGCGCTGCCAGCCGTAGCCGGCGAGGATCAGCGCGACCAGGATGCTGCTGTTGAGCAGCAGGTCCGAGCGGTAGTGCAGCGAATCGGCGCGGATGGCGGTGGAGCCGGTGAGCTTCACCACGTGGCGCTGGAACGCCAGCAGGCCGGCGGTCAGCGCCAGCGACAGGATCATCACGGCGATGCCCCAGCCGGTGGCCTCTAGCGGTTGCGGATGCAGCAGGCGGTCACCCGCCTGGGCGCCGACCAGCAGCGCGCTGACCGCGATGAACAGCGCCTGCGCCAGGCCGGACAGGGACTCCGCCTTGCCGTGGCCGTAGCGGTGGTCGTCGTCCGCCGGGCGGATCGCGTAGTGCACCGCCAGCAGGTTGAGGAAGGAGGCGGCGCCGTCCAGCAGCGAGTCGGTGAGGCCGGCGAGCAGGCTGACCGAGCCGCTCAGCCACCAGGCGATCGCCTTGGCGACGATCAGGGTGAACGCCACGCCCAGCGAGGCGAGCGTCGCCAGCCGCATGAGACGACGGGCTGGCAGGGCGCTTGAGATCATTGGGTGTCCTGGCGTTCGGGCAGGAAATAGATGTAGTCGAGCATCGGGGCGGGCTGGCCGAGGGCGGTCAGCGCCGCGCTCATCTGGCCGCGGTGATGGGTGCCGTGGTTGACCAGGTGCTGGATGACGTCCAGCAGCGACTGGCGGAGGTCCTGGCCGGCCATGTTGCGGTAGTCCAGTGGCAGGCGCAGGGACGTGTCGTCCTGTTTCGCCAGCCAGTCCTTCCACTCCGCCATGCCTTCGGCGAGGTAGGCGGCGAGTTCGTCGCGCTCGTGGGCGACCTCGCTGTCCAGCCGCTCGAACTGCCAGGGCTGGCCGGTCACGCGGCCGAGCCAGATGCGGTCGACCATCGCCAGGTGGTTGAGGGTGCCGTGCAGGCTGCCGAAGAACAGCCCGCGCTCGGCGCGGTAGTCCGCATCGTCCACCGGTGCCAGGGCGCCGAGGATGCGTTCGTAGGCCCACTGGTGGTAGGCGAGCAGTTTTTCCACGTGTGCGACGAGCGGACCTTTCATTTTCAGGCTCCTCTGTGGAGGCCAAGACTTGCCAGTTGCTGGAGGTCACCGTTGCGCTGGAGCAGACGCGGGTCGTCGAGCGGCAGGCTGCGGCCGGTCTCGCGCTGGATGATCGCCTTGAGCTTGGCTCGGTCGATGCTGCCGTCGGGGCCGACGGCGTCCTTGAGTTTTTCCGGGGCCACCGAAACCTTGTCGTCGGGCAGGTAGATGGCGCCGGTGGCGAAGTCTACGCCGAAGGCGATCAGGCCCGGGATGACATAGAACAGCAGTCCGATGGCATCGAACACGGCGATGGCCGGGTCGATGCGGCCGTCGATCTGGCCACGGCGGTCGGGATAGAAGATGGTCCCGCAGGCGCTCAGCTGGGCGAGCAGGGCGGCACTGAGAACCGCGCAGGAAACACGGGTGGCAAGACGCATGGATGACCTCCGGAACGATGGTTCGAACAACTATATCAACGCCGTATGTCGGCCTCTATCGGGCTGGCGGGAAATACCTGCCCTCGCTTTCCTTGACCGCCGGCGGTTGCGTCCGGTTCGGCGTTTATAATCGCCGGTTTGCATTCGCCATTGCGCAGTTCTCCAGGAGCCGGCATGAATTCCCTTCCCATCGACAGCGTGCTTCCCGCCCTGCGCGAGGCCCTGACCGAGCGCCACGAGGTGGTGCTGGAAGCGCCGCCCGGCGCCGGCAAGACCACCCGCGTGCCGCTGGCGCTGCTCGACGAACCCTGGCTGGCCGGGCAGGGCATCCTCATGCTCGAACCGCGCCGGCTGGCCGCGCGGGCGGCGGCCGAGCGGCTGGCGAGCGAACTGGGGGAGAAGATCGGCGAAACCGTCGGCTACCGCATCCGCCTGGAGAGCAAGGTCGGGCCGAGGACGCGCATCGAGGTGGTCACCGAAGGCATCCTCGCCCGCCGCCTGCAGGACGATCCGGCGCTGGAAGGCGTCGGCCTGGTGATCTTCGACGAGTTCCACGAACGCAGTCTCGACGCGGACCTCGCGCTGGCGCTGACCCTCAACGGCCGCGCCCTGCTGCGCGACGAGCCACCGCTGAAGGTGCTGGTGATGTCCGCCACCCTGGAGGGCGAACGGCTGTCCGCGCTGCTCGACGCTGCGCCGGTGGTGCGCAGCGAGGGGCGCATGTTCCCGGTGGATATCCGCTGGGGCCGGCCGTTCCAGCCCGGCGAATTCATCGAGCCGCGGGTGGTGCAGACGGTGCTGCAGGCGCTGGCCGACGAGCCGGGCAGCCTGCTGGTGTTCCTCCCCGGGCAGGCCGAGATCCGTCGCGTCGCCGAACAACTGGGCGAGGCGCTGGCCGGGCGCGACGAGGTGCTGCTCTGCCCGCTGCATGGCGAACTGGAGCTGTCCGCCCAGCGCGCCGCCATCGAGCCGGCGCCGGCCGGAAAGCGCAAGGTGGTGCTGGCGACCAACATCGCCGAGACCAGCCTGACCATCGACGGCGTGCGCGTGGTGGTGGATGCCGGCCTGGCGCGGGTGCCGCGCTTCGATCCGGGCAGCGGCATGACCCGCCTGGACACCCAGCGCATCTCCCGCGCCTCCGCCACCCAGCGCGCCGGTCGTGCCGGGCGACTGGAGCCCGGCGCCTGCTACCGGCTGTGGTCGGAAACCCAGCACGACCAGCTGGCGGCCCATGGCACGGCGGAAATCCTCCAGGCCGACCTCGCCGGCCTGGCCCTGCAACTGGTGCGCTGGGGCGTGGCGCCGGGCGAACTGGCCTGGCTGGATGCGCCGCCGTCCGCCGCCTACGCCCAGGCGCTGGACCTGCTGGAACGCCTCGGCGCGCTGGCCTCCCGTTCCGGCGGCGGCAGCCTGACCGCCCACGGCCAGGCCATGGCCGAGCTGCCGGCGCACCCGCGCATCGCCCATCTGCTGCTGCGTGGGCATGCCCTCGGCCTGGGGCAGATGGCCTGCGATCTCGCCGCGCTGCTCGGCGAGCGCGACATCCTGCGTGGCGGCGACGCCGACCTGCACCAGCGCCTGGCCCTGCTCGCCGGCGAAGCGGGCGCGCCGCGCGGCAACCGTGGCGCGGTACAACGGGTGCGGCAGCTGTCGCGGCAGTTCCGCGGCTACCTGCGCGGCCAGCCGGCCGAGCCGGTGGCCGACCCGGATCATCCGCGCTGGCTCGGCGGCCTGCTGGCCTTCGCCTATCCCGACCGCATCGCCCAGCAGCGCCGCGCCGGCGGCGGCGAATACCGCCTGGCCAACGGCCGCGCCGCGCTGTTCGCCGAGCCGGACGCGCTGATGAAGGAAGCCTGGCTGGTTGTCGCCGACCTCGGCAGCCGCCAGGGCCAGCGCGAGGAGCGCATCTACCTGGCGGCGGCGCTCGATCCGGCGCTGTTCGAATCGATCCTCGCCGAGCAGGTGACGGTGCGCGACGAACTGGACTGGGACGAACGCGAAAACGTGCTGCGCGCCGAACGCCAGCGCCGCGTCGGCGAACTGGTGCTGAGCCGCGAGGCGCTGCCCGGACTGGACGCGGAAGCGCGCGGCCGCGCCCTGCTCGGGCTGGTCCGGCGCAAGGGCCTGGAGCTGCTGCCGTGGACTCCGGAATTGCGCCAGTGGCAGGCGCGGATCGGCCTTTTGCGGCGTCTCGATCTGGACGGCAAGGGCGAGAGCGAGTGGCCGGACGTCAGCGATGCTGCGCTGCTCGATTCGCTGGAAGACTGGCTGCTGCCGTACCTCGGCAAGGTCTCGCGGCTGGCGCACTTCGCCAACCTGGAGCTGCCCGGCATCCTCCACGGCCTGCTGCCCTGGCCGCTGCCGCAGCGCCTCGACGAACAGGCGCCGCGCACCCTGCAGGTGCCCTCGGGCTCGAACATCCGCCTGGACTACAGCGAGTTCCCGCCGGTGCTGGCGGTGCGCCTGCAGGAACTCTTCGGCCTCGCCGACACCCCGCGCATCGCCGGCGGCCGGCTGGCGGTGAAGCTGCACCTGCTGTCCCCGGCGCAGCGCCCGGTGCAGGTGACCCAGGACCTGGCGAACTTCTGGCGCAGTACCTATGCCGAGGTGAAGAAGGACCTGAAGGGGCGGTATCCGAAGCATTACTGGCCGGATGATCCGTTGATCGCCGAACCGACGGCGCGGGCCAAGCCGCGCAAGTAGGGCACAGAACCTGTAGGAGCCAGCTTGCTGGCGATCATTGATGTTTCGCCGGATACCTGGTTGCCAGTTGAAGCCTCGGATCGCCAGCAAGCTGGCTCCTACATGTCCGGGGCTCAATGCGGCAACAGGAACCGCCCACTCAACGGCAGGTGATTGGAAATCCGCAGCGTGTCCTCGCTGCGCACCGCCGCATCGAGGCGGCTGAGCGACGGGCTGTGGAACAGGTAGTCCAGCGTGCGGTCCGGTCCCTTCACCCGCGGGTCGTTGGGGAAGTAGGTGTACCAGCGCTGCTGGTCGGTGCCGCTGGCTTCCGGCAGGGAGGGGACCATCGGGTAGCGCGCGGTCAAAAGGTTCAGCTCGCTGTTGGCGCGGTACGGCCGGCGCAGCACGTCCGGCAGGTAGGGATACTGCCCCAGCGGCAGCAGGCCGAAGTCGCCGCCGAGCAGCCAGGGCGCGCCGGACGCCTGCAGGCGCGCCAGGTGGTCTTCCAGCACGCCGATCTGTTGCGCCGGATGGTCGCCGGCCTTGCTCCGCGGCCGCTGCAGGCGGGTGTTGAGCAGCGTGAGCGGCTTGCCGTCGCGAATCGGCAGTTCGCTGAGCAGCAGCGCCGGCTGGCGGGCGAACAGGCGGGCCAGCGGGATGCCTTCGTGGTGCAGCAGGGACAGGCGTTCCGCGCGGGCGATCTGGAAGCGGCTGAAGGTGACCAGCTTGCGCCCCACGCTGCCGAACACGTGCGGGTTGGGGTTGAAGCGCGACTTCCAGTCGAAGGTCTGGGCGCTGCACGGGTAGAGATCGGCCAGGCGCTCGGCGAGCAGCGCCTGCTGGTCCTGATGGCCGGTGGCGGCGGCGCCGGCGTCGACATCCTGCAGCAGCAGCACGTCCGGCGCTTCCTCGCGGACCACCCGCACTACTTCGTCGAGGGTGTAGGCGATGTCCTCGGCGGTCGGCTTCTCGTCCGGGCCGACGGCGTCCGGCAGGTCGTCCCAGAACACGTAGCGCTTGCCGGCCAGGTACTGCACGTTCCAGGTCATCACCTTCAGCGCCTGGCCGGGCTGCAGTTGTGGCGCCGGGGTGCGGCATACCGGCGTCAGCGTTTCCCGCGCGGCGGGATGCCAGGCGAGCAGGTAGGCGAGGGCGGCGAGGCTGGCGATGAGCAGGAGCAGGGCTGACAGGGCGATGCGCAGGGTTCGGGACAAGCTCATGGGTTCCCAGGGCTATGCTTGGATGGACGAGAGCATAGTGGCTGCGACCGCGCATTTCACCCGCTGTTCCGCGCGGCCCCTTCGAGGAAACCGGCAATGCGGCGCAAGGTCTTCTCCAGCAGGGTCTACCAGCACAAGGTGGCGCTGGTCACCGGCGGCTGCTCGGGAATCGGCCGGGCGCTGGTGCTGCGCTTCGCCCAGGCCGGGGCGAAGCTGGTGATCCTCGACCTCGACCAGGCCGCGCTGGACAGTCTCACCCAGCACCTGCGGCAACACCTCAACGCCGAGGCCCTCGGCCTGCGCTGCGACATCACCGACGCCGAGGCGGTGCGCAGCGCGGTGGCGCTGGCCATCGAGCGCTTCGGCGGCATCGACGTGCTGGTGAACAACGCCGGCATCACCCACCGCAGCCTGTTCGCCGACACCGACCTCGCGGTGTTCCAGCGGGTGATGGCGGTGAACTTCCATGGCGCCGTGCACTGCACCCAGGCGGCGCTGCCCAGCCTGCTGGCGCGGCGCGGGCAGATCATTGTGCTCAGTTCGCTGACCGGCTTCGCCCCGCTGCTCTACCGCAGCGCCTACAACGCCAGCAAGCACGCCCTGCACGGCCTGTTCGACACTCTGCGCATGGAACTCGACGGCAGCGGCGTGGCGGTGACGCTGGTCTGCCCGGGCTTCACCGCCACCGACCTGCGCAAGAACGCCCTGCTCGGCGATGGTTCGGTGATCCGCCAGCCGGCGGCGGTGCTGGGCAGCGAAGTGGCCTCGCCGCACGACGTCGCCGAGGCGATCATCCAGGGCGCGATGCGCCGCAAGCGGCTGCTGATCCTGTCCAACGTCAACTGGCGCGCGCGCATCCTGGCGCGTTTCTTCCCGCGCCTGTTCGAGAAGCTGCTGGTGCCCAGGATGTCCGGGCTGAAGCCGGGGAAACCCTGATCTCGACGCCGGGCACGGTTTTCGTAGGGCGCATGACGCGCCAGCGTCATCCGCCAGAAACCAACGGCGCATGAAGCGCCTCGCTCAGGCGGTCGGGGTCTGCTGCTCGTCAGGGCAGAGGATGAAGATGCGGTAGGCCGCCACCGTCAGCAGCAGCTGGAAGAAACTGCTGATCGAGTTCAGCACGATGCCGAGCAGCGGCGAGCCCTCGGTGGCCTGGAGAATCCAGCCGTTGGCCAGCCACACCGGCGCGAGGATCGCCATGGCGGTGAGCAGCAGCAGGAAGAAGTGCCCGGTGGTCAGCCGGTAGCTCTCGCGCATCGCGTCTATCGGCCGCAGCCCGCGGGTGATCAGGAGGAATTCGGCGAATGCCAGCTTGATCATGATGTAGATGCCGGGCAGGAACATCAGCGACAGGCCGATCACGATCAGCAGCGAGGTCAGCGCCGAGAGCAGCGCGAAGGCCGGCCACAGGCGCAGCGCCGCGTTCCAGATTTCGCCGATGCCGCGCTCCCGCCCTTCGCCGCGGTCGACCAGGAAGAGGATCAGGCTGGCGGTGTACAGCGGGTAGAACACCAGCCCGGCGGCCAGCCCCCAGGGGCCGAACTGCGGCGAGCCGGAGGCCTGCTCGATCTGCTGCTGGACCAGGGTTTCCAGGACGATCCATGGCAGGCACAGCGGCAGCAGCGTGCCGATGTGGCGGCTGAAGAAATACCAGGCGTCGCGCAGGATGGAAATGGGATTCATCGGGGCTGCAACAAGACAGAGCGGGCCTTGGACTCTAACCGATGCGCCCAGCGCCAGGCCAGCATGGCACGGTGGAGTCCCTTCACTGGCCAGGAACTCGTTTTCCGGGCCATCGATCCAAATCTAGGTGCAAATCCGCATTCGTACCCGAGGCCACGGCAAATGAAATCCGGGGCGACGACGGCGGCTTCGTCCAGTCGCACTGGCGGAATGCCGGCGGGCTGCGATAATGCCGGCCCGCCGTCATTCCGGAGCCGCCCTTGAAGACCATCGCCCTGTTCGCCGACGTGCAGAACCTCTACTACACCGTGCGTCAGGCCTATGGCTGCCATTTCAACTATGCGGCGCTGTGGAAGGACGTCAGCCGCGAGGGGCAGATCGTCGAGGCCTATGCCTACGCCATCGACCGCGGCGATGCGAAACAGCAGCAGTTCCAGCAGATCCTGCGCAACCTCGGCTTCACCGTGAAGCTGAAGCCCTACATCCAGCGCAGCGACGGTTCGGCCAAGGGCGACTGGGACGTCGGCATCACCATCGATGTGCTCGACGCCGCCGCGCGGGTCGACGAGGTGGTGCTGGCTTCCGGCGACGGCGACTTCGACCTGCTGCTGGAACGGGTGCGTGCCGGCGGGCGCGAGGCCGTCGCCTACGGCGTGCCGGGGCTGACCGCCCACGCGCTGATCCGCGCCGCGACGCGCTACGTGCCGATCGAGGGTGGGTTGTTGCTGCGGAACTGACCTCCAGTATTCCTTCACTCACTCTCACGTCGAGCCTGGCGGCGGATGACGCTGGCGCGTCATGCGCCCTACACGACGGCGATGCCCGCAACTCCGGACCGTCTGTAGGAGCGGGCCATGCCCGCGATCTCCAGGCCAGCGCTGAAGTCTCCCCCCAGCGCGTCGGTTACAATTCCCTCATTACTTCCGTTTCTCTGCGAGCCCTCCATGACCTTCGCCTCCCTCGGCCTGATCGAACCCCTGCTGCGCGCCCTCGAAGGGCTCGACTACAAGACGCCGACGCCGGTGCAGGCCAGGGCCATTCCCGCCGTGCTCAAGGGCCGCGACCTGCTCGCCGCGGCGCAGACCGGCACCGGCAAGACCGCCGGTTTCGCCCTGCCGCTGTTGCAGCGTCTGCTCCAGGAAGGTCCGCAGGTGGCGGCCAATTCGGCGCGGGCGCTGGTGCTGGTGCCGACCCGCGAGCTGGCCGAGCAGGTCCACGCCAGCTTCCGCGCCTACGGCCAGCACGTGCCGCTGCGCACCGCCGTGGCCTACGGCGGGGTGAGCATCAACCCGCAGATGCTGAAGCTGCGCAAGGGCGTCGACGTGCTGGTGGCGACGCCGGGGCGGCTGCTCGACCTGTACCGGCAGAACGCGGTGAAGTTCGCCCAGCTGCAGACCCTGGTGCTCGACGAGGCCGACCGCATGCTCGACCTCGGCTTCGCCCGCGAGCTGGACGAGCTTTTCGCCGCGCTGCCCGCGCGCCGGCAGACCCTGCTGTTCTCCGCGACCTTCTCCGACGCCATCCGCCAGATGGCCGCCGGACTGCTGAGCGATCCGCTGACCATCGAGGTCACCCCGCGCAACACCGCGGCGAAGACGGTGAAGCAATGGCTGGTGCCGGTGGACAAGAAGCGCAAGGCCGAGCTGTTCCTGCACCTGCAGCAGGCCAACCGCTGGCGCCAGGCGCTGGTCTTCGCCAAGACCCGCAAGGGCGTCGAGGAACTGGTCGGGCTGCTGCAGCAGGCGGGCCTGGCCGCCGACTCGATCCACGGCGACAAGCCGCAGCCGGCGCGTCTGCGCGCATTGCAGCGATTCAAGGCCGGCGAGGTGGACTTCCTCGTCGCCACCGACGTCGCCGCCCGCGGCCTGGATATCGAGGAAATGCCGCTGGTGGTCAACTTCGATCTGCCCATCGTCGCCGAGGACTACGTGCACCGCATCGGCCGCACCGGCCGCGCCGGGGCGACGGGGCAGGCGCTGTCGCTGGTCTGCGCCGACGAGGTGCAGCTGCTGGCGGCCATCGAGACGCTGATCGGCCAGACCCTGCAGCGCCGCGAGGAAGAGGGCTTCGAGCCGGAGCACCGGGTACCGCAGACTACCGCGGGCGGCCAGGTGCTGAAGAAGCCGAAGAAGCCCAAGCAGCCGAAGGTGCCGGACGCCGGCAAGGCGGGGCGCATCCACCTCGGCGGCCTGCTCGACGACAAGCCGCAGGTGAAGGCCGTGCGCAAGGCGCCGGGGTTCGCCAGGGCGGTGCCGGGGAAGGCGAAGAAGCCGAGGTAGGGGCCTTTCGTTGTCGCGGGGATGACTACGCGCGATGAACCTGTAGGAGCCAGCTTGCTGGCGATCAGCCGGCCCCTCCGTCGCTGCCGGTAAGTCCAGTCGCCAGCAAGCTGGCTCCCTACAAGGTTCGAGCGAGAGCTAGATATTCTGCGCAACCCTCCACAACACCCCGCTCGGGTCATGCAGGGTGAAGTCGCGCATCTTCCACGGCTGGTCCAGCAGTTCGCTGCAACGCACACCGTAGCGCCCGGCGAGGTCGGCATCGCGGACCCTGCGCCACCAGCCATCCACGTCCTCCACCAGCAGATGCATCATCAGGTTCTCGGCGAACTCCCGGACGTAGAAGTTCTGCAGCAGGAAGGCGCAGTGGTCGCCGTGGTGGAAATAGGTCAGCTCGTCCGAGACCCAGCCGGTGGAAAAGCCCAGGTCGCGGTAGAAGTCCTGCGACAGGGCGTAGTCGCGGGCGGGGAGGAAGACTTTCAGTTCGACGCTGCCGAGCGTGCTCATGGGCGGGTTTCCTGCTGGAGAGGTGACGGGCAGTCTAGCCCGCCGCGGAGCCCCATGATGCAAGGATCGTGCGCCAATGCTGGCACCCCGCCGCTTCTTGACTATCTTTAGAGGTTACGAGGCGGCCGGCAATGTTCCGGCGCCCGTTGCCTGATCAGGAGACGCACGATGGATATGAACCGTCGGCAATTCTTCAAGGTCTGCGCCCTAGGCCTTGGAGGATCGAGCCTGGCGGCTCTGGGGGTAGCGCCCCCGGCAGCCTTCGCCGACCAGGTCCGCCATTTCAAGCTCGCGCGTACCGTCGAGACGCGCAATACCTGCCCCTACTGCTCCGTTGGCTGCGGCCTGCTGATGTACAGCCAGGGCGACGCAGCGAAGAACGTCGCGCAGAACATCATCCACATCGAGGGTGACCCCGATCACCCGGTCAACCGCGGCACGCTCTGCCCGAAAGGCGCCGGCCTGCTGGACTTCGTCCACAGCCCGAACCGCCTGAAGTACCCGGAAGTGCGCGAACCCGGTTCCAGCGAGTGGAAGCGCATCAGCTGGGACGAGGCGCTGGACAGCATCGCCAGGCTGGTGAAAGAGGACCGCGACGCCAACTTCATCGAGAAGAACGACAAGGGCCAGACGGTGAACCGCTGGCTGAGCACCGGCTTCCTCGCCGCCTCGGCGTCGTCCAACGAGGCCGGCTACATCACCCACAAGGTGGTTCGTTCCCTCGGCATCCTCGGTTTCGACAACCAGGCGCGTGTCTGACACGGCCCGACGGTAGCAAGTCTTGCTCCGACGTTTGGCCGCGGCGCCATGACCAACCACTGGTCCGACATCAAGAATGCGGACCTGGTACTCATCATGGGCGGCAACGCCGCCGAAGCGCACCCGTGCGGATTCAAGTGGGTGACCGAAGCCAAGGCGCACAACAACGCGCGGCTGGTGGTGGTCGACCCGCGCTTCACCCGTTCCGCCTCGGTGGCCGACCTCTACGCGCCGATCCGTGCCGGTACCGACATCGCGTTCCTCGGCGGGTTGATCAGCTACCTGATCCAGAACGACAAGATCCAGCACGAGTACGTGAAGAACTACACCGACGCCAGCTTCATCGTGAAGGAAGGCTTCGGCTTCCAGGACGGCCTGTTCAACGGCTACGACGCCGAGAAGCGCGCGTACCCGGACAAGTCCGCCTGGAGCTACGAGCTGGGCGAGGACGGCTTCGCCAGGGTCGACCCGACGCTGCAGCATCCGCGCTGCGTGTTCAACCTGATGAAGGAGCACTACAGCCGCTACACGCCGGACGTGGTCAGCAACATCTGCGGCACGCCGAAGGAACGGATGCTGAAGGTCTGGGAGACCATCGCCGAGACCTCGGTGCCGAACAAGACCATGACCATCATGTACGCCCTCGGCTGGACCCAGCACTCGGTGGGCTCGCAGATGATCCGCACCGGCGCCATGGTGCAGTTGCTGCTGGGCAACATCGGCATGCCGGGCGGCGGGATGAACGCCCTGCGCGGTCACTCCAACATCCAGGGGCTGACCGACCTCGGCCTGCTCTCCAACCTGCTGCCGGGCTACCTGACCCTGGCGGGCGACGCCGAGCAGGACTACGCCGCCTACATCGCCAAGCGCACCACCAAGCCGCTGCGTCCGGGGCAGCTGTCGTACTGGCAGAACTACGAGAAGTTCCACGTCAGCCTGATGAAGTCCTGGTACGGCAAGAACGCCACGGCGGGCAACAACTGGGGTTACGAATGGCTGCCGAAGCTGGACATCCCCGGCTACGACGTGCTCAAGGTCTTCGACATGATGTACCAGGGCCAGGTCAACGGTTACTTCTGCCAGGGCTTCAACCCGATCGCCTCGTTCCCCAACAAGGCCAAGGTCGGCGCCGCGCTGGCCAAGCTGAAGTACCTGGTGATCATGGACCCGCTGGCCACCGAGACCTCGGAGTTCTGGCGCAACGCCGGCGAGTACAACGACGTCGACACGGCCAGCATCAAGACCACCGTGTACCGCCTGCCGACCACCTGCTTCGCCGAGGAGAACGGCTCGCTGATCAACAGCGGGCGCTGGCTGCAGTGGCACTGGAAGGGCGCCGAGCCGCCCGGCCAGGCGCGCACCGACATCTCCATCATGGCCGGCCTGTTCATGCGCCTGCGCGAGATGTACAGCAAGGATGGCGGCGCCTATCCCGCGCCGATCCTCAACATCGACTGGCCGTACCTGCAGCCGGACGAGCCGTCGGCCGAGGAACTGGCCCGCGAGTTCAACGGCAAGGCCCTCGCCGACATCACCGACCCGGCGACCGGCGCGGTGCTGGTCAAGGCCGGCGAGCAGGTCCCGGGCTTCGCCGTGCTGCGGGCGGACGGTTCGACCGCCAGCGGCTGCTGGATCTTCGCCGGCTGCTGGACGCAGCAGGGCAACCAGATGGCCCGGCGCGACAACGCCGACCCCTATGGCATGGGCCAGACCCTCAACTGGGCCTGGTCGTGGCCGGCCAACCGGCGGATTCTCTACAACCGCGCCTCGGCCGACCCCAGCGGCAAGCCGTGGGACCCGGTGAAGAAACGCCTGGTGTGGTGGAACGGCACGTCCTGGGCCGGTACCGACACGCCGGACTTCAAGCTCGACTCGCCGCCGGAGGCAGGGATGACGCCGTTCATCATGAACCCGGAAGGCGTGGCGCGTTTCTTCGCCGTCGACAAGATGACCGAAGGGCCGTTCCCCGAGCACTACGAGCCGTTCGAGACGCCGATCGGGCGCAACCCGTTGCACCCGGACAACCCGAAGGCCACCAGCAACCCGGCGGCGCGGGTGTTCAAGGGCGACATGGAAGTGTTCGGCAAGGCGGATGAATTCCCCTATGTCGCCACTACCTATCGCCTGACCGAGCACTTCCACTTCTGGACCAAGCACTGCCGGCTGAACGCGATCACCCAGCCCGAGCAGTTCGTCGAGATCGGCGAGGCGTTGGCCAACGAGCGGGGGATCAAGGCCGGCGACCGGGTGCAGGTTTCCTCCAACCGCGGCCACATCAAGGCCGTGGCGGTGGTGACCAAGCGCCTGATGCCGCTGCAGGTGGACGGCAAGACCATCCACCAGGTCGGCATCCCGCTGCACTGGGGCTTCTCCGGCGTGGCGCGCAACGGCTACCTGACCAACACCCTGACTCCCTTCGTCGGCGACGGCAATACGCAGACGCCGGAGTTCAAGGCGTTCCTGGTCAACGTGGAAAAGGCATGAGGAGCTGAGCCATGGCATCACAAGACATCATCGCCCGCTCCGCCACCACCACGCCGGTATCCTCGGTGCGCCAGGTCGACGAAGTGGCGAAACTCATCGACGTGTCCAAGTGCATCGGCTGCAAGGCCTGCCAGGTCGCCTGCTCGGAATGGAACGAGCTGCGCGACGACGTCGGACAGAACCACGGCACCTACGACAACCCGGCGGACCTGACCGGCGAGACCTGGACGCTCATGCGCTTCACCGAGTACGAGAGCGAGCCGGGCAAGCTGGAATGGCTGATCCGCAAGGACGGCTGCATGCACTGCGCCGAGCCGGGCTGCCTGGCGGCCTGCCCGAGCCCGGGGGCGATCGTGAAGTACGCCAACGGCATCGTCGACTTCAACCAGGACCACTGCATCGGCTGCGGCTACTGCATCACCGGCTGCCCCTTCGACATCCCGCGCATCTCGCAGAAGGACCACAAGGCGTACAAGTGCACCCTGTGTTCCGACCGCGTCTCGGCGGGGCTGGAGCCGGCCTGCGTGAAGACCTGCCCGACCGGCGCCATCGTCTTCGGCACCAAGGACGACATGAAGGAGCATGCCGCCGGGCGCATCGCCGACCTGAAGTCGCGCGGCTTCGAGCACGCCGGGCTGTACGACCCCGAAGGCGTCGGTGGCACCCACGTGATGTACGTGCTGCACCACGCGGACAAGCCATCGGTGTACACCGGCCTGCCGGACGAGCCGGCCATCAGCCCCATGGTCAGCCTGTGGAAGGGCGTGACCAAGCCGCTGGCGCTGCTCGGCATGGGCGCGGTGGCGCTGATGGGCTTCTTCCACTACGTGCGCACCGGGCGCAACGTGGTCGAGGAAGACGAGCCGCACAACGTCGAGCCGGCGGTGCACAAGATCGATCCCTCGGTGCATCCATACGATCCGAAGGGGCCGCAGTGACAGGTCGATCCCCTCTCCCGTTGCGGGGGAGGGGATCCGGGGAGTCGCATCATGAAGAAAGAAATCCAGCGCTACACCGCCAACGAGCGCAGCAACCACTGGGCCGTGGCGATCCTGTTCATCCTCGCCGGGCTGTCCGGGCTGGCGCTGTTCCATCCGGCGCTGTTCTGGCTCAGCCACCTGTTCGGCGGCGGACCGTGGACGCGCATCCTGCACCCGTTCCTCGGTGTGGCGATGTTCCTGTTCTTCATCGTCCTGGCGATCCGCTTCGCCAGCCACAACGGCATCGACCAGCGCGACCGCCAATGGCTCAAGCAGTGGCGCGACGTGGTCAACAACCGCGAGGAAAAACTGCCGGAAGTCGGCCGCTACAACGCCGGGCAGAAGCTGCTGTTCTGGGTGCTGCTGATCAGCATGCTGGTGCTGCTGCTGACCGGCTTCATCATCTGGCGCGAATACTTCAGCGCCTGGTTCGGCATCGAGATCATCCGCCTCGCCGTGCTGCTGCACGCCTTCTCCGCCTTCGTGCTGATCTGCTCGATCATCGTGCACATCTACTCGGCCATCTGGGTCAAGGGCTCGATGGACGCGATGCTCGGCGGCTGGGTCAGCCGCGCCTGGGCGCGCAAGCACCATTCGGCCTGGCTGAAGGAAGTGGGCAAGGGGAGGGAGCCGTAAGCCGCTGGTTCCGACCGTCTGCGTCCACGGATGCATCGGACCTGTAGGAACGGGCCATGCCCGCGAACCCCCGGCGCTGCCAATATGTCGCGCGCATGGCGCGCTCCTACAAGGAACACCGACAGCCGATAGGGAGAATGATGCGACTTGGCACCGCTCTTCGTAGGAGCCAGCTTGCTGGCGAAAGCCGCACTATCCGGCCACACCGGCGCTGAAGGAAAACCGGATCGCCAGCAAGAACCAGGCGTCCCCCTGGCTCCTACAGGTCCGGTGTCAAGCGGGCCATGTCTGCGAACGCGGGGGTCCGATAAACCTGTAGGAGCGAGCTTGCTCGCGAACGATCCCGCACCGGAACAACCCTGGGGTGGACGTATCTCTTCACGTCCACCAGATTTTCACGATGGGTCTTCCCATCAACCCGTTCACATCGCCCCTGGGGGCCAAGGAGTCCTGCGTGCCAGGCACCATTCTCGAACCGGGCCAGATCGAGGCCTCGGCGAACATCCCGCCTTTCCTCAACCTGCCGCCCCACGACCTGTTCGCCCGCCGCGCCGCGCGCCTGCGCCAGCTGGCCGAGGGCCATCCGCTGGGCGACTACCTGAAACTGCTCGCCTCAATCTGCAACACCCAGCAGCGGCTGCTCGACCGCACCCATCTGCCGTTGCCGGACACCACCGCCCTCGAACGCAGCCAGAAGCACGGCATGCCGCCCCTGGCCTACGAGACCCTGGTCCGCGAAGGCGCCTGGCTGCCGATGCTCGACGGCCTGCTGGAGCTCGCCCATGTGGACAATCCCGCCGTGGGCGACGCGCTGAATCGCCTGCGCGAAGCGGAGGACGGCCAGCGCAAGGCCTGGGCGCTGGCGCTGCTCAACGGCCAGTTCGACCTGCTGCCGGCGGCACTGGTGCCGTTCCTCGGCGCCGCCCTGCAGGTCGCCTTCAGCCACTGGCTGCTGTCGCTGCCAGAAGACGCCGTCAGCGAAACCGGCGCCTGCACCCTCTGCCCGGTCTGCGGCGCGCCGCCGGTGGCCGGCATGATCCGCCATCGCGGCCGGCACAACGGCCTGCGCTACCTGTCCTGCTCGCTGTGCTCCTGCGAATGGCACTACGTGCGGGTGAAGTGCAGCCACTGCGAGGAGAGCAAGGGACTGGCCTACTACTCGCTGCAGCGCGAAGGCATCGCCATCGACCAGGCACCGCTGCGCGCGGAAACCTGCCCCGGCTGCCAGGGCTACCTCAAGCAGTTCTACCTGGAGTACGACCCCGACGCCGAAGCCCAGGCCGACGACCTCGCCAGCCTGGCGCTGGACCTGCGCCTGTCCGAGGACGGCTACCTGCGCCGCGCGCCGAACCTGCTGCTGGCGCCGGGGGGAGAGGATTGACCGGCGGCTCCCTGCCCCTGAGAGAGGGCAGGGGGCATCGGCAACTCCGTAACTTCAAGTCTTCTAGACTGACCCATACCTCCCCGAACAAGGCTCCCCCATGACCTCGGTTCGCCTCCCGTCCATCGACCGCCTGCTGCGCAGCCCCGCGTGCCAGCCCCTGCAACAGCGCTACGGCCGCGAGGCCCTCCTGCAAACCCTGCGCGACCTGCTCGACGAACTGCGCGAACCGGTCCGCCATGGCCAGCTCGCCGCCGTCGAACTCAGCGAGGCCGTGCTCGCCGGCCGCGCCGGCGAACGCCTCGCCGCCTGGCACACGAGCAAGGTGCGGCGGGTGTTCAACCTCACCGGCACCGTGCTGCATACCAACCTCGGCCGCGCCCTGCTGCCGGACGAGGCGATCGAGGCGATCACCCTGGCTGCGCGCTACCCGCTCAACCTGGAATTCGACCTCGCCAGCGGCAAGCGCGGCGACCGCGACGACCTCATCACCGGCCTGATCCGCGAGCTGACCGGCGCCGAGGCGGTCACCGTGGTCAACAACAACGCCGCCGCCGTGCTGCTGGCGCTGAACAGCCTGGGCGCGCGCAAGGAAGGCATCATCTCCCGCGGCGAGCTGATCGAGATCGGCGGCGCCTTCCGCATCCCCGACATCATGGCCCGCGCCGGCGTGAAGCTGGTCGAGGTCGGCACCACCAACCGCACCCACGCCCGCGACTACGAAAACGCCATCGGCCCGCGCAGCGGCCTGCTGATGCGTGTGCACACCAGCAACTACAGCGTGCAGGGCTTCACCGCCAGCGTGCCCACCGCCGACCTGGCCGCCATCGCCCATGCCCACGGCCTGCCGCTGCTGGAAGACCTCGGCAGCGGCACCCTGGTCGACCTGACCCGCTGGGGCCTGCCCAGGGAACCCACGGTGCAGGAAGCGCTGCGCGACGGCGCCGACATCGTCACCTTCAGCGGCGACAAGCTGCTCGGCGGCCCGCAGGCCGGGCTGATCCTCGGCAGCCGGGAACTGATCGGGAAGATCAAGAAGAACCCCCTCAAGCGCGCCCTGCGCGTCGACAAGCTGACACTGGCGGCGCTGGAAGCGGTGCTCAACCTCTACCGCGATCCGGACCGCCTCGCCGACCGCCTCACCACCCTGCGCCTGCTCAGCCGCCCGCAGGCGGACATCCGCGCCCAGGCCGAACGCCTCGCGCCGCCGCTCGCCGGCCTGCTCGGCGGGGAATGGAACGTGGGCGTGGAAGACGCCCTCGGCATGATCGGCAGCGGCGCCCAGCCCATCGCCCGCCTGCCCAGCGCCGCCCTGTGCCTGCGCCCGCAACTACCCAAGCGCCTGCGCGGACGCGCCCTGCTGGCGCTGGAAGAGCGCCTGCGCTGCCTGCCGATCCCGATCATCGGCCGCCTCGACGACGACGCCCTGTGGCTCGACCTGCGCCAGCTCGACGACGAGCCGGCGTTCGTCGCGCAACTGCCGCTGCTGGCGGAGGGCGAGGCTTGATCGTCGGAACCGCCGGCCATATCGACCACGGCAAGACCGCCCTGCTGCGCGCCCTCACCGGAGTGGAAGGCGACCGCCGCCCGGCCGAGCGCGAACGCGGCATCACCATCGACCTCGGCTACGTCTACGCCGACCTCGGCGACGGCGCGCTGACCGGTTTCATCGACGTTCCCGGCCACGAGCGCTTCGTCCACAACATGCTGGCCGGCGCCTGCGGCATCGACCTGGTGCTGCTGGTGGTGGCCGCCGACGACGGCGTGATGCCGCAGACCCGCGAGCACCTGGCCATCGTCGAACTGCTCGGCATCCCCCGCGCGCTGGTGGCGCTGAGCAAGATCGACCGGGTGACGCCGCAGCGACTCGCCGAAGTGCGGGCGGAAGTCGAGGCGCTGCTGGCGCCGGGGCCACTGGCGGGAGCGCCGATCCATCCGGTTTCCAGCATCAGCGGCGAAGGCATCGAAGCCTTGCGCGCCGCCCTGTCCGAAGCCGCGCGGGAGACACGGGAAAAGGCCGGCGAGGGCGGTTTCCGCCTGCCCATCGACCGCGCCTTCAGCGTCAGCGGCAGCGGCGTGGTGGTCACCGGCACGGCATTCTCCGGCCGTGTGCGGATCGGCGACGAACTGCTGCTCGGCAGCGCCGACCGCCGCGTGCGGGTACGCGGCCTGCACGCGCAGAACCGCGCCGCCGAAAGCGCCCACGCCGGCCAGCGGGTGGCGCTGAACATCGCCGGCGAACGCCTGGGCGTGGACGACATCCATCGCGGCGACTGGCTGCTGGCGCCGGAGCTGCACGCGCCGACCACCCGCATCGACATCGACCTGCGCCTGCTCCCCGGCGAACCCCGCGCCCTGGCGCACTGGACGCCGGTCCACCTGCACCTCGCCGCCCAGGACGTCACCGGCCGCGTCGCCCTGCTCGAAGACGAACAACTCGCCCCCGGCCAGCGCGGCCTGGCCCAGCTGGTGCTGAACGCCCCGGCCCATGCCGTGCACGGCGACCGCCTGGTCCTGCGCGACCAGTCCGCCCAGCGCACCCTCGGCGGCGGCCGCGTCCTCGACCCCTTCGCCCCGGCCCGCAACCGCCGCAGCCCGGAACGCCTGGCACAGCTCGACGCGCTACGCGGGGCCGGTCTGGAAGAAGCCCTGCCGGTCCTGCTGGACCACGCCGACAACGGCCTCGACCCGGCGCTGCTGGCGCGCCAGTTCAACCGCCCGCGGGAAAGCTGGAAATTGCCAGACGGCGTCGAGCAGATCGCCACCCGCCAGGGCCAGCGGCTGTTTTCCTCGGCGCGTCTGATAGAGCTGGAAAGCCAGCTGCTGCATGCGCTGCAACGCTTCCACGAAGACCAGCCCGACGAACTCGGCCCCGACCGCGACCGCCTGCGCCGCTACGCCCTGCCGCAACTGGAACGCCCGGTATTCATCGCCCTGCTGGAACGCCAGCTCGCCAGCGGTGCCATCCACAGCAGCGGCCCCTGGCTGCACCTGCCGGATCACCAGGTCCAGCTCGGCGCGGAAGACGAACGCCTGAAGGAACGCCTCTGGCCGCTGCTGGAACAAGGCGGCTTCGACCCACCCTGGGTCCGCGACCTCGCCCGCGAAACCACCACCGACGAAGCCGCCGTGCGCCTGCTGCTGCGCAAACTGGCCCGCCTCGGCCTGCTGCACCAGGTGGTCAGGGACCTGTTCTACCCCGAGGCCACCCTCCGCCAGCTCGCCAGCCACGCCCTGCAATTGCGCGGCGACACCGGAATCATCCAGGCCGCCACCTTCCGCGACCGCATCGGCATCGGCCGCAAACGCAGCATCCAGCTACTCGAATACTTCGACCGCATCGGCTTCACCCGCCGCATCGGCAATGAGCATCGGATCAGGGAAGATTCAGCGCTGGCCCAGCCGCTGATCCAGCAACAACGGAGTGGATTCACATGAACTTCAGACACCGCACAAAACAACGAGGACCCGAGCCGACGCGGGAACTCACCTGTCAGCAAAGCAATGCCCAGGATTACGACGAATATCTGGAGCGCAAGATCGAGGCGGGCCGTGCTTCGATGAAGGCGGGGCGTGGTCGCTCAAATGAGGAAGTTGAAGCCGCTTTCGCTTTTCGCCGTGAGCAGGCGCTGGGCTGCGCTTCGGCGGAATATGGTCACCCGCCCGAGGCTGAGTGAAGAGAGCCTTGCGCCAGGGCGGTGGCAACACGTACTGTCCTGTAGGTTATCGACGACACTTCGACACTTCACCGGAAACGACAACGGAAGTCGGGGAAAAAGCCTTGTAAATCAATATGGAAGGCAATCACGCCCGGTGGCGTGGCCGGGCTTCAAACCCGGTGGGGGACGGCAGCCGTTCCTGGGTGAGTTCGACTCTCACTGCCTTCCGCCATTTTCCCCAGCCGTATCCTCGCCACCCTGCATCCACGCAGGGATATCCCTCATCCCATGCAGCACCCGCCACACGTCGATGTGGTCGTCGCGTTCGATGTAGAACACCAGATGGGGATAGCGCTTGAGCGCCCGGCACTGCAGGCCGGGGAGGTCGAGTTCGTGGGCGTCGCGGGATGAGCCGCTGTGGGGATGGCGGTCGATGTGGGCGAAGGCTTTTTCCAGGGTGTCGATGAAGCCGGGGGCTGTTTGCTCGGAAGCTTCGTTCAGGTAGTAGGTGACGGCGTCTTCGATATCCTGGTTGGCGAGCTCTCGCGGGATGACCGGCCTGGCTTTCATCCCCGGGGTTTCCGGACCCGGTTGCGCAACGATTCGAAGTAGGCGCCATCGGCAGGGGCGGTCGGCGCCGATTCCGCGCCGGCGAGCAGCAGGTTGCGCAGGCGCTGGCGGTCCTGGTCCCTGCGGATCAGTTCGCGCACGTATTCGCTGCTGGTGCCGTAGCCGCGCTGGGTGACCTGTTCGTCGACGAAGTCCTTGAGCGCGTCCGGCAGGGAGATGTTCATGGTGCTCATCGGCAAATCTCTTCCGAATGACAAAATTTGCCAAAACATACTAGCACCGCCGGCGTTGGCGGAAGGGCACGGCGGCCCCCACATATCCGCAAACCTCGCTACGCTAGATCATTGACCGGTCCGCGCCATACATCCCGCAGCAGCCACCGCAGGGGGTGCAGTATCAACGGCAAATTGCGTATCGCCTTTCTGTTCCTTGCCGCCCTGGGGGCTTGCGGGGTGGTGGTTGCCGATGATGGTTGGCAACTGGCGAAAGAGGAGAACGGCATCAGGATCTACCTGAAGGACGTGCCCGGCTCGAAGTACCAGAGCTTTCGTGGCGTGGTGCGGATCAAGGCCAGCGTGCAGACCATCGGCGACCTGCAGGAGAACCTGCGGGTCGCCTGCAAGTGGCTGTATGCCTGCAAGCAGCTGCGCCTGCTGAAGAACGACGGCGACGACACCTGGGTCTACATGACGCTCGACCTGCCGTGGCCGGTGGTGCCGCGCGATCTGGTCATCCACGTCAACACCTGGCGTACCGACGATGGCGGAATGGTGCGGGACTTGAATGGTGTCCCGGACTACCTCCCGCCAGTGCAGGGAGTTATTCGCGTGCCAGAGCTGGCCGGGCACTGGAAGCTGGTGCCGAAGGGACAGAACCTGACCGAGGTGAGCTACGAGATGCGCGGCGAGCCCGGCGGCAGCGTGCCGTCCTGGCTGTCCAACAGCTTCGTGGTGGATGCGCCGCTGGAAACGCTGCGCACCCTGCGCGCGGTGGCCGAGCGCCAGGGTGTGCGGGCGCCCAGCCAGTAGCGGCGGACCTACTTGCCGGTCTTGATGGTGTTCCAGGTGCGCGTGCGCACGCGGTCGATCTTCAGCGGCATGGCTTCGAGGGCGAACAGCCTGGCCATCTTGTCCTCCGGCGGGTAGATCGCCGGGTCGGCCTTGATCGCTGCGTCCACCAGCGGGTCGGCCGCCAGGTTGCCGTTGGCGTAGTGCACCGAGTTGCTGATGCCGGCCATCACGTCCGGGCGCAGCAGGTAGTTCATGAAGGCGTAGCCGGCCTTCTCGTCGGGTGCGTCGGCCGGCATGGCGACCATGTCGAACCACAGTGGCGAGCCTTCCTTCGGTGTCGAGTAGCGGATTTCCACGCCGTTGTTCGCTTCCTTCGCGCGGGCGGCGGCCTGCAGCACGTCGCCGGAGAAGCCGACCGCCATGCAGATTTCGCCATTGGCCAGATCGCTGATGTACTTCGAGGAATGGAAGTAGCGGATGTACGGGCGGACCTTCGCCAGCGCCTCTTCGGCCTTCCTGTAGTCCGCCGAGTTCTTGCTGTGGTGCGGCAGCCCCAGGTAGTTGAGGGTGATCGGCAGCAGCTCGGGGCCGTTGTCCAGTACGGCGACGCCGCACTTGCTGAGTTTCTCCATGTACTCCGGCTTGAAGAACACATCCCAGGAATCCAGTGGCGCGTCGTCGCCCAGCGCGGCCTTCACTTTCGCCGGGTTGTAGCCGATGCCGGTGGTGCCCCACAGATAGGGGAAGCCGTGTTCGTTGCCGGGATCGTTGACCTCCAGCGCCTTCATCAGCACCGGGTTGAGGTTCTTCCAGTTCGGCAGCTGGCTCTTGTCCAGCTTCTTCAGCGCGCCGGCCTGGATCTGCTTGGCCATGAAGTGGTTGGACGGCACCACGATGTCGTAGCCGGACTTGCCGGTCATCAGCTTGCCGTCCAGCGTCTCGTTGCTGTCGTAGACGTCGTAGCTGGTCTGGATGCCGGTCTCCTTGCTGAAGTTCGGCAGGGTTTCCGGGGCGATGTATTCGGACCAGTTGTAGATCTTCACCGTTTCGGCCTGGGCGGCGCCGGCGGAAAGGGAGATCGCGATGGCGAGGGTGCGGAGCAGCGGGGCGGTGCTTTTCATTGTTCTGGTTCCTGGCGTGACGCACATTCGAAGCGGGCGACCGGTGGCCGCGTTGCGCAAGAATTAACCTGATCGGCGGAGGATGGGGAGGGGCGCCGGTTGTCTGCGGGTCCGCAGAGAAGAACCGGCCTCCCCTGTTCCGCCGCCAGCCGCTGCGGCATCATCGGCAGCCATGCAGCCAAACGAATCCCCCGCGGCGGACAGCCACCTCACCGAAAGCACCCGCGAAGTCGTGCTGCGCTACCACCACAGCTGGAAGCGCCGCGACCTCGAGGCGGCGCTCGCGCTCTACCATCCCGAGGTGGAGTACAACGACTATTTCCAGAACCTGCGGATGGGCCTGGCCGACCTGCGCGACTACGTGAAGGCGACCATGCCCAGCCGGCAGGACGAATTCCTCGACCATATCGACCGCGTCCGCGTGGACGGCGACACCGCCTTCATCCAGTACCGCACGGCGATCACCTTCGGCGGCAGCCTCGCGGTGTTCCATTCCAGCGAAGCGATCACTGTGCGCGACGGGCTGATCTGGCGGATCAACGAGTACGCCTCGCTGGTCCGCGAAGGCAGCGGGCAGCGCCAGCAGGTCAGCGATACCCGCTCGGCGACCAGCCGATTGGGGCTTTCCGCCCGGCAACTCAGTCAGCTGGCGAACGACCTTGAAGACTATTTCCGCAAGGCGCAGCCCTATCTCGCGCCCGACCTCGACCTGTCGCAGGTGGCCAGCGCCACCGGCTACACGCGCAACCAGATTTCCTACCTGCTCAACCAGGTGATGGGACTGAGCTTCTACCAGTACGTGAACCAGACGCGCCTGCGCCACCTGCTGGAGCAGTTGCGCCCGCCGCTGCCCGAACGCATCGACGAGATGGCCTTTGCCGCCGGCTTCAATTCGCTCTCGGCCTTCTACCGCTGCTTCCGCCAGCACACCGGCAAGTCGCCGCGCGAGTACATGCGCCAGCTGAAAGGCTGAGCCGGCGTTTTTCTCCGCGTACCCGCGCGCACGACAGAAGGTCCGTGCCCTTCTAGCCTTGCCGTCATTCCTACCACCCGTTTCCGGAGTCGCCCATGTCGGCATGGCGTCATATCAGCTTGTGGATGAATCAACTGGACGACGACCTGGTCCCGCGCCCGTCCCTGGAAGGCGCGCTGGAGGTCGACGTGGCGATCGTCGGCGCCGGTTATACCGGGCTGTGGACGGCCTACTACCTGAAGACCCAGGCGCCGCAGCTGAACATCGCCATCGTCGAGGCGGAAACCGCCGGCTTCGGCGCCTCGGGGCGCAACGGCGGCTGGCTGATGGGCAACCTGCTGGGTGAAGACCGCCTGCTCGCCGGGCTGCCCCGCGAGCGGCGCATCGAGTCCTACGGCCTGCTGCACGACATTCCGGACGAGGTCGCGCAGGTGCTGCAGCGCGAATCCATCGACTGCGACTACCGCAAGGGCGGCGTGCTGTACTGCGCCGCGCGCTATCCGGAACAGGCGCGGCGGCTGCGCGAATACCTCGCGGAACTGCGTGCCGAGGGCCTGGGCGAGGCCGACTACCGCTGGCTGACGCCGGCCGAGCTGAGCGGCCAGCTGCGCATCGAGGGCGCGCTCGGTGCGCTGTACACGCCGCATTGCGCGACCATCCAGCCGGCCCGGCTGGCCCGCGCCCTGGCCTCTGCCGTCGAACGCCTGGGCGTACAAGTCTTCGAGAAAAGCCGCGTCAGCCACTGGCAGCCCGGCCTGCTGCGCACCGAAAGGGGCGAACTGCGCGCGCAATGGGTGGTGCCGGCGGTGGAAGGCTATGCCGCCAGCCTGCCGCCGCTGGGCAACTACCAGTTGCCGGTGCAGAGCCTGCTGGTCGCCACCGAGCCGCTGCCGGAGTCGGTCTGGGCCGAGATCGGCCTGGAACGCGGCCAGGCCTTCAGCGAGAACAGCCGCCAGGTCACCTACGGCCAGCGCACCCTGGACAACCGCCTGGCCTTCGGCGCCCGCGGCGGCTACCGATTCGGCGGCAAGCTGCGCACCGACTTCAGCCTGACCGATGATGAAGTGGAGTTGCGCCGCTATCTGTTCGGCGAGCTGTTCCCGCAACTCAAGGACGCACGCATCACCCACACCTGGGGCGGCAACCTCGGCATGTCGCGGCGCTTCCATCCACATATGCTGGTCGACCGGCGCAACGGCATCGCCCTGTCCGGCGGCTATGGCGGCGAGGGCGTTGGCGCGACCAACCTCGCCGGCCGCACCCTGGCCGACCTGATCCTCGGCCGCGAAAGCCTGCTCACCCGCCAGCCCTGGGTCATCCACGACCGCCCACTGGAAGCCAGCCTGCGCCGCTGGGAGCCGGAGCCGTGCCGCTGGCTCGGCTACAACGCGATCATCCGCAGCTTCGTGCATGAGGACGACGTGCTGGCTAATCCCGCCAGCCCGCCGTGGCGCCGCCGCCTCGCGGAGAAACTGGCGGCGACCATGGAAGGCCTGATGGTCGGCTGAGCGCCACGAGAAGAAACCAACCCACCCTGGAGTCCCGAATGAACATCACCCACCTGAAGAACACCACCAACGCCGCGCTTGGCGAAGCCGCTGCGGTTGCCGTCCCGGTCGGCGAGCCGGTGCCGATGACGCGCGTGGAGGCCGTGGAGCGGCCGGACCAGGTCGAAACCGGCATCTGGGAATGCTCGCCCGGCCGCTTCCGCCGGCAGATCGTCGAGCAGGAGTTCTGCCACTTCATCGCTGGCCGCGGCACCTTCACCCCGGACGGCGGCGAGCCCATCGCCTTCGCCGCCGGCGATGCCTTCCTGCTGCCGGAGAACAGCCTGGGGGTGTGGGATATCCAGGAAACGGTGCGCAAGACCTATGTGATCATCCAGCGCTGAATAGGGCAGGTGGTGGATGAAAGAAGCCTCATCCACCCTACGGAAACGCATGCTTTTCGTAGGAGCGAGCTTGCTCGCGATCCATGGTTTCGACCGGCACCCCGTCATCAGGGGAAACACCGGATCGCGAGCAAGCTCGCTCCTACGAAGAGCGGCCCGATCCACCACGACCGCCCATCCGCCGCCAACATCACTCCACCGGAAAATCGAAATAGCTGTCCGGGAACGGCTCGTTGCGCAGGGTGTAGTGCCACCACTCTTCCGCGTAGGGCTCGAAGCCGTGGCGGGTCATCAGGTTGCGCAGGGTTTCGCGGTTCTGCGCCTGGGCCGGGGTGATCAGCGAAGTGTCGTGGTGGGAGATGGGGCCGAAGAAGTCGAACGGACTGCCCATGTCCAGTTCCCTGCCGCTGCCGTCGACCAGGGTGAGATCCACCGTGCTGCCGCGGGAGTGGCCGGACTTCTGGGCGATGTAGCCGAGGCGGAACAGGTCGCGTTTGTCCACGTCCGGGTAGAAACGGCTCTTCATCTGCGTGTCGCCGGGATCGGCCGCCCAGCGCTGGAAGTCGTTCACCGCCCGCTGCGGGCGATAGCCGTCGAAGATCTTGAAGCGCAGCCCCTGCCGGCGCAGGTCGAATTCGGCGGCGGCGAGGGCGGTGGCGGCGGGGCGGCTGAGGATCACCCGCTCCTCCTCGTAGCCGTCGATGCGGCGGCCGACGAAGTTGTCGCCGTTGTAGTAGCGCACATCGTAGATCGCCGAGGTCAGCACCTGGTCGAGGTAGACGAAGCCGGGTTGCAGCGGCGTGTCGCGCGGAGTGGCGCAGGCGCCGAGCAGGGCGAGCAGGAACAGCAGGAAGAGGCGGCGGTTCATCGCGCGATTCCTCCGGCAGGGTTGGGTTCAGGTTCTGAGGGCCTGGACGCCGTCGTCGTCGGGGTCGAAGGCGTCCAGGCGCATGCGTTCGGCGAAGGCGTCCAGCGCGGCCTGGCCCTGGAGCAGTTCGCCGCGGGCGGCGGGCCAGTCGTCCGGCTTCAGGCGGATCATCCAGCCTTCGCCGTAGCAGTCCTGGTTGATCAGGCCGGGGCGGCGCACCACCGCGTCGTTGCTCACCAGCACGGTGCCGGCCAGCGGGCTGCGGGCGGAGGAGGCGGCCTTGGCGAATTCCACCACGCCGAAGCCGCGGTCCTTGTCGATGTGCCAGCCGTCGCGCTTCGGGGTGAAGGCGAAGATCTGCCCGTACAGCGCGCAGCCGTAGGACGTCAGGCCGAGGGTCAGGCTGCCGTCGCCCTCCCTGCGCAGCCAGAGGTTGTACGCCGGGGCGTAGAGCAGCTCCTCGGGGAACTCCAGGCGGCCGAGCTTCACAGCGTCAGCACCCGGTCGTATTCGAGGATCATCCGCGCCAGCTCGCCGCCGCTGGCGATCTCGTCGAGCTCCTCGATCAGCGCCTCTTCGTCGATCGGCACGCCCGGCGCGCGGCACATCAGCAGGCGCACGCCGGCTTCCTTGGCCTGCTGGATGAAGTGGCTGATCGGCTCGCCGCCCTCGGCCGCGTAGAGGTTGTCGACCACGTCCTGGCGGGCCAGGCGGATGCCTTCGCCGCTGAGGAAGATGGTCACCTCGGCGTCCATGCAGGCCAGCAGGGTGGCGGTGTAGAAGGGCGCGGCGCAGCGGGCCGGGGTGCTCGGTCCGCTGTTGACCACGATCAGTACGCGCTGCGGCTCACTCAAAGGGGTTTCTCCAGTTGCACCAGGGCGACCCGATGGCCTTGCGGGTCGCTGCGCTCGACGATGCCGAACGGCCGGTATCCCAGCCGAGTGTAGAGCAACAGGCCGGCGGCGTTGGCGTTGAAGCAGGAGATCTTCATCGCCCGCGCGCGGTAGCGCTCGCGGGCCAGCCCTTCCATCACGCCGACCAGGTACTGCGCCACGCCATGCCCGCGCGCCCAGGGCGCGACCAGCATGTTGCCGAGGGCGCAGCTTTCGCCGGGATTCCACTGGTAGAAGTTGGCGAAGCCAGCGATGCGTCCGTCGAGCAGGGCGACGGTGCTTTCCCGGCGTTCGGCCAGGGCGGCGGCGAGCTGGCCGACGGTCAGCGGCCAGCTCGCCTTGGGGTAGGCGTAGAAGAGTTCGTCGCGGTCCTGGGGAAAGCCGACCACCTCGTCGAGGTCGCCGGCCGTGGCGGGTCGATGCGTCAGTGCGGGTTTTTCCACAGGCGTTCCTTCATCAGTGTGGCGGGTACTGGGCGAGCACCTTCTGCACGGCTTCGCGGATTTCCGCTTCGCGCTCGGCCGGATTCGGGCTGGTCTTGTACACCGTCTTCGCGCCGCTGCCGCGCCAGACCAGCTTGCCGTCCTTGCCGTCGAGCAGGTCGATCTGGATGGTGGCGACGTTGTAGTAGACGGTGCGCGACTCGACGTAGGGCGCGCCCCAGTAGCCGCCGCAGCAACCGCCACCCCAGCCGTACCAGCCGCCGTAGCTGCTGGTGTACTGGTCCTGGCGCTGGTCGACGATCAGGTAGGCACGCGCCTTCAGGTCGGCGGCGGAGCCGGACGCCGCCGGGCGCAGGCCGCGCTGGTCGAGCTGGCTGGCGACGGCGTCGCGGATGCGCTGTTCGGTGATGTCGCTCTTGATCCGCGGATCGTCGGGCTTGTATTCGAAGGGCGGTTGCGCCCAGGTCCAGGTGCGGTAGGCGGCGAAGTCGCGGCTCTTGTCGTAGTCCCGGTTCACGCTGATGGTTTCGCAGGCTGCGAGGCTGAGTACCAGGCCTAGCAGTAACAAGCGGCGGATCATGATCGCGGTCCTCAAGATAGAGAGTTCCATCGAAACGCAGACCCTGGCCGAACGCAAGTGATTCGTATCAACGCAGGGGCCCTGGCGCGCAGATTCCTGTCCGGAATTGTGGACAGCGGATTTCAGTACGGCGGATAGCCGGCGAGCGCCTGGCGGGCTGCTTCGTGCAGGCCGTCGGACTGCTCCTTCTGGCTGCCGCCGGCGTCGAATTCCGCGCTGCCGCTCCAGACGCGCTGGCCATTGCGGGCATCGATCATCTCGATGCGCAGCACGCCGACCTGCACGACGTAGGTACGGGTGACCGGGAAGGCCGCGCCGTAGCCGTACCAGGGATCGTGCCAGCCGTAGTAGCCGTAGGACGCGCCGTAGTAGTCGGTGACCTGGCGGGTGCGCATCTCGCTGCTCAGGCGTGCGTCGACGCGCAGGTCCGGCGCGTTGCCGGGGCGCGCCGGGCGCAGGCCGACGCGGTCGAGCTGCTGGCTCACCGCGTCCTGCAGCGGCGTGCCGTAGGCGCCGGCCGCCTCCGTGGCGCCGCTCCAGTTCCACGAGCGATAGCGGCCGTAGTCCAGCGGCGCGGCGGGATAGCTGCCGGGGTCGAGCCCGGGATTGGCTGCCGACGGTGGCGCCGGCGGATAGGGCAGGGCGGTGGCGGTGTAGGGATTGCCGGCCTGGCAGGCGGCCAGGGCGGCAAGCAGCGGCAGGAGGATCAGGCGAGGCATGGCGCACTCTCGCGGACGGAAGACTTCTTCCGATTCTGCGCCTAATCCACTGGCCGGCACAGCCAGTGCAGGTAGCGGCCGAGATTGGCGAAGGCCGGATGGCGGCGGTATTCCACCTCCATCTCCAGCAGGTCCAGCGGCTCGGCCCTGCTCTGGAATTCCACCGGCATGTAGTCGTGGAACACCCGCACGCCGCTGCGCGCCTCGATGCGCCAGGCGCCGGTCATGGCCGCTTCCAGCTCGCGCGGGTCGAGCGGCCGCTGCGGGGTGAGGCTCTGTCCCTCGCCGGCGAAGCGATGCTTGCGCAGCTTGCGGAAGTGGCCCTTGAGCAGGTTGCGGTAGATCAGCGCGTCGCGGTTGTAGAAGGCCAGCGACAGCAGGCCGTCGCGGCGGGTGAGCTGGCGCAGCACCGGGAGGATCGCCTGGGGTTCGGCCAGCCATTCCAGCACCGCGTGGCAGACCACCAGGTCGTAGGGCTGGTCGAGCTGGCCAAGCAGTTCCTGCCACGGCGCCTGGATGAAGGTCGCCTGCTGGCCGGCCTCGGCGAACTGCCGGCGGGCGCCTGCGAGCATGGGTTCGGCGGGTTCGGCGAGGGTCACCTGATGGCCGCGCCCGGCCAGCCACAGCGACATGTGGCCGAGCCCGGCGCCGACGTCGAGCACCCGCAGCGGCCGCTCCGGCAGCGCCTCGGCGAGGTCGGCCTGGAGCACGGCGAGGCGGATCGCGCCTTTGGCGCCGCCGTAGATCTTCTCGGCGAAGCGCGTCGCCAGTTCGTCGAAATGGCGGTCGCTCATGGGCGGAACCGCCGTTCGCTGTCGGCCAGCTTGGCGCGCACCACCTGTTCCATGTCGATGCCCAGTTCCGCGCAGAGCAGCAGCAGGTAGAGGACGATGTCGCCGACCTCCTGGCCGGCGTGCTCCAGTTGGTCGGGCGGCAGGCGGCGGGATTCGTCCTCGCCCAGCCACTGGAAGATTTCCACCAGTTCGGCCATTTCCACGCTGGCGGCCATCGCCAGGTTCTTCGGGCTGTGGAAGCGCTTCCAGTCGTTGTGGTCGCGGATCGCGTGCAGGCGCGCGGTGAGTTCGCTGAGGTTCATCGTGGGACTCCTGATTCGGCCCCTAGCTTCGGCCTTCGCGGCTCAGGCATCAAGGGTTCGCCAGCTGCCGGCCATGTGCGGCAGATCCTCCTTGCCGACCAGGCTGAACTGCCCGTCAGGCCCGGGGGCGCTGGCCAGCAGGGTCAGGCTGGTGGGCAGCAGCACCGGTTTCCGGAAGCGCGCCTCGACCTGGTAGCCGGCCCTGGGCAACTGCGGCTGCAGCGCCGCCAGGCTGCGCGCCTTGTTCCACAGGCCGTGGGCGATGGCCTGCGGGAAGCCGAACAGTTTCGCGCTGGCGGCGGACAGGTGGATCGGGTTGTAGTCGCCGGACACCCGCGCGTAGCGGCGGCCGATGTCTTCCGGCGCGTCCCAGCGGTCGAGCAGGGCCAGCGGCAGGGCGTCCTCTTCCTCGCGACTTGGCGCCGCGCCCTCGATCTGCAGGCCGCGGAACAGCACGCGGCTGTCGCCTTCCCAGAGCAGGCCGAGCGGGTCGTGCAACTGGGTGAGGATGCTGAAGGTAACCCCCTTGGCGTGCGGCTGCAGGTCGTCCACGCGCACGCTGACCTCGGCGCTGGCGAGCCCGCCGAGCGGCCGGACCACGCGGATGCGGTTTTCCAGGTGCACCAGGCCGAGCAGCGGGAAGGGGAAGCGTTCCTCGGTGAGCAGCGCCATCTGCAGGGGGAAGGCGAGGATGTGCGGGTAGGTCGGCGGCAGCAGGTGGTCGTCGGCGAAACCGCAGACCTGCCGGTAGCGCTCCAGATGCTGCGGGTCCACCCTAACCTGGCTGCGCAGGCCGTGGCCGGGCAACTGGCGGCCACGCATGCCGCGGCGCACGGCTGCTTTGGCGAACAGGCCGGGCAGGGCGGGCGGAGTGGGCAGGTCGATCCATTCGGTGGACATCGGACTTCTCCTTGCGCGGGCTTGGCCGGAGGGTATGTCAGTACGGTGAACTTTCCTACCAGCACTTGCGTACTATCTTGAGTGGTTGTCGGAAGCTGCCCTAAGATGGCCGGCTCATGGATAACAAGAAAAAACGCCATGTATGAATTGACTGACACTGGGGCGCCTGTGCGCCTGACGGTCGATGCGCTGGGGAGCTGCATCGATCCACCCGGCCGCAACACCGACCTGGTCTGCCAGGTGCGCGAGCTGATCGGCGAACTGCTGGTCAACGGCGGCGCCACCCTCGAACGTGTCGCCGACCGCCTCGGCATGACCGTGCGGCGCCTGCGCGACGCCCTGGCCAAGGCCGGGGTCGGCTTCAACGACCTGCTCACCGACTACCGCTCGCAACTGGCCATGCAACTCCTGCTGGAGACCGACGAGCGCATCCAGGTGATAGTCGAGCGCACCGGTTTTTCCGAGCCGAGCACCTTCTACCGGGCGTTCAAGCGCTGGGCGGGGGAGACGCCGGTGGAGTTCAGGAGGCGCGGGAGGATTCCTGTGGCCTCGTGATTGCCTGTTCCCTCAAGCCCCCAACACACTCAACCCACACACCCGCAACACCTGTCCCGTCACCGCCCCGGACCCCGGCTGCGCCAGCCAGGCGACTGCCTCGGCGACGTCCTGCGGCAGGCCGCCCTGGCCCATGGCATTCATCCGCCGGCCGGCCTCGCGGTAGGTCAGCGGCATGGCGGCGGTCATCCGCGTCTCGATGAAGCCCGGTGCGATGGCGTTGATGCTGATGCCGCGTCCGGCCAGCGCTGGCGCCCAGGCCTCGGCCAGGCCGATCAGCCCGGCCTTGCTGGTGGCGTAGTTGGTCTGGCCGAAGTTGCCGGCGATGCCGCTGACCGAGGCCATCAGCACCACACGTCCGTCGTCGTGCAGCCGGCCGGCGTCGAGCAGCGCCTGGGTCAGTACCTGCGGGGCCTGCAGGTTGACGGCGATCACCGAGTCCCAGAATTCCTCGCTCATCTTCGCCAGGGTCTTGTCGCGGGTGATGCCGGCGTTGTGCACGAGGATGTCGACGCCTTCCGGCAGCGCCTCCACCAGCTTCTCGCCAGCATCCGCCGCACCGATGTCCAGCGCCACGCCACGTCCGCCCAGGCGCGCGGCGAGGGCGTCGAGTTCGTCCTGTGCCTGCGGCACGTCGAGCAGGGTGACCATGGCGCCGTCGCGCGCCAGGGTTTCCGCGATGGCCGCGCCGATGCCGCGGGCGGCGCCGGTGACCACCGCATGCCTGCCGGCCAGCGGCCGGCTCCAGTCGGTGACCTGCGCGGCGCAGGGCGACAGCTGCATGACCTGCCCGGAGATGTAGGCGCTCTTCGGCGAGAGGAAGAAGCGCAGCGCGCCTTCCAGCTGGTCCTCGGCACCGGCGCCGACGCGGATCAGCTGCACGGTGCCGCCGTGGCGGACTTCCTTGCCCAGCGAGCGCATGAAGCCTTCCAGGCTGCGCTGCACGCTGGCCGCCAGCGGGTCGTCGAGGGCTTCCGGCGGGCGGCCGAGGATCACCAGGTGCGGGCAGGTTTCCAGGCTCTTCAGCGCCGGCTGGAAGAAAGCGCGCAGTTCGGCGAGGTCCTCGAAACGGCTCAGCCCGCTGGCATCGAACAGCAGCGCCTTGAGCTTCTGGCCGGTCCACGGCGCCAGGCCGGGCTGGCCTTCGGCGGGGGTGAACAGGCTGTCGGTCAGGCGCGGGGCGATGGACAGCGCCGTATCGAGCAGCCCGCCGCGTCCGCCGACCAGCAGCGCGCCCTCCAGCGGACGGTTGCGGCCGGAACGCCAGCGCTCCAGGCGCACCGGGGCGGGCAGGCCGACGGCGCCGACCAGGCGGCGGCCGACGCGGGAGTTGGCGAATGTCATGTAGCGATCGGTCATGAAGCAACCTCGTGGGTACTGGAACAGCTGACCATGGGACGGCGCCGGCGGTTCGGATCGATCCACGCCCGCGCCGCGCGAACGGGCTAAGGTTAGCCTGTGCCCCCACCCGCGCCATCCAAGGAGTCCTGCATGACCGAGCCGCGCCGGGTCGCCATCGTCGGCGGCAACCGTATTCCCTTCGCCCGCTCCAACACCGTCTACGCCACGGCGAGCAACCAGGAGATGCTGACCTCCGCGCTGGACGGCCTGGTGGAGCGCTACCGGCTGCACGGCGAGCGCCTCGGCGAGGTGGTCGCCGGCGCGGTGCTCAAGCACTCCCGCGACTTCAACCTGACCCGCGAATGCGTGCTCGGCTCGCGCCTGTCGCCGCAGACGCCGGCCTACGACGTGCAGCAGGCCTGTGGCACCGGGCTGGAAGCGGCGATCCTGGTGGCCAACAAGATCGCCCTCGGGCAGATCGACTGCGGCATCGCCGGCGGCGTGGATACCACCTCCGACGCGCCGATCGGCGTCGACGAGGGGCTGCGCAGGATCCTGCTGGCGGCCAACCGGGCGAAGACCACCGGCGACAAGCTGCGGGCGTTGCTGCAGATGCGTCCGTGGCATCTGAAACCGCACATCCCGCGCAACGGCGAGCCGCGCACCGGCAAGTCGATGGGCGAGCACTGCGAGCTGATGGCGCAGGAGTGGAAGATTCCCCGCGACGAGCAGGACCGCCTCGCCTACGAAAGCCACCTCAAGCTGGCCGCCGCCTACGCCGAGGGCTGGCAGAACGACCTGATGACGCCGTTCCGCGGCCTCAACCGCGACCAGAACCTGCGCCCGGACATCGACCTGGGCAAGCTCGCCGCGCTCAGGCCGGCGTTCGACCACAGCGCGCGGGGCACGCTGACCGCCGGCAACTCCACGCCGCTCACCGATGGCGCCGCGGTGGTGCTGCTGGCCAGCGAGGAATGGGCGAAGGCGCGCGACCTGCCGATCCTCGCCTGGCTGCGCGACGGCGAGGCGGCGGCGGTGGACTACGTCAGCGGCGCCGAGGGCCTGCTGATGGCGCCGGTCTACGCCGTGCCGCGCCTGCTGGCGCGCAACGGCCTGAGCCTGCAGGACTTCGACTACTACGAAATCCACGAAGCCTTCGCCGCCCAGGTGCTGTGCACCCTCAAGGCCTGGGAGGACGCCGACTACTGCCGCACGCGCCTCGGCCTGGAGCAGCCGCTGGGCGCCATCGACCGGGCGAAGCTCAACGTCAAGGGCGGCTCGCTGGCGGCCGGCCACCCCTTCGCCGCCACCGGCGCGCGGATCGTCGCCAACCTGGCGAAGCTGCTGTCCATGGCGGAACAGGGGCGCGGGCTGATCTCCATCTGCGCGGCGGGCGGCCAGGGTGTGACCGCGATCCTCGAAAGGTAATCCAATACCCGAGGCGGCCATTGGCCGTCCTCGCGATGTAAAGCAACTCCGTGACTTCAGGCGGTACCGTGCACGCGGTACCGCCTTTTTTTCGTCCATAGGGCGCCGGAATGTCCCGGAATTCCTGACCTGTAGGAGCCAGCTTGCTGGCGAATCCGGAGTTACCGGCAACCACCGGGCAGCCGGCAGAGATGGATGATCGCCAGCAAGCTGGCTCCTACGAAAAGCGCACTGCGCTGTCTGGGCGCGCTGCCGTTCGTCCGCTACCCGCCGCGCATCGGCCAGGCGGTGGCATGGCTCAAGGGGAGCGGGGGTGTGGCTTCCTATACTTGATGAGTCCCATCGTTGTTGCGGGCTCCTGCCATGTCCCTCCAGAGCATCCGCCCGGCCGCCGTTGCCGGCTTCTTCTATCCCGGAGAACCCCACGCCCTCGCCGCCCAGTTGCGGCAGATGCTGGATCACGCCGACGCCCCGTCCGGCGCGCCGCCCAAGGCGCTGATCGTGCCCCACGCGGGCTACGTCTACTCCGGCCCCATCGCCGCCCAGGGCTATGCGCAGCTGGCGCCGCTGCGCGACGTGGTGCGCCGTGTGCTGCTGCTCGGGCCGAGCCACCGGGTGGCCTTCGAGGGTGCGGCGCTGCCGGCCGCCTCGGCCTTCGACACGCCGCTCGGGCGGGTCGAGGTGGACGTCGAGGCCGTCGCCCGGCTGGCGGCGCTGCCGGGCGTGCTGGTCGACGACCGCGCCCATGCCTTCGAGCACGCGCTGGAGGTGCAGCTGCCGTTCCTGCAGACGGTGCTGGAGGACTTCCGCATCGTCCCGCTGACCCTCGGGCTGGTCGAGCCGAAGGTCGTCGCCGCGCTGCTGGACGAACTGTGGGGCGGGCCGGAGACGCTGATCGTGGTCAGTTCCGACCTGTCGCACTACCTGGAGTACCAGCAGGCCCGGCGCATCGATGCGGGCAGCGCCGAGCACGTCATGCAGCTGCAGGCCGATCTCGATCACGAGCAGGCCTGCGGCGCCACCGGCATCAACGCGCTGCTGCTCAGCGCCCGGCGCCACCAGCTGACGCCGCATCTGCTCGACCTGCGCAATTCCGGCGACACCGCCGGCGATCATTCGCGGGTGGTCGGCTATGCCTCGTTCGCCTTCAGCGAAGCGCCGGCCGTCCAGCGCCTCGAACCGGACGTCGATCGCCAGGCGCTGGGGCGTGCGCTGCTCGGCCAGGCGCGCGACGCCATCGACGAGTGCCTGGGTCTGGCGCGCTTCGCCGCCCCGGCCGAGCATCAACTGCTGGATGAGCCGGGCGCCTGCTTCGTCACCCTGACCCTGGAAGGCCAGCTGCGCGGCTGCATCGGCCGGCTGGTGCCGGAGCGCTCGCTGCGCGAGGACGTGCGGGCCAACGCCCGCGCCGCCGCGACCGAGGACCCGCGCTTCCTGCCGCTGAGCGAGGCGGAGTGGGCGGAGACCCGGCTGGAGGTTTCGCTGCTCAGCCCGATCCACTACCGCGCCTGCCCCGACGTGGACAGCGCGCTGGAGCTGATCGAGCCGGGCGTGCACGGCGTGGTGCTGGAAGGCGGCGGCCAGCGCTCGACCTTCCTGCCGCAGGTATGGCAACAGTTGCCGGACCCGCGCGAGTTCCTCCAGCAGCTGTTGCAGAAGGCCGGGCTGAGTTACTGGCCGGCCGACATGCAACTGGGCCTGTACCGCGTCTGGGCGCATCATGAAAGGAGCGATGTCCTTTGACTGGACCGCCCGCTCGCGGGCGGTGCGAGGTGATCCATGAACCATCCCGGCCGTTGGTGGCATGCGCTGGAGGATGGCCGTATCCAGTGCGACCTCTGCCCGCGCGAATGCAAGCTGCATGACGGGCAGCGCGCGGCCTGCTTCGTGCGCATGCGCGAGGGCGACCAGGTGGTGCTGACCACCTACGGGCGCAGTTCCGGCTTCTGCATCGACCCCATCGAGAAGAAGCCGCTCAACCACTTCCTGCCGGGCTCCAGCGTGCTGTCCTTCGGCACCGCCGGCTGCAACCTGGCGTGCAAGTTCTGCCAGAACTGGGACATCTCCAAGTCCCGCGACATGGACCGCCTGATGGACTCCGCCGCGCCCGACGCCATCGCCCGCGCCGCCCGCGAGGTGGGTGCGGCGAGCGTGGCCTTCACCTACAACGACCCGGTGATCTTCGCCGAATACGCCATCGACATCGCAGCGGAATGCCGCAAGCTCGGCGTGCACAGCGTGGCGGTGACCGCCGGCTACATCGGCCGCAGCGCGCGCGGGGAATTCTATGCGGCGATGGACGCGGCCAACGTCGACCTCAAGGGCTTCACCGAGGACTTCTATACCAGGTTCTGCGGCGCGCACCTGGCGCCGGTGCTCGACACCCTGCAGTTCATCCACCACGAGACCGACACCTGGCTGGAGATCACCACCCTGCTGATCCCGGACGCCAACGACAGCGACGCGGAAATCACCGCGCTGTCGCGCTGGGTCGCCCGCGAGCTGTCGCCGCAGGTGCCGCTGCACTTCACCGCCTTCCACCCGGACTTCAAGCTCACCGACCGTTCGCGCACGCCGCACGAGACGCTGCTGCGCGCCCGCCGCATCGCGTTGGACGAGGGTTTGCAGCATGTGTACGTGGGCAACGTGGTCGACCTGGAAGGCGCGACCACCTACTGCGCGCAGTGCAAGGCGCCGCTGATCGTGCGCAACTACTACGCCATCGTCGATTACCGGCTGGGCGAGGACGGCTGCTGTCCGGATTGCGGCAGCCGGCTGGTGGGTCACTTCGACAGCCGCGCGGGGCATTTCGGCAATCGGCGGATTCCGGTGCGGTTGGCTTCCTGACGCGCCCGCGTCATGCACCCTACGCGGGACGTGAACCCGTAGGAGCGGGCCATGCCCGCGACCCGCCGGGATGTCGCGCGCATGGCGCGCTCCTACGAAAGCGCGAGGCGGATTTCTTATCGTTCCCGTGCCCAGACGGCGGTGGATAACGCTGGCGCGTTATGCACCCTACGCGGGCACGAACCTGTAGGAGGCGGATGCGCCAGCAAAAGTGTTCCGCTCCCTTGCACCCTGGCTGTTCCTTACCCCCTCCACTGTCGGCTCCTAGAATGGACCTTCCCCTCTGCCTGCCGAGCCCGCCCCCATGTCCGCCCCCGCACGCGTCTCGCTGACGCTGATCGCCGCCTTCTTCGCCCTGTATTTCATCTGGGGCTCGACCTACCTGGCGATTCTCGTCGGCGTCGAATCCTGGCCGCCGATGCTGATGGCCGGCTGCCGCTTCCTCGTTGCCGGCGCGCTGATGTTCGCCTGGATGCGCTGGCGCGGTGCGCCCTGGCCGACGGCGCGGGAGTGGGTCAACGGCGGGATGATCGGCATCCTCCTGCTCAGCTGCGGCAACGGCGGCGTGACCGTGGCCGAGCACTGGGGCGTGGCGTCCGGCGTAGCGGCGCTGGCGATCGCCACGGTGCCGCTGTTCACCCTGCTGTTCGGCATGCTCTTCGGCCAGCGCAACACCGTGCTGGAATGGTCGGGCATCGCCTTGGGCCTCGGCGGCATCTTCCTGCTCAACCTCGGTTCCAACCTGCAGGGCAGCCCGGCCGGCGCCGCGCTGATCCTGTTCGCCGCCGCGGCCTGGGCCTTCGGCTCGGTGTGGAGCCGGCGCCTGCCGCTGCCCGCCGGGCCGATGGCCAGCGCGGTGGAAATGCTCGTCGGCGGCGCCGCGCTGCTGCTCGCCAGCGCGCTCAGCGGCGAGCGCATGACCCAGCTGCCGACCTTCGCCGGCTGGATGGCCTGGGCCTACCTGGTGGTGTTCGGCTCGATCGTCGCCTTCAGCGCCTACATGTACCTGCTCGACCACGTGCGCCCGGCGGCGGCGACCAGCTACGCCTACGTCAACCCGGCGGTGGCGGTGCTGCTCGGCGTGATGTTCGCCGGCGAGCACATCGGCATGGCGGAGGCGCTGGCGATGGCGGTGATCATCGGCGCCGTGGTGCTGATCGGCCTGCCGCAGTGGCGCGCCCGGGCGGAGGCCCAGGCGCAGGTGGAGGGCGGCTGAGCGCCTGTCCGCGTCAGATCACGAAGAACCCGTGGGTGCCGCCGCCGGTCTCGCGCCAGCCGGCCAGGCAGCCGTCGAGCAGGGCGACGTCGAGGTAGCCGAAGTCCACCAGCCGTTGTGCGGCGATCTGGGCGAGGCCTTCGCCGTCGTCGTAGAGGGTGATCGCCGTATCGCGCCGGGGAATCCGCGCGAACACCTCCAGTTCCAGCTTCGACAGCGGAAGGTTGGCGGCGAACAGCGGATGCGCCTGGGCGAACGGATCCTCCTCGCGGACGTCGACCAGCGCCACCTCGCGGCTGTCGAGCAGGGCGGCGCGGATATCGTGGAAGGTGCGGCGGGCGAACCGGGTCATTGCGGATTCTCTTTCGACAGGTTCCAGAGATTGGGCAACAGGCTGTTGGAATAGCCGGAGATGAAGGGTTTCTCCCCACCCTCGGCGGTGTAGACGGCGCGGCGCACGGCGCCGATGTTAGCGCCGTAGACGTGGATGCTGATCGAGCTGCGGTCGTTGTAGGCGTTGCTCACCTGATGGATGTCGCCGATACGCGGCGACACCGCTTCCACCTCGCCCGGTTCCAGCCGATGTGGTTCGCCGGTGGGCTGCAGGCGGCTGTCGGCATCGAAGGCGAACGGCTGCGAATACTCCGCGCCGCGCAGCATGCCGATCAGGCCCCAGACCCGGTGGTCGTGGACCGGCGTGCGCTGGCCGGGGCCCCAGACGAAGCTGACCACCGAGAAGCGCTGGCGCGAATCGACGTGCAGCAGGTACTGCTGGTAGCGCTCGGGATCGGGCCGGGCGAAGGCCTCGGGCAGCCAGTCGTCGTGGCGGACCAGTTCGGCGAGCAGCGGGCGGGCGTTGTGCAGCAGCGCTGCTTCGTCGGGTTGGGTGTCGATCAGTGCCGCCAGGTCGCCGATGAAGGCGCGCAGGCGGTCGAAGCGGAGGGGGACGGACATGGCGCGAATCCTTGTGGCCGGGGATGCAAATCACGGTAGCAAAAGGATCTTTATTCATGAAGTGCAATTTGAATATAAGCTAATATGCGTAGATTGCATCTAGTGCCGGGATAGCCATGAAAATCGACGATATCGACGCCTTCGTCGCGGTAATCCGCTGCCAGTCCCTCAGCCAGGCGGCGGAAAGCCTGCAACTGACCCAGTCGGCCATCACCCGCCGCGTGCAGAGCCTGGAAGAGTCGCTGGGCGTGGAACTGCTCGACCGCAACACCAAGCCGCTGAAACCGACGCTGATCGGCCTGCGCGTCTACCAGCAGTGCCGCCAGGTGCTGCGCGAGGTCGACGGCCTGCGCGAACTGGTGGCCGGCGACACGCCGCCCAGCGGCGTGCTGCGCCTCGGCGTGCCGCAGAGCATCGGCGAGCTGGTGCTGCCGGATGCCCTGCGCCGGCTGGGCGACGACTACGCCGGGCTGCGCGCGCAGGTGACCACCGGCTGGGGTGGCCAGTTGCTGGAGCGCATGCAGGACGGCGAGCTGGATGCCGCCGTGGCGCTGTTCCCGCCGAGCAAGGTGTTCCCCGACAGCCTGCAGGCCGAAGCGCTCGGCGGCATGCGCCTGCGCGTGGTCGCCGCGCGCGACGGCGGGATCGATGCCACGCGGCTGGCCGACTGCTACCGCCACGGCTGGGTGCTCAACCCGGATGGCTGCGGCTTCCGCGCCGGCCTGCAGCGGACGCTGGCCGACCAGGGGCTGAACCTGCAGGTGAACCTGGAAACCTTCGGCAGCGAGCTGCAGCTCGGCCTGGTCGCCGAAGGCCGCGGGCTCGGGCTGGTGCCGGCGCCGGTGCTCGAACGCAGCCGCCATCGCGAGGCGCTGCAGGTACTGGCGCTGCAGGATTTCCAGCCGCAGATCGAACTCTGGCTGGTGCATCCGAAGGCGCTGGGCAGCCTGCTGCCGGTGGTGCGGCTGTTCGGCGCGGCGGTGGCGGAGGGGTTGCAGCCGCGCGGTTGAGCGCACGAGGTCGCGGGCAAAGGCCTTCGCGAGCAAGCTCGCTCCTACAGGAGGCACTGCTCTTCGTAGGAGCGAGCTTGCTCGCGAACGCTGGCGACGCCAGAAGCTTCGCGAGCAAGGACTGGGCGTCCCCCCCTCGGTCCTGCGGGGGCTTTCGTCGCGTCATAAATTAATTCCCAAAAATTATTTACTCTTAATTTTTTATAACTGTAATCTTCATTTTACCGGACCACCGGACACCCATTACGACTATGTCCCGTGGTCCGTCCTCGCTCAGGAGGCGGCACCCGTCGCCCCTGAGGAGTTCAGCATGTCCCGCAATCGATTCCTGCGCCGCGTTGCCGTCGGCCTTGCCGCTTCCGCGGCGCTGTTCGGCACCGTCGCCGCCCAGGCCGACATCACCCTCGGCTACCAGACGGGCATCGACCCGACCAAGGTTCCCCAGGCCGACGGCACCTATGAAAAGGCCATCGGCGAGAAGCTCGACTGGCGCCGCTTCAACAGCGGCGCGGAAGTGATCGCCGCCATCGCCTCCGGCGACGTGCAGCTCGGCAACCTCGGCTCCAGCCCGCTGGCTGCCGCCACTTCACGCGGCCTGCCTATCGTCGCCTTCATCGTCTCCGCGCAGATCAACTCCGCCGAGGCGCTGGTGGTGCGCAACGGCAGCAGGATCGACAAGCCCGAGGACCTGGTTGGCAAGACCATCGCCACGCCCTTCGTGTCCACCTCGCACTACAGCCTGCTGGGCGCGCTGAAGCACTGGAAGATCGACCCGGCCAAGGTGAAGGTGGTCAACCTCAATCCATCCGAGATCGCCGCCGCCTGGCGTCGCGGCGACATCGACGGCGCCTTCGTCTGGTCGCCGGCCCTCGGCGAGATCAAGAAGAGCGGCAAGGTACTCACCGATGCGGCGGAAGTCGGCCAGTGGGGCGCGCCGACCTTCGAGGTGTGGGTGGCGCGCAAGGACTTCGCCGAGAAGCACCCGGAAATCATCGCCAGATTCGCCAAGGTCAGTCTCGACGCCTTCGCCGACTACAACGCGCACAAGGCCGAGTGGACCGCCGATTCCGAACAGGTGAAGAAGATCGCCCGGCTGACCGGAGCCGATCCGAAGGATGTCCCCGAACTGCTGGCCGGCTCGGCCTTCCCGGAGGCCAGGGAACAGCTGTCCGGCAACCTGCTCGGCGGCGGCACGGCGAAGGACATCGCCGGCACCGCGGCCTTCCTCAAGGAGCAGAAGCGCGTGCCCGCCGTTCTCGACGACTACTCGCCGTATGTCAGCGCGGAGTACGTGCGCAAGGCGGAGTCGGTGCAGGTGGGGCAGCGCTGAGTTCTTCCTTGTAGGAGCGAGCTTGCTCGCGAACACCGGCCGGCTCCGAAGCTCAGTCCGGTTCGCGAGCAAGCTCGCTCCTACGAAGAGCGAAGCGCGAGCATTCCTTCTCACCCTGCGGAGGCAGAATCCATGAGCCGTCTGACGGCCGAGGCCGTGAGCCTCTCTTTCCAGCAGCACGGGCGCACGCGCCAGGTGCTGCGCGACCTGAACCTGAGCCTGGCCAAGGGCGAATCGCTGGTGGTGCTCGGTCCGTCCGGTTGCGGCAAGTCCAGCCTGCTCAATGTGCTGGCCGGTTTCCAGGCGCCGGACAGCGGCCGAGTGCAGATCGACGGGCGCACCCTCGAAGGCCCCGGCGGCGAGCGCGGCGTGGTGTTCCAGGATGACGCCCTGATGCCCTGGCTGAGCGCGCTGGAAAACGTCGCCCTCGGCCTGCGCATCCGCGGCCTGGGCAAGGTCGAACGCGAGGCGCGGGCGCGTGAGGTGCTGGCGCTGGTCGGTCTGCAGGACCACGCCGACTACGGCATCTCCCAGCTTTCCGGCGGCCAGCGGCAGCGTCTTGGCCTCGCCCGCGCGCTGGCGGTGGAGCCGGATTTCCTCCTGCTCGACGAACCCTTCGGCGCCCTCGACGCGCTGACCCGCGAGCGCATGCAGGTGCTGACCCTCGACCTCTGGCGCAAGACCGGCAAGGGCCTGTTCCTCATCACCCACAGCGTCGACGAGGCGCTGTTCCTCGCCACCGACCTGCTGGTGATGGACGGCCCGCCGGCACGCATCGTCCGCCGCCTGTCGCTGGACTTCGCACGGCGCTACGCGGCCGGCGAACCGGTGCGCTCGATCAAGGCCGACCCGGAATTCGCCCGCCTGCGCCAGGCATTGCTGGACGAGTTCCTTGAACAACCGGAGGTGGAACATGCCCACTGAAGCGCTGGCCGCAAAACTCCCGGAGGTGGTCCGCAAGGCGTGCCCGAGGGACATCGACCGCCGCTGGGCCGCCGCCGGTTCGCTGGTCGTCATCGCCGGCCTGTGGTGGCTGGCGACCCATCTCGGCTGGGTCGACACCCTGTTCCTGCCGGCTCCCGAACAGCTCTTCGAAGCCCTGCAACGCCTGCGCGCGGAAGGCTACGTCGACGCGAGCCTGTGGCAGCACATCGGCACCAGCCTGCTGCGCGTGCTGCTGGCCCTCGGCGCCGCGGTGCTGACGGCGATCCCGCTGGGCGTGGCGATGGGCCTGAATCCCCTGGTCGGCGCCGCGCTCGATCCGCTGGTGGAGTTCTACCGGCCGATCCCGCCGCTGGCCTACCTGCCGCTGATCGTCATCTGGTTCGGCATCGGCGAGCTGTCCAAGGTGCTGCTGATCTATCTCGCGCTGTTCGCGCCGCTCTTGATCGCCACCGCCGCCGGCGTGCGCCGGGTGGACAGGTCGCGCATCCAGGCGGTGCGCTGCCTCGGCGCCAACCGCTGGCAGGTGGTGCGCCACGTGGTGCTGCCCAGCGCCCTGCCGGAAGTGCTGACCGGCCTGCGCATCGCCCTCGGCGTCGGCTGGTCGACCCTGGTCGCCGCCGAACTGATCGCCGCCAACCGCGGCCTCGGCTTCATGGTGCAGTCCGCCGCGCAGTTCCTTGCCACCGATGTGGTGGTGCTGGGGATACTGCTGATCGCGGGCATCGCGCTGGCGTTCGAGCTGGGGTTGCGCTGGATGCAGAAGAGGCTTGCTTCGTGGGAGTGAGCCAAGAGCGCCCCCACCCGAACCATCAATTGAGCACCGAACATGAACATCGAACCCCTAAGCCCCGCCCTCGGCGCCGTAGTTACCGGCATCGACCTCAGCCATCCCCTCGACGACACCCAGCACCGCTCGATCGAACAGGCCCTGCTGCAACACCAGGTCCTGTTCTTCCGCGACCAACCGCTGCAACCCGCCCAGCAGGCACGCTTCGCCGCACGCTTCGGCGACCTGCACATCCACCCGATCTACCCCGGCGTGCCGGAACAGCGCGAGGTCATCGTCCTCGACACCGCCATCACCGACATGCGCGACAACGCCATCTGGCATACCGACGTGACCTTCCTGGAAACCCCGGCCCTCGGCGCCGTGCTGGCGGCCAAGCAGGTGCCGGCCTATGGCGGCGACACCCTGTGGGCCAGCGGCACCGCCGCCTTCGAGGCGCTGTCGAAGCCGCTGCAGAAGCTGCTCGACGGACTCACCGCGACCCACGACATCAGCAAGTCCTTCCCGCAGGAACGCTTCGGCGCCACCGACGCCGACCTCGCCCGGCTGGAGCAGGCGCGCCGCGATCATCCGCCGCGGGTGCATCCGGTGCTGCGCACTCACCCGGTCACCGGGCGCAAGGCGCTGTTCGTCAACGACGGCTTCACCATCCGCATCAACGAGCTGGAACCGGCGGAAAGCCGGGCGCTGCTGGAATTGCTGTTCGCCCACGCCAGCCGCCCGGAGTTCACCGTGCGCTGGCGCTGGAAGGCCAACGACGTGGCCTTCTGGGACAACCGCGTGACCCAGCACTACGCCACCGACGACTACCGGCCGCAGCGTCGGGTGATGCACCGCGCGACCATCCTCGGCGACCGGCCGTTCTAGCGGCCTGGCCGTCGAACTGTAGGAGCGGGCCATGCCCGCGATTCGCGCGCATGGCGCGCTCCTACAAAAAAGCGGGCCTGTGACGACGGCGGATAACGCTGGCGCGTTATTCGCCCTACGCGCTACGACAGGTTCGCGACGCGCACGGGCGCGCTTGATGCATGGCATGGAAGTCATGAATCCGCCCGCCGCCGGGTCGTCTTCGCCTCGCCGCGAGGGAGGGGCTGACCTACTCTTGCCAGACTGCTGTCCAAGAGACCCACTCCATGCGCGATCGGATTCCCGACGAAGCCAGCCTGGCCGAACTGACTTTTCGCGGCCTGGTGCTCGGCGCCCTGATCACCGTCGTCTTCACCGCCTCCAACGTCTACCTCGGCCTCAAGGTCGGCCTCACCTTCGCCTCGTCGATCCCTGCGGCGGTGATTTCCATGGCGGTGCTGCGCTACTTCTCCGGCTCGAACATCCTCGAGAACAACATGGTGCAGACCCAGGCCTCGGCGGCCGGCACCCTGTCGTCGATCATCTTCATCCTTCCCGGCCTGCTGATGATCGGCTACTGGAGCGGCTTCCCGTTCTGGCAGACGGCGGCGATCTGCTCCATCGGCGGCATCCTCGGCGTGCTCTACACCATCCCGCTGCGCCGGGTGATGGTGGTGCAGAGTTCGCTGCCCTATCCGGAAGGCGTGGCCGCGGCGGAAATCCTGCGGGTCGGCAGCCAGGACGAGGACGACGGTTCGCCCAGGGCGGTGGCGAAGAGCGCCCCGGGCCTGCGCGACATCCTCGGCGGCGGCCTGGTGGCGGCGCTGTTCAGCCTGTTCAGCTCCGGCTTCAAGCTGCTCGCGGAAAGCTGCAGCTTCTGGATCACCGCCGGGCAGACGGCGTTCCGCCTGTCCACCGGCTTCTCCCTGGCGCTGGTCGGCGCCGGCTACCTGATGGGCATCACCGCCGGCATCGCCATCCTCATCGGCCTGGTGATCGCCTGGGGCGTCGCGGTGCCGCTGCTCACGGTGAACAGCGTTCCGGCCGCCGGGCAGGGCCTGCCGGAGCTGGCCACCCAGCTGTGGAGTTCGCAGGTGCGCTTCCTCGGCGCCGGCACCATCGGCGTCGCCGCGCTCTGGACCCTGGCCTCGCTGTTCAAGCCGATGGTGCGCGGCGTCTGGTCGTCCCTGGAGGCGGTGCGCGGGGTCAGCGAAGTGAGCGGGCTGCGCACCGAGCGTGACATGCCGGCGCACTGGATCCTGACCATCGCCGGCTTCCTGCTGCTCGCGCTGTTCGTGGTGTTCGGCTACTTCCTCGAACAGGCCGCGCCGGACATGGTCGGCTGGCAGTTCTGGGGCCTGCTGACGGTGTGCGTGGTGTTCGCCTTCTTCTTCGGCTTCCTGATCGCCGCCGCCTGCGGCTACATGGCCGGCCTGGTCGGTTCGTCGAGCAGCCCGATCTCCGGCATCGGCATCATCGCGGTGATCCTGGTGTCGCTGCTGATCCTCGGCGTCGGCAGCCTGGAGCAGGGCTTCCTCGGCCGCCTCGACGGCAAGCTGGCGATCGCCTTGGCGCTGTTCACCACCTCGGTGGTGCTGGCCATCGCGGCGATCTCCAACGACAACCTGCAGGACCTGAAGACCGGCTACCTGGTCGGCGCCACGCCCTGGCGCCAGCAGGTGGCGCTGATCGTCGGCTGCCTGGCCGGCGCGCTGGTGATCCCGCCGGTGCTGGAACTGCTCTACAGCGCCTACGGCTTCACCGGCGCCCTGCCGCGCCCGGGGATGGACCCGGCGCAGGCGCTGGCGGCGCCGCAGGCGACCCTGTTGACGGCGATCGCCAGCGGGATTTTCCAGCACGCGCTGAACTGGAACATGATCCTCATCGGCATCGCCCTCGGTATCGCGCTGATCCTGGTCGACGTGGTGCTGCGCCGCAGCACCGGCAAGGCCAGCCTGCCGGTGCTGGCGGTGGGGCTGGGCATCTACCTGCCGCCGACCATCGGCATGACCCTGTTCATCGGCTCGCTGCTGGCCTGGCGCCTGGAGATCGGCCTGCACCGCCGCGCGCTGCTGGCCGGGGTGGCGGAGGAGCGCTACGCCGAGGAGCCGAAGCGCCGCGGCGTGCTGCTGGCCTCGGGGCTGATCGTCGGCGAGAGCCTGATGGGCATCTTCCTCGCCGCGCTGATCGGCGCCAGCGGCAAGGACGCCCCGCTGGCGCTGGTCGGCGCCGGCTTCGAGGACACCGCGCAATGGCTGGGGCTGGCGGTGTTCCTGGTGGTGTGCGTGCTGTTCTACCGCAAGGTGATGAACGGGACGGACGAGGCGGAGGGGGTTACCCGGCAGCGGTAGTTTTGTGGCGGATTTCATCCGCCCTACGCGGAACACAGGGGGGCAGCGAAACGTAGGGTGGATGGCGCTCTTCCATCCACCGTTGCGGGGCCGCCTGCGCGGCCGTGGTGGATCGATGGAGCGTGATCCACCCTACGGTCTGCCTCGCTGACACCGGACCTGTAGGAGCCAGCTTGCTGGCGATCCGGGCGTTATCGGAAAACTCGGTGTAGCCGGATGGCTCGGCTGATCGCCAGCAAGCTGGCTCCTACGAAGAGCAACACTGCCCTGCTCGATCCGCGTTCAGGGCGCAGGGTGGATGGCGCTTTTCCATCCACCATCGGCGTGGCCGGTTGGTGGATCGATGGAGCTGATCCACCCTACGTACTGGCCTTGCCCCCACGGGTAGTGATGTAGGGCGGGTGCAACCCGCCGCAGCGGCTCAGTGTTCCAGCCGCTCCAGCCCGGTAGGGCGCATGACGCGTCAGCGTTATCCGCCACCGCATCGTCACGGCCCCAACGGCGATTGCCCATGGCGCGAAGACAGTCGCTTGGTGATCGTCCCTTTCTACGCAAGTGCGTTAAGGGCTGCCGTCGGCACGTGTCGCCTTCGTCGCCACTATACGGCGCTCCCAGCCCTCCCGTTCGGCCGTCGGCTTGGCCAGCCACCAGTCGCGCACCGCGCGGTTGTCGTGGCGCGTCACCCAGCCCGGGTAGCGCGCGTACTGCGCCTGCGGGAAACCGCTGTCGAGGCCGCGCAGGTAGCGGTCGAAGAAGCCGACCACGAAGGCGTTGGGCGCGCCGATCAGCACTTCGACCGGCGCCGTGCCGGCCACCAGGTCGCGCAGCGGGCGGCGCGCCAGCAGGGCGTTGTCGGTGAAGCCGGCGTGCAGCGCATCGCGCAGCACCAGCCGGTAGATGTCGTCGCGCTGCCCGGCGTGCTCGAAGCGCTCGTAGGAGAAGTCGTTGGAGCCACGCAGCTCGCCCTTCGGCTCGACGCCAAGCATCCGGTAGAAGCCGCGCAGGTCGGCGTGGAACATCAGCAACGGCACCGGCAGGTCGGCGTCGAACGGGGTGAAGTGGAAGTCGCCGCCGTCGAGGTTGACCGCCGCCGCACAACGCCGGTCGACCATGCACACCGCGCCGGTGGTCGAGCCGCCGAAGGACATGCCCATCTCGCCGGTGCGGGCGAAGTCGCTGGTAGCCAGCAGGTCGGCAACGCTGGCCGGCGCGGCGCCGGCCTGCAGGGCGTCGTGGACGAACAGGCGGTCGGCCAGCCACACCGGCGCGCTGAGGGTGATCGCCCGGTCGCCCGGCGCGCCCAGACCCGCTGCCGTGCGTAGCTGGCCGTCGAGGCGCTGGTCGAAATCGCTGGCGGTGTAGCCGCTCACCATGGCCGCCGGAAATCCGCTCTTGAGCACATGGCGCATGTGCGTCAGCAGTCCCGGGTCCATCGGCGCCACGCTGCCGTCGGGCAACGGCGTCGGCGAGGCGTCGCCGCTGTGCTGGATCGAGTAGACCGCGTAGCCGTGGCTGGCCAGCGCCTCCATCAGCGCCGAGTCCGCCGCCGGGTAGGCGGTGTAGCCGTGGCTGAAGAACACCACCGGCAGCTTGGCGACGCCAGCCGCCAGAGGGGCGTCCTCGAAGGCGTTGCTGCGCACGTGCTTGAGATGGGCGAGCAGCGGCGGGAAGCCGAACAGGCTGCCGAAGCCGCGGGCGGTGGTGCGTGCCTCCGCTTCGCTGAAATAGGCCCGCGGTTGCGTGCCGGGCGTGGGCGCGGCCGGATACCAGACACGCACCAGCAGGCGCCGTGGCGCGTCGGCGGCGGCGCCGAGCAGGCCGCGGCGGGACGGATCGACCAGTTCGAAGTCGCGCACGCCGACCGCGTAGGGGCCGTCCGGCGGCGGCAGGTCGTTCACCGGGAACAGCCACAGCGGGGCCAGCGCCAGGACCCCGAGCACGAAGAACAGCAGCCCCGACCACAGCGGCAGGCCGGTGCGCCGGCGACGGAACGCCAGCACCAGCAGCCATAGTGCGCCGACCGCGGCACCGAGGCCGGCCTGCCAGCGGTCGTCCCACACCCCGTAGAGACCGGCGCCGAAGGTCAGCCAGGCTGCCGGCCACAGTAGCCGGTCGAGTGCCGGCCAGCACCAGGCGACGAGGAACAACGCCAGGCCGGCGAGCAACAGCAGGTCGGCGGCAGTCATGCCCATCATCGTTGCCCGTCCTTGTCCGGCAGGCGCGCCCAGACCCAGCCGACCAGCACCAGCGGCAGGCCGAGGCAGAGCCAGGACAGCAGGTCCCAGGCGCCATCGGCGACCAGCGCCGAGACCAGCCCGACCAGGCTGAGCAGGCCGATCAGCAGCGGCCAGCGGAAAATCATCCAGAGTCCGCGTTTCATGCCCGGCCCTCCGTCGTCGCGTCCAGTTCGGCCAGGCGCTTCTCCAGCGGTGCCTTGCGTCGGCCCAGCCACAGGTACAGGCCGCTGCCGAGCACCACGATGCTGACCACATCGAGCAGCGCCCAGACGATCTTCAGCGGCAAGCCGCCGTAGTCGCCGAAGTGCAGCGGCTGGGAGATGAACAGGACTTTGGCGTACAGCGGCATCTCGCGAACCGCGGTGACCTCGCCGCTGGCGGCGTCGACCAGCGCCGGGGTCAGCAGGCGGCTGGTGAGCGGGGTGTCGCCGGTCAGGTAGATGCCGAAATGGTGCGCACTGGCGAACGGCGAGCCCGGCAGCGCCAGGGTGGTCACCCGCATCTCCGGCAGGCGCTGGCGGACCGCCTCGAGCACCGTGTCGAGCGAGGCCAGCTGCGTCGGCAGCGGCCGGTCGCGGTGCGTGGCGGCCATTTCCACCAACTCGCTGGCCTGCCACATGCGTTCGATGGGTGTCGCCAGGGTGTTGATCGAGCCGGTGAAGCCGACCACCAGCAGCCAGGCCACGGTGACGATGCCGAGCAGGTTGTGCAGGTCCAGCCAGCGCACGCGGCGACCGCGCCGCACGCGCACGGTGGCGAAATCCAGCTTGCGCATGAACGGCGTGTAGAGCACCACTCCGCTGACGATCGAGAGCACCAGCAGCAGGCCCATCAGGCCGAGAAAGAGCATGCCTGGCAGGCCGGCGAACATGTCCACGTGCAGCCGCAGCAGGATGTACAGGATGCCCTCGGTGGGCTGCGGCACGTCCAGCTTGTGGCCATTGCGCAGGTCGAAGAACTGGTAGTGGAAGGTCGCCGGGTCGGCCAGGAAGCTGGCCGCCGAGGCCACCATCACCAGCGGCTCCTCGTCGTCGAAGAACAGGTACGGCACCACCTCGCCAGGCCGCGCCGTCTGGGCGGCGGCGAGGATGGCGTCGAGGCGCGCCGGCGGGGTGCCGGTGGCGACCTCCTCCAGTTCGGGCATGCTCGCGTGGTGCAGTTCGTGGCTGAAGATCAGCGGCAGCCCGGTCAGGCAGAGCAGCAGCATGAACAGCGTGCAGATCAGGCTGCTCCACTTGTGCAGGGCGTACCAGAGACGCAGGGTTCGGGCGGTCATGCATCCTCCCTCAGAAGTCGGCGGTCAGCGACAGCGTCATGGTGCGCGGCTGGCTGAGCGTGGCGTAGCCGCTGGAGGCCAGCCAGTAGTCCTCGCCGGTGGCGTTCTCCAGGTTGGCGCGCGCCACCAGCGGCTTGCCGGCGACCTGGAACTGGTAGCTGGCGCCCAGATCGAGGCGGTTCCAGCTCGGCACGTCGAGCTGGTTGGCGGCGTCCAGGTAGGACTTGCCGGTGTGGATCACCCGACCGCTCAGGATCAGCCCGGCGATGAGCGGGGTGTCCCACTCGAGGCCGAGGTTGGCCTGCTCGCGCGCCACGCCGGGGGCGTCGTTGCCCTCGTTGGCGGGGTTGGCGTCCTTGTTCAGCTTCGGCTTGAGGTAGGTGGCGCCGGCCAGCACGCGCAGTTCGCCGCTCAAGCTGAACTCGATGCCGCGGTTGCGCTGCTCGCCGTCGGCGCGGAACACGTTGGCGGCATCGAGGAAGGCGCTGGGTTTCTCGATCTGGAACAGCGCCACGGTGGCCAGCAGGCTACCGAAGTCGTACTTGGCGCCGAGCTCGTACTGCTTGCTCTTGTACGGCGCCATCATCTCGCCGGCGTTCTGCGCGATCGGCGGCGCCTCGTCGCCCTGGCTGAGGCCCTGGATGTAGTTGGCGTACAGCGACAGCTCGTCGAGCGGCTTGACCAGTACGCCCACCAGCGGGGTCCAGACGCTCTCGTCGTAGCTGGTGGTGCGTGCGCCGCTGGTCCAGTCGTAGTTCTTGGCCTTGATCTCCTGGCGGCGGATGCCGAGGGTCAGTTGCAGGCGTTCGTCGAGTAGCGATAGCCGGTCACTGAGTGCCACGCCGCCGAGGTCGACCTCGGAGGTCTTCGGAATGCTGCCGTCGAGCGCGGAATAGTCCGGGACCGGCGTGTGCGGCGAGTTCTCGTAGAGGTTGCCCGGCTGCATGCCGTCGAACAGGTAGACCAGCCCGATACGCTCGTGCAGGCGGTTGCCGCTGAGCGTCCAGTCGTGGCGCACCGCACCGGTGTCGAAACCGCCGCGCAGGCCGGCTTCGCCGGAATAGCTGCGGCGGTCGCCGCGCTGGCGCGCCAGGGCGTTGAGCAGGTCGCCGTCGTTGCCGATCAGGAAGCTGTTGGAGGCGATGGTCTCGTAGTTGCTCTGCCGTCCGCCGACCGAGGCGAAGGCGGTCAGGTCCTCGCCGAGGTCGTACTCGCCGCGGGTCACCAGGGCGTAGTCCTCCTGGTCGAGGTAGGAGTCGCGCAGGCCGAAGCGGGTGCGCGAGTCCGGCGCGTCGGGTATACGCGTGGCGTTGCCGGGCAGAACCGGGCGCACCACGCCCTCGAAGCTCTCCTTCTGGTACAGCAGATCGCTGGACAGGCGCAGTCGCTCGCCGCGGAAATCCAGCGCCAGCGCGGCCAGCGGGAACTCGCGGCTCTGGTTGGCGATCGCGGTGTCACCATCGCGATAGACGCCGTTGAAGCGCACGCCGAAGGCGTTGCCCTCGCCGAAGCGGCGGCCGACATCGAGGTGGGTGCCGACTTGCGAATCCTCGCTCCAGTCGACGCTGACGCGGGTCAGCGGCTCGTCGGCGGCGCGCTTGGGCACGATGTTGATCGCGCCGCCGACGCTACCGCCCGGCGACATGCCGCTGAGCAGCGCGTTCGGCCCCTTGAGCAGCTCGACCCGCTCGGCGAACTCGATCGGCACCCGCCAGAATGGCAGCACGCCGTACAGGCCGTTGAGCGCGGTGTCGGCGCTGTTCACCGGGAAGCCGCGCACGGTGAAGGTGTCGACGATATCGCCGCGGCCGCCGACCACCCGCACCGAGGTGTCGTTGGCCACCAGCAGGTCGGCGACGCTGCGTGCCTGCTGGTTCTGGATGGTCTGTTCGGTATAGCTGGCGATGCTGAACGGCGCGTCCATGATGTCGGTGTTGCCCAGCATGCCCAGGCGCGCGCCCTTGGCCACCTGGCCGCCGGCATACTCGGCCGGCAGCGCTTCCGCGCTGCCGATGGCGGTGCCGGTCACGGTGGTTGCGGCGAGGGCCAGGGCGTCGCTCGGCAGGCGATGCAGCACGTAGCTGCCGTTGGCCTGGCGCTGGACGCCCAGGCCGCTGCCGGCGAGCAGCGCGGCGAAGCCCTCGTCGATCCCGTAGCGGCCGTGCAGGCCGGGGGAGCGCAGGCCACGGGTCAGCTCGGCATCGAACGACAGCGCCACTCCGGCGGCGCTGGCGAAGCGGCTGATGCTTTCCGCCAGCGGGCCGGCGGGGATGTCGAAGTCGCGCAGCATGCTCTGCGCTCCGCTACTGGAGTCGTCCGCAGCCCAGGCGTTGGCCGGCAGGTGCGCGCCGGCCACTGCCAGCAGGGCGACGGCCAGGGCCAGCGGTTTGTGCGTGTGGCGGATTGTCGTTCGAGTCATGCCTTTCCCCCAAGGAAACGAAGCGCCAGATGGCGCGGAATACTGGGGGGCCGGACCAGGGCGGAAAAAAGTGCAAGTCGCCGGAAAATTTTTTCCGCGGACGATCAGCCGCGCGGCTCCACGCTGATCCAGTAGCGCGTGCGGCGGACGATGCGCAGCGGGAAGGCGGATTCCAGGGCGGCCAGCGCCATGTCGGTGTCGTCGATGGGGAAGGAGCCGGAAATCTTCAGCCCGGCGACCCGCGGATCGCAGTGCAGCAGCCCGCTGCGGTAGCGCGACAGCTCGGCGAGCAGTTCGCCCAGCGGCCGGTCGATGGCGATCACGCTGCCGTCCAGCCAGGCGACGGGGGACAGGTCGTTGCGCCGCACCTCGCCGAGCTGCAGGACGCCGATATCGATGTGTTCGCCGGCCTGCAGCACGCGCTTTTCTGCGGGCGCGGCCAGCGGACGGACCTCTACCGCTTTTTCCAGCACGCTGACGTGGGTAATGGCGCCGTCGATGCGCACGCTGAAACGGGTGCCGAGGGCGAGGACGCTGCCCTGCGGCGTCTCCACGCGGAACGGCCGTGGCGTAGCGGACGGGTCGCGGGCGGTGCTGATGTAGATTTCCCCGCGACGCAACCGGAGCAGGCGCTGGCTGGGGCTGAACAGCACGTCTATGGCGCTGTCGGTGTTCAGGGTCAATGAGGAACCATCGGCCAGCTTCAGTTCGCGGCGCTCGCCGGTGGCGGTGCGCAGGTCGGCGGTCCAGGTCTGCCAGGACATTTCCCGGTAGCCGAACCAGGCCAGCGGCGCGGCCATCGCCAGCAGGCCCAGCCCGCCCACCAGCCGGCGCCGCGACAGGCCTGCGGCGTTCAGCGCCGGCGCGGCGATCTTGCCCGGCACCCGCTCCATCTGGCTGCGCACCCGCTCGACCCGTTGCCAGGCCTGGCGGTGGCTGGGGTCGGCGGCGTACCACTGGTCCCAGGCACGGCGGTCCTCGTCGCTGGCGGCGCCGGAGCAGAACAGCGCGTACCAGCGGGCGGCGGCGCGGATGGCCTGGCGTTCGGAGTCGGAAACGGGCGCGGCGTTCATGGCAGCATCAGGCAGCAGTGTTCCATGGCGCGGGCCATGTGGTTGTTCACGGTGCGCAGGGAAATGCCCTGGCGCTCGGCGATCTGCGCATAGGTCAGGCCGTCCAGCTGGGCCAGCAGGAAGGTGCACTTCACCTTGGCGCCGAGGCCGTCGAGCATGCGGTCGATTTCCATCAGCGCCTCGAACAGCAACGCCTGGGTTTCCGGCGAGGGATGCTCCTCTTCCGGTAGCAGGGCGAGGGTGTCGAGGTAGGCCTGCTCCAGCGAACGGCGGCGGAAGTGGTCGATCATCAGGCCCTTGGCGATGGTTGCCAGGTAATCGCGCGGCTCGCGGATCTTCGCGGCGTTGCGCGCCTTGAGGATGCGGAAGAAGGTGTCCTGGGCCAGGTCGGCGGCATCGCTGGCGTTGTCCAGTCGCCGCCGCAGCCAGCCCTGCAGCCAGCCGTGATGCTCGCTGTAGAGCGTGTGCAAGGCGTGCTGGGGATGGAGTGCGCTGCCCGACATGGGAATGGCCTGCCGTGAAAATGGTCGCCAATGATAATTACTATCATTTGCTTGTGGCTAGGCTTTTATCTTGACGGGGAGCGTGGAGGCCATGGGAATGCCGTGCCCGAACTGTAGGAGCAACTGTCTCGGCATCTCAGCGTATTTTGTTCGCGAACCTTGGGTGTAGGAGCAACTGTCTTCGCGCCATGGCCAATCGCTGGTGTAGGGCGCATGAAGCGGAACGCTTCATCCGCCGATAAGGCCACGCCGATGGGATGGCGGATAACGCTGGCGCGTTATGCCTACCCGGACATTCCAGCGATACCGTGCAGGAGCGGGCCATGCCCGCGAAATTGCCCTACGCTTCCAGCCGCCCCAGCAACTCCCGCACCTTCTCCACCGCCCCCGGCTGGCGCAGCAGCCTTTCGATATCCCCCAGCGCCGCGTCTGAGAAATTCAGGTGCTCCGGCAATATCTCGTCGCCGCTGCTGACCAGCAGGGCGAAGTGCACGACGTTTTCCAGTTCGCGGATGTTTCCCGGCCAGGAGTACGCCTCCAGCGCCCGCTGCGCCTCGACGCCGATCTGCGGGACCGGCAGTTCCAGCCGTTGCGCATAGACGCCGAGGAAGTACTCGGCCAGCGGCAGGATGTCGCCGACGCGCTGGCGCAGCGGCGGCAGGGCGAGGTTGCCGTCGTGCAGGTAGTGCTGCAGCCCTTCGAGGAACTTGCCGGCGTGCACCGCCTGGGCCAGGTCGATGCTGGTGGCGGCGACCAGGCGCACGTCGACGGGAATCGGCTGCTGCGCACCGACCCGCAGCACCTCGCGTTCCTCCAGCGCGCGGAGCAACCTCGCCTGCAGCGACAGCGGCAGGTCGGCGATCTCGTCGAGGTAGAGGGTGCCGCCGTTGGCCGAGCCGATCCAGCCGGCGCGGCTGCCCACCGGGCCGTTGTGCGCGCCCGGGGCGTAGCCGAACAGTTCGGCTTCGGCGTAGTTGCGGCTCAGCGCGCTGCAGCTGACCGCGACGAACAGCCCGTGCCGCTCGCTGGCGCGGTGGATGTGGCGGGCCAGCAGTTCCTTGCCGGTGCCGGTCTCGCCGTGGATCAGCAGCGCCTGCGGACCCGGCGCCAGGCGCTCGACTTCCTCGCGCACCTGGCGCGAGCGCGGGTCGAAGAACACCAGCGCCTTGGCGCGGATGCTCAGCGGGCTCTTCTCGGCGTCGGGGAAGGTCAGCAGCGGTTGGGTGGGTTCATGCCGGGTCATGGCGGCTATCTCCAAAAAAGAAACGCCGGCAAGTCACCGGCGTGAAAGCGGGCGCAGCGCGCCGCGCATGGGAGTCGATGGATCAGAAGGCCGGCACCACGGCGCCGTCGTACTTCTTCTCGATGAAGGCCTTTACCTCGGGGCTGGTCAGCGCGGCGGAGAGCTTCTTCAGCGCCTCGCTGTCCTTGTTGTCCGGGCGCGCCACCAGGTAGTTCACGTAGGGCGAGTCGCGGTCTTCCAGCACCAGCGCGTCCTTCACCGGGTTGAGCCTGGCTTCCAGCGCGTAGTTGGTGTTGATCAGGTCGAGGTCGACCTGGTCCAGCACGCGCGGCAGCAGGGCCGATTCCAGTTCCCTGAACTTCAGGTTCTTCGGGTTCTCGGCGATGTCCCTGGGCGTGGCCAGGGCGTTGCTCGGGTCCTTCAGTTTGATGAGGCCGGCCTTCTGCAGAAGGATCAGCGCGCGGCCGCTGTTGCTGCCCTCGTTGGGCAGGGCGACGGTGGCGCCGTCGGGCAGTTCGCTCAGCGACTTGTACTTCTTCGAATAGCCGCCGAAGGGTTCGACGTGCACGCCGGTGACGGTGACCAGTTCGGTGCCCTTGCCCTTGTTGAAGTTGTCCAGGTACGGCCTGGTCTGGAAGTAGTTGGCGTCCAGGCGTTTCTCCGCGACCTGCACGTTCGGCTGCACGTAGTCGGTGAACACCTTCACCTCGAGGTCGATGCCTTCCTTCGCCAGGGTCGGCTTGATCAGTTCGAGGATCTCGGCGTGGGGCACCGGCGTGGCGGCCACCAGCAGTTTCTCGTTGGCATTGACCGAGGCGCTGAAGGCGGCGGCGAGGGCAGTCAGAAGCAGCAGTTTTTTCATCGCAGTGTCCTTGTGGGGCTGGCTGTACGGCTTCGTCCGGACGGGGTGTCCGCCGGACGGGAAATGGTTTCCGCGTCGCGAGGCGTCGGGTGAGGGACACGTTAGCGATATTTTTTATTCCATAAAAATACTGTTTATTTATTTTTATATTCTTTTTATGGATAAGAGTGAGGCGGCCTGTCGCGCGGCAACCCACCGCGCGGCAACCCACCACGGCGGAATGCACCGCAGCCGGGCGTAGTATCGGAACGCTTTATTGAGCGGGGTCAAAACTCTGTTCTGGCAGGTTTGATCGCGAGTCCGCGTTAAAGCTGAACCGGCGGTCCGCCGGCCCTTCCAATAAGAACCTAACCTGAAGTCACGCAAGAACGTCTCGCGCCCGTGCGCGAGGCAGGCTGCCGGAGCCGCCCGCGCGGCAGGCATCGACCTGAGAGGAATCGTCATGCCCGGATTGGAGGCGCTCGACCTGGCTCGGATCCAGTTCGCCTTTACCGTGTCCTTCCACATCATCTTCCCCGCCATCACCATCGGCCTGGCCAGCTACCTGGCCGTGCTCGAAGGGCTGTGGCTGAAGACCCACGAGGAGGTCTACCGCGACCTCTACCACTTCTGGTCGAAGATCTTCGCGGTCAACTTCGGCATGGGCGTGGTCTCCGGGCTGGTGATGGCCTACCAGTTCGGTACCAACTGGAGCGAGTTCTCCACCTTCGCCGGCAGCGTCACCGGCCCGCTGCTGACCTACGAGGTGCTCACCGCGTTCTTCCTCGAGGCCGGTTTCCTCGGCGTCATGCTGTTCGGCTGGCACCGCGTCGGCCCGGGACTGCACTTCTTCGCCACGGTGATGGTGGCGATCGGCACGCTGATCTCGACCTTCTGGATCCTCGCCTCCAACAGCTGGATGCACACCCCGCAGGGCTACGAGATCGTCAACGGCAAGGTGATTCCGGTGGACTGGTTCGCGGTGATCTTCAACCCGTCCTTCCCCTACCGGCTGACGCACATGGCGGTCGCCGCCTTCCTCTCCACCGCCTTCTTCGTCGGCGCCTCGGCGGCCTGGCACCTGCTGCGCGGGCGCGACAACCCGGCGATCCGCAAGATGCTGTCGATGGCGATGTGGATGGCCCTGCTGGTCGCCCCGGTGCAGGCGCTGATTGGCGACGCCCACGGCCTCAATACCCTCGAACACCAGCCGGCGAAGATCGCCGCCATCGAGGGCCACTGGGACAACAGCGAAGGCGGACCGACCCCGCTGATCCTGTTCGGCTGGCCGGACATGCAGCGCGAGGAAACCCGCTTCAAGGTGGAAATCCCGGTGCTCGGCAGCCTGATCCTCAAGCACAGCCTGACCGAGCCGATCCCCGCGCTGAAGGACTACCCGAAGGAGGACCGGCCGAATTCCACCGTGGTGTTCTGGTCGTTCCGCGTGATGGTCGGCCTCGGCATGCTGATGATCCTCTGCGGCCTGTGGAGCCTGTGGCTGCGCTGGTGCGGCGGGCTGTACAGCTCGCGGCCGTTCCTGCGGCTGGTGATGTGCATGGGACCGTCCGGACTCATCGCGGTGCTCGCCGGCTGGTTCACCACCGAGATCGGCCGCCAGCCGTGGGTGATCTACGGCCTGATGCGCACCAGCGACGCGGTGTCGAACCACAGCGTGACGCAGATGAGCATCACCCTGGTGCTGCTGGTGCTGGTGTACTTCTCGCTGTTCGGCGTCGGCATCGGCTACATGATGCGCCTGGTGCGGCGCGGTCCGGAGACCGAGGAGGGTCGCCGCCCCAGCAGTGGCGGCCCCGGCCAGAAACGCACCGCCGCGCGGCCGCTGTCGGCCAGCGACGACGACGCGGATACCCGGGAAGTGAGGAGCTGAGCCATGGGAATCGACCTTTCGCTGATCTGGGCGGTGATCATCGTCTTCGGGATCATGATGTACGTGGTGATGGACGGCTTCGACCTGGGCATCGGCATGCTCTATCCGTTCTTCAAGGACGACGAGGACCGCGACGTGATGATGAACACCGTGGCGCCGGTCTGGGACGGCAACGAGACCTGGCTGGTGCTCGGCGGCGCGGGGCTGTTCTGCGCCTTCCCGCTGGCCTACGCGGTGGTGCTGTCGGCGCTCTACCTGCCGCTGATCCTGATGCTGGTGGGGCTGATCTTCCGCGGCGTGGCCTTCGAGTTCCGCTTCAAGGCGTCGGCGCGCAAGCGGCACATCTGGGACAAGGCGTTCATCGGCGGCTCGCTGGTGGCGACCTTCTTCCAGGGCGTGGCGCTGGGCGCGTTCATCGAGGGCATCCCGGTGGCCGACGAGCGCTTCGCCGGCGGCGCGCTGGACTGGCTGGCGCCGTTCCCGCTGTTCTGCGGCCTCGGCCTGATCGTCGCCTACAGCCTGCTCGGCTGCACCTGGCTGATCATGAAGACCGAAGGCCGCCTGCAGGAACGCATGCACGACCTGGCGCGGCCGCTGGCGCTGGTGCTGCTGGCGGTGATCGGGCTGGTCAGCCTGTGGACGCCGCTGGCCCACGAGGACATCGCCCGGCGCTGGTTCAGCCTGCCCAACCTGTTCTGGTTCATGCCGGTGCCGCTGCTGGTGCTGCTGTGCTTCTACGCGCTGCTGCGCTCGGTGGCGAACAACGACCACGTGAAGCCGTTCGTGCTCACCCTGGCGCTGATCTTCCTCGGCTACAGCGGCCTGGGCATCAGCCTGTGGCCGAACATCATCCCGCCGGCCGTATCCATCTGGGACGCCGCCGCGCCGCCGCAGAGCCAGGGCTTCGCGCTGGTCGGCGCGCTGTTCATCATCCCCTTCATCCTCGGCTACACGGCCTGGAGCTACTACGTGTTCCGCGGCAAGGTGAAGCACGGCGAGGGGTACCACTGAGATGAAGGACGAAGGGAAGGCGCCGCTGCACAGGCGCCTGGGCTGGCTGGTGCTGATCTGGACGGCGAGCGTGCTGGCGCTGGGCGTGGTGGCCTGGCTGCTGCGGATGGCGATGAGTGCGGCGGGGTTGAGTTCGTAGTCCTGTCGGTCGCGGGCATGGCCCGCTCCTACAGGTGGGGTGCCGTGTAGGAGCGGGCCATGCCCGCGACCCGACGCGTTTCAGGAATGCAGCCGATCCCGCTGCGCCAGGGTCGGGAACAGTTTCATCCACGCCCCGGTGACTATCAGCGTGCCGACCCCGCCGAGCACCACAGCCGGCACCGTGCCTAGCCAGTGCGCGGTGACGCCGGATTCGAATTCGCCGAGCTGGTTCGAGGCGCCGATGAACAGGCCGTTCACCGCGCTGACCCGGCCGCGCATCTCGTCGGGGGTTTCCAGCTGCACGAAGGCGCCGCGGATCACCATGCTGATCATGTCCGCCGCGCCGAGTACCACCAGCACGCCGAGGGACAGCCAGAACGAGCTGGACAGGCCGAAGGCGATGGTCGCCAGGCCGAAGATGCCCACCGCCAGGAACATGATCCGCCCGACGTTGCGCTCGATGGGGTAGCGCGCCAGCCAGAACGACATCAGCAGCGCGCCCACCGCCGGCGCCGAGCGCAGCAGGCCGAGGCCCCAGGGGCCGGTGAGCAGGATGTCGCGGGCGAACACCGGCAGCAGCGCGGTGGCGCCGCCGAGCAGCACGGCGAACAGGTCCAGCGAGATGGCGCCGAAGATGTCCGGCCGGCTGCGGATGAAGCGGATGCCGGCGAGCAGCGAATCCAGCGAGGCCTTGCCCTGGTTGCCCGGCTGCTGACGTCTGGGCAGGGTCTGCATCAAGGTGCAGGCGATGAAGTACAGGACGGCGGTCGGCGCATACACCCAGAACGCGCCGAAGGCATAGAGCAGCCCGCCGAGCGCCGGCGCGGCGATGGTCGCCGCCTGGGTCGCCGAGGCGGAAGCCGCCACCGCGCGGGGGAACAGGCCAGTGGGCACGATGTTCGGCAGCAGCGCCTGGGTGGTCGGCATCTCGAAGGAGCGCGCCGTGCCGAGGAGGAAGGCGAGGACGAAGATCATCTCGCGGGTGACGTTGTCGCTGCTGCTGCCGATCACCAGCGCCAGGGCGATCAGGCCCTGGCCGACCTGGCAGATCGACGCCACCCGGCGGCGGTCGTAGCGGTCGGCGACGTGCCCGGTGTGCAGCATGAACAGCACCCGCGGGACGAACTCCACCAGCCCGACCAGGCCGAGGTCGAGCACGCTGCTGGTCAGCTCGTACATGTGCCAGCCAATGGCCACTGTGAGCATCTGGAAACCGCTGGCGGTACAGACGCGGGCCAGCCAGAAGGCGAGGAAGGGACGGTGGCGGAGCAGGGAGGTGGCGTCGGCGGGCATGGAGCGGGCTATTCATTAGGTGGCTAAGCAAGGTGCGGCAGATTAGCACGCCCCGGTTGGTCGTGTCGGGGCAGGCGTAGGGTGGATCACGCTCCATCGATCCACCATGACCACGAACTCGGCCTCGCAATGGTGGATGAAAAAAGCCTCATCCACCCTACGTTCGGTTACATCCTCCACTCGATCCCCGCATAGACGCTGCGCCCATCCCCCGGCAGGAACTGCGCGCTGTCGCGGCCGTTGGCGTTGGCGATCACGCCGGTGGCGGAGGCGTAGGTCTTGTCGGAGAGGTTGCGGCCCTCGACGAAGAAACCGAAGCCCGACTCCGGCCGGAAGCCCGCCTTCAGGCCCCAGATCGCGTAGCCGTCGGCGTACAGCGTCTCGGCCTGGTCGACGTTGTAGTGGCTGGGCACCCATTCGAAGGTCGGCCCGGCGTACCAGCCGACCTGCTGCCACAGCGCCTCGCCCTTGACGAACTGGCGCGGTACGCCGGCCAGGCGGTTGTTGCCGTAGACCTCGTCGTCATCGAAGCGGAAGTCGTTGAACAGGTACTGGCCGCGCAGCACCACCGGGCCGAGGGTCCAGGCGCCGCCGAGCTCGACGCCCTGGTGGATGGTGCGGTCGGCGTTCACCGTGCCCAGCGGCTGGCCGTCGGCATCGTTGAGGGTGAGCAGTTCGTCGCGGATCTCGCTGCGGTACGCCGCCATGTCGAAGTCGATGTTGTCCCGCGACCAGCGCATGCCGACTTCCCAGGTATTGGCCTTCTGCGCGTCGTTGGGGGCGAAGGCGATCACCTGGCCGCCGGTGAGCTCGCTGAAGGTCGGCGGCTCGAAGCTCTGGCTGAAGTTGGCGAACATCTGCGCGCCGGGCGCCAGTTCGTGGAGCAGGCCGATGCGGCCGATACGGCCGGTATAGGTCTTGTCGAAGCTGGTGTCGCGGCCGATCACCAGCTTGTCGTCGGAGTCGCGCTGCTGGTGCAGCCAGCTGAGGCCGCCGATCAGCTTCCACTGCTCGGCGACGGGAATCGCCAGTTCGCCGAAGGCGTTGAGGTTGCGCGCGGTCTGGTCGAGGTCGTCGACCTTGGCGCCCTTGTGCCCGCCGACGTTGAGGTAGTTGTCCTGCTGGTTGCGCCCGTGGGAGGTCTCCACGCCGCCGTGCCAGCTCCAGCCCTGCTCGTTCTCCCAGATGTGCGCGAGGCGCAGGCCGTAGTCCTCGCTGTCGATGTCGAGCACCTGGAAGATCGGGTGGAACAGCGATTTCTCGCTGTAGTAGGAGGACAGCTGCAGGCTGTGCCCGCCGCCGAGCTGCAGGGTGGTGACGTTGCCGATGCGGTCGAGGATGTAGTTGCGCTGCTGGTCGCCGGTGATGTTGCCCGGCGCGGCCTGTTCCGGGTTGCGCCGCATCTGCGCCCTGGTCAGGTTGCCCGGCAGGTCGGAGTCGGATTCCACGTGGGTCAGGTACAGGCGGCTGGCGAGGTTCTCGTTGATCTTGCCGCCGAGGTTGGCGAAGTAGCGCTGGTTCTCCTGCCGCGCGTGGTCGCGGAAGCCGTCCTGGCTGTAGTTGTTGGCGCTGAGGTAGCCGTCGAGGCCGCCGAAGTCCTGGGCCACCGCGGCGTACTGGCGGTTGTAGTCGAAGCTGCCGGCTTCCAGGCGCAGGTCCACCGGCGGTGCGGTCTTGCCGGTGGGGCTGACGAAGTTGATCGCCCCGCCGAGGTTGGCCGCGCCGTAGCGCCAGGCGTTGGCGCCGCGCAGCACTTCGATGTGGTCCACCGCCAGCGGTTCGATGGTCTGGAAGTCGAAGCTGCCGTCGGCCAGGTTGACCGGCGCGCCGTCCTGCATCAGCAGCAGGCCGCGGCCGTGGAAGGTGCGCTGCAGGCCGGAACCGCGGATCGACAGGCGCGCTTCCTCGGCGCCGAAGCGCGGCTGGATGAACACGCCGGGGGCGAGGCCGAGGGCGTCCTGCAGGGTGCTGGTGCGGCCGGTCTTGTAGGTCTCGGCGTCGACCAGCGTGGCGCCGCCGGGGATGTGGCCGAACTCGGCCTTCTTCTCCTCGATGGTCGGCGCGGTGGGGTCGAACTGGTGCTGGCCGACGATGGTGGTGTTTTCCATTTCCAGGTGGTCGGCCTGGGCCAGGGAGGCGAGGCTGATGCTCAGGGCGAGCATGCTCAGTTTGGGAATAGTGCGCATGGTGCATTCCTTGGTCTTGAGTCAGGTTCCGGTCGCCGGCATGCAAGGCCGCGACGCGCAGACACGGCCGCATGCGCAGCCGATGCCGTCTGTGGATTGCCGCTGGAACGGAGGAATGCGCTAGGGCGCGCGGGGATTGGCCGGGGGCCAGTTGTCGCGGGGTGAGGCGAAGACCCGTGGCGCGGGATGGCGGAACGGTCGGCTGGCCGGGCGGCGCAGCCAGGCGAGCAGGAACAGCGCGGCGACGCCGAGGATCAGGGCGCCGCAGAGGGGACAGTCGAGGGCGTTGAGTTGCGCGTGGCCGGTGGCCGGAGTGTCGACGTCATCCAGGGCGGCCGGGCCGAAATCCGCGCTGGAGCAGTAGAGTCCGCCGACGCCGCCGAGCTGCAGCCCGCCCATGTGTCCGTGCACGATGCTGCAGACGAACGCGCTCAGCAGGATGCTGCCGTAGAGCACCCAGGCGATCAGTGAGCGGTGGCGACGGGCAACGTCCATGACTCGGTCCCTGCGGGTAATGCTGCTGACGAACCTGTTTCCAGGCTTTCCGTGCATCCCTGGATTGAACATAGCCGGCGACCGGGTGCTGTCAAACTGCTGGCAGTTCACTGGTCGGCGGATGAGCGGAGAGCTATTTCGAAGCCTTCAGCACCACGAATTTCGGATTCGCCGCCACCTGCTCGACGCCGCGGAACAGGCGCTTGAGCTTGGCATGGTAGCCAAGGTGGCGGTTGCCGACGATCCACAGCTGGCCGCCCGGCACCAGCGCTCGCTGCGCCTGCTGGAACATGCGCCAGGCGAGGAAGTCGCCGACCACCTGCTGCTGGTGGAAGGGCGGGTTGCACAGCACCAGGTCCAGCGAATCCGCCGGTTGCCCGGCGAGGCCGTCGTCGGCACGGATATCCACAGGACGGTCGCCGAGCGCGGCCTGCCAGTTCTCCCGCGCCGACTGCACGGCCATGAAGGATTCGTCGACCAGGGTGTAGCTGGCCTCGGGATTCTCCAGCGCGCTGGCGATGGCGAGGATGCCGTTGCCGCAGCCGAGGTCGGCGACCCGTGCCCGGCCGAGGTGGCGCGGCAGGTGCGGGAGGAAGGCGCGGGTGCCGATGTCCAGGCCTTCGCGGCAGAACAGGTTGGCGTGGTTGAGCAGTTCCAGGGGCGGCTGGTCGAGACGGTAGCGGGTCGGGTAGGGCGAGGCGGCCCGAGGCTTTTCCTCGACTGTGACGAACAGCAGGCGCGCCTTCTTCTCGGCGAGGGAGGCCTGCACCGGGCCGAGGTACTTCTCCAGCAGGTCGCCGGCGGCGCGTGGCAGGTGCTTGATCATCGCCCCGGCCATCACCCGCGCGCCGGGCGCCAGGTGGCCCTGCAGGCGGATCAGCTGTTCCTCCAGCAGCGCCAGGGTCTTGGGAATGCGGATCAGCACCCGGTCGAATGGCCCTTCGGCGGTCTCGCTGGCCGGGATGAAGCGCACCACGTCTTCCGCCAGGCCATTGCGCGCCAGGTTCTTGTGCAGCGCCAGGACGGCGAGGAAGGAGTCGCCGCTGCTGCTCACCCGGGCGTGACCGGCCAGGCTGGCGGCGAGGGCGCCGAAGCCATCGTTGAGCACCAGCACCCGCTCGTCGGCGCGCAGGCCGTCCTCGGCGGTCTGTTTCAGGAGGTACTCGTCGGCCGCGTCGAAGGCCTGCAGCGGGTCGTTGCGCTGGTCGGGCTGGCGGATCAGGTCGAGCTGGGCGAAGGGGCTGGTCAGAATAGGCATAGGAACTGGCGGTGTTTACCGGCTTCTCGATAGGAGAAACTAGGCGCATGGCTTTTGATAGGGAGCGGAGTATGACCGCCAGCGAAGAGAAGTTCACCCGCCAGACGCTGCAGGACGTGCAGACACTGACGCCGAGCCTGTTCACCCTGCGCACCACGCGCGACCCGGGGTTCCGCTTCCGCGCCGGGCAGTTCGCCCGTCTCGGCGTGTACAAGCCCAGCGGCAGCATCGTCTGGCGCGCCTATTCGATGGTTTCGGCGCCGCACGACGAATTCCTCGAATTCTTTTCCATCGTCGTGCCGGGCGGTGAATTCACCAGCGAGCTGAGCCGGCTGAAGGAAGGCGACCAGTTGCTGATCGACCGCCAGGCGTTCGGTTTCCTGACCCTCGACCGCTTCGTCGACGGCCGCGATCTCTGGCTGCTGGCCACCGGCACCGGGCTGGCGCCGTTCCTGTCGATCCTGCAGGACTTCGAGGTGTGGGAACGCTTCGAGACCATCAAGCTGGTCTACAGCGCACGGGAGAAGCGCGAGCTGGCCTATCTCGACCTGATCGAGGGCCTGGCGCGGCGCGACTATCTGGAGGAGTACGCGCACAAGCTGCAGTTCATCCCGGTGGTGACCCGCGAGGAAGTGCCGGGCTGCCTGCACGGGCGCATCACCACGCTGATCGAGAACGGCGAACTGGAACGTGCGGCGGGCCTGGAACTGACGCCGGAACACTCGCGGGTGATGCTCTGCGGCAACCCGCAGATGATCGAGGATACCCGCGAGATCCTGAAGCAGCGCGACATGAACCTGAGCCTGACCCGGCGGCCGGGGCAGATTGCGGTGGAGAATTATTGGTGAGGGCGGCGGCAGGCTGCAGGCTATAGGCGGCAGGCAAGAGCCGGAAGCGGAGACGCTTCATGCTCCTGGCCTGACGCCTGCCGCTTGAAACCTACCCTTGCCGCTCTTTGAGCAGGTCGCGGATCTCGGTGAGCAGTTCCTGGTCCTTGGTTGGCCCCGCCGGGGCGGCTTCTTCCTGGCGCTTGAGGCGGTTGATCGCCTTCACGCCCATGAAGATGGCGAAGGCGATGATGACGAAGTCGATGACGGTCTGAATGAATTTTCCGTAGGCCAGTACCACGGCGGGTATGTCGCCTTCGGCTGCCTTGAGGGTGATCGCCAGGTCGGAGAAGTCGACCCCGCCGATCAGCAGGCCGATGGGAGGCATGATGACATCGCCGACGAAGGACGAGACGATCTTGCCGAAAGCGGCGCCGATGATGATACCGACGGCCATGTCGACGACGTTGCCCTTGACGGCGAAGGCCTTGAACTCGCTGAGCAGACTCATGCAGGAAACTCCTTGTAACGGAAGAAAGTGGGACAGGAGGGAGTTTAGCGGCACTGCCGCCCGCTGGAAGAGCGATTTTCCCGCGCCGCAACCGTTGGGCCGCTGGCTGGCGGCGAACATGGGCCGAGTCCGGCGGGTGGTCTAGGCTGTAAGGGCAAGTCACTGGGAAAGAGGAGGACCAGCCATGCCACTCGAGCACCACCCGTTGAGCCGCGAATTCCCCGAATACAAAGCCAAGATGACGCAGCTGCACGGCAAGGACGCACATTTCACCAAACTTGCCACCAGCTATGAGGCCCTCGACAAGAGAATCTTCGAAGTCGAAGACGGCCGCGAACCGCTCGACGATCTCTCACTGAACAACCTCAAGCTCCAGCGCGTCACCCTCAAGGATGAAATCGCCGAAGTGCTCAAGCGATCCACCTGAGCATGACTGGAATCAACGGCACCAGTAGGAAGCAGGCGTAGGCTCACGTCATCTTTTTCCTATTTCCTGCTGGTGCCTTGCCATGCTGAAGAAGACTTTCTCGACCAAGCATTCCCTGCCTGACCGCAAGAAAACCGACAAGGCACAGCGCCTTGCCCAGGAAAGACTGGTGCGCCTGAAGCTCCAGTACGAACTGCTCGACCAGCGCATCGCCCGGGTCGAGGAAGGCATCGAACGCCCCGACTGCTCCATCGCCGCGCTGATCATGCGCCGGGAATCCCTCAAGCACGACATGGAGTGCCAGTTCCGCCGGCTGGCGGGCTGACTCCTCGGGACGCACCCGTATCCGGCTCCGCCGGAATTTCGCGGGCATGGCCCGCTCCTACAGGTTCGGCAACGCATTGCAGTAGGGCATAACGCGCCAGCGTTATCCGCCGCGGCCTCCACTCCCCATCATTCCCACGCTCCCCGCGTGGGAACGCATCCTCGGATGCTCTCCTGATGGGTATCGCTGCGCTCGACCCATTCTGCGATTGCCATGCAGCAACTCCGAACCTGTAGGAGCCAGCTTGCTGGCGATCAGAATTACCGGCAGCCCAGGAGTCGCCGGTTCGCGCCGCCAATCGCCAGCAAGCTGGCTCCTACGAAGAACATTCCCCGTATTAGCCGCTATCATGCGCGCTTTGTCCCGACGCGACGGAGTCCCGCCTATGGCCAAGGCCAAGCGCATGTACGGCTGCACCGAGTGCGGCGCCACCTTCCCCAAATGGGCCGGTCAGTGCGGCGAATGCGGCGCCTGGAACACCCTGGTCGAAACCATGCTCGAAAGCGCGCCCAGCGGCGCCTCCGGGCGGGGCGGCTGGGCCGGGCAGCAGGCCAACGTCAAGACCCTGGCCGAGGTCAGCGTCGAGGAAACCCCGCGCTTCAGCACCGCTTCCACCGAACTCGACCGCGTCCTCGGCGGCGGCCTGGTGGACGGTTCGGTGGTGCTGATCGGCGGCGATCCCGGCATCGGCAAGTCCACCATCCTCCTGCAGACCCTCTGCAACATCGCCGGCCGCATGCCGGCGCTGTACGTCACCGGCGAGGAATCCCAGCAGCAGGTCGCCATGCGCGCCCGCCGCCTCGGCCTGCCGGAAGACAAGCTCAAGGTCATGACCGAGACCTGCATCGAAAGCATCATCGCCACGGCGCGCCACGAGCAGCCGAAGGTGATGGTGATCGACTCGATCCAGACCATCTTCACCGAACAGCTGCAATCCGCTCCCGGCGGCGTTGCCCAGGTGCGCGAGAGCGCGGCGCTGCTGGTGCGCTTCGCCAAGCAGAGCGGCACGGCGATCTTCCTGGTCGGCCACGTCACCAAGGAGGGCGCGCTGGCCGGCCCGCGCGTGCTGGAGCACATGGTCGACACCGTGCTGTATTTCGAGGGCGAGTCCGATGGCCGTCTGCGCCTGCTGCGGGCGGTGAAGAACCGCTTCGGCGCGATCAACGAGCTGGGCGTGTTCGCCATGACCGACAAGGGCCTGAAGGAAGTCTCCAACCCCTCGGCGATCTTCCTCACCCGCGCCCAGGAATCGGTGCCGGGCAGCGTGGTGATGGCGACCTGGGAAGGCACGCGGCCGATGCTGGTGGAAGTGCAGGCGCTGGTCGATACCAGCCACCTCGGCAATCCGCGCCGGATCACCCTCGGCCTCGACCAGAACCGCCTGGCCATGCTGCTGGCGGTGCTGCACCGGCATGGCGGCATCCCGACCTACGACCAGGACGTGTTCCTCAACGTGGTGGGCGGGGTGAAGGTGCTGGAAACCGCATCCGACCTGGCGCTGATGGCGGCGGTGATCTCCAGCCTGCGCAACCGCCCGCTGGATCACCAGTTGCTGGTGTTCGGCGAGGTGGGGTTGTCCGGAGAGGTGCGCCCGGTGCCGAGCGGCCAGGAGCGCCTGAAGGAAGCCGCCAAGCACGGCTTCAAGCGCGCCATCGTGCCCAGGGGCAACGCGCCGAAGGAGGCGCCGGCGGGGCTGCAGGTGGTGGCGGTCACGCGCCTGGAGCAGGCGCTGGATGCGTTGTTCGAATAGGTGAAACCTTTCTGGCGGGTTGCACCCGCCCGACGGCGAAGCAATGCCTGTGCGTAGGGTGGATCACGCTCCACCGATCCACCACGGCTGCGCATGCGGCCCGGCAATGGTGGGTGAAAAAAGCCTCATCCACCCTACGTTTCGCTGCCCCCCGTGTCCGGGCAGGGTGGGTGAAACCCGCGGGCAATACCACGCCTCTCACTCGCCGAGATGCGCCAGCTCCTGCTCCATATGCGCGGAGTTGCCGAGATTGAGTTCGACCAGCCTGCGCAGGTGGCTGATCGAGTCGAGGTCGAGGTGGCGGCAGTTGAAGCCGAGGAATCCCTCCCGCTCCCACACCAGTTCCGCCTCCATGTAGATGTTCACGTCGAAACCGAGGTAGATGCGTACCTCGAAGGGTTGCTTCGGGTCGCCCGTCCAGCCTTCGGGGCACTGGATCAGCAGGCCCTGCAGGGAGAGGTCGTGAAGACGCACTTTCCAGCGCCTGTCGCCCTGGCAAAGCTCTGCGTTGGCGTCGAAGGCGATGCGCTGGAAGCGCCGGCGTTCGCGGTTGCTGTCGCTCATGGAGGAATTCCGAAAGGTTTCTGACTACAGCTCCACTATAGACAACGCCATGGAGCGGGCTGGTACGAACGTTCGGAGTAGCCCGGAAAATGTATCAGCCTTTCCGGGATCGCGCAGGTCGCTCGTTCCGGTTTGACAGTTCACCGCCTGTCGCCAAAGCTCCTTGTGGGTTTTCTTCACTTCAGCCACGCAGCGGGGCGAACAGCGAATGGACAAGCAACTCCTGAAGAAGAGTCTGGTGGCCTGTGTTCTGGGCCTGGGCAGCTTGGCGGCTCATGCCGACCAGGCCGGTGGGGGCGGTTGCGGTTGGGGCAACATGGTCTTCGAAGGCCAGCGCGGGCTGTTCCCGCACCTGCTGGCGACCACCACCAACGGCACCTCGGGCAACGCCACCTTCGGCCTCACTTCCGGCACCAACGGCTGCGACTCCAGCGTGCGCCTCGGCTATGGCGGGCGCTCGATCTTCGCCATGAACGGCATGCTCGACAGCATCGCCGAGGACATGGCCAAGGGTCAGGGCGACGCACTGGACGCCTACGCCGTGCTGCTCGGCATCGACGCGAAGGACCGCGCGCACTTCGCCAGGGTCACCCAGCAGCACTTCGGCGAAATCTTCGCCAGCCAGGACGCCACCGGCGAACAGGTCTTCAACAACACCCTCGCGGTCATGAGTCGCGACGAGGTGCTGGCGCGCTACGTCAAGCAGCCGGCCTGAGCAGCATCGCTCCCCTTGCAACCCGCCTTCCGGCGGGTTCTTTTTGAGCGTGCCGGAGGGTCCGGATTCAGGACGCAGCGTTCCGGCAATATGGCTGGAAGCGCTCTAGACTAACGTCGTATAAAACCCGCGCTGGAAGGAACTAGAATTTTTTCCTGCGAATTCTCGCCTTCAAAACTGTCGGAAGAGTCACTATGAACAATAACAACAGCCTGCTACGTCACCTCGCCTGGCTGGTGGTGGCGATAGTCGGTGCCTTTGCCTTGGGAGTCGTGGCACTGCGTCGCGGCGAAGCCATCAACGCCTTGTGGATAGTCGTCGCGGCGGTCGCCATCTACCTGGTCGCCTACCGCTACTACAGCCTGTTCATCGCCACCAGGGTGATGCAGCTGGACCCCAACCGGGCCACGCCCGCGATCCTCAACAACGACGGCCTGGACTACGTGCCCACCAACAAGCACGTGCTGTTCGGCCACCACTTCGCCGCCATCGCCGGCGCCGGCCCGCTGGTGGGCCCGGTGCTCGCCGCGCAGATGGGCTACCTGCCCGGTACGCTGTGGCTGATCTCCGGCGTCGTGCTCGCCGGTGCGGTGCAGGACTTCATGATCCTGTTCATCTCCAGCCGCCGCAACGGCCGCTCGCTGGGCGAGCTGGTGCGCGAGGAGATGGGCCAGGTGGCCGGCACCATCGCGCTGTTCGGCGCCTTCATGATCATGGTCATCATCCTCGCGGTGCTGGCGCTGATCGTGGTGAAGGCCCTGGCCGAAAGTCCGTGGGGCATGTTCACCGTGCTGGCGACCATCCCGATCGCGATCCTCATGGGCCTGTACATGCGCTACATCCGCCCCGGCCGCATCGGCGAGATCTCGGTGGTCGGCGTGGCGCTGCTGCTCGGCTCCATCTGGCTGGGCGGGCAGATCGCCGCGAGCCCGGAATGGGCGCCGCACTTCACCTTCACCGGCATACAGATCACCTGGATGCTGATCGCCTACGGCGGCATCGCCTCGGTGCTGCCGGTATGGCTGCTGCTGGCCCCGCGCGACTACCTGTCGACCTTCCTCAAGATCGGCACCATCGTCGCCCTGGCCATCGGCATCCTGATCGTCATGCCGGAGCTGAAAATGCCGGCGCTGACCCAGTTCACCGACGGCACCGGCCCGGTGTGGAAGGGCGCGCTGTTCCCGTTCCTGTTCATCACCATCGCCTGTGGCGCCGTCTCCGGCTTCCACGCGCTGATCTCCTCCGGCACCACGCCGAAGCTGCTCAACCGCGAGCCCGACGCCCGCTACATCGGCTACGGCGGCATGCTGATGGAGTCCTTCGTGGCGATCATGGCGATGGTCGCCGCCTCGGTGATCGAACCGGGCATCTACTTCGCCATGAACAGCCCGCCGGCGGTGGTCGGCACCGACGTCGCCACGGTGGCCGCGACCGTCAGCAGCTGGGGCTTCGCCATCACCCCGGAAGTGCTCACCCAGACCGCCCAGGACATCGGCGAAACCACCATCCTGGCCCGTGCCGGCGGCGCGCCGACCCTCGCCGTGGGCATCGCGCACATCCTTCACCAGGTGCTGCCGGGTGAGAACACCATGGCCTTCTGGTACCACTTCGCGATCCTCTTCGAGGCGCTGTTCATCCTCACCGCGGTGGACGCCGGTACCCGTGCCGGCCGCTTCATGCTGCAGGACCTGCTGGGCGGCTTCGTCCCGGTACTGAGCAAGACCGACTCCTGGGGCGCCAACATCGTCGCCACCGGCGGTTGCGTGGCCATGTGGGGCTGGCTGCTGTACCAGGGCGTGGTCGACCCGCTGGGCGGCATCAACACCCTGTGGCCGCTGTTCGGCATCTCCAACCAGATGCTCGCCGGTATCGCGCTGATGCTTGCCACCGTCGTGCTGATCAAGATGAAGCGTCAGCAGTACGTCTGGGTGACCATGCTGCCGGCCGCCTGGCTGCTGGTCTGCACCAGCGCCGCCGGCCTGATCAAGATCTTCGACAGCAACCCGGCGGTGGGCTTCGTCGCCCTCGGCCAGAAGTACGGTGCCGCGCTGGATGCCGGCCAGATACTGGCGCCGGCCAAGGACATCGGCCAGATGCAGAACGTGATGATGAACGCCTACATCAATGCCGGCCTGACCATCCTGTTCCTGCTGGTGGTGTTCAGCGTGCTGGTCTACTCGATCAAGGTCGGCGCTGCCGCCTGGAACAAGAAGGAACGTACCGACAACGAGTCGCCGTTCCAGCCGATTCCCGATGCCTGATGGAGGTGACGTATGTTCAACGACCTCAGCCGCATGGGTAAGTACCTCGGGCAGGCCGCCCGGATGCTGGTAGGCATGCCCGACTACGACACCTACGTCGAGCACATGAAGAAGACGCATCCGGACAAGCCGGTGATGACCTACGAGGAGTTCTTCCGCGAGCGCCAGGAAGCGCGCTACGGCGGCGGCAAGGGAAGACCGATTCGCTGCTGCTGAACAACGACCCGGGCTGTCGTCTTCGCGCCAGCGCGACCGGGGGCTGTCGGCAGGGATGAGGTTTTGCGACATCCTTGTCCAAGCCCGATCCGATCACCACGGGCCACGAGCGATCGCGGCCCGTTTTCATTTTCCCGAGTGGATTTCCCATGAGCGATAGCGCAACACCCGTGCAGATCCCGGTAACCGTCCTCACTGGCTTCCTCGGCGCCGGCAAGACCACCCTGCTCAGGCACATCCTCAAGGCCGAGCACGGCCTGAAGATCGCCGTGATCGAGAACGAATTCAGCGAGACCCCGATCGACGCCCAGCTGCTCGGCGACGATCCGGTGCAGGTGATGACCCTGTCCAACGGCTGCGTCTGCTGCACCATCAATACCGACCTGGAGAAGGCGCTGTTCCTCCTGCTGGAGCGGCGCGACAACGGCGAGATCGACTTCGACCGCCTGGTGATCGAATGCACCGGCCTGGCCGACCCGGCACCGGTGGCGCAGACCTTCTTCGTCGACGAGACCCTGCGCGAGCGCTACCTGCTCGACGGCATCATCACCCTGGTCGACGCAGTCAACGCCGAGCGCCATCTGCAGGAAACCATCGCCCAGGCCCAGGCCGGCTTCGGCGACCGCATCCTGGTGAGCAAGCGCGACCTGGTGGCGCCGGCGGACTACGCCGCGCTGGTCGAACGCCTGCAGCGCATCAATCGGCGCGCGGAGGTCTTCCCTGTGGATAACGGCGCCATCGACCTCGACCGCCTGCTCGACGTGCGCGGCTTCAACCTCAACGCCGAGGTCGGCCTGCGCCCGCTGCAGCCGCTGCGCCCGGCGGCGACGGTCAACGATCGCATCGCCACCATGGTCCTGCGCACCGACAGGCCGCTGGACATCGAGCGCCTCAGCCAGTTCATGGACGACCTGTTGCAATGGCACGGCAACTCCCTGCTGCGCTACAAGGGCGTGCTGAACATCGCCGGCGAAGCGCGGCGGCTGGTGTTCCAGGGCGTGCTGCGGCTGTACGGGTTCGACTGGGACACCGAGTGGCAGGACGGCGAGGTGCGTGAGAGCGTGATGGTGTTCATCGGCGATAACCTGCCGGAGGAGCAGATCCGCCAGGGCTTCGAGGCGATTACCGGGGCGTGACGGCCCCGGGGATCCAATAAACCGGCGACGTTGTAGGAGCGGGCCATGCCCGCGACCGGTCATGATGTCGGGGGCATGGCCCCCTCCTACAGGCTCTATGGGCCATTTGCCATCTCCGACAACATCCGAACACACCCCGGGAGTGCCAAAGCCCGCGCAGCCGGCTAGGCTAGGGCGGTTCCCACGCAAATGGATGTTGTAGCCATGACCTCTGAAGCCGAAACCACTTCCGCCCGGGAGCCCCTCAGCGCGGTGGAAGCCCGCATCGTCGGTTGCCTGATCGAGAAGCAGGCGACCACCCCGGAATCCTATCCGCTCACCCTCAACGCGCTGGTCACCGCCTGCAACCAGAAGACCAGCCGCGAACCGGTGATGAACCTCACCCCCGGCCAGGTCGGCCAGGCCCTGCGCCATCTCGAAGGACGCGAGCTGGTGCGCCTGCAGATGGGCAGCCGCGCCGACCGCTGGGAGCAGCGCGCCGAGAAGACCCTGGAGCTGGTCAAGCCGCAGCTGATGCTGATCGCCCTGCTGTTCCTGCGCGGACCGCAGACGCTCAACGAGCTGCTCACCCGTACCCAGCGCATGTACGAATTCGACGACACCGAGGAAGTCCGCCACCAGCTCGAACGCCTCGCTACGCGCGGCATGATCGTGCAGCTGGAGCGGCAGCCGGGGCAGCGCGAGGATCGCTACATGCACCTGCTCGGCACCGAGGAAGACCGCGCCGAAGCCATCGCCGCCAGCGCCAGCCGCAGCAGTTCCAGCGAAGGCGGCGGCGCCGTGGACGGCGGCCGCATTGCCGAACTGGAAGCGCGGGTCGCCGCCCTGGAAGAACGCCTGGCGCGGCTGGAGCAGGAGCGCGAGTGAGCGTGACATCGTTCCCACGCTCCCGCGTGGGAATGCAGTTGCCGACGATCCCGCGTCCGAATCTGACGTTCGGTGTTGGGCAATGGCGGATAACGCTTGTGGCGTTATGCGCCCTACGCGAGAGGTTCGTCGCCGTAGGAGCAACTGTCTTTTGGATTCCCGCGTTCGCGGGAAAGACGAAGTGAGGTGAGGCCTCAGCGCCCTCCCGTCATCCTCGCGAACGCGGGGATCCAATAAGCCGTGTAGGAGCGGGCCATGCCCGCGAATCGCACGCATGGCCCGCCCCTACAGTTCACTTCAGGCGCTTGCCGCCAGCATCACCGACTGCTCGTGGGCGCGCACCCTGGCCAGCGGCACCAGCACCATCAGCAGGGTCAGCACGACGATGCCGGCGATCACGCTGGCCACCAGCGGGTAGCCGCCGATCGACACCAGCAGGCCGGAAGTCGCCGGGCCCACGGCGATGCCAAGGGTGAGGAAGCTGCCGCAGGCGGCGACGATGCGGCCTTCGCGGTCCAGCGAGGCGGCCAGGCCGGTGAGGTAGGCGAGGGCGTAGAAGTAGGTCGAGGCGATCATCATCACCGCCATGGTGTACATCGGCTTGGACATCTCGCCGAGCACGTAGCCCAGGCTCACCGCGCCGCACGACAGGATGCCGACGATCACCGGCATGCTCATGCCGAAGCGCCGGCCGATCAGCGCGGCCAGCAGCGGGCCGATCAACCCGACGAAGGCCTGCAGCGAGAACAGCATGCCCAGCTCCGCGCCGTCGTAGCCGACGCGCACGCCGACCTGCTCGACGAAGGCCCAGCCCATGGTGTCGCGGGCGGAGAACAGGAAGGTCGCGAGGATCATGCAGATCGCCACGCCGGACAGCAGCTTGTTGTCCGGCATGCGCTGCGCGTGGTGCGCCTCCAGGCTCGGGCGCTGCGGCATGAACAGGATCGGCAGCAGCATCACGCACATGGTGATGGCGATCGAGTAGTACAGGCCGGACAGACCGTAGCTCGCCATGGTGTGGGCGAACACCAGCATGACCACGATCATCAGCGCGACGAACAGGATGTTCATGTGCCCGGCGACGTTGTCCGGATGTTTCGCGCTGGACACGCAGGCGTTGCCGCAGGCCAGGGCGAGGCCGGCGCCGGTGCCGGCGGCGCAGCGCAGCACGGCGAGCAGGTAGATGTCGGACACCGAGGCCGACAGCAGGTTGGCGCAGATCGCCAGCACCGCGCCGCACAGCGCGATGGTGCGGCGCGGCGCGCGGCCCATCAGCGGGGCGATGATCAGCGAGGCGAGCATGGTGAAGACGAACTCGGCGGACATCAGGAAGCCGGCCTGCGCTTCGTCGAGTTTCAGATCGTTGATTACCGCGCTGATCAGGAACGGCAGCGCGAGCAGGGCCAGCAGGCCGACCCCGTAGGCCGCGGCGAAGGCGGAGAACACCAGCTTCCAGCTTTCCGGCATGAAATCACGCAAATGCTTCATTGAACGATCCTCTGGGCGAGTGGGGTGGGCAGGCGATGACGAGCCGGATTGCACGGGGGCACTGCTCGGGAGGTGTGGCGTGTTCTTGTTGTATTCATTTCTGCCTCGCTGTTGTTGTTATCGGCCTTCGGTGGCCCGAGCGGGAAAGTGGCTTCGGGTAACACCTGGGGACAGGCAGGAGAGAGAAAGCACAGCCTGTGCCATATTACATATGAATTAATATGTTTTATGTGGTGCAGAACTCATGCATTCGCGCCGAACCCTGTAGGAGCCAGCTTGCTGGCGATCCAGGCCTTGCCGGCAAGCTGGGAGCCGCCGGTTCGCACGAAATCGCCAGCAAGCTGGCTCCTACAGATACCGAGTACGACGAACCGGCGGGTTGCACCCATTATAGGATGCCCCGCATTGGGGCGAGGAATACCCGCTTTGGGGCGTCAGGCGGCGCGGCGGCGCGGTTCGGGGCGCTCGATCAGCGCCCAGTGCGCCGAGCCTTCGCCCAGCTCCACGCTGCGGCAGCCCGCCTCGGCATGGTTCAGCGTGTGGCTGGCCAGTTCGCCGACCGGCCAGTTGGCGCTGTTGGCGGCCAGCACGCGGCCTTCCTCGGTGACGATCAGCGCCTCGTGGCTCATGCGCATCAGGCACGGGGCGAGCACCCGCTCGAAGCGGTTGAGGGCGATGTCGGCGCCGGCGATGCCGAGGAAGCGGCCGTCGACGAGGATCGGCATGGCGAAGGTGAGGATGTACATGTCCTGCCCGTAGAGGTCGATGTACGGCCCGGCGACCACCGCGTGGCCGCTCTGCTGCGGGCCGGAGAACCAGGGCATGTCGCGGTAGTCGTAGTAGCTCTCGCTGCGCCGGTTGAAGTTCAGGCTCAGCGGCACCACGCGGCCGCCCTTGCCCAGGTGGCGCCATTCCAGGTGCATGTCGCGGTCCTGCAGGGTCCCGGGCTGCAGCACCACGCCGCTGCCCTGCATGCACGAGCCGGGCTGGGTGAGGTTGTTTTCGATGAGCGGGCGCAGCGGGGCGAGATCGGCGCTGGTCATCGGCCGTCCGCCATCGGCGAGACTGGTGTGGATGCGGATCACTTCGTCCGCCAGGGTGGCGATCTGCTCGAAGATGTTACCGATTGAAACGTTGATACGTGCAGCGCATTCGTTCAGTTCGTCACGGGACAGTGGGGTATCCATCGTGAGGCCTCGCTCATTCTTGTATTGGCTTCCCAGAAAACCGGGAGCATAGGTTTCGCGTGGGGAATGAGGGGCAAGTGCTGTGCCAATCAGCTGTCTTCGACGGCAAAAAGATCCAATTTCATATCTATGAGTCTTTTTATGCCACGGCTGACATGTGCTTCGGCCAGGGCGCCGGCCAGGTTGCTGTCACCGCTGGCGATGGCCTCGGATATGGCGCGATGTTCCTGCTGGATCGCCTCGACCCCCGGCGCGCCTTCCATCGGCAGCCAGAGCAGTTCGCCGATCTCCGCCTGCAGGCGGATTTCCGCATGGGTCAGGCGGATCGACTGCGAGGCCACGGCGATCTCGATATGGAAGCGCGCATCGGCGCGGCGGCGCTCGTGGCGGCTGCCGGCCTCGCCGAGGGCGGCGATGTAGCGCTGGAAATGCTGGTGGTGTTCCTTCGATGCACGGCGCGCCGCCAGCCGCGCGGCGGCGCCGGAAATCGCCATGTGCTCGTCGCAGAGGTCGCGCAGGTCGGTGGTGCTGAGTTCTTCCAGGCGCGCGAGGAGGATTTCCTCGGGCATCTCGACGATGGTGCAGACGAAGCTGCCGCCGTTGCGCCCGCGCCGGGTCTCGATGGCGCCGCGCTGGCGCAGGTAGGCGAGGGCTTCGCGCAGGGTCACGGTGGCGACGCCGAACTGCATGGCCAGCTCGGTCTCGCTGGGCAATTGCTGGCCTTCCGCGAACAGGCCGAGGTCGATCGCTTCCATCAGGCGGCGCACCACCTCTTCCGTGCGGCCTTCCTGGCGCAGGCGGATGAAGGAGCCGTGGGGCGTGTGGGATCTTCCATTCATGCTGTATGCGGTCGAAGACGCGCGTCCCGCTGGCGGATGACGCTGCGCTCCTGCCCGGTCTCCTGAAGCGGCGGTGGTCTGGGAAAGGAATTTATCAGAGTCGATACTGCATAACCTCATGATCAGAGTTCAAGGGATAGAAGGGGGTATTGCTTTGGTGGACCATTGAAGAAGTGGGCCATTCGATCGCCAGCAAGCAGGCTCCCGCGGTCAGCGCAGCGCCGAACCCGTAGGAACCATCTTGCTGGCGATCGTCATTTCCCTAGAACGGATACGCCAGCGTCGGCATCCACTTCTGCCAGATCGCCCGCAGCTCGCCGGTGGCCTTGGCCGCCGCCAGGGCGGTGTTGACCAGGTCGAGCCATTGCGGATCGTCCTTCTTCACCGCGATGCCCCACTCGTTGTGGGTCGGCACGCTGAAGCCAATGGCCAGGTCGGCTTCCTCGGCCAGCGGCACCAGCGCCACGTCGTCGTCGACGAAGGCGTCGATCCGGCCTTCGCGCAGCGCCCGCACCATGTCGCCGAGCACGTCGTCCGAATCGCCGCCGAAGGGCACGCGGATGGCGCCGTCGAAGGTTTCCGCCAGGGCCATGTTGAGGCTGTTGGCGATCGCGCCGACGCGCTTGCCGGCCAGGTCCGCCGGGCTGCGCACTGGACTGCCGCGCAGGACCATCACCGCCTCGTCGAACACCGCGTAGGGCTCGGTGAAGTCGGCGAGGGTCTTGCGGTAGGCGGAGATGCCCTGGCCGCAGAGCAGCAGGTCGGCGTCGCCGGCCTGCAGGGCGGGGTAGAAGTCCGCCCAGTTGCGGTAGACGAACTCGGTCTGGCGGCCGAGCAGCCGGCCGAGCAGGCGGGCGACGTCGGATTCGTAGCCGTGCCGGTAGCCGGCGGCGTCCTTCCAGAACAGCGGCGGCGCGGGCAGGTCGGCGCAGAGCACGCGGAGAACGGTCTGGCTCATGGCAGGTACTCCATGTACATCTTGCTTTCCCATTCGGTGACCACCGAGCAGAAGCGCGCCCACTCGTCCGCCTTCAGGTCGCGGTAGAGGTCGGCCATGGCCGGCGGCAGCGCGCCACGCACCACGCTGTCCTCGTCGAAGGCCTGCACCGCCTCGCCGAGGGTCAGCGGCATGCGGCTGTTCTCGCGGGCCGCGGGGATGCTGTCGCTGTTGTCCGGCGCGCCGGGGTCTATGCGGTTTTCCAGGCCGTCGCGGATCGCCGCCAGCAGCAGGGTGTGCGACAGGTAGGGGTTCACGCTGGCGTCGGGCAGCTTGTATTCCAGGCGGCCGTTGGCGGACAGGCGCACGGTGCAGGTCTTGTTGTCCATGCCCCAGTTCAGGCGGTTCGGCGCGAACAGGCCGGCGTCCCAGAAGCGCTTGTAGGAGTTCACCGTGGAAGCCATCACCAGCATCGAGCCGGGCGCGTGGGCGAGCAGGCCGCCGAGCGCGTGGCGACCGGTCTCGGTCAGGTGCAGGTCGCGGCGGCCGGCTTCCTCGATGACGTTCTCGTCGCCGCGCCACAGGCTGAAGTTGTGGTGGCAGCCGCTGCCCATGCTGCCGGTGCTCGGCTTGGGCATGAAGCTGGCGCGCACGCCGAATTCGTTGGCGACCTGGCGGCAGATCAGGCGGTAGGTGATCAGGCGGTCGGCGGTCAGTTCGCAGGAATCGAACATCCAGTTCAGTTCCAGCTGGCCCGGGTCCTCGTAGTCACCCTCGATCATGTCCAGGCCCATGGCGCTGGCGTACTGCATCACGCGCTGGAAGATCGGCCGCATGGTTTCCAGGTTGCCGAGGTGGTAGGCGGGGCTGGCGCCCGGGCGCACCTTCACTTCCAGCTTGTCGCCGAACCAGGTCATCTCCGGTTCGCAGCCGGTCTTCAGGCGCAGGCCGGTGTCCTCGATGAACGCCTTGTGGGTGTCGATCAGCAGGCTGCGCGGATCGGTGGCGAGCACCTGGCCGCCGACTTCCGGGCGATGCTCCGGCTCGTAGAGGCGGCAGAAGAAGGCGCCGATGGAGCGGTCCCAGGGCAGCACGTTGAAGCTGCCGGCATCCGGCAGCGCGGTGAATTCCGCGGCCTGCGCGCCGCCGCCGAGCAGCACGCCGGCGCGGGTGCTCTGCAGGTCGGAAAGCGCGGTGCGGTGGAACTGCACGCCCTTCTCCAGGTTGCGCAGCAGATGCTTGGCCGGCACCACCTTGGCGATCACCCGTCCGCTGAGGGTGACGACCTGGTAGTAGACGTATTCCACGCCGGAGTCCTTGATGCGGGCGCTGAGTTCCTGGGCGACTGCGGAGCTGGTGTTGTGTTCTTTATGAAGATCTAACGCGGTCATTCGGGTTCTCCTCCAGCACCGGCATGGCAAGGCGATGCTGCGGTTCGTTGGTTGTTTTTATTTATTTAGATGAACACTGGTTTAATAGTTTTTATTTCGAAGCAAAAAAGACCTCGCGGTGATGGTGCGGTGCAGAGGGTTCAGTGGGTGGGCGTTTCGCCGCTGCGGAACAGCTGCGCGGCCCAGCGGGCGATGGGCGAGCTGTCCACCGGCGTATCCAGGGATTGGTTGGCCTGTGCGGCGACGTCTCCCGGAATCATGCGGCCGCCGTAGCGGTCCAGCAGGGCCTGGACATAGGCCGCGCTGAATTCCGGGTGGTACTGCACCGACAGCGCCGGGAACTGGTAGGCCAGCACGCCGTTCGGGCAGTGCGGCGAGCCGCCGAGCACCTCGGCCTGGGGCGGCACGGAGGTGACCTGGTCCTGGTGGAAGATGAACACCGGCGCGTCCTGCAGCACGGGCGAGCCGTAGCGGTACTTCTCCGCGCCGACGCCCCAGCCCTGCTCGGCCCTGGTGGTCTGCCCGGCGAAGGCGTCGGCCATGATCTGGTGGCCGAAGCAGATGCCGAACACCGGCTTGCGCAGGTCCCGCAGGCGCTGCAGGAAGGCGACCAGGTCCTGCATCCACTCGCTGTTTTCATAGCTGCTGTGGCGCGAGCCGCTGAGCAGGTAGCCGTCGTATTCCCGCGGATCGGGCAGCGCTTCGCCGCTGACCGGCGAGACACAGGCGAAGCTCGCTTCCGGCAATGCCGGCGCGATCCAGCGCTCGATCATCTGCGGGTAGGAGCCGAAGCGCTCACGCAGGTCGTCCGGCACCAGGCCGTTCTCGATGATGCACAGGCGCAGCGGTTTATCGGATTGCACGCTCATCTTTTTTCTCCGGAACGCTCAGATCGCGCCGAGGATCTGTCGGGTCCAGGCCAGCGCCACGTCGCCGGGCAGTTCGCCGCTGGAGGCGTCGTGCAGGCCGCGCTCGCCCACCTGTTCGGCACCCAGTTCGCAGAGCTTGTCGGCGATGATCTGGCTGCCGTTGTTGTAAGTATCGTAGAAGCTGTCGCCGAGGCCGAAGGCGGCGAAGCGCAGGCCGCAGAGGTCGGGGCGGCGCTGCTCCAGGCTATTGAAGAACGGCTGCGCGCTGTTCGGCAGCTCGCCGTCGCCGTAGGTCGAGCAGACGATGATGTGGAAGTCGTCGGCGCTCAGCTGGTCGGCATCGAAGCGCGACATGTCGTGCACGCTGGTCTCGTAGTCGTTGCCGAGGGCGTCGCGGATGTCGTCGGCGACCATCTCCGCGTTGCCGGTCTCGGTGCCGTACAGAACGATCATTTTCATGGCTGTCTCCGTTCTCTTCTAAGGAGAGCTATTGGCTCTGGGCGATGGCGAGCATGTCGCGGCGGTCGCCGATCTTGCGGCGCACCCGCCCGGGCGCCGCGCGCTGTTGTTCCGCCGCGTCGATCAGCTTCCAGCCGGCGTAGGGCACGCACTGCGCGCGGATGGTCTCGGGCAGCGCCAGCAGGCCGGGCTTGCCGGTGGCCAGCTGGTCGTGCTCGACGGCGGCGATGATGGCGTCGGCGACCAGGCGGGCGTCGGCGCGGTTCTCCGGGATGGTCCCGCGCGGACCGCGCTTGAACCAGCCGACGCAGTACAGCCCGTCGTCCAGCCGGCCCTGTTCGAGATCGGCCCGCGCGCTGACCAGCTCGTCGCGGCGCAGCGCGGCGCCGTCGTGTTCGGTGAAGCCGATGGCGGTGATCACGCTGTCGGCCTCGATGCGCAGCTCGCGGCCATCGTCGGCGTTGCGCAAGCGGATCGCCTCGACCCGCTGCTGTCCCTCGATCGCCTCGGGAATCCAGCCGAAATGGAAGGTCACCTGCTTACCGATGGCGTCGCGGCTGGCTTCCTGCAGGTCGAGCAGCACGTCCAGGCGCGCGGCCTCCGCGGTGCTGAGCGGCGTGACCGACTGCGGCAGGTCCTCGACCCGGAAGCGCACCTGCGCCAGCTTGCCCAGCTCGCGCAGCATCACCGGGTCGAACTTGCCCTGCGCAGCCGGCGAGCGGCCGACGATATCGATGCGCTCGACGCCCTCGGCGAGCAGGGCGGCCAGCGGCTCCTCGGCGATGTCCGAGCCGTCGAAATCGGCGGCGGACTTGGCCAGCAGGCGGAGAATGTCGATGGCCACGTTGCCGTTGCCGACTATGGTCACCCGCTTGCCGAGGCGCGGGGCGAAGCCCTGTTCGTCGGGGTGGGCGTTCCACAGGCGGGTCAGGCGGCCGGAGCGGTGCACGCCGTCCAGCTGCTCGCCGGGCACGCCCAGCGCGCGGTCGCCGTAGAGGCCGGTGGCGAGCACCACCAGGTCGAAGGCGCCGCGCAGCTCGTCCAGCGACAGGTCGCGGCCGATCTCCAGGTTGCCGAGGAACTGGATGCCTTCGCGTTCGAACAGCCGCTCGAACTGCCGGCTGACCGCCTTGGTGCCCTGGTGATCCGGCGCCACGCCGTAGCGCACCAGGCCGAAGGGCGCGGGCAGGCGGTCGAGCAGGGCGATCTGCGCGTCCGCCCACTGCTTGCGCAGGGCCTGGGCCAGGTAGCAGCCGGCCGGCCCGCTGCCGACGATGGCGATGCTCGGCGCGTTCATGCCCGCGGCACCGCGTCGAAGGCGATCGGCAGACGCGTGGCGCCGGTGTTGCCGCTGTCCGGCAGCCATTCCGGCTCGCCGTCGTAGGCCGGGTTCTTCATGCGCTGGGCGAGCAGGGCGAGGGCGGCGGTCATGTCGCCGCGAGCGATGAAGTGACCGATGCAGTGGTGCGCCCCGGCGCCGAAGCCGAAGTGCGGCTGGCGCTTGGCGGTGATGTCGAAGCCGGGATTCTCGAACACCCGCGGATCGGTGCCGGCGGCCTGGCTGAACAGGTGCACGGTGGTGCCCCGCTTGATCTGCAGGCCCTGGAACTCGAAGTCCTCCAGCGCCTCGCGGGTCACCCAGGTGACGGTCGGACGCACGCGCATTACTTCCTCCACCGCGGCGCGGGCCAGCTCGGGATCGTCGCCAAGCAGCGTCCACTGCTGCGGATGCTGGAGGAAGGTGTCCATCGCCAGGCTGATCTGGTTCCGCGTGGTGTCGATGCCGCCGAAGATCGCCAGGACGATCATGTCGTACAGCTCCTGCTCGCTCAGCGTGCCCTCGTCGCTGGCGCGCACCAGGTTGCTGAGGAAGTCCTCGCCCAGCCCGTTGCGCCGCGCCGCCTCGACCGCCTGCCGGGCGTAGCCGAACAGCTTGTCGGTGGCGGCATTGATCCGCGCCTCGTCGCGCTTGAAGGTCACGCCGAGTGCTAGGCCCATTTCCACCGCCAGATCGGCCAGCCCGCGCCATTCGCTGCGCGGCAGGTCGAGCAGCAGGCAGATCACCTGGGTCGCGTAGGGCTCGGCGAAGGCCGAGACGAACTCGCACTTGCCGTCGGCGATGAAGTCGTCGATCAGCTCGTTGGCGATCTTCTGGAATTCCGGCATCAGCTGCTTCACCAGCTTCGGCGAGAACGCCGGGTTGGCCAGCCGGCGCAGCCGCGAATGGTCGGCGCCTTCCTTGCTCAGCAGCATGCGCATCCACCAGTCGGCGAAGCTGCCGGTGGCGTTGTTGTGCGCCGGCCAGGCGTAGCTGCCCTGGCGCAGGCGCTGGTCGCGCAGCAGCTTGTTCACCTCGTCGTAACGCAGCACGGCGATGCCGTAGGGCGTGCGGGCGAACCAGCTCTGCTCGCGCGCCTGCATCACCGCGGCGGAGCGCATGGAGAAGGTCGGGTCGCTGACATCCAGGTAGGGAGCGGCTTCCAGGGTGGTCGGGAGACTGGCGGACATGCGGATTCCTCCGGTTCTTCGGCGCCTGGCGGCATCTCGGCCACGGGCGCGATTCGTTGTTCTTGTTGCGGCTGATGCCGTCGCCTGTGTGGGACCCGAACCGGAATTGGCCGGTGGGGAGTGGTTTTCAATTTAAAATATGGTTTTATATTTTTCAAAGGAAATTTTCAGTCCCGTGACTCACCCCTGTAGGAGCGGGCCATGCCCGCGACCTTCATGGCACCGGATCATGGTCGCGGGCATGGCCCGCTCCTACGGGAAACATTCAGGAGAAATGGATATGCCCAGAACCCGCACCATCGCCATCCGCCACGCCGAGGGCGACGTCGCCGGCTGCCTGCCGGAGCTGTTCGCCGAGCAGGGCATCGAGCTGGAACTGCGAACGGTGGGCGACTCGTTGCCGGCGCCGAATGAAATGGAAATGCTGGTCGTGCTCGGCAGCCCCGAATCCGCCTACGACCACCGCGTGCCCTGGCTCGGTGAGGAACTGGCCTGGCTGAAGGCGGTGCAGGCGCATGGTGTGCCCACCCTCGGCATCTGCTTCGGCAGCCAGCTATTGGCGCGGGCGCTGGGCGGCGAGGTGTACCGCAACCGCACGGCGGAAATCGGCTGGATGCGGATCGATACGCCGGAGGAAGACTGGCTGCACCGGGGGCCGTGGCTGAACTTCCACTTCGATGCCTTCACTCCGCCGCCGGGAGCCACCTTGCTGGGACGCACCGATCTTGCGCCGCAGGCCTATCGGCATGGCCGTTCGCTGGGTGTGCAATTCCATCCGGAGATCACTACCGAGATGTTCGATACCTGGACGGCGTATTGGCGTGACAGCGAGGAAGGACAGCGTTTCCTGGCCGGGGCGGGGGACCTGCCGGAGCGGATTCGCGCGGAGATCGCCGAGCGGGAAGCCGGCAATCGCGACAATTGCCGGGCGTTGGTGGGGGATTTTTTGCGTTGGGCGAATGGCGGATAACGCCTGTGGCGTTATGCGCCCTACCCGAAATGCCGCGCCCGGACTGTAGGAGCGGGCCATGCCCGCGAGTCGCACGCATGGCGTGCTCCTACAGGGAGCGTTTCGCAGGGATCAGAAGATGTAATCCGTCGTCAGGAAATTCGATTCCCGGTTGCGGATGATCTCGCTGACCAGTTCCTTGTTGTCGTCCTGGAATTTGGTCGCCACCAGTGTGCGGATGGAGAACACCCGCAGCGCGTCGTGCACGGAGAGGGTGCCTTCCGCCGAGTTCTTGCGGCCGTTGAAGGGGAAGGTATCCGGGCCGCGCTGGCATTGGGCGTTGATGTTGATCCGGCCGACCTGGTTGACGAAGGCGTCCACCAGCCGGCCGACCTGCGCCGGGTCGTTGCCGAAGATGCTCAGCTGCTGGCCGTAGTCGGAGCGCAGCACGTAGTCGATCACCTCGCCGAGGTCGCGGTAGGGCACCACCGGGATCAGCGGGCCGAACTGTTCTTCCTGGTACACCCGCATGTCCGGGCGCACCGGGCTGAGCACGGCCGGGTAGAAGAAGCTGGCGCGATGGGCGCCGCCGCCCGGGTTGATCACTTTCGCGCCCTTGGCGAGCGCGTCCTGCAGCAGGCCGTTGAGGTAGTCGACCTTGCCCGCTTCCGGCAGCGGGGTCAGGGCCACGCCCGGTTCCCAGGGCATGCCCGGCTTGAGCGCGGCGAGCCTGGCGCTGAACTTGTCGAGGAACGGCTGCAGCACGTCGTCATGCACGAAGAGGATCTTCAGCGCGGTGCAGCGCTGGCCGTTGAAGGAGAGGGCGCCGGTGATGGCTTCGCTGACCGCGTTGTCCAGATCGACCTGGGGCAGGACGATGCCGGGATTCTTCGCGTCCAGGCCGAGGGCGGCGCGCAGGCGGTGCGGGCGCGGGTGGAGCTTCTTCAGGTCGCTGGCGCCGGAGTGGGTGCCGATGAAGGCGAACACGTCGATCCGGCCGCTGGCCATCAGCGCGCTGACCGTCTCGCGGCCCTTGCCGTAGATGATGTTGATGACGCCCGGCGGGAAGCTGTCGCGGAACGCCTCCAGCAGCGGGCGGATCAGCAGCACGCCGAACTTGGCCGGCTTGAACACCACGGTGTTGCCCATGATCAGCGCCGGGATCAGCGTGGTGAAGGTCTCGTTCAGCGGGTAGTTGTAGGGGCCCATGCACAGCGCCACGCCCAGCGGCACGCGGCGGATCTGGCCGAGGGTGCCCTGTTCCAGCTCGAAGCGGCTGGAGCGGCGGTCCAGTTCCTTGAGCGCCTCGATGGTGTCGACGATGTAGTCGCAGGTGCGGTCGAACTCCTTCTCGGAGTCCTTGAGGTTCTTGCCGATCTCCCACATCAGCAGCTTGACCACCGCCTCGCGCTGTTCGCGCATGCGCGCGAGGAAGGTCTCGACATGCTGGATGCGCTCGGCCACCCGCAGCGTCGGCCACAGGCCCTGGCCATGGTCGTAGGCCTGCACCGCCGCATCGAGGGCGGCCAGCGCGGCGTCGGCGTCGAGCAGCGGAGTGCTGCCGAGGATCACCTGTTCGTCGCCCTTGTCCCCGGCCAGGAACACTGGGCTGCGCACCGGCGCCAGCGGGCCGTCCCAGCGCAGCAGCTGGCCGTTCAGCAGGTACTCGCGCTGCTCGATGGGCGCGCCCGGACGGTACTGCTCGGGGATGTCGGCGAGGGTGGGGAAGAGCTGGTCGAGATTGTTCTTGTCGTGCATTGCCAATTCCTCTGGAGCGGGTGGATCAGGGGAAAGCTGTGTGCTGTTTTAGCCTGTGGGGGTGATTAAGTGAATCGTTTCAGCAGGCCGTTGGGCGGAAAGTGGGTGGGCGAGGGCTTCGGTCGTCGGGGAGTCGTAGGAGCGGGCCATGCCCGCGACCGGTCGCGCCCGGGTGCGCTCCTACAGGTAGGGCGAATAACCGTTCGCGGTTATCCGCCGTCCTGAAACGGCGGATGACGCTGGCGCGCCATGCGCCCTACCAGAGCTGTCTCAGATCACCAGCGACAGCAGCAGGATGAAGATCAGGCCGACCACCGAGAGGATGGTTTCCATGGCGGTCCAGGTCTTGAAGGTCTCGGCCACGCTCATGTTGAAGTACTGCTTCACCAGCCAGAACCCGGCGTCGTTGACGTGGGAGAGGATCAGCGAGCCGGCGCCGGTGGCGAGCACCAGCAGTTCGCGGTTGACCCCCGGGATCAGGTCGATCACCGGCACCACGATGCCCGCGCCGGTGATGGTGGCGACGGTGGCCGAGCCGGTGGCGATGCGGATCACCGCGGCGACCAGCCAGGCCAGCAGGATCGGCGATATCTGCGCGTTCACCGCCAGGTGACCGATCACGTCGCCCACGCCGCTGGCGACCAGCATCTGTTTGAAGCCGCCGCCGGCGCCGATGATCATGACGATGGCGGCGGTCGGCGCGAGGCTCTGGTCGAGCAGCCTGAGCACGCTCTTCGAGTCGAAGCCGCGGGCGTAGCCGAAGGTATACAGGGCCAGCAGCAGGGCCAGCAGCAGGGCGGTGATCGGGTGGCCGATCATGTCCAGCCAGGCGCGGACGATGTGCTCCGCGGGCAGCACCACGTCGGCGAAGGTCTTCAGCAGCATCAGGAACACCGGCAGCAGCACGGTCAGCAGGGTCACGCCGAAGCTCGGCAGGTCGCGGGCCTCGGGGTCATGGGCGAGCTGTTCCATCAACTCTTCCGAGGGCTGGCCGGGGATGTATTTGGCGATCAGCGCGCCGAACAGCGGGCCGGCGATGGCCGCGGTGGGCAGGGCGACGATCAGGCCGTAGAGGATGGTCTTGCCGATGTCCGCGCCGAACACGCCGATCGCCAGCAGCGGGCCGGGGTGCGGCGGCACCAGGCCGTGCACCGCCGAGAGGCCGGCGAGCAGCGGGATGCCGATCTTGATCAGCGACACGCCGCTGCGCTTGGCGACGATGAACACCAGCGGGATCAGCAGGATGAAGCCGATTTCGAAGAACAGCGGGATGCCGACCAGGAAGGCCGCCAGCATCATCGCCCAGTGCACGCGCTCCTTGCCGAAGGCCTGGATCAGGGTGCGGGCGATCTGATCGGCGCCGCCGGACTCGGCCATCATCTTGCCGAGCATGGTGCCCAGGGCAAGGATGATGCCGACGAAGCCGAGCACGCCGCCGAAGCCGTCCTGGAACGACTTGACGATCTTTTCCACCGGCATCCCGGAGGTCAGGCCGAGGAAGCCGGCGGCGATGATCAGGGCGATGAAGGGGTGGAACCTGAAGCGGGTGATCAGCAGGATCAGGCCGAGGATGGTGACCACGGCGTCCAGCAGCAGGTAGGTGTCGTGAGACATGCCGAGCATGGCGATCTCCTGTTGTCTTTGTTTTCGAGGAGCTTGTCGGGATAGCGCTATCTTTGGCAGGCGAAGCGCAAGCGGGTCATTCGAATCCGTGCATCCGCCACCAGGCGTTGGCGGAACGCGCCAGGCTTTCCACTTCGATGGTGGCGTCCAGGCGCAGGGTCAGGGGTTCGTCATGGGGTGGTTCGAGGGCGGCGAACTGGCTTTCGATCAGCGTAGCCGGCATGAAATGCCCCGGCCGCCGGGCCACGCGCTGGGCGGCGAGGTCGCGCGGCAGTTCGAGGAACACCACGCCGAGGCCGGGCACCGCGCGGCGCAGGCGCTCGCGGTAGCTGCGCTTCAGGGCGGAGCAGGTCAGCACCGGCTGCAGGCCGGCGTCCAGCGCCTTCTGCAGTTCGCTGCACAGGGTATCGAGCCAGCCGGCGCGGTCCTCGTCGTTCAGCGGGATGCCGGCGCTCATCTTGCGGATGTTCTCGGCAGGGTGGAATGCATCGCCCTCGATGATGAAGGCGCCGCTCTGCCGGCAGATCGCCTCGGCCACGCTGGATTTGCCGCAACCGGCGACACCCATGACCACGAGCGCATTGATGGTGGGGAGCATAGGATGCCTCTGCAGGGAGACAGCGCTATCTTTGACGGGGGAGAAATGCTGCACGGACTGCCTCCGCATTCTTGTGATTCTAGTGGATCGCCACTGGGGCGGTGCGACGGGAAGGAAATCGTCCACGGCGGGTGCAGGCAATTGCCGCCGTTTCGAGACAGCGCTACCTTAGTGCCTCGACTTTGGTTTGACAAGACAGGTTTGGCAAGCAGGCCGATGAACGCGAACAGGAATGACAAGAGCACCCGGACCACCGGGCGGCCGACCCTCAACGAAGTGGCGCGCCGCGCCGGCGTCAGCCCGATCACCGCGTCCCGCGCGCTGCGCGGCGTCGCCAGCGTGGCCGAGGAACTGGCGGAAAAGGTCCGCCAGGCGGCCAGCGATCTCGGCTACGTGGCCAACCCGGCGGCGCGCGCGCTGGCCTCGGCGCAGAGCCATGCGGTGGTGGTGCTGGTGCCGTCGCTGTCCAACCAGCTGTTCGTCGACACCCTCGAAGCCATCCACCGGGTACTGCGCCCGCAGGGCCTGGAAGTGCTGATCGGCAACTTCCACTACTCCCGCGACGAAGAGGAAAACCTGGTCCGCAACTACCTCGCCTATTCCCCGCGCGGCCTGCTGCTCACCGGCTTCGAGCGCACCGAGAGCGCGCGGCGGATGATCGAGGCCAGCGGCATTCCCTGCGTCTACATGATGGACCTGGACCATGGCGCCGGCCTGCACTGCGTGGGCTTCTCGCAGCTGCGCGCCGGCGAGGCGGCGGCCGAGCACCTGCTGTCGCGCGGGCGCCGCCGGCTGGCCTTCGTCGGCGCGCAGCTGGACCAGCGCACCCTGCTGCGCGGCGAGGGCTTCCGCCGCGCGCTGCAGAAGGCCGGCTGCTACGACCCGGCGCTGGAAGTGCTGACGCCGCGGCCGTCCTCGGTCGGCCTGGGCGGGGAAATCTTCATCCAGCTGCTGGCCAGCCAGCCGCAGGTCGACGGCATCTTCTTCGGCAACGACGACCTGGCCCACGGCGCGCTGCTGGAAGCCATGCGCCGCGGCGTGAAGATTCCCGAGCAGATCGCCGTGCTCGGCTTCAACGACCTGCCCAGCTCGGAATTCATGGTGCCGCGGCTGAGCAGCATCCGCACGCCGCGCGAGGCCATCGGCCGCCGCGCCGCCGAGCAGCTGCTGGCGCTGATCAACGGCCGCGAGGTCAGCGAGCCGGTGCTGGACATGGGCTTCGAGCTGATGGTGCGGGAAAGCACCTGAGCCGGCCGCGGCGACCGTCCGTCGGCTCGCCGCTGTTGGCTTGTTCCCACGGGCCGCGGGTGGTAACAGCGCCGCGCGGACTGCCCGTCACGATGTGCGGGGCCTCCCCCGCAGGCCCATGGCAGAGGCCATGGCGGGCGTTACCTTCGGTAGCGTGCGGCTTTCGTGCAATGCCCGCCGATTCCGACTGCGAATCATGAATAATCGCCGCCCCGCGTGCGTCCCACGCATCCGCGGTCAGCAATTCGTAGTTCCGATTCGGAGTGAGCATGACAAGAACAACAATGCGCGCCGCGTTCCGGCCGCATCTGCTCGGTGCGGCCATCGCCCTTGGCATCGGCGCGCCGGCCCAGGCCATCGATTTCAGCATCGGCGAACTCGAGGGAAGTTTCGATTCCACGCTCTCGGTGGGCGCCAGCTGGGCGGTGCGCGGCGCCGATCCGTCGTTCATCTCGCCGAACAACGTGCTGGGCAAACGTGGCGAGTCGGCCACCACCACGGTCGACGACGGCCGCCTCAACTTCAAGAAGGGCGAGACCTTCTCGAAGATCTTCAAGGGCATCCACGACCTGGAGCTGAAATACGGCGACGGCGGCGCCTTCGTGCGCGGCAAGTACTGGTACGACTTCGAGCTGAAGGACGAGCACCGGCTGTTCTACGACATCGACGACAGCGGCCGCGACCGGGCAGCGAAATCGTCCGGCGCGATCTTCCTCGACAGCTTCGTCTACTACAACTACAGCCTCGGCGACCTGCCGGGCAACGTGCGCCTGGGCAAGCAGGTGGTGAGCTGGGGCGAAAGCACCTTCATCCAGAACAGCATCAACGCCATCAACCCGGTGGACGTCGCCGCGCTGCGCCGCCCGGGCTCCGAGGTCAAGGAAGGGCTGATCCCGGTGAACATGTTCTACCTGTCCCAGGGCCTCTCCGAGAACCTCACCGCCGAGGCCTTCTACCAGCTGGAATGGGAGAAATCGGTCGTCGACAACTGCGGCACCTTCTTCGGCGTCGACGGCGTGGCCCAGGGCTGCAACGACCGCCTGGTGGCGGCCGGCCCGGACCTGGCGCCCGGCGATCCGCGCGCCAATCTGGACAACGCCTTCATCCCGCGCCTGAAGGACGACGATGCCCGCGACAGCGGCCAGTACGGCCTGGCCCTGCGCTGGTTCGTGCCGGAGCTGAACGACACCGAGTTCGGCGCCTACTACCTGAACTACCACAGCCGCAATCCGCTGCTGAACACCATCGCCACCACCGGCGGCAGCGGCCTGGACGCGGTGCGCAATTCCCGCTACTTCATCGACTACCCCGAGGACATCCGCCTCTACGGCCTGAGCTTCCAGACCACGGTGAGTGGCGCTTCGCTGGGTGGCGAGATCAGCTACCGGCCGAACCAGCCGCTGCAGCTGTCCTCGCCGGACTTCCTCTCCGCCGCCCTGGGCCGTCCGACGCCGCTGCTCACCACCGGCTTCGAGACCTTCGAGCCGGGCCAGGAAATGACCGCCTACAAGCGCATGCCGGTGCTGCAGGCGCAGATGACCGCGACCGAGTTCTTCGATCAGGTCTGGGGCGCCGACCGCCTGACCCTGGTCGGCGAGGTGGGCTACAACCGCATCAACGGCCTCGGCGACGCCGACGGCAGCGACCTGCGCTTCGGCCGCAGCCCGGTCTACGGCGCCGGTCCGACGCCGGGCGTCGCCTGCGTGCCCAGCGTCCCGCAGCAGGAATGCAGCGGCCACGGCTTCTACACCACTGACTCCTGGGGCTACCGCGCCCGCGGCAGGCTCGACTACAGCAACGTGATCGCCGGCATCAACCTGTCGCCGACCCTCGCCTGGTCGCACGACGTGGACGGCTGGGGACCGAACTTCGAGGAAGGCGCCAAGGCGGTCAGCCTCGGCGTCGAGGCCGAATACCTGAACACCTACACCGCCAGCCTCAGCTACACCGATTTCTTCGGCGGTGACTTCAACACCCAGGTCGATCGCGATTTCGTCGCGCTCAGCCTGGGCGTGAGTTTCTGACGCGCTCGCGCGGCGGCCGGCTGGACCGGCGGCCGCCCGCCGCCCGCGGATTATCCCCGCCGCGGTGCTTCAGATTCCCCGCCCGGCGCCGATAAGCGATAAGGACCCTGCCCGGAATGGCGGGCTAACATACTTTGCGTGCGTCGCCCGAAGCTGAACAACAACAATGCGTTTCCGCCGCCGGCTTGCCTGGGCGGCACCAGCAGGAGATGGACCCTGACTATCCAGTTCTTCGCTGTGATCAAGGAAGGAACGCCATGAACAGCAGCCCTGAAGACCCCGCACTCGCCCAGGGAACAGAGCAGCGCCAGCGTCTCGGGCTGGTGCTCTACGCGACGCTCTGCCTGGTGCTGGTGCTGCTGATCGGCCTGAGTGGCTGGGGCATCTACCGCGACTACCAGGCCAGCTCCGGCGAGGTGCGCAAGAACATCTCCGCCCTGTCGCGGGCCCTCGAAGGCTATATCAGCGCCCTGCTGGAGCAGAGCCACGAGAGCATCCGCACGCTGGCGGCGGACCTCAGCGGCGGACGCCTGGCGCCGCCGGACGACGCCGAGATCCAGCGCGATCTGCTGGCGGCCATGCGCTACGACCCGGTGTCCTCCTACCTGTTCGTGCTGCACGACGACCGCCTGCATGCCATCGATACCCACGGCCGGCCGGCTGCCGACGAACTGGGCAGCCTGGTCGCGCAGCTGGAACGGCCGGTCGGTCCCGGGCCGGTGTTCGGTACGGCCATGCGCGTGCCCGGCCGCGCCAACTACCTGCTGCCGCTGCTGATCGGCCGCGACGACGGGCAGGGCGGCGAACACATCTACGGCGCGCTGGTCGACACCGACCGCATCGGCCGGCTGCTCAAGCGCCTCGGCCTGCAGGAGCAGATGAACGCCGGCATGGTCGACGACCACGGCATCGTGCTCTACCGCGTCCCGCAGACGCTGGAGTTCGTCGGCAAGTCGTTGCCCGCCGGGTCGCCGATCCGCCCGCTGTTCGGGCAGATGCAGCCGGCGATAGTCGAAGGCATCAGCATCGACGGGCGGGACACGCTGTTCGCGGTGACGCCTTCGGTCAGCTTCCCGATCCTCGCGGTGGTCGGCGAGACCATGGCCAGCTACCAGCAGCCCTGGCTGCGGCGCACCCTCTACAGCGCCGTGGTGCTGCTGCTCAGCCTGCTGGTCACCGGGCTGGCGGCCTGGCAGCTGCGCCGGCTGATCCTGCAGCTCGGCAACAACGGCCAGTTCTACCGGCAACTGTTCACCGACATCAACGACGGCCTGCTGCTGGTCGGCGAGGACTGCTGCATCCGCGCGGCCAACCGGCGCGCGGCGGAACTCTTCGGCGTCCTGGCGCCGGCCAGGCTACACGGCCGTGCCCCCTGGGAACTGTCGCCGGCGCACCAGCCCGACGGGCGGGATTCGAAGCAGTCCGCCTGGGCCAGCCTGCGCGCCATGTTCGCCGGGGTGGCGGGCGACCACGAGGCGGAATGGCGCTTCCTGCGCTGCGACAACGGCCAGCCGTTCGACTGCGAGGTCCGGGTGGCGCTGTTCCACTGGCAGCAGCGGCCGATGGTGGTGCTGGTGATGAACGACGTCACCGAGCGCAAGCGCTACATCGCCGAGCAGGAGTACTTCGCCAACCACGACTCGCTGACCGGCCTGCCCAACCGCTACTGGCTGATGCGCCACATCGAGCAGCGCATCTCCAGCAGTCCCGGCGCGCGCTTCGCCGTGCTGCTGCTGGACATGAACCGCTTCAAGGAAGTGAACGACACCCTCGGCCACCAGCACGGCGACCTGGTGCTGCAGGAGGTCGGCGAACGGCTGGCGGGCTGGCTGAACTTCCGCAACGCGCAGATCGCCCGCCTGGGCGGCGACGAGATGGCCATCGTCACCGCCGACCTGCCCGACGAGTCGCCGATCACCTCGCTCTGCGAGGGCATCGGCCAGGTCCTCAGCCAGCCCCTGTCGGCCGGCGGCATACCGCTGGAACTGTCGGCCAGCATCGGCGTGGCCTACTACCCGAAGCACGGCTCCAGCCCCGGCGACCTGCTGCGCTGCGCGGACATCGCCATGTACCAGGCCAAGCACAGCCGGCGCAATTTCCTCCTCTACCATCCCGGCGTCGACCACTACACTCCCGAGCGGCTGGCGCTGCACACCCGGCTCGGCCGGGCGATCCGCGAGGGCGACCTGCAACTGCACTACCAGCCCAAGGTGCGCCTGGCCGACCGCGAACTGGTCGGCTTCGAGGCGCTGCTGCGCTGGGAACACGCCGAACTGGGCGCGATTCCGCCCGCCGAGTTCATCCCGCTGGCCGAATCCACCGAGCTGATCCATCCGCTGACCCAGTGGGTGCTCGACGAGGCGCTGCGCCAGTGGCGCAGCTGGGAGGACAACGGGCTGGGCATCTGCATCGCCATCAACATCAGCGCCAACAACCTGCGCAACCCGCATTTCACCGCCGAGCTGCAGGCGGCGCTGGAGCGGCACCGGGTGCCGGCCGGGATGATCGAGCTGGAAGTCACCGAGGGCACCCTGCTGGAGGACCCGGAAATGGCCCTGCGCAGCCTGCAGGAAATCCGCGACCTGGGGGTGACGCTGTCGATCGACGACTTCGGCACCGGCTATTCGTCCCTGGCCTACCTCAAGCGCCTGCCGGTGCAGGTGCTGAAGATCGACCGCACCTTCGTCTCGGTCATGGCGAGCAGCCCGTCCGACGCGATGATCGTGCAGTCCACCGTCAGCCTCGGGCACAACTTCGGCATGCAGGTGGTCGCCGAAGGAGTGGAGGATGCCGCCACCGTGGAGACGCTGCTGCGCCTGGGCTGCGACATCGGCCAGGGCTATCACTTCGGCCGGCCGATGCCGGCGGAGCAGGTGATCGCCTGGCGCCTGCAGCGCCAGCTGGAGCGCCTGGACATCGAGTGAACGCCCGCGCCGACGAATGGCCGCGGGCGAGGCACTAAACTGCTGAAAGGGCGCCGCGATCGCATCGGCGCCGGGCGGGGAGCTGGAGCCTCCCCCATGCAGGCCGGCTGCGCCGGTTTCATGGGGATCATGAGCCGACGTGCAGCAGGAGGTGCCTCATGACCATGGCAACCCGTTTGCAGAACAGCCTGACGCAGCACCATTCCGCCTTCGACGTGGTGCCGCATTCACTCTCCATGACCACCCGCGAGGCCGCGCGCCGCGCCGGCATTCCGCCGCAGCAGATGGCCAAGCCGGTGATCCTCGACGACTTCCAGGGCAACTGGCTGATGGCGGTGATCCCCGCCAGCCGCCAGGTGGACCTGCAGAAGGTCCGCAAGCTCACCCACCGCCACTGGCGGCTCGCCCGCGAAGGCGAGTTCGGCGAGCGCTTCACCGATTGCGAGCTGGGCGCGATTCCCGCGGTGGGTAGCGCCTACGGCCTGGAAACCCTCATCGACCAGTCCCTGGTGGAACAGCCGGACATCTATTTCGAAGCCGGCGACCACACCGAACTGGTGCACATGAGCGGCAAGCAGTACCTGGACCTGATGCCGGACGCGCGGCAGGGACGCTTCTGCGAATGACGCCGGGGTAGGGGGAGGGCGGAGCGGCCGCCCTTTCCAGCCCGCATGACCGGCCGGCTTTCCCGCCTGCCGGAAGGGGTTCCCTCGGCCTGCGAGCGGACGCCTTCCGGCTCGACCTGACCCGACTTTCTCCGCTGTCGACCGGGACCTGCCCTGCATTCCCTGCACCGCCCTCGGCGCGGGGTCGCTGTTTTCGCCGGACCTATACTCGACAGGCGGAGGTCCAATTTCTGGATCTTCCGTTGGCTTGGAACCGGCCGGACAGGGCCGGTGGGCAGCTGTGCCGTTATGAGCCGTATCAGGTATGTGGCCGCAACCTCTTCGCTGGTGGCCGGATGGCCGTTCCGGAGCGCGGCGATGTGGATGCTGCGCGTCCTGCTGATCGTTCTGCTGGTGGCGCTGGCGGCCTGCGCCGGCCGCGAGCCGGCTGCCGAGGCGCCACCTCCGGCGCCGCCCAGCGAGTACAGCTGGCGGCAGATCGACCAGGAAATCGTCGGGGCGTCCGAGGCCGCGCAGGTCCAGGCCGAGGAATTCGCCCAGGCCTCCATGGACCGCTGGATGGACCTCGTCTACCAGCGCACCGACTCGCATTTCGTCCCCTGGTTTTCCGGCTACTGGACGCAGCAGTGGCTGTCGATGAAGGTCGGCTGGTACCGGCTCGACTCCGACGGCGAGAAGGAGCAGGTGGTGCAGCGTCTCGCGCAGTACCTGCAGGAGCAGTACCGCAAGCGCGTGCTCGACCCGGTCGCCAGGACCACCAGCCCCGAGGCGATCATGCAGCAGGCGACCCGCACCTACGTGCAGCTGCTCGGCCAGCACCTCGCGGAAATCCCCCCGCGCCACGGCGTGCCGGCGGCGCTGTTCGACCGTCGGCTGCAGGAGATTCCGGCGATCCTTCCGGCCGCGCCCGGCAGTCCGCGCGCGTCGCTGTACCAGATCACCCACACCGACCCGGTGACCCGCCTGCCGGCCTATGCCGCGCTGATCCAGGGCATCCGCCAGGCTGGCGACGAGAACGGCGTGGGCAACGCCCATGCCGGCATCTCCAGCGTGGCGGCGGACGCCAGCGCCCGGCTGGAAGCCGAACTGGTCACCGGCGGCGTCGCCAGCGTCGTCGGCATGGCCATCGGCCGGGTGGCGGGCTCCCTGCTGTCCCTCGGCGCCAGCGGCTTCACCGCCATCGCCCGGGAAAACGCCCGGCCGAAACTGGAAGCCCAGCTGCGCCAGAACCTCAACGCCGCCTTCGACGAGCAATGGCTGGAGCTGATGCGCAACTCCTCCAGCGGCGTGCTGGCGGGAGTGCATTCGCTGGCTGGGCAGATCGAGAGCGGGGTGGCGGCGACGGCGGGGCGGGATGCCGGATTCTGACCCTCTCTCTGGTTTGGGCGAATCCTGACCAGCGCCATTCGCAGAAGCACCGCGCCGTTTCTCCAGACCTTCGACTGACGGCAGCCCGTTCATCTGCTCCCGGGCCGCAACCAGGCTGGACAGGAAAGGTCCGCCGCTACTGCGAGTGTCGCTTCAGCGGCGCGCCACGCGACTCACACGGAAATGCAGACGACCGCTGCCAGCCGCCATCAGGCCGAACGCTGGCGCCGCGGGCGACTCCCGGCGGAAGTGGCGTCGGCCTTGAGCGATTCGTGGGCCAGCACGGTGCGGGTGGTCTGCTGGTAGTGCCCGGTGAGCAGGGCGCAGGCGCCGTCGATGTCCTTGGCCAGCGCCGCTTCGAGCAGGCGGCGGTGTTCGCCGGGAACGTCGCGTTCCTCGTTGCCGGCGTAGCGCACGGCGAGCATGCGATAGCGCGCGGTCTGGTCGCGCAGGGTCTTGGCGAAGCGCAGCAGCCAGGGCGAGCCGCAACTGGCCAGCAGCGCGGTATGGAACTCCTCGTGGGCCTGTTCCCATTCCGGCTTGAGGATGCGCTCCGGTCCCTCGACCACCGGCAGGCGGTCGAGGCGGTGGTGCGCGGCGAGCAGGCGGCTTTCCCATTCGACGTCGCCATTGGCGATGGACAGCGCCAGCGCCTTGCATTCGATGAGCAGGCGGGTCTCGGTGATGTCGCGGATTTCCTCGGCGGAGATCGAGCCGACGCTGAAGCCCTTCTGGTCGGCGGACGAGACGAAGCCGATGGCCGCCAGGCGTGACAGCGCCTCGCGCAGCGGAATCACCCCGGCATCGTAGAACTCGGCCAGCTCCTTGAGACGCAGCTTGCTGCCGGGAGCCAGGCGGCCGTTGATGATGTCCTCGCGCACCCGGATTTCCAGCTGCGAAGCCATGGTGCGCTTGTCGGCGCCGTCGAGCGCTTCCGTCCAGCGTTCAGGTTGGTTCATGGGCTATTACCCCAGGTGCAGGTCGTTTTCACGGAATCATACACGCGACGTCGTTTCGTAGAAAATCTCAAAAAAATATATTTTTCAGTTGACGATATATTTTTAGGAGCTTAGTTTTGTTCCCACGCCGTCCTGCCTGACGGGTATCGCCACAACACAACAAGAGGTCCGGATCCATGCGCTACGTGTATTTCAACCATCAAGGCCGCGCCGTGCTGGGCGTGCGTACCGCCGAAGGCGTCAGGGTGCTGGGTGAGGAAACCCTGGAAGCGCTGCTGGCGCGCGGCGTGGACCTCACCACCTACGGCGCCCGGGCCAGCGGGCCGGTGGTGGAGATCGGCGAGCAGGACTACCTGCCTCTGATGCGCCGCCCGACCAAGATCGTCTGCGTCGGCCTCAACTACGCCGACCACACCAAGGAATCGCCCTACGCGCAGCCGGACTACCCGACCCTGTTCCCGCGCTTCAACAGCAGTCTCACCGCGCACAACCAGCCGCTGGTCCGCCCGCGCGTCTCCGACACCCTCGACTACGAGGGCGAGATGGCCGTGGTGCTGAAGAGCGGCGGCCGTCACATTGCGAAGGACAAGGCGCTGGACTGCGTGGCCGGCTACGCGCTGTTCAACGAGGGCTCGGTGCGCGACTACCAGTTCAAGTCGCCGCAGTGGACCGTCGGCAAGAACTTCGACGACACCGGAGCCTTCGGTCCGGACCTGGTGACTGCCGACGAGCTTCCCGCCGGCGGCAAGGGCCTGCTGCTGCAGACCCGGGTCAACGGCGAGGTGGTGCAGTCGGCCAATACCGAGGACATGCTGTTCGACGTGGCGACCATCATTTCCACCCTGAGCGAGGCGGTGACCCTGGAAGCCGGCGACGTGATCGTCAGCGGCACCCCGGCCGGAGTCGGTTTCGGCAAGGACCCGAAGGTCTACCTGAAGGCCGGCGATGTGGTGGAAGTGTCCATCGAGGGCATCGGCACGCTGGTCAACCCGGTGGTCGACGAGGCCTGACCGACAACAGGCCACGCCCGCCGTGGCGTGGCGCTACAACAAGAAGGCGGCCCGACGCAGGCCGCGAGACAAAGTTGGAGGATTCGCCATGACCTTGTCCGACAAGGCATTGGACGGTTCGCCCCGCCCGCTCGGGGTCCACTCCCTGGACCACTTCAGCCTGGACGTACCCTGCCTGGAGACCGCCCGGGACTTCTACGCCAGCTTCGGCCTGGATGCTCGCGTGGAAGGCGACGCCCTGGTGCTGCGCTGCTTCGGCGACGGGCATGCCTGGGCCCGGCTGTACCAGGGGCCGAAGAAGCGGCTGCGGCAGATCGCCTTCGGCGCCTGGCGCGAGGACCTCGGCGCATTGCGCGAGCGGGTGGAAGCGGAAGGCATCGCGGTGACGCCGGCGGAAGAGGGCATCGACGGCTTCCGCTTCGTCGATCCGGACGGCAACCAGGTCGAGGTGCGGGTCGCGGCCAAGGTCACTCCGGACTGCAAGTCCGACGTGCACTTCGAAAGCGTCGCCGGCGGCGAGCGCGGTTCGCCCTACCGCCGCCATGCCGCGCAGGTCCAGCCGCGGCGGCTGTCGCACATCATGCTGTTCACCCCGGACCTGCCGCGCGCCGTCGACTTCTATGGGCGGGCGCTGGGCATCCGCCTGTCCGACCGTTCCGAAGACATCGTCGCCTTCATGCACACGGTGCATGGCGCCGACCACCACACCGTCGCCTTCGCCCAGTCGTCCCATCGCGGCTTCCACCACTGCAGCTGGGACGTCGCCTCGCTCAACGAGGTGGGCCTCGGCGCCATGCGCATGGTCGAGAAGGGCTGGAAGGACGGCTGGGGCTTCGGCCGGCATGTGCTCGGTTCCAACTACTTCTACTACGTGCGCGACCCCTGGGGCAGCTACAGCGAGTACTCCTGCGACATCGACTACGTCCCCGCCGGCGTCGAGTGGCAGGCCGGCAACCACCCGCCGGAAGACTCGCTGTACCTCTGGGGACCCGACGTTCCCGCCGAGTTCATCGTCAACCACGAAGAACCCTGAAGCGGCCCGTTACAAGAACAAGATTGCGGAGCAAGACCATGAACCAGCCCGAAACCATCGAAGTCCCGGTACTGATCGTCGGCGGCGGCCCCGCCGGCCTGAGCGCGTCGCTGCTGCTGTCGCGCTACGGCATCCGGAACCTCTTGATCAACAAGTACCGCTGGACCGCCAACAGCCCGCGGGCGCACATCACCAACCAGCGCACCATGGAAGTGTTCCGCGACGCCGGCGTCGAGGAGCAGGTGCGCGCCGTCGCCAGTCCCCATGAACTGATGGCCAACAACGTCTGGGCCACCAGCTTCGCCGGCGACGAGCTCGGCCGCCTGCTCACCTGGGGCAATGCCATCGAGCGCAAGTCCGACTACGAGAAGGCCAGCCCCTCGGCCATGTGCAACATTCCCCAGCACATCCTCGAACCGGTGATCGCCAACGCCGCGCTGCGCGCCGGCAGCGAGATGCGCTTCAACAACGAACTGCTGGACTTCACCCAGGACGAGGATGGCGTCACCGCGCGCGTCCTCGACCGTGGCACCCAGCGTGAATACTTCGTGCGCGCGCAGTACATGATCGGCGCGGACGGCGCGCGCAGCCGGGTGATGGAACAGCTCGGCATTCCCCTCGAAGGCCAGATGGGCCTGGGCTGCGCGGTCAACGTCTGGCTGCGCGCCGACCTGCGCCGCTACTGCGAGAGCCGTCCCGGCGTCCTCTACTGGATGGTGCAGCCGGGCAACGACTACTGGGTCGGCAGCGGCACCTTCATCTGCGTGCGGCCGTGGGACGAGTGGGTGATGCTGTTCATGTACGACCCGGCGCAGGGCGAGCCCGACCTCAGCGAGGCGGCGGTGATCGAGCGCGCGCGGCGGGTGATCGGCGACGCCGACATTCCCGTGGAAGTGCTGGCCACCAGCAAGTGGCAGATCAACCACGTGGTCGCCAACCGCTATTCCCTGGGCCGTGTGTTCTGCGCCGGCGACGCGGTGCACCGGCATCCGCCGGCCAACGGCCTGGGCACCAACACCTCGGTGCAGGACGTCTACAACCTGGCCTGGAAACTCGCCATGGTGCTGCGCGGCGAAGCCGGCGCGGAACTGCTGGAAACCTACAGCGCCGAGCGCCAGCCGGTGGGGCGGCAGGTGGTCGACCGCGCCATGGAGAGCGTCGGCAACATGCTGCCGATCTCCAGCGCGCTGGGCTTCAAGCCGGGCCAGAGCGAGGAGGAGGGCTGGGCCAGCCTCGCCGAGCTGCGCGCCGACAGCGCCGCCGGCCGCGAACGCCGCGCCGCGCTGAACGAGGCCATCCAGCTGCAGAACTACCAGTTCAACTGCCACGGCGTCGAACTCGGCCAGCGCTACCGCAGCGCGGCGGTGCTCGGCGACGGCAGCGAGGAACCGGCCTACGAGCGTGACCGCGAACTCTACTACCAGCCCACCACCTGGCCGGGCGCGCACCTGCCGCATGCCTGGCTGCACGACGCGCAGGGCCGCCAGCTGTCGACCCTGGACATCTGCGGCAACGGCCGCCTGACCCTGCTCACCGGCCACGGCGGCGAAGCCTGGGTGCGCGCGGCCAACGCAGCGGCCCGCGAGCTGGGCATCGAGCTGCAGGTGCGGCGCATCGGCCTCGGCCTCGACTACGCCGACAGCTACGGCGACTGGGCGCGCCAGCGCGAGATCGGCGAAGACGGCTGCCTGCTGGTGCGGCCGGACAACCATGTGGCCTGGCGTTCGTCGCAGCGCCACGACGACTGCGAGCAGGCGCTGCTCGAAGCGCTCAGGGCGCTGCTCGCCCGCCACTGATCCCCTGACCCCACAAGAGTCTCCCGGGCCTGTCCAGGGCCCGGGCCGGGACTCTGCACGCCTGCGAAACGGCTCGCGCATCCCGCGGCGAGCCGCAATGACAACAAGAAAAAAGAGGCAGCAATGTTGAACATCAGGTTGAAACCACTGGTGGCGGTTTCCTGCGTCCTCGCGTCGCTGGGCGCGAACGGCGAACCCGCGGAACGCGGCGAAGGTTCATTGGTCCGCGGGCTGTTCGGACCGACGCTGGAAGAGGACTACGGCATCCGCATCTCCGGCCTGCTCGATGTCGGCTACGTACGCAACAACCGCTCGACCCACGACGAGCGCAAGGACGGCCTGAGCAACCTGCCGCTCACCGGCTATTCGGACGAGGGATTCGAGCTGGCCTCCGTGCACCTGTTCGTCGACAAGGCGCTGAAGTCCAACGTCATCCCGCGCATCACGCCGTTGCCCGGCCCGCGCCCCGACGACTTCTCCTTCGGCTTCAGCATGGAGACCCTCTACGGGCGCAACGCCCAGTTCGCCCGCACCTTCGGCTGGGACATGCACTGGCCGGCGAACTCCCCCGGCGACGACGATCCGGATCACGCCAAGCGGCACAAGGAAAAGTTCGTCGCCACGCCCAACCTGTTCGCCTCCGCCTACCTGCCGTATGCCACCGGCATCAGCCTGATCGCCGGCATCTTCGGCCCCGCCGTGGGCTACGAGATCCCGCCGAACATCCGCGAGGCGCGCAACCCCTTCGCCAGCAAGACCTACGCCTTCGTCACCGAGCCGAGCACAGTATCCGGCGCGCTGGCCAGCACCCGGCTGCTCAACGGCGACAGCGGCATCCTCGGCGCCGAGCTGGGCCTGGTGCAGGGCTGGAACAACCTGCGCGACAACAACCATGGCAAGTCGGTGCTCGGCGCGCTGCGCTGGCGCACGGCGGACATGCAGACCTGGATCGACTACGAGTTCATGGTCGGCGACGAGGAGAACCACGACACCGACGACGTCCAGGCGCCCACCGCGCGGCTGATCTCGCCCCACGGCCAACTGCGCCAGCAGCACTCGCTGAACGCCTGGCACACCATCGACGCGCGCTGGTCGATGGGCGCGGAACTGGTCTACGGCCGGCAGTCCGGCGACGGCAAGGCGGAGACCGTCGACATCGTCAACGGGCCGGGCTTCGACGGCGCGTCCTGGTGGGGCATGAACGGCGTGCTGACCTACCAGTACCGCACCGACCTGTCCTTCTCGGTGCGCGGCGAGCACTTCCGCGACCGCGACGGCTTCGTGCTGTTCCCCACCAGCAGCGCCCGCGGCGACTTCAACGCCATCACCGCCGGTTTCCGCTACGACGTCACGCCCAACCTCAGCCTGCGCCCGGAGCTTCGCTACGACTGGTTCGAGCCGCTGGAGCACGACCGCGTCTATGGCAACGGCCGCGACCGCACCCAACTGACCGGCATGGTCGAAGCGCTCCTCTATTTCTGAGACGCACAGTCATCCACCCAGGCCCGCAAGGGCGGAGAACCACGATGAACGACAACAAGAAATGGGATTCTCGATACGAATGGAAAGCCGTGGCGCTGCTGGCGCTGGGCTTCGGGCTGGTCGGCCTGGACCGCTTCATCATCCTGCCGCTGTACCCGGCGATGATGCGCGACCTGGCGCTGGACTATCAGGACCTTGGCAATATCTCCGCCGTGCTGGCGCTCGCCTGGGGCATCTCCTCGATCTTCATGGGGCGCCTCTCCGACCGCATCGGCCGGCGCAAGGTGATCATTCCCTCGGTGGTGCTGTTCTCCCTGCTCGCCGGGTTCTCCGGGCTGGCCAGCGGCGTCGGCGCGCTGCTGCTGATCCGCGCGGTGATGGGCGTGGCCGAGGGCGCCTTCACCCCGACCTCCATCGCCGCCACCGCCGAGGCTTCGCACCCTTCGCGGCTGGGCATGAACATCGGCATCCAGCAGGCATTCTTCCCGCTGCTCGGCCTGGGGCTGGCGCCGATCATTGCCACCCAGCTGCTGCTGGTGGTGCCGTCCTGGCGCTGGGTGTTCGTCATCGTCTGCATTCCCGGTCTGCTGCTGGCGTGGATCATGTACCGCGTGCTGCGGGAAACCCGTCCGCAGCCGGTGGAAGGGCAGGCCGCTGGCGGTTCCAGCGGCGACTGGCTGGCGGCGCTGAAGTACCGCAACGTGCTGCTGAACATCCTCGGCATGTTCTGCATGCTCACCTGCCTGTTCGTCAGCTCGGTGATGCTGCCGAACTACCTGACCGACTACCTGCACATGGGCATGCAGCAGATGGGCTTCGTCATGTCGGCGATCGGCTTCGGCGGCTTCTGCGGAATGATCGTCATGCCGACCCTGTCCGACCGCCTCGGGCGCAAGCCGGTGGCGCTGCTCTCGTGCCTCGCCACGGCGGTGGCGCTGTTCCTGATGATCCGCACCGGCGCGGAGCCGGCGAAGCTGTTCGCGCTGCTGTTCGTCACCACCTTCTTCAACTTCAGCATGATCTGCATGATCGTCGGCCCGCTGACCAGCGAGTCGGTCCCGGCGGCGCTGACCTCCACGGCGACCGGGGTGGTGGTGGGCATCGGCGAGGTCTTCGGCGGCGGCGCCGCACCGGCGCTGGCCGGCTACATCGCCCAGCACTTCGGCATCCAGCACACCCTGTTCCTCGCCCTTGGCGGTGCGGTCGCGGGTCTGCTGGTGGCGCTGGCGCTGCGCGAGACGGCGCCGCGCAGCCTGCGTTCGCGCCCGGAGCGGGTGGTCGACGCCGCCTGAGGTGGAGAAATTCGCTCCCCTGCGGGGAGTCGACAGGATGTCGGAATGGGCGCTGCCGTGCGGTCCTCGGCAGCGCCCCGACATGCGCAGGAAGCGCATGCCATGGCCCGGCGCCACGAACGCCGGGCGATGCCTTTCAGCCGCTGGCGTCATGAGGCGGGCGGGTTCCGGTCACGAGCCGGGGCCCGCCCGCTTTTTCTTGCCCGGAACCGTGGATCACGCTCCACCGATCCACCACGGCCGCGCAGGCCGCCCCGGAATGGTGGATGGAAGAGCGCCCATCCACCCTGCGATTTTCCCGAGTGTCAGGCGACGGACGCCTGCGGCCGGTGATCAAGGAATTCGCGGACTTCCTTCGAGCCCAGGTTGAGCGCCCACACCGGGCGCACCGAGCCCATCTCGCCGGAGATCCAGGACTGCAGGTACTGCACCGAGAAGACCACGCCATGGGCGCAGGTCTCGCGGCCGCAGCCGAGGCTGGTCATCGCCATGTGCACGCAGGTGTCGATGTAGTCGTGGGGATTCTCCACGCCCTGCAGGATCGCCTGGATGCCGTGGGCGGAGGCGCCCATCAGGAAGTCGGTGGTGGCGTCCAGCCGGCCATAGTCGAGCTGTCCGGCGGCCTTGCCGGCCTGCAGGTCCCTGGCCATGTATTCGGCGACCAGCGCGTGGTGCGGCCAGGCGTCGGCGCGGGTGACGAAGCCGGCCCACTTGTGGTCGAGCACGGCGCGCAGCAGGAACAGCCGGAAGCCCACGGCGATGCGCTGCCAGGGTTCGCTCAGCACGTCGTAGGCGGGCAGGATGTCGGTGGTCATCTGGTTGCTGAGTTCCTGGCCGAGGGTCACCAGCACCTGGTCCAGCGAGTCGAAGTAGCGATAGAAGGTTCCCCGCGACACCTTGGCCTCGCGGATCACATCGTCGATCACCGGCGGCGTGGTGCTCTGCCTGGCGAACACGCGCATCGCCGCGTCGAGCAGCTTGGTGCGCATCAGCAGACGTTTCTTCTCGGCCATCTTCGGACGGTGGTCGGAAACGATTTTTTCCCTGGTATCAGTGGCCTGCACTCGATTGGCTCCATGGAAGCGACAAAGTGTCATTGTGACGGACGTGCCGTCTATCTTCCTCTCGAAAATAAATCAATGAAACCCCTTGCATGCGCAGGGTCTCTGCCATAGATTGAACACGCATGTCGCAATGACACAAATGTACAGTCTGTAACTTGGTGTCGTGCGTCGATCGTCAATAAGAACAATCAGGAGACGAGCATGATCCTCCAGCCCGCAACTCCCCGCCTGTGCCGCCCCATCCCGCTGCGTTCCTGCCCGGCGCCGTGCGCCATCGATCCTCATTCTTCCCGAACGCCTGCATGAAGCCTGCGTGACGCCGCGCCATCGCGGTAGTCCGTCCACAGTGATCTGAAGCGCGCCCTTCCTGTTGCCGCAGTCATGCCGGCGGGATTCGCTCGCCCGGATAAAATAACTGACAAAAATGTCATTGTGACACAAAGGTATAAAGCCATGAAAGAAGCCACCGTTGCCAAGATCGATGTACAGGGCCCGAGCCTGGAAGAACTGGTCAAGCGCGCCGAGGCGCTGCAGCCGCTGCTGCGCCAGCACGCCGTGGAGGCGGAGCGCAATCGCCGCGCCGCCGAGGAGAGCATCGAGGCGATCCGCGAGGCCGGGTTGTTCCGCCTGATGGTGCCCAGGCGCTTCGGCGGCCACGAAGGCACGCTGCGTTCCCACCTGGAGGTTTCCGCGGCGCTGGCCGAAGCCTGCGGCGGCACCGCCTGGGTGGTGGCGCTGACCAACGTCTGCGCCTGGTTCACCAGCCTGTTCTGCGAGCGTGCGCAGCAGGAAGTGTTCGGCGCCAACCCGGATGCGCGGGTGGCCGGGGTGTTCAACGCCTCGCCCAATACCCGTCGCGTGGACGGCGGCCTGGTGGTTTCCGGCAAGTGGTATTTCTCCTCCGGCAGCCTGCATTCCGACTGGGCGGTGGTCGGCGCCGAGGAGCGCGACGCCAACGGCGCGCTGGTCGCGCAGTACTTGGCGCTGATTCCGAAGGAGCAATACAGCATCGAGGACACCTGGTTCACCACCGGCATGCGCGCCTCGGGCAGCAACTGCATCGTCGCCAACGAGGTGTTCGTTCCGGACCACCGCCTGCTGAACATGGGCGCGGCCATCGAGGGCGAATACCCCACCGAATTCAAGGACGAGGTCAGCTACCGTCCGCTGTTCGTGCCGTTCGCCTCGATGATCCTCAACGGCCCGCAACTCGGGCTGGGCCGCGCCGCGCTGAAGTACGTGATCGACAGCGCCCCGCGCCGCGCCATCGCCTACACCTCGTTCGAGAAGCAGACCGATTCGGTGCTGTTCCAGGCCCAGGTCGCCGAGGCCGCGCTGAAGATCGACAGCGCCGAGCTGCGCGCCTTCCGCACCGCCGACGAGATCGACACCGCGGCGCGCCAGGGCCGCAAGCTCGACGCCACCACCCGGGCGCGCATCCGCGCCGACGCCGGCCTGGTCAACACCCACATCACCGAGGCCATTGGCATCCTGCTGACCGCCCATGGCGCCGGCAGCTTCGCCGAGGCCAGCCCGATGCAGCGCTGGTGGCGCGATTCCAACACCGCCGCGCGGCATGCCGTGGCGCTTCCGGCCATCGGCCTGGAGCTGTACGGCAAGGCGCTGCTGGGTGTGGAAAACACCGTCACTCCGCTGATCTGACCGGGAGGGCAAACCGATGGACCCCAAACTCCTGCGCTCGGTGATGGGCCAGTTCGCCACCGGCGTGACCGTGGTGACCTTCGTCGCCGACGACGAGCCGGCGGGCATGACCGCCAACGCCTTCATGTCGGTATCGCTGGAACCGGCGCTGATCCTCGTCTCGGTGCGCAACGCCTCGCGCTTCAACCAGTGGGTGAAGGAGGGCGTGCGCTATGGCGTCAACTTCCTCGCCGAGACCCAGCGTTCGCTCAGCGCGCACTTCGGCGGGCGTCCGGAGGAGGGGCTGGATCTGCCGTTCCGCTTCCACCGGGATACGCCGCTGCTGGACGGCAGCCTGGTGCAGCTGGTGGCGCGCACGGTGGACGTGCACCCGGCCGGCGACCACCAGCTGTACATCGGCGAGGTCGAGCACCTGCGCATCGGCGAGCAGCGCAAGCCGCTGCTGTTCTACAGCGGCCGCTACCACCAGATGCACGCACGTTCGCCGGGCGCCGAATGGAACGGCTGCGCCGACGGCTGGTGAGCGCCGTCTCCCGGACTGACTGACCGCACCGCCTCCCGCACTGGCGCCCCACGGGCGTCGCGGGCTGGCGCGTGCCCGAGAAAAGCATTCGAGCGATAACCATGACAGCCAAGATTCCTGAAATGCCGCGCAATCCGGCGACCGCCGGGGCCGGCGACGACATCGACCGCCAGGAAACCCACGAATGGCTCGACGCCCTGGAGGCCGTGGCGCGCAGCGCCGGCGGCGAGCGCGTCGAGTTTCTCCTGCAGCGCCTGGCCGAGCACGCCAGCCACCTCGGCGTGCGCCCGGCGGCGCATCCCTATTCGCTGTACCAGAACAGCATCGCCGTGGAAGACCAGCCGGCCTTCCCCGGCGACCTGGCGATGGAAGAGCGCATCACCTCGATCATCCGCTGGAACGCCCTGGCCATGGTGGCGCGCGCCAACAAGGCCTATGGCGAACTGGGCGGCCATATCGCCAGCTACGCTTCGGCGGCGGAAATCTTCGAAGTCGGCTTCAACCACTTCTTCCGCGCCGACAGCGAGGCCGGCAAGGGCGACCTGGTGTACTTCCAGCCTCACTCCGCGCCAGGTGTCTATGCCCGTGCCTTCCTCGAAGGCCGCCTGGGCGAAGAGCAGCTGCAGCGCTACCGCCAGGAAGTGGACGGCGGCGGCCTCTGTTCCTACCCGCATCCGTGGCTGATGCCGGACTTCTGGCAGTTCCCCACCGGTTCCATGGGCATCGGCCCGATCAGCTCCATCTACCAGGCGCGCTTCCTCCGCTACCTGGAGCACCGCGGCATCGCCGACACCCGCCAGCGCCACGTCTGGGGCGTGTTCGGCGATGGCGAGATGGACGAGCCGGAATCCATCGCCGCGCTGTCGCTGGCCGCGCGCGAGAAGCTCGACAACCTGACCTTCGTCATCAACTGCAACCTGCAGCGCCTGGACGGCCCGGTGCGCGGCAACGGGCAGATCATCCAGGAGCTGGAGTCGCTGTTCAGCGGCGCCGGCTGGAACGTGATCAAGGTGGTCTGGGGTTCGGACTGGGACGCGCTGTTCGCCCGCGACCGCAACCACGTGCTGCTGCGCCGCTTCGCCAATACCGTCGACGGCCAGTACCAGACCCTCGGCGCCAACGACGGCGCCTACAACCGCGCGCACTTCTTCGACCTCGACCCGGAGCTGCAGGCACTGGTCTCGCACATGAGCCCGGAAGAGATCGACGGCCTGCGCCGTGGCGGCCACGACTTCCGCAAGCTGTATGCCGCCTTCGCCGCGGCCAAGGCGCACGACGGCCGGCCGACGGTGATCCTGGCCAAGACCAAGAAAGGCTTCGGCATGGGCCAGGCCGGCGAATCGCGCAACACCTCGCACCAGCAGAAGAAGCTCGATCTCGACGCCCTCAAGGCCTTCCGCGACCGCTTCGCCCTGCCGCTGGACGATGCCGCGCTGGAAGACATGCGCTTCTACAAGCCGGCCGAGGACAGCGCCGAACTGCGCTACCTGCGCGAGCGCCGCGAAGCGCTGGGCGGCTACATGCCGCGCCGCGTCACCCAGGCCGAGCCGCTGGCGGTGCCGGCGCTGGACAGCTACGCGCAGTTCGCCCTGCAGCCGGACGAACGCGAGAGCTCGACCACCACCGCGGTGGTGCGGCTGTTCTCCAACCTGCTCAAGGACAAGCAGCTCGGCCCGCGCATCGTGCCCATCGTCGCCGACGAGGCGCGCACCTTCGGCATGGCCAATCTGTTCCGCCAGATCGGCATCTACTCGCCGGCCGGCCAGCTCTACGAGCCGGAAGACGCCGGGGCGATGCTCTATTACAAGGAAGCGCGTGACGGCCAACTGCTGGAAGAAGGCATCACCGAGGCCGGGGCGATCTCCTCCTGGGCGGCGGCGGCGACGTCCTACAGCGTCAACGGCGTGACCATGCTGCCGTTCTACATCTACTACTCGATGTTCGGCTTCCAGCGCATCGGCGACCTCATCTGGGCCGCCGCCGACCAGCGCGCCCGCGGCTTCCTGATCGGCGCCACCGCCGGCCGCACCACGCTCTCCGGCGAAGGCCTGCAGCACCAGGACGGCACCAGCCAGCTGATCGCCGCGACCGTGCCGAACTGCCGCGCCTACGACCCGGCGTTCGCCGCCGAGGCCGCGGTGATCATCGACCACGGCAGCCGGCGCATGCTCGAAGAGCAGCGCGACGAGTTCTACTACCTGACGGTGACCAACGAGAACTACGTGCAGGCACCGCTGGAGGCCGCGCAGCACGCCGACGTGATCAAGGGCATGCGCCTGTTCGGCACGCGCGGCGAAGGCCAGCCGACGGTACGCCTGCTCGGCTCCGGGGCGATCCTGCGCGAGGTCATCGCCGCCGCCGAACTGCTCGCCGAAGAGTGGGGCGTGGCCAGTGAAATCTGGAGCGTCACCAGCTTCTCCGAGCTGGCCCGCGAGGCCCGCGAAGTCGAGCGCCAGCAGCTGTTCGGCAGCGACACCGAGACGCGCAGCCACCTGCAGGCCTGCCTGCCCGGCGCCACCCCGGTGGTGGCCGCCAGCGACTACGTGCGCGGCTATGCGCAGCTGATCGCGCCGCACCTGCAGGCGCCGTACATCGCCCTGGGCACCGACGGCTTCGGCCGCAGCGACACCCGCCCGGCGCTGCGCCGCTTCTTCGAGGTCGACCGCCAGCACATCGCCCTGGCCGCGCTGGCCTCGGTGGACCGCGACAAGCACGCCCAGGCGCGCCAGCGCTATGCCATCGACGGTGCTGTCGACGCACCGTGGAACCGTTGAGCGAGGAGGATTTCGCCATGCAACAACTCATGGTTCCGGATATCGGCGACTTCAAGGACCTGCCGGTGGTCGAGGTACTAATCAAGGCCGGCGACGTGGTCGCCATCGAGCAGCCGCTGATCGTCCTCGAATCCGACAAGGCGGTGATGGACGTGCCGAGCACGCTGTCCTGCACCATTCGCGAAGTGCTGATCAAGCCGGGCGACAAGGTTTCCCAGGGCAGCGTGATCGCCCATATCGAGGCGGCCGAGGCCGGCTCTCCGGCACCGGCTCCGGTCATGGTCGCCGAGGCGCCTGCGCCGGTCGTCGAGGCCGCTACGGTGCAACCGGCTCCCGCCGCAACTGCACCTGCGTCCGCACCCGCACCGGCCGCAACCAGCACCGAGCAAGCGCGCAAGCCGCAGCTCGCCCTGGCCGGTCCGGCGGTGCGCAAGCTGGCCCGCGAGCTGGGCGTCGACCTCGACCAGGTGCCGGCCAGCGGTCGCAGCGGTCGGGTGCTGCGCGAGGACGTGCTGGCCTTCGTCAAGGCCCAGCGCGAACAGCCTGCGGCGGCCAAGCTCGGCGGCGGGCTCGACCTGCTGCCCTGGCCGCAGGTGGACTTCGCCCAGTTCGGCCACATCGAGCGCCGCTCGCTGTCGCGCATCAAGCGCATCTCGGCGGCCAACCTGCACCGCAACTGGGTGAGCATTCCCCACGTCACCAACCACAGCCAGGCCGACGTCACCGAGCTGGAGGCGCTGCGCGTGCAGCTCAACCAGGAGGCGCGCGACGGCCAGGCCAAGGTCACCCTGCTGGCCTTCCTGATCAAGGCCTGCGTGGCGGCGCTGCAGCGCTTCCCGCAGTTCAACGTGAGCCTGGAGGGCGACGAGGTGGTGCAGAAGCACTACTTCCACATCGGCTTCGCCGCCGACACCCCCAATGGCCTGGTGGTGCCGGTGATCCGCGACGCCGACCGCAAGGGCATCGCCGCGCTGGCCGCGGAAATGGCCGAGCTGTCGCAGCTGGCGCGCAGCGGCAAGCTGTCGCCGGCGCAGATGCAGGGCGGCTGCTTCTCCATCTCGTCGCTGGGCGGCATCGGCGGCGGGCACTTCACCCCGATCATCAATGCCCCCGAGGTGGCGATCCTCGGCGTCGGCCGCGCCGAGATGCAGCCGCGCTGGGACGGCAACGCCTTCCAGCCGCGCCTGCAGCTGCCGCTGTCGCTGTCCTGGGACCACCGCGCGGTGGACGGCGCCGAAGCCGGGCGCTTCCTGGCCTACCTGGCTACGTTGCTCGGCGACTTCCGCCGGGTGCTGGTCTGACAACAACAAGGAGAACCGAGATGACTGCTACCCAAGCCCCGGCCGCCGGCGCCGAGCGCATCGTGCCGATGAAAATGGCCCACCTGGTGTTCCGCTGCGCCGACCGCAAGACCATGGTCGACTGGTATCGCGCGCTGTTCCAGGCCGAACTGGTCTTCGAGGACGAGGTGCTGACCTTCATCACCTACGACGACGAGCACCACCGCCTGGCCTTCTTCAACATGCCGAACCTGCCGCCGAAGTCCGACGAGGTCACCGGCGTCCACCACATCGCCTACAGCTACCGCAGCATCGGCGACCTGCTGAACACCTACCTGCGCCTGAAGCCGCTGGGCATCCTGCCGTTCTGGTGCATCAACCACGGCCCGACCACCTCGCTGTACTACCGCGACCCGGAAGGCAACGACATCGAGCTGCAGGTGGACAACTTCATCGACGCGGCCGACGCCGCCGCGTTCTTCCACACCGACACCTTCGCCAACGACCCCATCGGCCTGGAGTTCGACCCCGAGATGATGGTGGAGATGTGGCGCAACGGCGCCAGCGACGCGGAACTGTGCCAGCTCGGCGCCGCGGCGACCGGCACCCGTACCCTGCTGGGCTGAGGAGAACGCGATGAAACTCTGTACCTTCGAAACCCGTGACGGCTCCACCGGCGTCGGCCTGGTGCTGGCCGACGGCATCCTGAACATCGCCGCGCACCTGCCCGCGGCGCCGCGCGACATGCCCGGCCTGATCGGGCAATGGGCCGACTGGCGCGAGGCGTTGCAGGACCTGCACGACACACGCCGGGCGGACCTCGCGCTGGACCAGGTGATGCTGCTGGCGCCGGTGCCCCGTCCCGGCAAGATCCTCGCCATCGGCCTCAACTACGCCGACCACGTCGCCGAGTCGGGCATGGACATGCCGGCCGACCAGCTGTGGTTCGCCAAGATGCCCACCGCGACCACCGGCCCGTTCGCACCGATCGACCTGCCGAAGGTGTCGGAGCAGCTGGACTACGAGGCCGAGATGGTCTTCGTGGTCGGCCAGCGCTGCCGGCACCTGACCGCGGAAACCGCCCGCGAGGCGATCTTCGGCTACTGCGTGGGCAACGACGTCAGCGTGCGCGACTGGCAGCTGCGCACCTCGCAATTCATCCTCGGCAAGTCGTTCGACAGCCATGCGCCGTTCGGCCCGTGGATCGTCACCGCCGACGAGGTGGGTGACCCGCACCGCCTGGGCATCCGCTGCTTCGTCAACGACGAGAAGCGCCAGGACTCCAGCACCGACCAGCTGATCTTCGACTGCTACCAGCAGATCGAGCACCTGTCCAAGGTGATGACCCTGGAGCCGGGCGACGTGATCTACACCGGCACCCCCGGCGGCATCGGTGGCGGTTTCAAGCCGCCGCGCTGGCTGCGCGAGGGCGACCGCGTGCGGGTCGAGATCGACGGCCTCGGCGCCATCGAGAACACCGTCCGCGCCGAAGGAGACGAGCATGCACGCTGAAGCCATCGAGCAGGAAATCCTGCGCCTGGAGGACGAGCGCTGCCGCGCCCTGGTCCGGCGCGACCTGCCGGCCCTGGCGGCGCTGATGGACGAGCGCCTGGTGCACGTCCACGCCACCGGCAAGGTGGACGACAAGGCCCAGTACCTGGAGATGGTCGAGCGGCAGATCGACTTCCTCAGCGTCGAGCGCGGCGACATGCGCGTGCGCGTGCACGGCGACACGGCCATCGCCAGCGGCCGCCTGGAGCAGACCATCGTCCTGCGCGAGAGCGGCGAGGAGCGGCTGATGAAAGCCTACGCCACCCAGGTGTGGGTCCGCGGGGAGGGCGGCTGGCGGCAGTGCGCCTTCCAGGCCACCAATACCTGACCTTGCAAGCTCGCGGCCCGCAAGGGGCCGCACCGGCAGGGACGCCGGACCTATCCACCGAAAACAACAACAAGAGACAGGATAATGAAGAACATCAAGGTGAAAACACTTGGTGCGGTTCTGGCCGCCTTCGCGATCGTCAACAGCCATGCCGACGAGGCCGAGCAACCGGGGGAGGGCATGCTGTTCCGCAGTCTGTTCGGCGATACTCTGGAGCGCGACTACGGCATCACCGTTTCCAGCCTGCTGGACATCGGTTACTCCCGCAACAACCGCTCGACCCACGACGAGCGCAAGGACGGCCTGAGCAACCTGCCAGTGGCCGGCTTCTCCGACGAGGGCTTCGAACTGGGTACCTGGCACCTGTTCGTCGACAAGCCGCTGAAGGCCAACCTCATCCCACGCATCACACCGCTGCCGGGGCCGAAACCCGAGGCCTTCGACTTCGGCTTCACCTTCGAAGCCGCCTACGGCCGCAATGCCCAGTTCGCCCGTACCTTTGGCTGGGACATGGCCTGGGGCATGAACGAGCAGGACGCCGCCAAGGCACAGCGCGACAAGGACCAGTTCCTCTCCGTCCCCAATCTGGCCGCCACCGCCTACCTGCCCTATGGTCCGGGTTTCACCGTCATGGCGGGTATCTTCGGCCCGGCCTTCGGCTACGAAATCCCGCCGAACATCCGCCTCGCCCGCAACCCGTTCGCCAGCCGGACCTATGCCTTCGTCAGCAACCTGGTGACGGTCAGCGGCGTGATGCTGAGCAGTAAGGTCATGGACGGTCCGCAGGGGCTGCTGGGGGTGGAATTCGGCGTCGCCCAGGGCTGGAGCAACATGCGCGACAACAACGATGACAAGGCGCTGCTTGGCGCGCTGCGCTGGCGCACGCCGGACCTGCAGACCTGGATCGACTACGAGTTCATGGTCGGCAACCAGGAGAACGAAAGCGTCAAGGATGTGCAGGCGCCGACGTCGCGGCTGATCTCCCCGGACGGCCAGCTCAGACAGCAGCATTCGCTGAACGGCTGGCACAGGTTCGACGAGCGCTGGTCGATGGGGGCGGAGCTGGTGTACGGCCGCCAGGACGGCGACGGCAAGCCGTCGACCGTCGATATCATCACCGGGCCGGGCTTCGACGGCGCTCATTGGTGGGGAGCCAACGCGGTGGTCACCTACCAGATTCGTCCGGACCTGACGTTCTCGGTACGTGGCGAGCACTTCCGCGACCCGGACGGCTTCACGCTGTTCCCCACCACGACGGCCCGCGGCAACTTCAACGCAATCACCAGCGGTTTCCGCTACGACGTCAACAAGAACCTCTCCCTGCGCCCGGAGTTGCGCTATGACTGGTTCGACGCGGAGGAACACGACCGGCCCTTTGGCAATGGTCGCGACCGGAACCAACTGACGGCGACGGTGGAAGCGCTGGTCTACTTCTGATCGTCAGTCCGCAATACCACGCCCCGGCAGGTCCAGACCTGCGGGGGCTTTTGCGTGCACCCCATGGCACTGCCTGGCGTAGGATGGGGTGAGCGAAGCGATACCCATCGGCTTCGTCGACAGGGTGGCGTCCCCCTGATCGCGAGTCACAGCAAAGAGGCCCTGGCGGAGCACGATCCGCCAGGGCCTTTTCGTTGTGTTGGGTGGATATCGACGCCTCTTTGTAGGAGCAGCTGTCTTCGCGCCATGGCCCACACGCTGGTGTAGGGCGAATGAAGCGGAACGCTTCATCCGCCGTTGAGCGCCATGCCGATGGGATGGCGGATAACGCTGGCGCGTTATGCGCCCTACCCGGATGCCCCACCGGAACCGTAGGAGCGAGCTTGCTCGCGATAGGCTGGCCCCGCTGATCGCGAGCAAGCTCGCTCCTGCAGGGCGGTGCTGGGTCGGGCGTTCAGGCCCGTGCGGCGCAGCGTTTGGCGAAGGCCAACTGCTCCAGCTGGAACGCCTCGCCCGACCGGTGGAAGTCGATGCAGTGGCCGGCTTCGCGGAACAGCGCCGCATCCATGTCCGGGCAATTGACGAAGGCATCGGCGAAGCGCCGCACGGTTTCTTCGTCGACCGGCCAGAGCTGCTCGAACTCAGGCTGCCGATAATGCACCGGGACCTTGACCCGCGCCGCCAGCCGGTTGACCAGCCGCGGCCAGTGCAGGCCGATGTTGACCAGCTCGCTGCGGGGGGCGGGGGCATTGGCGACATAGCTCGCCTGCGGCATCACGCCCTGCTCGTAGGTGCCGGGCGGGCCGAAGAAGAATCCGTTCATCGCTTCCGGAGGAATACTGACCAGTGCCTGGTCCTCGGGCACCTCGTTCCACTTGTCCTTGGATTCCGGCACCGGGTCGAGCCCGACCCCGGAAACGGAGATGCCCAGCAGCGGCCAGGTGGGTTGGCGCGCGGCGATGGCGATGGTGATGGCGCCGCCGATCGAATGGCCGATCAGGACGATGCCGCAAGCCTTGTGCTTGTAGCTGTGCCAGAGCTCGTGGATGGCCGAGTCGAGGATTTCCGCATTGTCCATGATGCTCGGGGCGTTGACGGCATAATCGGCGCTGAGCCCATATCCGGGCCGGTCGATGGCGAAGATCGGCAACTGTTGCGCCTCCGCCCTGTCCAGCAGCGAATAGCCCTCCACGTCGAAATACTTCGAGGAATAGATGCCGCCATGGATCGCGATGATCAGCGGATGCCGGGCGCTGTCTTCGGACTCGGGCACGCGAGCGCGTCCGGACAGCGACAAACCCAGTCCTCGGACGATGTAGTTCAGATGCGTAGCGTCCTGGTTTTGCTTGTACATCGGCTTTACTCCTGTTTCTTGTTGTATTCGGGCAACCGATTCGAATCAGTGCGGCCTCAGGCGGCGAGCCAGTCTCGGGCCGCTTCCTTCATGGCGTATTCCAGCTCGCTGCCGCGTGTGGCGAATACACGGTTGAGAGGAAAGCCGCTTTTCTCCAGCAGGTAGGCGAGGGCCGCGTATTCGCGCGGATAACGCGCCACGGTGTCGCGGTCGATCTCCATCGGTCCCTGGGGAAAGGTGAAGCCCCCCATGTCGTAGATGCTCTGCCGCTTGAGCAGCTTCCATTGCCCGTCACGTTTCTCGGCCAGGTCGTAGAAGCGGTTGTGCACGCTGCAGCCCAGGCCCAGGCGCACATTTTCGGCAACGATGACCGCATTGGTCTCGATGATGCCCTTGTCGCCGTTGAGGCTGACCACGGGGGTGCCGATCAGGTGCTTGGTGCGCAGGTCGGAATCGCCCATGCGCCTGGAGCCTTCGATGAACGCGGTGAAAGGTCCTTCGAACCAGGTGACTTCGATGATGCCATCGGGGTGGAACAGGTTGGCCAGTTGGTCCCACTGCGCCAGGTCGCGGTGGATCCAGCCGGTGATCAGGTCGGTGATCTGCAGACGGTCTTCCTGGTAACTGTGCATCGGTATCTCCCGTGGTGGTGGTTTCTCTCGGGAGCATCTTCCGTAAGGGTATTGAACTCAAATAGATTGATGTGAATGATCGATCTGTAAAAGTGATGGAATGCCGGCATGGAACTGCGCCACCTGCGTTACTTTCTTGCGGTTGCCGAAGAAGGCCACTTCGGCCGCGCGGCCCAGCGCCTGCACATTGTCCAGTCCGCCTTGAGCATGCAGATACGGGCGCTGGAGGAAGAGCTCGGCGGCCCGCTGTTCGTCCGCACCAGCCGGCGGGTCGAGCTGACGGAGGCAGGCGTGTTGCTGCGCGCGGAAGCCCAGCGCACGCTCGATCAGGCCGCCCACGCGCAGCGTGTCGTACAGAGCTCCATCCGTGGCGAAATGGGCTGCGTGCGTATCGGTTTCGCCGGCAACGCCGTATTCAGCGGCAAGCTGATGGCGGACGTGCGCGCCTTCCACGCCGCCTACCCGGATGCCGAGGTCGTGCTCAGGGAGCTGGCGCCGCACCTGCAGGTGGAGGCCATCGAGGCGGGACAGCTGGACATCGGCTACGCGCCCAGTCACGGCGGGCAGAGTACCGATGCGTCGCTGTGCTTCGAGCGCATCGGCACCTGGCGGCTGATGCTGGCCATGCCGGACGCCCACCCCCTGGCGAATGAGGCGACGTTGCGGGTGTCGATGCTCGGTGCCGATCCGTTGATCGTCTACGCCGCGCACGGTGCCGACGAGAACATGCTGTCCGTATTGCGCGGCGCCCTGGGACGCGAGCCCAAGGTGCATCGCACTACCAGTACCCTGAGCCTGCTGGCGCTGGTCGCTTCGGGGCTGGGGGTCGCCCTGGTGCCGGAACCGCTGATGAAGATGTCGATTCCCGGCCTGGTCTATCGCGTGCTCGAGGAGATGGAGCCGCGGGCCGATCTGCTGATGATCAGCCGCATCAGCGAAACCGGCGGCGCGGTGAGGGCCTTTCTCGAAATGGCGCGTTCGCATGGGAGCCATGGGGGGGACGAATAGGCTGCCCGTCAGGCAGCGCCGAATATCCCCCTCGCCTCGGCAAAGCACTTCTCCGACGTCCAGGCGCCGCCCTCGGCTGTAGGGCGTCCTGTAACTCAAGGGCTTGGTCGCTGGCGACTGGTTCGGAACCGGTCCAGCGGTTAAGGTGCCGGCATTTATCAAGGCATCATGCAGGGACGCGGTTCAGACTTGCGTTCCCTGCACCTGGAGAAGGGACAGCGCGTGAACCAGCAAAACCTCGCCGACTTCATCTGGAACGTGGCCGTGCTGGCCTGCTTCGACGAGCCTGATGCCGACGCCCAGCCGCCGCGGCCGCTGGCGGAGATCGATGCCGATCTCAAGGCGGTGGAGGCGGAGATTGCCGCGCTGCTGGGTGAGGTGACGGCATGAGTGAGATCCTTATCTACCAGGCGGACAATCAGGCGGTCGAGGTGCGTCTTGAGGGCGAAACCGTCTGGCTGCGGCAAGAGCAGATGGCAACCCTGTTCGGACGTGATCGGACGGTGATCGGACGGCATATTCGCAATGTGTTTGCCGAGGGCGAGCTGGCGAAGGAGAGCAATGTGCAAAATCTGCACATTGCAAATTCAGATAGGCCGGTTGGCCTCTACAGCCTGGACGTGATCATCTCGGTGGGCTATCGGGTCAAGTCGGCGGAAGGTGTCCGCTTCCGCCAGTGGGCCACCCGTGTTCTACGTGAACACCTGACCCGCGGCTATACACTCAACCGGCAGCGCTTTGAGACCAACGCCCGCGAGTTGGAATCGGCCCTCGCCATGGTGCGGCGGCTGACCGCCAACCCGGAGATCAGTGCCGAGGCCGGGCGCGGGCTGGCCGACATCGTCAGCCGTTATGCGCAGACCTTCCTATGGCTGCAACGCTATGACGAAGGGCTGCTGACCGATCCTGTCGTCGAGGTCGGCGGCCAACTGCCTACTCTCGGCGATGCCCGTGCGGCCCTGGCCACTCTCAAGGCCGACCTGGTTGCGTGTGGGGAAGCCACCGAACTGTTCGCCCGCGAGCGTGGTGACGGTCTTGCGGCGCTGCTGGGCAACCTCGACCAGAGCGTGTTCGGCGAGCCGGCCTATCCCAGCGTCGAGGCCAAGGCGGCGCACCTGCTGTATTTCGTCATCAAGAACCACCCTTTCGTCGATGGCAACAAGCGCAGCGGCGCCTTCCTGTTTGTTGATTTCCTGCACCGCAATGGCCGCCTGTTCGATGCAGCGGGCCAGCCGGTGATCAACGACATCGGCCTGGCCGCGTTGGCGTTGCTGGTGGCTGAGTCCGACCCGGCGCAGAAGGACACCCTGATCCGGCTGATCATGAATATGCTGGCCGGGCCGGCGGAAGGAGTGCAGGTATGAGCCACTGTAAGCCTTATCGGTGATGAGCAGCCATACCAGCATGGCGACCAAACTGCTTAGCGATGAGGCTACGCGGGATGTGTTCCTGACAGTGGTGTACGAGTTGCTGAAGCGGGATGCAGGGGCTGACTTGCTGGGCTCGATCAGAGGCCAGGATTAGGGTTCGCGCACCGAACCACCTCGAAGTTCGCCCGTCCTTATCAGGACTGTTCCCCGAATATCCCCCTCGCCTCGGCAAAGCACTTCTCCGCCAGCACCGAGCGCGGTTCTGTCCGTCGCAGGACCAGGCCGAGGGGCGCGTGGACGCTGGATTCGGCGATGGGCAGCACGCGCAGGTGTTCGCTGAGGTCCTCCAGGCCGTTGCCCAGGGGCATGATGGCGCAGCAGATGCCGGCGCTGACCACCTGGACCAGCTGGAAGGTGGATTCGCTTTCCAGCAGCGGCGTCGGGTCCAGGCCGCGGCTGCGGAAGCTCAGGTCGATGGACTGGCGGAAGTGCATGCCTTTGGTGAGCAGTCCGAGCGGCAGCTGGCCGAGGTCTTCCCACTGCAGCTCCGGCTGGTCGAAGGCGAAGAAGCGGGTGTCGTGCAGCAGGCCCATGCGCGTCGAGGCCAGTTCGATCACCTCGAAGTAGCTGCTGTCGACCTGGTCCAGGTAGCACAGCCCGAGGTCCAGCTGGTTGCGTCCGAGGCCGTCGATGATCTGTTCCGAACTCAGTGACGACAGCTGGAAGCGCAGTTCGGGATAGCGCTCGACCAGCGGCCTGAGCAGGTGGGTCGGGTTGAAGCTGGCCAGTGGCACCATGCCGAGGCGCAGGCTGCCCACCAGTTGGCCGCGGCAGCTGGCGGCCTCGGCCTGCAGGCCATCGTGGGCCGCCAGCACGGTGCGGGCCCAGGCGAGGATGCGTTCGCCGGCTTCGGTGAAGCCCTCGAAGCGCTGGCCGCGCCTCACCAGGACCAGGTCCAGCTCGTCCTCCAGGTTGCGCAGGCGCATCGACAGGGTCGGCTGGGTGATGTGGCAGAGCGCGGCGGCCTGGCCGAAGTGGCGGGTGCGGTCGAGGGCGATGAGGAACTTGAGTTGCTTGATGTCCATGGCGCCACCTTGCGAAGTGGGGTTACGGAGTATGGGAACGATCAAATAGCTCAGGGCTGGGCGTTCCGTAGGGTGGACAAGGCTTTTTTGTCCACCCTACGGAGCCGGAACCGCGCTGCTCAGCTCAGCACATAATCCACCGGCTCCAGCACCGGCGGCAGTTCCCGCTGGCCGAGGTTGGAGAGAATCTCCCGCTCGATGGTGCGCACCATGGCGTCGGTGGGCAGGTCGTTCTCGTCGCGGCCGAAGGGGTTCTCCAACTCGTCGCCGATGGCATCCAGGCCGAAGAAGGTGTAGCTGACGATGGTGGTGAAGATCGGCGTGACCCAGCCGAGCGGCACCGCCATGGCGAACGGCAGCAGGATGCAGAAGATGTAGATGGTGCGGTGCAGCAGCAGGGTGTAGGGGAAGGGCAGCGGCGTCGACTTGATCCGCTCGCAGACGGCCTGGGCCTCGGTGAGGCCGTTCAGGTGTCCTTCCAGGGCGATGGCGCGCCATTCGCTGATCTCCCCGCGCCGGGACAGCAGCACGCACTGCTGGCCGATGCGCCGCAGGATGTCGTCGCTGACGTTGTGGTCCGGACTGTCGGGCAGGTCGGACAGCCAGCGGGCTGCGGCAGCCAGTTCGTCCTCGTCGCGCAGCCGGGCGTTGAGCGCGTGGGCGAAGCCGCACAGCTCGCGCAGCAGGGTCTGGCGCAGGGCGTCGTTGCCGATCGCCACGCTCTGCCGGGCGAAGCCGCGAATCTCCAGGATCACCCGGCCCCAGGCCTTGCGGCCTTCCCACCAGCGGTCGTAGCAGGCGTTGTTGCGGAAGCTCATGAAGATCGACAGCGACAGCCCGAGCAGGGTGAAGGGCGTGGCCTCGACCCGCACGAACCAGTCGGGATGCAGGCTGCCGACCAGCACGATGACCGACGCCAGCAGGGTGATCAGCAGGCTGCGCACGGCGATGCGCCGGGCGATCGAGCCCTTCAGCGAAATCAGGACGTTGAGCAGGTTGGGTCTGGGACGAACGATCATGGGAGTGGGCGCCAGTCGTGTCGGTGGTGAATTTCAGCCGCCGGTCATGTTCATGAAGCGCAGCACCTGCACCTCATCGTTGACCTGGAAGTTGTGGCTCCAGGGCTTGCTGCGGATGGCATCGACCATGGCCTGCTCCAGCCGCTGCGGGTCGCCCGGATAGGCGCGCAGCACGGCCTTCAGGTCCGCCGCATGCTCGTTGCCCAGGCACAGCAGCAGGCGCCCTTCGACGGTCAGGCGCACGCGGTTGCAGCTGCCGCAGAAGTTGTGGCTGTGCGGCGAGATGAAGCCGATGCGGATTTCCGGGGCCTCCGCCAGGCGCCAGTAGCGCGACGGGCCCTGGGTGGACTCGGCGGATTCCATCAGCGTGTAGCGCTCGGCGATGCGCGCGCGGACCTCGTCGCTGGAGCAGAAGGATTCGCCACGGCTGTGCTCGCTGATCGCGCCGAGGGGCATTTCCTCGATGAAGGAGATGTCCAGCCCGCGGTCGATGGCGAAGCGCACCAGGTCGTTGATCTCGCCGTCGTTGCGCCCCTTGAGCACCACGCAGTTCAGCTTGAGGTGGCGGAAGCCTGCGGCGCGCGCCGCGTCGATGCCGGCGATGACGCTGGCCAGGTCGCCAGTGCGGGTCAGCTGGCGGAAGCGCTGCGGATCGAGGCTGTCGAGGCTGATGTTGAGCCGCGACAGCCCGGCATCGAACAGCGGGCCGGCCAGGCGGGTGAGCTGCGAGCCGTTGCTGGTCATGCACAGTTCGCGCAGGCCGGGCAGGGCGGCGATGCGCCGGCACAGATCGACGATGCCGCTGCGCACCAGCGGTTCGCCGCCGGTCAGGCGGATCTTGCGGGTGCCCAGGGCGACGAAGCGTTCGGCCAGCAGGTACAGCTCGTCGAGGCTGAGGATGCGCTGCCGGGGCAGGAACTGCATGTCCTCGGCCATGCAGTAGACGCAGCGGAAGTCGCAGCGGTCGGTGACCGACATTCGCAGGTAGTCGATCTTCCGATCGAAACCGTCCACCAGGGTCCTGTTCGCCATGCGCGCCTCGCCGTTGCCGATGGCGGAGGGAGCTCGCGCCATTCATGGGGAAAAACTAAGGGGCGGCGGGCGGGGCGTCCAATCGTTATTGGCGACCGTGTGATCGATGGCGTCTATCGTGTCGCCAGAAGCTCGCTCCATGTCGCAAACCCATCGTCATTGCTGGCGTGTGGCGTGATAGAGGATCTCGATGAAGTCGTCATCAATAGCGATTGGACGCTTCGTTCGAATGGCCATAGCCTGAATATGAACCCAGGCTGCCACGGCCGATCGACACTTCCTATCACGCCCCTTTCACCCGGCATCGTTCGCTCGCGAACAGGCGCCGCGGGCTTCTTCGGCCCGCAGAAAGGGGGGGAGGGCCAGCCGTGATCGCCTGCCCGGCCTGCGACCAGGCCGACCTTGCGTGCTGCGACATGGAGACCCCCTCATGAGCCTCGACGACCACATCAAGCCCTACAACGGCCCCGCCGCCGGCTGGGGCGCGCTGAAGAGCGTCACCAGGAGCTGGCTGGGCAGCGAGAACGCGGTGAAGAACATCCGCGCCATGCTCAAGACCAACCAGAACAGCGGCTTCGACTGCCCCGGCTGCGCCTGGGGCGAGTCGCCGGAAAGCGGCCTGGTGAAGTTCTGCGAGAACGGCGCCAAGGCGGTGAACTGGGAGGCCACCGGCCGCAGCGTCGATCCGGACTTCTTCGCCCGCTACAGCGTCAGCCAGTTGCGCGAGCAGAGCGACTACTGGCTGGAGTACCAGGGCCGCCTGACCCATCCGATGCGCTATGACGCGGCCACCGACCACTACGTGGAAACCGGCTGGGACGAGGCCTTCGCGCTGGTCGCGAAACACCTGCGCCAGCTGGAGGGCCCAGACCAGGCCGAGTTCTACACCTCCGGCCGGGCCAGCAATGAGGCGGCGTTCCTCTATCAGCTGTTCGTCCGCGCCTTCGGCACCAACAACTTCCCCGACTGCTCGAACATGTGCCACGAGGCCAGCGGCGTGGCCATGTCGGAAACCCTCGGCGTCGGCAAGGGCACGGTGGTGTTCGACGATCTCGCCGAGGCCGACGCCATCTTCGTCATCGGCCAGAACCCCGGCACCAACCATCCGCGCATGCTCGAACCGCTGCGCGAGGCGGTGGAGCGGGGCGCCCAGGTGGTCTGCATCAACCCGCTGAAGGAGCGCGGGCTGGAGCGCTTCCAGCACCCGCAGCATCCCATCGAGATGCTTTCCAACGGCTCGGAACCCACCAGCACCGCGTACTTCCGTCCGGCGCTGGGCGGCGACATGGCGATGTTCCGCGGCATGGCCAAGTTCCTCCTGCAGTGGGAGCGCGAGGCGCCCGGCACGGTGTTCGACCACGCCTTCATCGCCGAGCACACCAGCGGGCTGGACAGCTATCTCGCCGAGGTGGATGCCACCGGCTGGGAGCACATCGTCGAGCAGTCCGGGCTGGGCAAGGCCGGGATCGAACTGGCCGCGCGCATGTACCGCAAGGCCGAGCGCGTGATCATGTGCTGGGCCATGGGGCTGACCCAGCACCGTCATTCGGTGCCGACCATCCAGGAAGTCATCAACCTGCAACTGCTGCGCGGCAACGTCGGTCGCCCGGGTGCCGGGCTGTCCCCGGTGCGCGGCCACAGCAACGTGCAGGGCGACCGCACCATGGGCATCGACGAGCAGCCACCGGCGCGCCTGCTGGATGCGCTGGAGCGGCGCTTCCAGTTCAAGGTGCCGCGCGAGCACGGGCATAACGCCGTGCTGGCGATCAAGGCGATGGAGGAGGGCCGCGCCAAGGTATTCGTCGGGTTGGGCGGCAACTTCGCCCAGGCGACCCCGGACACCCCGCGCACCCACGCGGCGATGCGCAACTGCGAGCTGACCGTGAGCATCGCCACCAAGCTGAACCGCACGCACCTGCTGCCGGGCCGCGACTCGCTGATCCTGCCCTGCCTCGGCCGCACCGAGATCGACCTGCAGGCAGAGGGGCCGCAGGGCGTCACCGTGGAAGACACCTTCAGCATGGTGCACATCTCCCATGGTCAGCTGCGGCCGCGTTCGCCGCTGCTGCGCTCGGAGCCGGCGATCATCGCCGGGATGGCCGAGGCCACGCTGGGCAAGCATCCCATCGACTGGTCCTGGGCCGTCGCCGACTACGGCCGCATCCGCGACCTGATCGCCGACACCATCCCCGGCTTCACCGACTTCAACCAGCGCCTGCAGCATCCCGGCGGCTTCCACCTGGGCAACGACGCGGCCGAGCGGGTCTGGAAAACCCGCAGCGGCAAGGCGCAGTTCACGCCCTGCGAACTGCCCCGGCAACTGGTCAACGAGAACGTGCTGGAACGTGGCGATACGCCGGACCTGATCCTCCAGACCATGCGCTCCCACGACCAGTACAACACCACGCTGTACGGGCTGGACGACCGCTATCGCGGCGTGTTCGGCATGCGCCACGTGGTCTTCGTCAGCGCCGAGGACATCCGGCGGCTGGGCTTCGAGCCGGGCGACAAGGTCGACCTGGTGTCGCTCTGGGATGACGGCCGCGAACGCCGCGCGCCGGGCTTCACCCTGGTGGCCTACGACATTCCCCAGGGCCAGGCTGCCGCCTACTACCCGGAGACCAACCCGCTGGTGCCGCTGGACAGCTACGGCGACCGCACCTTCACCCCCACCTCGAAGTTCATCGCCATCCGTGTCGAGAAACCCGGCGCCGACGGCCTGATCACCTCGTCGGTCGCCTGAACCATCGGCTTTTGCAGGGCGCCTGCGGGCGCCCGTGAGGATATCCACATGTCCAACCTCGCAGCGCTGGACCTGGCGCGGATTCAGTTCGCGTTCACGGTCTCGTTCCACATTCTCTTTCCCGCCATCACCATCGGCCTGGCGAGCTTCCTGGCGGTGCTCGAAGGCCTCTGGCTGAAGACCGGCAACCCGGTCTACCGCGACCTGTACAAGTTCTGGTCGAAGATCTTCGCGGTGAACTTCGGCATGGGCGTGGTCTCCGGCCTGGTCATGGCCTACGAGTTCGGCACCAACTGGGCGCGCTTTTCCGACTTCGCCGGCAGCATCACCGGCCCGCTGCTGACCTACGAGGTGCTCACCGCCTTCTTCCTCGAAGCCGGCTTCCTCGGCGTCATGCTGTTCGGCTGGGACAGGGTGGGGCGCGGCCTGCACTTCTTCTCCACGGTCATGGTGGCGATCGGCACGCTGGTCTCGACCTTCTGGATTCTCGCCTCCAACAGCTGGATGCAGACGCCCCAGGGCTTCGAGATCGTCGACGGGCGGGTGGTGCCGGTGGACTGGTTCGCCGTGGTGTTCAACCAGTCGTTCCCCTATCGCCTGGCGCACATGTCCATCGCCGCGTTCCTCTCCACGGCCTTCTTCGTCGGCGCCTCGGCGGCCTGGCACCTGCTGCGCGGGCGCGACAACCCGGCGATCCGCAAGATGCTTTCCATGTCCATGTGGATGGCGCTGATCGTGGCGCCGGTGCAGGCGCTGGTGGGCGACGCGCACGGGCTGAACACGCTGGAACACCAGCCGGCGAAGATCGCCGCCATCGAGGGCCACTGGGAGAACCGTCCCGGCGAGGCGACCCCGCTGATCCTCTTCGGCCTGCCCGACATGGACGGCGAGCGGACTCGCTACAGCGTCGAGATTCCCTACCTCGGCAGCCTGATCCTGACCCACAGCCTGGACCGGCAGATTCCGGCGCTGAAGAGCTTCGCCAGGGAGGACCGGCCCAACTCCGCCGTGGTGTTCTGGAGCTTCAGGGTGATGGCCGGGCTGGGCATGCTGATGATCCTTGCCGGGGTGCTCGCCCTGTGGCTGCGTCGCAACGGCGCCCTGTACCGGCACAGGGGCTTCCTCTGGCTGGTGCTGCTGATGGGACCGTCCGGGCTGATCGCCCTGCTGGCCGGCTGGATCACCACCGAAGTCGGCCGCCAACCCTGGGTGGTCCATGGCCTGCTGCGCACCGCCCACGCGGCCTCGCAGCACAGCGTGGCCCAGCTCGGCGTCACGCTGGCGATCTTCGTCGCCGTCTACTTCGCGCTGTTCGGCATGGGCATCGGCTACATGCTGCGCCTGGTGCGCAGAGGCCCGCAGGACCGGCACGAACCCATCCACGCCACCCTGCGCAGGCCGCTTGCCGCCGCCGGCGCAGACCTCGCACACGTGGGCTGAACAGGAGCGACGAAACATGGCAATCCAAGGCATCGACCTGGCGTACATCTGGAGCGTCATCATCGCCTTCGGCCTGATGATGTACGTGATCATGGATGGCTTCGACCTGGGGCTGGGCATCCTCTTCCCCTTCATCCGCGACCCGGACGAGCGCGACGTGATGATGAACACCGTGGCGCCGGTGTGGGACGGCAACGAAACCTGGCTGGTGCTGGGTGGCGCGGCGCTCTACGGCGCCTTCCCGCTGGCCTACTCGGTGGTGCTGGAAGCGCTGTACCTGCCGCTGATCCTGATGCTGGCGGGGCTGATCTTCCGTGGCGTGGCCTTCGAGTTCCGCTTCAAGGCCTCGCCGCGCAAGCGGCATGTGTGGGACAAGTCCTTCATCGGCGGCTCGCTGGTGGCGACCTTCTTCCAGGGCGTGGTGATCGGCAGCTACATCTCCGGTATCCCGGTGGTCGATCGCCAGTTCGCCGGCGGTTCGCTGGACTGGCTGGCGCCGTTCCCGCTGTTCTGCGGGCTGGCGCTGATCGTCGCCTATGCCCTGCTCGGCAGTACCTGGCTGCTGGTGAAGACCGAGGGCATGCTGGAATCGCGCATGCGCCACTACAGCCGCCCGCTGGCCTACCTCCTGCTGCTGGCCATCGTGGTGATCTGCGTGTGGACGCCAAGCCAGCACGAGGAAATCGCCAGCCGCTGGTTCGGCGGCGAGTACTGGCCGCTGTTCGTCCTCATCGCCGTGGGTGCGCTGGCGGCGGTGGCGAGCCTGCAACGCACCCTGCGCCGGCGCCATTCGCACCTGCCGTTCATCTGCACCCTGGCGCTGATCTTCCTCGGCTACCTGGGCCTGGCGGTCAGCATCTGGCCGATGATCGTCCCGCTGTCGCTGGACATCTGGCAGGTGTCCGCGCCGGCCACCAGCCAGCTGTTCGCTCTGATCGGCACGCTGTTCATCCTGCCGATCATCCTGACCTACACCGTGTGGAGCTACTACGTGTTCCGCGGCAAGGTGCGGGTTGGGGATGGGTATCACTGAGCTTTTCATCGCTCCAGTGCTTCCCGCTTCAGGGTTTCCGCGCTGGGGTTGATGCATGCCGCGCCCGGTGCCTGCAGCCCGTGATTGACTGGGAATTCACCGAACTCAAGCTGGAGCACGACCATGACGAAGATGCCGACCAGGCGACTGGGCCGCAACGGACCGGAGGTCTCGGCGCTGGGGCTGGGCTGCATGAGCTACATGCAGCCCGGCGCGGAGGCCGGCCGGGAGGCGGTGCGGACCATCCAGGCCGCGCTGGATGCCGGTTTCATCTTCCTCGACACCGCCGACTTCTACGGCAGTGGCATCAGCGAAATGAATGTTGGCCAGGCCATTCGCGGCCGCCGTGAGCAAGCCTTCCTGAGTGTGAAGTTCGGCGTGCAGATGTCACCCACGCAGGGAATCATCGGCCTCGACGGACGACCGAAATCGGTCAAGAACTTCGCCGCCTACTCGCTGCGGCGGCTGGGTGTCGAGGTGATCGATCTCTACCAGCCGGCGCGCGTCGATCCCGACGTGCCGTACGAAGAGACGATCGGCGCGGTCGCCGACCTGATCCAGGAAGGCAAGGTGCGCTATCTCGGTGTATCGGAAGTCGGCGCCGACCTGCTGCGCCGGGCGCATGCCGTGCACCCGGTGACGGCGCTGGAGATCGAGTATTCGCTCGCATGCCGCTTCATCGAAGCGGAGATCCTGCCGACGGCGCGCGAACTCGGCGTGGGCATCGTGCCCTACCGTATCCTCGCCGACGGGCTGCTGACCGGAGTGCGGCCGCAAGCCCAGCCGCCCCAGGACACGCATTTCCAGGTGCCGCGCATGCAGGGCGAGAACTACGTGCGTAACCGCGAGACTGCCAAGGCGCTCGACGCGATGGCGGCCGCCAAGGGCGTGACCCCGGCGCAGCTCGCGATTGCCTGGGTGCTGTCGCGCGGAGACGACATCGTCCCGATCACCGGCATCAGCTGTCCTGCGCGCGTCGTCGAAAACATGGGCGCCCTGGCGATCACCCTGACTACCGCCGAACGCGCTGAACTCGACCGTGCGTTCGCGCCGGACGCGATAGTCGGGGCACGCTATCCCGAGGCCGTGATGGAGTGGGCGGCAAGGTGAGGCGGCACAGGTTCAGCAGCCGTTTCGCTTCGTGCGGACATTGCCCGACTGCTGGAGCGCCCCCTCGGCAACCAGGGATTTCCCGAGCATGCGGAGTGCCTGCTCAGCGGCGTTGTGCCATGCATTGAAAGGCATGCCGCCGGGGGTACCGCCATCGGCTGCACGGCGGTGCCCGCTGGTGTGGTTCGCCGGATGCCCGGCATGATCCGGTTACCACTGTGCCAAGCCTGTCACACCGTGCGGCATTTCTTTACCGCTCACTTCCGGATGGATGGCGTCAACATCCTCGGTATCAATGGTTCCCGGCACGGCCACATGAGAGAGCTGCGGACCCAGCATGCCGGGCGGCAGCTCCGCACGCTCCATGCGTTCGATCCTCGGCGCTCGGCGATACTGCTCATCGGCGGTGACAGGACTGGGGACGACCGATGGTATGAGGTGAGCGTCCCCATTGCCGACCGGCTTTACGATCAACACTTGCAGCAGTTCCGCGAGGAGGGACCGATTGATGGCTGGGAAATTTGCGGACCTGCCGGCTCAGGCCTGCCGATCCGCGGCAAGGCGGCCAGCGCCCGCTCCCAGACCTGTCGGGTCCGCAGCCAGACCACTTCGCGCCAATCCGGATCGGCCGGGTAGAACTGTTCGAGCAGCTCCCGCTTGATGCGCCGCCCAACGCAGTCGCCCGGGTCGCCATGCAGATGCAGCCAGTGATCGTTGCGCAGATAGGCGTGGATGTCTTCCTCCGGGTAGGTGCCGCATTCGATGACGAAGGGCAGCAGATGCACATGCGGCAACGCATCGACAAGGGCCTGCGAGGTGTAGCCGGTAGCGGTGGCCGCCACCCTGGCATTGCTGCTGTCGGCGCCGGTCAGCAGCGTGTAGAGCCAGGGCCCATACAGCGCGCGGGCATCGGCCAGCCCCGGATGGGCCTCGCGGGTGATCGACATCAGCATGGCGTGGCCGTATTCGCCGGCACCGCTATGCAGGTCGAAGCACAGGGCAACCTGGGCGTGTGCCACGTGCTCCTGCAGGATCCGGTGCAGGGTGCCGTTCGACCAGGCGGGGGCCTGGCCGCCATAGAACAGGCCATCGGGGAAGCGGTACTGGCCCGCCTCGACGATCGACATCAGCGCCGGCCAGCCCCGGGAGCCGATCAGCTCGGCCAGCCGGGCATCCACCCGCTGGCGCTCCGGACCATCGAGCTGCGTGCAGGCGTAGATGTCGTGCAGGGCCGTATAGGCGTCGTTGCTCGGCAGGGGCTGGCTGAAGTCGAGGTAGTTGCGGTTCAGGTCGATATTGTCTTCGTTGACGCGCCGCCCCCAGGCCGTGCCCCAGGGATTGATCAGGTGGACCATCACCACCGCCACCCCGGCCGGCAGCGGCCTGCCGGCGAGTTCGCGCAGCCAGCGGCTCTGGCAGTCCGAGCCGTAGAAGCCTTCGACGCCGTGGGTGCCGCTGAGGGCGACCAGTACCCGCGGCGCTTCGGGGTCGCCGAGCACGGCGACGTCGGTGGCCAGGACCTCTCCGCAGGGGCCGCGCAGGGGATGGCGATACTCCTGCAGCCTGGCGCCTGCCGCAGCGGCGGCAGCGAGGAAGCGTTCACGTTGTACCGGGAAGCCGGCCTGGTCTGGAAAAGCTGGATGCATGACTGCCTCGTCTGGCGGAAGAGAGCGGGGAAGCCGCCCTCCCCGATGTTCGGTGACGGCGCTATTTCAGCGCCCCGGAGAGAAACTGCCGCAGGCGTTCGCTGCGGGTGTGGACGAAGACTTCCTCGGGCGTTCCCTGCTCCTCGATCTGGCCGTGGTGCAGGAAGATCACCTGGCTCGACACCTCGCGGGCGAAGCCCATTTCGTGGGTCACCACGATCATGGTGCGGCCCTCGGCGGCCAGCCCCTTCATCACCTTGAGCACGTCGCCGACCAGCTCCGGGTCCAATGCCGAAGTGGGCTCGTCGAACAGCAGCACCTCCGGCTCCATGGCCAGGGCGCGGGCGATGGCGACCCGCTGCTGCTGGCCGCCGGACAGGTGCGCCGGGTATCTGTCCGCGAAGTCCGCCAGCCCGACCTTCTCCAGGTAGCGTTCTGCCCGTGCCTGCGCCTCCCTGCGAGGCAGTCCGAGCACATGGATGGGCGCTTCCGTCACGTTCTCCATGACGGTCAGGTGCGACCACAGGTTGAAGTTCTGGAACACCATCGCCAGCCGGGTACGCATCCGTTGCAGTTGCCTGCGGTCGGCCGCCTGCAGGCTGCCCAGGCGATCCTTGACCAGGCGCAGGTCCTCGCCGGCGAAGCGGATCGCCCCGTCATCGGGCGTTTCCAGGAAGTTGATGCAGCGCAGGAAGGTGCTTTTCCCCGATCCCGACGAGCCGATGATGCTGATCACGTCGCCCTTCCGGGCCGACAGCGAGATGCCCTTGAGCACCTCCTTGCTGCCATAGCGCTTGCGGATATTGTCGACCACCAGGGTTTTCATTCTTGTCGTTCCTCTTTCGGCATTCGAAGTGTCAGTGGGCGCGGCGGGGCGCCATGTGGGCGAGGAAGCGCCGTTCGGCAAGCCTGAACAGGCCGACCAGCACGACGGTCAGCGCCAGGTAGATCAGCCCCACGCAGAGGAAGGCCTCGAATGGCGCGTAGTAGTCCGAGTAGAGGCTGCGCCCGGCGCCGGTGAGGTCCACCAGGGTCACGGCGCTGGCGATGGACGAGCCCTGCAGCGTGAGGACGATCTCGTTGCTGTAGGCCGGAATGGCGCGCCGCCAGGCCGACGGCAGGATGATCCGGCGGAACTGGGTGAACGGGCCCATGCCATAGGCGCGCGCCGCCTCCACCTCGCCGTGGGGAATGGCGCGCATCGCGCCGGCGAAGATCTCCGTGGTGTAGGCGCAGGTGTTGAGACTGAAGGCGATCAGCGCGCACCAGTAGGGCTCGCGCAGATACTCCCAGAACGGGCTTGCGCGCACCCAGGCGAATTGCGCCAGCCCGTAGTAGAGCACCAGCAGCTGGATCAGCAGGGGCGTGCCACGGAAGAAGTAGGTGTAGGCGAACACCGGTGCGCCCAGCAGGCGATTGCGCGATGCGCGCAGCCGTGCCAGCGGGATCGCCAGGGCCAGGCCGAGCAGCAGCGCCGAACCGACCAGCTTGAGGGTGAGCAGCAGGCCCGCGGCGAACAACGGCAGGTTGTCGAGGACGATCTGGGGTTGCAGGTCGATCATGGATCAGATCTCCGCGTGCCGGGCGCCCCGAGAACAGCGGCGGTCCAGCGCGTGCAGGGCGTATTGCGAGAGGGCGGTGATGAGCAGGAAGAGGACGCAGACCAGCATGTAGAAGAGGAACGGCTGGCGTGTCGCACGACCCGCCTGGTCGGCGATCCAGGTCATGTCCTGAAGGCCGATCATGGTGACGATGGCGGTGCTCTTGATCAGCACCAGCCAGTTGTTGCCGATGCCGGGAAGGGCGAAGCGCAGCATCTGCGGCAGCATCACCCGGCGGAACACCTGCCAGCGGCTCATGCCATAGGCCCGTCCCGCTTCCAGTTGGCCGGGCGGGACGGCGAGGAAGGCGCCGCGGAAGGTCTCGGAGAAGTAGGCGCCATAGATCAGGGCCAGGGTGGCGATGCCCGCCACGTACGGGTCGATCGACCATTGCGGCAGGCCATGCGCCTCGGTGAAGGCGTTGAGCAGCAACTGGCTGCCGTAGAACAGCAGCAACATGGCCACCAGGTCCGGCACGCCGCGCATCAGCGTCGTGTAGACCATCGCCGGCCAGCGCAGCCAGGGGAGGGGGGACAGCTTCAGGCTGGCGCCCAGCAAGCCGATCAGGACGGCAAGCAGCAGGGAGAAGAGCGCCACCTGCAGGGTGGTGCCGGCGCCGGCGAGGATCGCCGGCAGGTATCCGTTGAACATGGTGTCTCCATGGCGCGCGAAGCACGCCTGGTGATGGAATTCGACAGGCGCCTGGGCCTTGCGCCCGGTGCCGAACGGGCCGACCTGCAGACCGGGGTTTTCCCGGGATGCGCCAGGTGCGCATGACCTCATTCCCGCGTCGGAGGCCGGGCGCGGCGCCCTGAAGGACGCCGGCGCGGGGGATCATTCGTACTGGTTGTACTCGAAGTACTTGTCGTTGATCCGCTGGTAGGTGCCATTGGCGAGGATGGTCTTGAGCGCCTGGTTGATTCGCCCGAGCAGGACCTGGTCCTGCTTGCGCACGGCGATGCCGGAGCCGACGCCGAAGTAGCGCGGGTCGTTCAGCTTCTCGCCGAAGCCGTGATACCCGGCCATGTCCGGGTTCTTCTTCGCCTGGTGGATCTGTGCAATGTCCAGCACCACGGCGTCGACGCGCCCGGCGGAGAGGTCCATCAGCGCGGCCTGGACATCGGGATAGCGGCGCAGGCTGAGACCCGCGCTCTCGTAACGGGCCTTGGCGAAGGTCTCCTGGATCGAGCCCTTCTGCACCGCGATCACCTTGCCGCGCATGGCATCGGGGCTGTTGTCGGTCAGCGCGGTGCTGCCGAAGAGCATCGAGTAGCCGCCTTGGTACTTGTCGGAGAAGGCCACCTTGCGCTGGCGCTCCGGGGTGATCGCCATGGACGACACCACGGCGTCGTACTTCTTCGCCAGCAGGCCGGGAATGATGCCGTCCCATTCCTGCTTCACCAGCGTGCAGCGCACCTTCATCTCGTCGCACAGGGAGTTGGCGATATCCACATCGAAACCTGCCAGGCTGCCGTCCGGCTTGACGAAGCTGTACGGGGGAAAGGTGCCTTCGGTGGCGATGCGGATGACCGGTTCGCTGGCCTGGGCGGCATCGAGGCTGCCGAGCAGCAACAGCGCGAGCAGTGCTTTTCTTGTTCTGTACATCTCTTCGCTCCTGGCGGATTTGCATGGGCATTGCCAGGGCGAGGTTACGGGTTATGAACTTTCAATCCATACACAGCGGCGCCTAGAATCGCCGCACCTGTAGCAGTCGAAAAACCTGTACACGCCCATGGAAACATCCCGCAAGACATCACGGATCGGCCACCTGGTGAGCCACTTCTCGCAGCGGATCGAGGATGCCAGCCTGGCCCAGGGCGCACGCCTGCCATCGATCCGGGCGGCCGCGAAAGAGTTCGATGTCAGCACCTTCACCGTGGTCCAGGCCTATGACCGGCTGGTGGCGCTGGGCTATGTGGAGGCGCGCAAGGGCGATGGTTTCTTCGTGGCGCAGACTTCCCCGGCCAAGGTGGAGCAGCGCAAGTCGGCGCCGCTGGAGGACGTCTACTGGCTGCTGGACGCGGCCTTCCACCCCGATGCCGCCCTGCAGCCGGGCAGCGGCGGCCTGCCAGGCGACTGGCTGGACGAAGACGGCCTGCACCTGGCGCTGCGCAGCCTCGGGCGGGCCGCTGGCGCTATCGCCGAGTACGGCGAAGCCCGCGGCAACCAGGCCCTGCTCCAGTGGGTGCAGCGCTACCTCGCCGAACGCGGCGCCGAGGTGAATGGCGAGCAGATCATCCTCACCCAGGGCGCCAGCCAGGGGCTGGACCTGGTGATCCGTGCATTGCTGCAGCCGGGTGACTGCGTGCTGGTGGACGACCCCGGCTACGTCAACTTCCTGTCCCACCTGCGCGACCACAAGATCCGCATCATCGGCGTGCCCTGGACGCCCCAGGGACCGGATGTGGAGGTCCTCGCCGAACTGCTGCGCCAGCACCGGCCCAAGGCCTTCTTCACCAATCCCTGGCTGCAGAACCCTACCGGTGCCAGCTACAGCCTGGCGGTCGCCTATCGTGTGCTGCAACTCGCCGAAGCCCATGACTGCTGGATCGTCGAGGACGACGTGTTCGGCCAGCTGGCGCCGCAGAACCAGCCGCCCCTGGCCGCGCTGGACAACATGCAGCGGGTCATCCACGTCGGCAGCTTTTCCAAGACCCTGGCGGCCTCGCTGCGGGTGGGCTTCGTCGCCGCCGAGCCGGCGGTGGCCGAAGCGCTGCAGCACTACAAGATGAGCGCCGCCTTCTACGGTTCGCAGGTCTGCGAACAGCTGACGCTGCAGATGCTCAACGACGGCACCCAGCGCAAACGCTGCCAGCGCCTGCGCGACCGCCTGCTGCAGGCCCAGGTGGACGCCCGCCAGCGCCTGCAGCGGATGGGCTGGCAGTGCTGGGCGCCACTGGCGCCGGCGCCCTACCTGTGGATCAGCAACGCCAGCGCGGACCTCGACCCGGTCCGCCTGACCCGCGAAGGCCTGCGGCAGAACATCCTGCTGTCGCCGGGCTGCATCTTCCGCCCCGACCTGGAGGCCACGCCCTGGCTGCGCTTCAACGTCGCCTTCGGCAACGATCCGGAGATCTGGCGATTCCTCGCCGAGGGCGGGGCGCGCTGACTGGGTCCCGCAGTCGGGGCAATCGTGTTGGCGTGGATGACGATGCGCTATGCCCACCTGGCGCCCGGGCATTTGGCGGAAGCAATTCGGTTGAATCCTTTGGCTGGTAGGGCAATTCTTGGTCGATCGCCTACCCCAGAAAGCAAAAACCCTTGAAATTCGCTAGGAAGATCAAGGGTTCAGGCTGTTTTCATTTGGTGGGCCGGGGGGAGCGGTGACCAATCCCTTTTCCCCTTCTGAAAGCCCCGGAATGCGTGGGCCTGCTCCATCCTGCCTATTCTGCGATGTCACACCCTGATGGGGGCGGTTGATGTTTCCCCAGAACCTTACCACAGCAGCTCATCGTAACCGCAACGCAGGGATTTGAACCCACGAACGGATTGCGGAGCTGCTGCGTTTGATCAGGCCTGCCAACAGGCGGTTCTCGTGCCAGCTCGCCTTGGCTGCTCGATGGTCAGAGGCCGAGAAGCTGACTCCCAACCATCTTCAAGGGGGCATCGTCACCTATGCCGGGACGAAATCGGGAAAGGTCTGTTCGGTGCAGATTCCCGCAGAGTTAGCTGGCCGGCTCAGGAAGCACTGACGAACTAATGGCAGTTCACCTTGTGCACCACATCGTTCCGCAGCGCTCTGGAGCGAACCATCATCCAGCTACCGCAAGGTCAGGCCAGCCATGCCCTGCGGCATTTCTCTCGCCCGATCACCGGCTGATGTTGTACGGTTTGGACCGCTTGATCATGAAAACATCTGTAGCAGTGCGCAATGTGCTAAACCGTTTAAAAAGGTTTATAAACGGGCTGTGAGGCGATGCGAGGCTCTTGCCCTATGGGGGTAGGGCCTATACGCTTCGCGACGTTTTTGTGTGAGCCTCAGCCTGTCGATGTGGGCAAACGCAGGGGAACGGAACTGGCTTTCGGTCCTCAGGTTCACACTTGAACAAGGGAAGAGAGCAGCAGCCAACGAATGGCGTACGCGTTTCTGGAGGGTCTCGTGAGCAAACACCACAAGCCTAAAACCTTGATTGAGCGACTTAAAGGTTACTACCGGATCGCTGAGCATGAAGCTTCCGAGTCCGTCCCCTTCTACGTGACGGGCGATGGTGTCATGTTCTCTGATCCCAAAGAGGTAGTCCGCGCCAAGGTCGTTAAGCGTCAGTTCAGTGCGTTCGAGAGCCTTAGAAGCGAGCTGAAGAAAGCCCCTGCATCTGATCAGAAAGAAGTAGCGGCTGGCGAATCTATATAACGCAATGACCTAAGGACGGGTGAATGCTGAAGGCCGCTCTTGCGTTCGTTCCACTATTGGCGGGTTATCTTTTTGTTAGCACCTGGCACGAGACCAGGTATCTCATAAAGCGCGAAGATTCCCAGAAGCTTTATATCCGAGCGGCCTTCTGGGGTATTTGGCTTTTTTTGCTCGCGTTAGCGCTCACAGTCTGTGCTAACCCGTATCTTGAGTCTCTGCTTGCGTTTCTTCGTGCTGGTGTAGGCCAAGCTGGGCTGCTCGAGGAAAAGGGCGGGAAGGTGGACACCGCTTTTTGGGTTCTAGTGCTTGCCGCCACACTCGTGCTGGGTTTGATTGGTGGGTATGTTCTGAACTGGTTTCTTGCCTTCAAGAGCATTTCGACGAAAGAGCTCTTCCGTCTGGCAGTACGCCGCATCAAAAGTAGAGATGCGCGTCTCTTCTCGTTAATTTACGAGTACTCCAATCGAGCGGCTCTCAAGCGAGCCATCCACCTTCTGAATTCCGACCTGGATTTGATCCTGATGAGGGCTCTGGAGCAGAGCATGCCGATCTGCGTGACGCTGGGTCACGGGAAGGTATACGTAGGCTATGTCACTGGGGCAATTGATCCTGGTGACAAGCGCGATATGCTCCGGATTCTGCCTTTCGTAAGCGGTTACCGTGCCAGTGATGGCTTGAAGATGCACTTTACGACCTGGTACACGACCGTTTACCAGCGCTTTACAAAGGATGAGACGCTCAGTCACCTAAACCCTGAGCTGTTTGAAGTGGTATTCCCGCTGAGCGAAGTGAAATCCGTGAATCTCTTCGACATCAGGGCATATCAGGCCTTCCAGGAAGACAAGCCTAGTACTACCCCTGATTGATTTGTGCCTGTTGTCTCGGTGCGACACTCTTTCGACACCCAAAGAAACGCCCCTGAAAAACCCTAAGCTATTCAGGGGAGGCAAGAGCCGTGATACGCCTTGGGGAGCTACCGCTTCTGTAGCAGTACGTAGGGCTCAACGCCCAAGGCGCCAGCAAGCCTTTCGACGCTCTGAAGCGTTGCATTCTTTTCACACCGCTCCAGCATTCCCACATAAGTCCGATGCACGCCCGCTCGCTCGGCTAGCTCCTCTTGTGAGAAGCCGAGCTCTAGCCGTCGGCGTTTTACATTGGCAGCGAAGGTGGCAACGAGTTGGCATTGATCGGGCTGGATAGGCATCCGCCCAATGTCGTTCGTTGCATACTATAGGTCGACATACTAAAGTTAGCACTCGTAATTCATCTGGCCCCAGTTTGAGCTGATAGCAAGGCTACGAGCCCGCTGCACTTCTAAGCCAGAATCGAATCTTCACGCATCAAAACTGAGAATTTCGCAAGGAGTAGCATGTGCGCGCCTGGATGCCCCTAGCTGTTGGCTGTTTGACCATTCTGAGCATTGCGACAATGGCTGTGGCCGCGCCTTCCAAGGAGGAAGTAAAGAGTGTCGCAGGGATTTTCGATTTCACCGCTGTGGACGATCTGGCTGTCTTGAAGGTCTGTGGTAAGCCGGAGTTGGAAACCCAGTATCTTCACTCTCTAATCGATGCAGGCTTGGCCTATCCGAATGCTGATCCGAAGAAAGTGATGGCTCTAATCCGGCAGATTCAGCGCAAGGCAAGTTTCCTAGCAGAGTCGCGCACTAGGTTTAACCAGAGTGCTCCTCCTACACCAGAGGAATTCGAAGAAGGTTGCCGATTTGATGTTAGGCAAGCTGAGAAGCGCATCGAAACGCTGGACGACTTTATATTCAAAAGCTGAGCCGTTCCCGCAGGCTATGAAATCGCCTCACCAGCGAGCTCCTGAGGGGCTTCCCGGCCCCTCTCACTCTTCATCCAGGCCACAAGCTCTTCGTACAGCTCTCTACCTGCTCTGCTGGCGCTGTGGCTGGCGAAATCCGGGGCACTGCCCAGCTTGTGCTCAGTGAATGGGTACTCTTTGTGGATGTAGCTCACCCACGCACCGGGAGTGGTGATCGGCTGAAGGTCGATTGCCTTGTTTCCGAAGCGCTGGCGATAGCCTTTGACCTTTCCGTTGGGATTGGGCGCCAGCACCGCCCGTATGCATTCCTCAGTCAAACCATCCGGGATGCAGGCGATACCGTGAAGGTGCAGCGTGTGATTCTCATCGCTGGCGCTGCTCGGGTATTCAAGGATGAAGGCAATGTTCCGGACTCCAAGCTTCCGCTTGAGTAGAGCAGCTAGGTAAGCAGCCGGCCCATCTGATGCAGCAAGAGCTTTCTCAGCGACCTCATGACCAAGCCTGAAGGTAACGATACGAGCGCCGGGCTGCCTCGCGATTCCAAGCAGTGTGAATGCTCGTTTGGCCTCTGCTGGAAGCCTTCGTTGCCAATCACTCAGCGTGACTCCTGATGTGTATTCCTGAGCAAGCTTGGAGAATTGACTGATTATCTTCAGGGCAGGGATATCAGAGGTATTGCTATTCCATTGCCCTAATACTGCTACGTTCCGTTGATAGCCTTCATGGAAACTGGCTAGAACCCCCGCCATTGCTAATGTTACGGCCCGTTGGTTGGGGGCAGTTACTCGGTGCATTTTTGGAAAATGTCCACGCTCAGTGACGGGGTGCTGATTGCTGCTTTTCATTGTTGGGCTCTGTGCTGCCAGCTGACCGGATTTTCAAAAATCGGTTCCGCTCATCGTGGCCAGTGGGTTGAAGTCGTTTCGTGATTTCTAAGGGTTTGACACCTGGCTAGTCATCGCATGGTCAAGGAGAGTTCAGCCCTCGATGACCACGATGTCGTCACTCTCGTAACGAGGTGTCTTCTTCTGCGCGATCCATTGCAGGTTTTCGAGCTCTTCATTGACCCCTTCTGCGTCGCCTCTCAGTTCCGCCTCGTCGAGCCGCTGTTGGGCCCGCATCTCTTCGACATCCCAAGGGGTCATTACGTGAATCTGAAGCTCCGGGAGCTCTTCAACGGCTTGTGCTTGCTCCAACTTGTCGAGAGGGAGCGCACGCCGGCCAACGTCTTGAGTTAGCTTGAGGGTGGTCGCACTGGCAGCAAGGGCTCGGAAGGCAATGGGGTTGCTCGGATCGAGTTCTTCCAATGCGCTGGAGAGCTTCCGCCTGATCTGCTGTCCAATTGCGAGGTCATCCAGCACCAGCGAAGCAGCGGTCTGCTGAACGCTTTCCAGAGAGAAGGCGTAGGCCAGCATCTCCTCCCGAGCCTTCTCAATCAGCGCTTGTGTCGTAGCGCCAGCAACTGCCTTGTGCTTCTTCAGCAAGCGCTGGACCGTGCTAAGGCTGATTTCTAGGCGTTGGGCAATCGCCGGCAAGGTGTAGCCGGCCTCTCTCAGAATCACTGCCTGAGCGCCCTGATCTGGTGTTGCATGCTTGCCCACCATCGTTACACCTCATCATCGATGATGTGGAGCACGACTGGCTTGGGTGGCAGCTTGGCGAGCTCAAGTAACTCAGACTCCAGGCGATGCCAGTTGCTTGCAACAGTGGCGAATTGAAAGCCGGACAGCCGCGCGATGGTGCCGATTTGAAACGGGGCCAGGGAGGCAAGGCTTGTGCCGGTGCGCAGAAGCGCTTCAGTCAGGGCTTTTACGATGGCTTGGCGGCTGCGCTTGCGTTTCGAAATGCTGGCAGCAGGCTGACAACGGCAGCGACGCTGGGAAGCTATACCGTGGGTGCGGCAGAAGTGATAGGCAGCGTCCTTCGTCCAGAGGGTTCCGTCTGCACGAGGATGAGAGTTGTTCAGGTACTCAGCGAGGCGCCGGTACGAGTTGATGGGGTTACTGAGAAATTCGCGGGCGTGTTTTTCCAGGGTGCTCATAGTTTCTTTTCCGATGCAGGTGATGTGATTTCGTGTTCATGCGTTGATCTCGCTCGTTGTGTGAATGGGTAATCTGCCAATCGGACAGTGATTAAATTCTAGGGTTTATAGCGTCTAGTGTCTACATGCGAATTAATACAACATATTGATTTGCAAGAGTTTTTTCTGAACTTATCTTATTTTTCCTCACCGTGGTGATCCCAATTTCAGGTCTGCTGCCACTTCACTCTGTGATGGTCCTTTAGCCTTCCATGCAGAAGCAAAAAGCCCGCGTTAGCGGGCTTGTAGGGGCGACTGCAAACAATTACGCAGCGGATTCCAAGGCTCTTTTCACCTTCTGAACAGTAGTAGTGGAGCAGTCCAGCAAATCAGCCACCTTGCGGATGCTCTTACCATCATTCAGCAGCTCGGTAATTTTGGCGTGCAGTTCCGCATCAGCCGGGCGGCCCTTGTAAACACCTTGAGCCTTGCCCTTGGCGATTCCCTCAGCCTGACGACGGCGGCGATCTTCATAGTCCTTGCGAGCGACAGCAGCCAGCATATCTAGGAGCATCTCATTAACTGCACTCAGCATCCGGCCTGTGAACTCATCTGCTGCACCAGCAGTGACGAGGTACTGGTGGGAGGTAGGCAGGTCCAGGGCGACTACCAGCACTCCCTTGGCCTTGATCGTGGCGCGGAGTTGGTTCCAGTCCTCTTCTTTCAAGCGGCTCAGACGGTCTACCTGCTCCAGCAGTAGTACGTCTCCGGGCTGGGCGTCATTCAGCAGGCGGAACAGCTCAGGACGCTGGAGAGAGGCGCCAGATTCGTTCTCAACATAGTAGCTAGCAATCCGCTGTCCTTTGCTCTCAATGAACTCTACCAGTGCAGCACGAGCACGGTTAGCGTCTTGTTCGGTAGTAGAGGCTCGCAGGTAGGCACGGACAAACATGGTGAATTCCCTTTGTGTCACTTTGGATGTGTCACATTATGGTGTGTCACATTAGACTTGTAAAGATATTTAATGACACAGTGAAGCGGGGCGATTTGATCATTCTGTGTACAGCTGGTGTGTGGTGCCTCATGTACACCCTAATTGGTACGCAATGCCCTTACCCCCGACTTCCATGAAAAAGACTCAGTGACTGCAGGGGATGGCCGTGGCCATACCTCATAACTGTATTCTGATGTTTAGACTTACCATTTCTCCAACGAGGTGACGTTTCTGCTTGCGAGAGGGCTCATCATGGTGCCCTAATCGCTGTGGCTCTTGAGGTGAGACGGGACATCAGCACGATGTCTGAGGTGTGAGTCGAAGGATTAGATTTCTTACTTAATTCATTTCAAAGGATAAAAAATGATCAACGAGGAAGAGGTTGACAGCTTCGGCGTAGAGGAGGCACTGGGGGATGCACCTTACGAGCCGGCTAGTGAGCGAAAAGTCCTTATTCAGCAGTACGATTACGCAGTCAGAACGCTAATGGATATGGTGATAGAGGGTGACCTAACTCTTGATCCTGACTATCAGCGGCAATATCGGTGGCCTGACGAAAAGGCCTCTAGGTTTATTGAATCTATACTTCTTAATATTCCGGTTCCGGTTGTCTATCTTGCTGAGGAGGCTGATGGGTCTTTTAGTGTGATTGATGGGCAACAACGGCTTACATCTTTGTTTCGGTTCCTAAAGCCGGCCGAGTTGGCTGGGCTTTTTGATGACGCTGGCGTTGAAGAGCTAACCCTTGAGGGATTAAAGGTTAGATCAGAGCTAAATGGAAAGAAATACATGGAGCTTCATCGTGTTGATCGCTCCGCCATAGCTAAACGGCCAATTAGATGTATTGTGGTTTTGAATGAGTCGGATTCAACGCTGAAGTTTGAGGTGTTCGAGCGCCTTAATACTGGTAGTGCGTCTCTGACGGATCAGGAGGTCAGGAATTGTATATATCGGGGTTCGCTGAACTCCTTGCTAAAGAAGCTTGCGCGCAATCCTAAGTTTCAAGAGATGATTGCTTTGCCAGAGGCCTCTCGGCGCGATATGAAAGACGCTGAATTGGTGCTTCGATTCTTCGCTTATAGAGAGCTTGCGGAGGCTACGGAATATTCTGATAACTATACAGAGTATTTGAACTCGTTCCTTGAGGAAAATAGGGAGGTCGGTGATGCCGTGTGCGAGCAGTTAGAGAGTTTGTTTAACTCTACTGTGGATCTGATTTATGAGGTTCTAGGCCCTGGTGTTGCATTCAGAAAGCCTTTGGCAAGAGAACATGCTGAAGATGAAGGGTTTGCATTAAATTTGATAAATGGCGCCATATATGAGTCCCAGATGATTGCCTTCTCACGATTGATAGAGGTTGGGCGCTCTGCCGAGGATGCTAGGGAGAATGCTTTTAGCGCATTCTGCGATGACGACTATTGGAGTGCTCTGTTCTCGGGTACGGCTCAAAAAAGTAAGGCTATTCGTCGAAGCAACGTATTAACCGCTCTTCTGCTTGGGTAACGCTATGGCTATGGATTGCTACTCGACTCTTCAGGACAGCCTCTCTGAAGTGCGATTGATTGTTGCAGCGGCAAGAGAGGCGTTAGAGGAAGGGGCGGAAGGGCGCGTAAAGTGCAATGCTATGACGAGAGCAGGGTTGGTTCTGCTCTGCGGTTATTTTGAGGGGTTTATACGTGACTTGGTAGAGGAGTACGTCGATGCCCTTAACGACGAGGGTGTGAGCGTTAGTTCGTTGCCTGATTCGCTTTTCTGTGCGGTGTTGGAAGGGCAGGTTTCTAGCTATAGAGGTAATTCGCTCACTGATTTTATAAGTTTGAAAGGGGCGATAACTAATAGTGGGGCGGTTAAACTTAACTCTAAAGTGTTGTCAAAGACCGGGGGTAATCCATCGGTAGATAATGTTGAGTCAATTTTCTCTGGGATTGGGATTGATGCAATTATTGATAGGCTAAGTATTGCTGACTATTCCGTTGACTCAACTTATGTTTTGGAGTCTCAGGTCGATGCTAAGTTTAAAAGGGCTATTGAGGCAGCGTTGGCGGATGTAGAGGGTGCGGCAGTTGACCCGGTGTCTCGCATAGTGGGGATAATAGAGGGGAAGTGGCAGCCAAGAAAGAAACGGCGCAAGGTCGGCTATGTTAGTGAGATTGAAGAGCTTCTTAAGAAGCGCAATCGCATAGCCCATGGAGAGGGGCGTGAGCAAGTCACGCCAGATGATCTACAGGGACACTGCGAAATGGTGGCTAAATTGTCTTCTGGTTTGCATGATGCCGTTTTCCAGGAATTAGGGAATATGACAGCGGTGGGGGCTTAGTCAATTAAGGTTAAGCTGTCCGAGGTCGCCTGCGTCGATGGCTAGCAATGCTTTTGATCAGCGTCTCGCCGAATCGATCCATAAAATCTACTTGATAGCTGGTAAGCCGTTTAATGGCATCAGGTATCGGTAGCAAATTTAGAGCTTCCAACTTTTGCCGAATCGAAGCGCCGCCATCGTAGTGCCTTCCTCCCATGTCCTGTGCGACTCGCCCTGAGATTGCATCGGTCACAGTCTTGTCGATTGACTTCTTCGCCTGGTCTTCGGGGGTATGACCTGTAATTGCGTCAATGAGGGACTGCTCTGCGTTGCGTTTCCCATCGCGACGGGCGTGTCGCAAGTTGGTTTCGAGTGTATGTCGGAATGAGTAGAGGCTCTTGCCATCGTGGGGCTTGTGAACGCCTATGGCGACCAAGTAACCCTTTTCGCCTTCGTTAAAGAACTTGCCGGCGCTCTTTGCCCATCCTTCTTTGTTGTGGTCAACGCCTTCGCTTCGCGGCGGTAGATAGGCGAGCCCATCTCCAAACAGCTTCTTCTGTCTAGCTTCCCGCTGGCTCTCCACATAGTCGAGAAAGCCGAGCTCAATCAAGCGTGGATGAATAGGAACCTGTCGAGCCTCCTCGGTCTTTACTCGTTTGGCCTCAAAAACCTTAGGATCGTCCGGGCAGATGTCGAAGCAGGGGTAACCGTCAATTTCTCGGATGTCAGCAGTGTCGAGCTGGGCAATTTCGTTTGTCCGGGCACCTGTGAAATAGGCGACCAGCGGGAGCCAGAACCAGAATGGGTAAGCCTTGGTTCTGTTCTCTGGCAGAGGGCCTTGGTAGATGTAGCCGGAGAAAATGGTTTCAATGTCAGTTGATGAGAACGGTACGCCATCATGAGTACGTGCTGTTTTCCGCTTTTGCACCGGCTTAATCAGCAACTCATCTGCTCGGATTGTGGTTAGGTCAAGAAAGCGTGCGTGATCCTGAATCTGCTTCATTGAACCAATAAGCGCGCTTACGCGCTGATGCCCGGTCATCTGTTCTGGGTCATCGGTTAGCAGTTCGCTGAGTGCCGTGGGCGGGTCGATTGATGCCGTGGCTCCGGCCTTCATTTTGCGAGCTGCATCGTAGGCAGCTTGCCAGTCTTGCTTGGTCAACTGGCATACGGGTTTATGTCGCGTAAGTACCGTCATTACTCGCGCGCGACGTTGGCGCTCTTCCAGCGTACCGCCATGCCTAGCCTGGCCTCCTCTCTCGGTGGCGTCTGCCCTATCGCGTTCCAACTGGTGTTGCCATACCTGATAGAGGGTCCAGTCGGCCATTGCCGGGTCATAGCTTGGCGATGATTGGGCTGCTCCCATTGCAACGTCGCTGCTGCCAGTGGGAGCAAGGCTGCGTAGCACCAGCTCATCCCGCAGCCTCGGCAATACTTTCCGGAGTTCGGTTGGTTGATAGGGGCGGGAGAGTTCCAGCAACTGCTTGGCCAGAGCCTCGTGTTCGTTTGGGATCGGCCGGCCATGGGCGCCAGTCAGCAGCCGTGCCACTTCTTGGCGACGTTGACGAGCCTCGATTTCCTCATTCGAAAGGATGGGCTCAGCAGGTTGACTGTCATCTTTGGGGCTGGAGAAGTCTGGGAACAGGCCCTTCATCTCTAGCTCCATCATCTCTAAGTAGTAGGCATCAGAAAAGCCAAGCTCGTCGCGCTTTGTCACGCTCATTACCTTGTCGCAGGCAGCTTCAAACCGGGCAGCATACTGGCGGGCTCGTTTTAGGGCCAAGCGTTGGCTGTCAGTTTTCAGGGTACGCCTGATTTCTCGCTGCCCGTTGAAAAGGCTACGCAGTGGACGAGGAATGACCGCACGGAAGTAATACGTACCGTGCCGACTGATGGTCAGATAGGAGGGGGATGGTTTCATGCTGGGCACCAGATGATGCCCCACAGGAATGTCACACCTCAGTGTCGCACCGGCCTGGGGTGGCCGGTGGACCTGAGCACAGAAGCCCGAAATCAGGCCACTGTGTAAGGATGTGGTGGAGCCGGGGGGATTTGAACCCCCGTCCGCCAGTTCTCCGCTGTTGGTTCTACATGCTTAGCCATCTCTACTGAGTTAACTCCGCGCCGCCCGAGTGGCAGGGTGCTTGGAGCGAGCTGTATGAGTTTTAGCCGTTACGTCTACAGCGAACTTGGCGGCGATCCTGTTCTATATGACTGACCAAATCTTCGGGTTTACAGGCATCCCCTAGGGTCAGCTAGCGGCACTTAGGCGGCTAGAGCGTAGTTGTCGTCGTTGGCAACTATGAGTTTGCAACAGTGGATTTACGAGTTCTGTTACCAACTCGGCATGCCCCTCGAGTTTTGTTACCGGCGTCGAATCCTAATCGGCCCCAAAACCTGTGAAGGTCCGGGCTAGTGTACGGCAAAGCCGCCCCGGGAGTCCATCCGGAGCGGCTACAGGATCCTCTCAGCTCAGGAGTTTCAGGACGGCCTGGGCCACCGCCTCGGAGGAGGCGGGGTTCTGGCCGGTGATCAGCAGGCGGTCGACCTCGACGTGGCTCTGCCAGTTCTCGGCCTTGCTGAAGCGCGCGCCGTTGGCCTTGAGCATGTCCTGGACGAGGAAGGGGACGACGTGGGTCAGGCCGACGGCTTCTTCCTCGCTGTTGGTGAAGCCGGTGACGTGCCGCCCCTGCACCAGCGGCTCGCCGTTCTCGTTGCGGACGTGGCGCAGCACGGCCGGCGCATGGCAGACGGCGGCGACCGGTTTGCCCTCGGCATGGAAGGCTTCGATCAGGGCGATGGAGTGGCGGTCCTCGGCCAGGTCCCAGAGCGGGCCGTGGCCGCCGGGGTAGAAGATCGCGTCATGGGCGTCGGCATTCACCTCGGCCAGCACCTGGGTGTTCGCCAGCGCGGCCTGGGCTGCGGGATCGCTGCGGAAGCGCTCGGTGGCCGGCGTCTGCGCGTCCGGTGCGTCGCTCTTCGGGTCCAATGGCGGCTGGCCGCCCCTGGGCGAGGCCAGGGTCAGTTCGGCGCCGGCGTCCTTGAACACGTAATAGGGCGCGGCGAATTCTTCGAGCCAGAAGCCGGTCTTTTCGCCTGTATCGCCAAGACGATCGTGGGAGGTGAGGACAACGAGGATTTTCATGGCCTTTCCTTCGCGAAGAGCAATGACGGTAGTTGCGTGGGCCGCCGGCCAAACACCGGCATGGAATCGTCAGTGTAGGCCGTCACCGTGACAGCGTGATCGTCAGGTAGACGAGGTAGAGCGCGCCGTTGCCCAGCAGTACCCACACCGGCAGGCCATTGCGGCGGGCGTTCAGGCGCAGCCAGAGCGCGGCGGCGAGGGTCACCAGAACGCCGGTCAGCACCTCGATGCGTGGCTGCCAGGGCGTGAGCAGGATGCCTATGGCCGGCAGCAGGGTGCCCTGGAAGACCATCGCGCCGGTGATGTTGCCGAAGGCCAGGGTGTCCTTGCCGCGGCGTACCCAGAGGATGCTGTTGACCTTTTCCGGCAGCTCGGTGGCGATCGGGATGATCAGCAGCGACAGCAGCAGCGCGGAGATTCCCAGCAGGTTCGATACGCCCTCGACGCCATGGATGAAGCCCCGGGCGCCCAGTACCAGCAGGGCCAGGCCGAGCAGCAGTTGCAGCAGGATGGTCGCGCCGTTGGTGGGCAGGCCGGTGTGCGACAGGTACATGTGGTCGCCGGCCTCGGTGCCGTGCCCGTTTTCCACCAGGCCCTGGGAAGCGCGCAGGGTCAGGGTGAGGTAGGCGACGTAGGTGAGCACCAGCAGCGCGCTGAGGCAGATGCGCAGCACCGGCAGGTACGGCGGGATGAACATGGCGATGGTGGCGAGGGAGAAGGCCACCAGGAAGAAGTTCAGGTCGCGCCGCAGGCCGCTGGATTCCGGGCGGACGCGGCCGGCGAGGCCGCGGCTCCTGAAGATCGCCAGCGCCATCAGGCTGGTGGACAGGGTGGACAGCATCAGCGGCGCGCCGAGGATGGCGCCGACCCCGACTTCCTGGTTGAGCTGGACGTTGCTGCCGCCGGCGAGCAGCGCCAGCAGCGGCACCAGGGTTTCCGGCATGGCGGTGCCGATGGCGGCGAACAGCGAGCCGGTGACGCCTTCGGAGATGCCCAGGCGTTCGCCGAGGTGTTCGAGGGCGTTGGTGAAGAGTTCGGCGGCGACCAGGATCACCAGCAGCATGCCAAGCAGCTCGAAAACGAAGGTCAGCATGCCCGGCTCTCCCTGGCGGTGGTTTCGGCGTCGCGACGATCCGCCCGGCGGCGGGCCGTCATTCCTGGAACGCCTGGAATTCTAGATGATCGCCGGGAGCCTCAATGGATCGGGATCAGGAAGGGTGAACCTGCGGCCAGTGCTGCCTCTGGCCGCAGGTGCGCCGGGGTCAGTTGCTGGTACCGCCGCTGTTGCCGCCGCCACCCTTCTGTTTCTCGAGCATGGTCAGCGCTTCGGTGGTGGTGGAGATGCAGGCCTTGGTGTCGCCGGCGGCCTGTTCCTGCGCGGCCTTGTCGCGTAGCGCGCCGATGCGCTGGTCGAGGGTGGTGTTGTTGGTCTCGGTCTTCAGGCTGTCGTCGATCTTCTGCAGGTTGGCGTCGCACAGGTCGCCTGCGGCGAATGCCGGCGAAACCGTCAGCGCGGCGGCGAGGAAGAGGAAGGTACGTTTCATGGCGGTTCTCCTCATGGGATAGGCCGGTTGGAAACATGCCCCGGTTTTTCGGGCCATACGCTGTGGACTTCCTGCGTTCGCGGCGGGTTCAGTCGAATTGGCGGGACGGCCGGCCGCTCCGCGGGGAACGGCCGGCGGGCGCTCAGCGGGCGCGGGTGACGCGGTCGACCAGATAGACCACGCCGCGGTAGTCGATACCGCCGTGGCCGCTCAGGCCGATCTCGCAGGTGCGGCTGGTGGAGACGCCTTCCTCGCAGTACTGCACGGCGTCCTTCAGCGTGCGCAGCGAGTGGGCGTTCAGCTCGGGCAGGGTGAAGCCCTTGTCGCCGGCGAAGCCGCAGCAGTGGATGCCTTCCGGGATCACCACCTGCGAGGTGCAGCGCTTCACCAGGTCGATCAGCGCCTGGCTTTCGCCGAGGTGCTGGGTGCTGCAGGTGACGTGCACTGCCACCGGCTTGTCCTGCGGCTGGAACTCCAGGCGCTCGACGAGGAAGGTGCGGATGAACTTCACCGGGTCGTAGATCTTCAGCCGGTCGTCCGCCAGGTCCTGCACCAGGCGCAGGGTGCAGGGGCTGGTGTCGCAGTAGATCGGATCGAGCCCGCCGCGGCTGGCGCGCAGCAGTTCGGCGAGCAGTTCGTCGCGCTTGGCGTCGGCCTGCTCCCTGTATCCCTTGGAGGCGAACGGCTGGCCGCAGCAGAGGTTGTCGGCGCTGTCCGGGAACACCACCTGGTAACCACCCTTCTCCAGCAACTGGCGGGTCTTGTCGAGCAGCGGCACCTGCTCCTCGTCGCCGGCTGCCGGACCCATGGCGCGGGAGACGCAGGCGGTGAGGTAGACCACCCGCGGGCGGCTGTCGTCCTGCACCGGCCGCGGCGCGGCGAGGCGCACTGGTTGCGGCATGGCCGGCGTCCATTGCGGCACGCGGCCGCCGGAAACATCGCTCAGCGCCGCGCTGATTTTGGCCAGGCGCGGTGCGCCGAGCAGCCGGCGCGTTCCGTCGGCGGCATGCAGCATGAAGCGCGCGCCCTTCATCGCCGTGGCGAAGTTGCGCGCCAGCCAGCGGGCGGTGCCGGGGTGGTGGGCCTGGGTGCCGCGCAGCTTGCGCACCAGGTCGCCGGTGTTGATGTTCACCGGGCAGCGCTGGGCGCACAGGCCGGTGGCGGCGCAGGTGTCGATGCCCTGGTACTGGTAGTCGCGTTCGAGCTGCGTGGTGTCGAGACCGGCGCGGCGCTTGGCCTGGATGTCGCGCCACATGACGATGCGCTGGCGCGGGCTGAGGGTCAGTCCCTTCGACGGGCAGACCGGCTCGCAGAAGCCGCATTCGATGCACTTGTCGACGATCTCGTCGGCGGCCGGCAGCGGCTTGAGGTTCTTCAGGTGGGTCTGCGGATCGTCGCTCAGCACCACGCCGGGATTGAGGATGCTGCGCGGGTCGAGCAGGCGCTTGAGCTGCCACATCAGCTGGTAGGCGTCGTGCCCCCACTCCAGCTCGACGAAGGGCGCCATGTTGCGCCCGGTGCCGTGCTCGGCCTTCAGCGAGCCGCCGTATTCGACCGCCACCAGCTGCGCCACGTCGTCCATGAAGGCGGAATAGCGGGCGGTCTGCTCCGGCGATTCGAAGCCCTGGGTGAAGACGAAGTGCAGGTTGCCTTCCAGCGCATGGCCGAACAGGATCGCCTCGTCGTAGCCGTGTTTGTCGAACAGTTCGATCAGGCGGTTGACGCCCTCGGCGAGCTTCTCGATGGGGAAGGTGACGTCCTCGATGATCACCGTGGTGCCGGTCTCGCGAACCGCGCCGACCGCCGGGAAGGTGTCCTTGCGGATGCGCCAGAGCTGGTTGTAGACCACCGGGTCTTCGCTGAAGTCGACCTGTTTCTCCACCGGGAAGCGGGCGATGGAAGCGCTGATCTGCGCCAGTTGCTCGTGCAGCAGCGACTGGCTGGCGGCGCGGGATTCGATCAGCAGCGCGCAGGCGTTGGCGGACAGGCTCCTCACCCATTCCGGCATGCCCTGCATGTTCTCCACCGAGCGCAGGCTGCGGCGGTCCAGCAGTTCCACGGCGGACACCGGCTGCTGCTTGAGCACGGTCACCGCGGTGCAGCAGGTCTCCACGTCGGGGAAGACGATCAGCGCGCTGGCCTTGTGCGGATGATCCGGCACCGTGTCGTAGGTCACCGCGCTGATGAAGCCGAGGGTGCCCTCGGAGCCGACCATCAGGTGGGTGAGGATGTCCAGCGGCTCGTCGTAGTCGACCAGCGCGTTCAGCGACAGGCCGGTGGTGTTCTTCAGCCGGTACTTGTGGCGGATCTTCGCGGCCAGTTCGGGGTTGGCGCGGGTCTGCCGGCCCAGTTCGGCCAGTTGGTCGAGCAGTTCGCCGTGGCTGTCGCGGAAGGCGGCGATGCTCGCCGGGTCTTCGCTGTCCAGCAGGGTGCCGTCGGCCAGCGCCAGGCGCATGCCGGCGAGGGTGTGGTAGGTGTTCTGCGCGGTGCCGCAGCACATGCCGCTGGCGTTGTTGGCGACGATGCCGCCGATCTTGCAGGCGTTGATCGAGGCCGGATCGGGGCCGATCTTGCGGCCGAACGGCACCAGCCAGGCGTTGGCCTGGGCGCCGATGACGCCGGGCTGCAGGCGGATCTGCGCACCCTGGTCGCGGATGTCGCGGCCGTTCCAGGAGTCGCCGAGGACGATCAGCACCGAATCGCTGACGGCCTGCCCGGAGAGGCTGGTGCCGGCGGCGCGGAAGGTCACCGGCACGCCCTGGGCGTGGGCGGCCTTGAGCAGTGTAGTGACTTCGTCTTCGCTCTCGACGCGCACCACCAGCTTGGGAATCAGCCGGTAGAAGCTGGCGTCGGTGCCGAAGGCGAGGGTGGACAGCGGATCGTCGAAGCGACGGTCGCGGGGGATCAGGTGTTCTACGGTATCGATGAATGCGGCGGGCAGGCTCATAACGGCTCCAGTCATCATCGCTGCGTGGGCCGCTGGGCGGCCCATCGGGTTCTTGTGATTCGATCGCGCCAGGCGCGCGCTTTTCGGTAGGAGCGAGCTTGCTCGCGAACCGGGCAGGCACGGAGTCAAGCGTTCGCGAGCAAGCTCGCTCCTACAAAAGAAAGGTCCTTACTTTCCGAATTCGCGCACCAGCGAGTCGCGGGTGATCTCGCCGATGGACTTGGCGCCGGTGAGCACCATGGCCACGCGCATTTCCTTCTCGAACAGCTCCAGCAGGTTCTTCACGCCGGCCTCGCCGTGGGTCGCCAGGGCGTAGAGGAAGGCGCGGCCGATGAGCACGGTGTCCGCGCCCAGGGCGATCATCCGTACCACGTCCAGGCCGTTGCGGATGCCGGAGTCGGCGAGGATCTTCAGGTCGCCCTTCACCGCATCGGCAATTGCCGGCAGGGCGCGGGCGCTGGAGAGCACGCCGTCGAGCTGGCGGCCGCCGTGGTTGGAGACGATGATGCCGTCGGCGCCGAACTTCACGGCGTCCCTGGCGTCGTCCGGATCGAGGATCCCCTTGATCACCATCGGGCCGTCCCAGAAGTCGCGAATCCACTCCAGGTCCTTCCAGGAAATCGACGGGTCGAAGTTGGCGCCCAGCCAGCCGATGTAGTCGGCCAGGCCGGTGGGGTTGCCACGGTACTTGGAGATGTTGCCCAGGTCGTGGGGCTTGCCCAGCAGGCCGACGTCCAGCGCCCACTGCGGGTGAGTCATGGCTTGCCAGACACGGCGCAGCGGCGCGTTCGGGCCGCTCATGCCGGAGTGCGCGTCGCGGTAGCGGGCGCCGGGCACCGGCATGTCGACGGTGAACACCAGGGTGGTGACGCCGGCGGCCTTGGCGCGCTCCAGGGCATTGCGCATGAAGCCACGATCCTTGAGCACGTAGAGCTGGAACCACATGGGCCGGTCGATGGCCGGCGCCACTTCCTCGATCGGGCACACCGACACCGTGGACAGGGTGAAGGGAATGCCTTTCGCCGCCGCCGCACGGGCCGCCTGCACCTCGCCGCGGCGCGCGTACATGCCGGTCAGGCCGACCGGCGCCAGGACCACGGGCATGCTCAGCGTCTCGCCGAACAGCTTCGTCTCCAGGCTCAGCTCGGACATGTTCTTCAGCACGCGCTGGCGCAGGGCGATGCCGGCCAGGTCGTCGACGTTGTTGCGCAGCGTGCGCTCGGCGTAGGCGCCACCGTCGGCGTAGTGGAACAGGAACGGCGGCAGCTTGCGTTGGGCTGCGGCGCGGTAGTCGGTAGAGGCAGAAATGATCATGTGGTTTCGCACCGGTGGTTGAGGGCGGTGTGGAAGCGCAAGGCCGGCGCGCGATCCCGCGCGGCCGGCCAGGTTCACTTTAGTGAACGAGCATGCCGGTGAAGATATAGGCCTGCGCCAGCGTGATCAGGCCGACCATGATGGCGAACATCAGGCTGTGCTTCAGGGTGAAGCGGAACAGGTTGGATTCCTTGCCGACCATGCCGGTGGCCGCGCAGGCCACGGCGATGGACTGCGGCGAGATCATCTTGCCGGTCACGCCGCCGCTGGTGTTGGCCGCTACCAGCAGGGTGTCGTTGACGCCGATCTGGTGCGCGGTGGTCGCCTGCAGCGAGCCGAACAGGGCGTTGGAGGAGGTATCCGAACCGGTGAGGAACACGCCCAGCCAGCCGAGGATCGGCGAGAAGAACGGGAACAGCGCGCCGGTGCCGGCCAGGACCAGGGCCAGGGTGGTGGACATGCCCGAGTAGTTGGTGACGAAGGCGAAGGCCAGCACCATGCCGATCGACAGGATCGGCCACTTCAGCTCGACCAGGGTCTCCTTGAATGTGGTCAGACCAATTTTGGCGCCGATGCGCAGGATGAACATCGAGATCACCGCGGAGAAGAAGATCGCGGTGCCGGTGGCGGAAACCGGGTCCAGCTTGAAGACCGCGGCGATCGGCGTCGGGTTGGCGACGATGGGCGCGGCTTTCACCACCAGTTGGTCGAGGTGCGGAATGGCGAAGTTGAACACCAGGCTGTACAGCGCGCCGCCCGGGGCGAACATGGCCTTGAACGGCTTCAGGGTCCAGATGGTGACCATCACGGTGAGCACCAGGAACGGCGACCAGGCCTTGAGAATTTCGCCGAAGCTGTAGGGCGTCGGTTCGGCGCCACGCGGGCCGCTACCGAGGACTGCAGCGCCGCCGGAGACGCCGACCACTTCGCGCTCGCTGGCCGGTTGCCAGACCTTGAGGAACAGGGTCAGGGAAATCAGGCTGACCAGGGCGGAGGTGATGTCCGGCAGTTCCGGGCCGATGAAGTTGGAAGTGAAGTACTGGGTGACGGCGAAGCTGCCGCCGGCGACCAGTGCGGCCGGCCAGGTTTCCTTCACGCCCTTCAGGCCGTCCATCATGAATACCAGCCAGAACGGTACCAGGACCGACAGGAATGGCAGCTGGCGGCCGGTCATGGCGCCGATCTTGAACGCGTCGATGCCGGTCACCTGGCCGGCCACGATGATCGGGATGCCCAGCGCGCCGAAGGCCACCGGCGCGGTATTGGCGATCAGGCACAGGCCGGCGGCGTACAGCGGATTGAAGCCGAGGCCGACCAGCAGGGCGGCGGTGATCGCCACCGGCGCGCCGAAGCCGGCCGCGCCTTCGAGGAAGGCGCCGAAGGAGAAGCCGATCAGCAGTACCTGCAGGCGCTGGTCGCCGGTGATCGACAACACCGAGCTGCGGATGACTTCGAACTGGCCGCTCTTGACCGTGAGTTTGTAGAGGAACACCGCCGCGACGATGATCCAGGCGATCGGCCACAGGCCGTAGGCGAAGCCGTAGCCGGCGGCGGCGAAGGCCATGTCGGCGGGCATCTGGAAGGCGAGGATGGCGACGGCGATGGACAGCGCCAGGGTGATGGTGCCGGCGACGTGGCCCTTCATGCGGAACACCGCGAGGGCGAGGAAGAAGAAGACGATCGGAATTACGGCGACCAGCGCCGACAGGCCGAGGCTGCCGAGCGGAGTGTAGATCTGCTGCCAGGTTTGCATCTGGTTGGCTCCCTAGTTGTTCTTGGTGAGTGCCTTGTGCCGGTCTGACGATTCCGGGTCGCTTGTGGCGTTCCGGCAGGCTGTCGACTGATCGCGGCGATCTGGTTTTGGACTGATTGTCGGAAAATTGGTAATACCAATTTACAAATCCGAGGTGCCAGCGTAAAAGCGTTGCGTGAGGCTGTCAATTTGCAGACTTACGACTTTTGTTGAACGGCGATTCCCCGACCCGGGCTTGTTGCCGGAAATGCGGATGGGTAGGCTGCCGCGCTTGCGGCTCGAAGGCCGGATATAGAGGGGCTGGGACGAAGATGGGATTTGGTCAGGTAAGACAGCGCCGCTTGTCGGACGACATCGTCGAGCGGCTCGAGGCGATGATTCTCGAAGGCACGCTCAAGGGCGGCGAGCGCCTGCCGCCCGAGCGCGCGCTGGCGGAACAGTTCGGCGTGTCACGGCCGTCGCTGCGCGAGGCGATCCAGAAGCTGGTGGCCAAGGGGCTGCTGATCAGCCGCCAGGGCGGCGGCAACTATGTCACCGAAGAACTCGGCTCGATGTTCAGCGATCCGCTGCTGCACCTGCTGGAGAACAATCCCGAGGCGCAGCGCGATCTGCTGGAGTTTCGCCATACGCTGGAAGGTTCCTGCGCCTTCTACGCGGCGCAGCGGGCGACGGCGGTGGATCACCAGCGCCTGAAGCAGGCCTTCGATACCCTGCAGGAATGCTATCGGCAGCACGGCAAGGTGAGCCGTGCGGAGGAGGGCGCCGCGGATGCGAACTTCCACCTGGCGATCGCCGAGGCCAGCCACAACGCGGTGTTGCTGCACACCATCCGCGGCCTGTTCGACCTGCTCAAGCGCAACGTGGTGACCAATATCGGCGGCATGTACGCCCAGCGCGACGAAACCCGCGAGCAGCTGATGCGCCAGCACAGCGACCTGTACGAAGCGATCGTCGGCGGGCATGCGGAGCTGGCGCGGGACGTGTCGCAACGGCACATCGACTATGTGCGGGAAGTGCTGACCGAGGCTCAGGCGGAAGCGCTGAGGCTGGAACGGGCGCAGCGCAGGCTCGGGGCCTGAGGTTCGGGGTCGATTGACCGGCAACTGCCGGTCAGTCGTCCTTGCCGTGGCGCATGGCGCGCTGGATCTCGCGATCGGAGTCGCGCACCTTCTCGGTGTCGCGCTTGTCGTATTCCTTCTTGCCCTTGGCCAGCGCGATCTCGCACTTGATCAGGTGCTTCTTCCAGTAGATCGACAGCGCGACGCAGGCGTAGCCCTTCTGCTGCACGGCGCCGAACAGCTTGCCCAGCTCGCGCTTGTGCAGCAGCAGCTTGCGGGTGCGGATCGGGTCGGCGATCACGTGGGTGCTGGCGGTCGTCAGCGGAGTGATGTGCGCACCGAACAACCAGGCTTCGCCGTCCTTGAGCAGGACGTAGCTGTCCACCAGCTGCGCCTTGCCGGCGCGCAGGCTCTTCACTTCCCAGCCGGAAAGGGCAATCCCCGCCTCGAAGCGTTGTTCGATGAAATAGTCGTGCAGAGCCTTCTTGTTCTGCGCGATGGTCCCCGAAGGGTGTTTCTTCTGTTTAGCCATAGGCCGCGCATTATAGGGAGTCGCTTGCGGGCCCGCCATCGGCGCATGTGCTCCTGATAAGGGATGCGCGCTTGAGAGGGCGTGACTAATCTCGGAGAATGCGCGCTGTTTTTTGCACAGGGGGCGCCCGCTGCCGCAAGGCCGCCAGAGCCCCGAAAAACGAGCAAGCGAGACTTTCCTATGAGCACGCATATCCAGCGTTCGGCGCTGCTGCCTTACCCCGCGCAAACGCTGTACGACCTGGTGAACGACGTGGCGCGTTACCCGGAGTTCCTGCCCTGGTGTTCGGCCAGCAAGGTGCTGGAGGCCAGCGAGGAAGCCATGCGCGCCGAAATCACGGTGGCCAAGGGCAGCCTCACCCAGCGCTTCACCACCCGCAACACGCTGGTTCCGGGGCAAAGCATCGAGATGAACCTGGAAGAAGGGCCGTTCACCGAGCTGCACGGCGTGTGGAACTTCAAGGCGCTTGGCGACAAGGCCTGCAAGATCACCCTGGACCTGCGCTTCGACTATGCCGGCGCACTGGTCAAGGCGACCCTCGGCCCGCTGTTCACCCAGGCGGCGAACACCATGGTCGACGCCTTCTGCCAGCGGGCCAAGCAACTGCATGGCTGAGACGCGCAACATCGCCGTCGAGGTGGTCTACGCGCTGCCGGACCGCCAGCGGCTGCTGCGCCTGACCGTACCCTACGGCACCAGCGTGCGGCAGGCGGTGGCGGCGTCGGGCATCGCCCGGGAATTCCCGGAAATAGATGTGCTGCACTGCCCGCTGGGCGTCTTCGGCAAGGCTGTCGCCGCGCCGGAACAGCGTGTGCTGGAAGAGGGCGAGCGGGTGGAGATCTACCGTCCGCTGATCGCCGATCCCAAGGAAGTGCGCAAGCAGCGCGCGGCGAGGGCGAAGGCGGCCAGGGCGGAGCGATAACGAAAGAGCCCGGCATCTGCCGGGCTCTTTTCCTATTTCCTACTGCGGATTTGTTTCCAAAGGTTCCGGAACCGGGACCGGTACGGTTTCCACCTGGTCCACTTCGCGCTGGATCTGCTCTTCCACGGAGCCAGGCTTGGCGGGCTGCTCCGGGGCCTGTTCGGGCTGCTGCCGGGTGGGCTCCTGCGGCGTGGCGGGAGCGCTTTCCTGGCCCATGATGGCCTCATCGCGGCTCACGCCGGGCATGAAGTCGCCGTTCAGGCCGATCAGCTGGTCGTTGTCGTTGAACTGCAGGGTCATCCGTTCCTGCTGGCGAACGCCGCCGCCGACCTGGATGCTGTACAGGTAATCCCAGCGATTGGGGTGGAAAGTATCGACGAGAAGCGGGTTACCCATGATAAACCGCACTTGCCGACGGGTCATTCCGGGCTTCAACTGGTCTATCATGTCTTGTGTTACGACGTTGCCCTGCTGGATGTCGATCTTGTAGACCCCCGGGAACGAGCAACCGGCGAGTGCGGCGAGTCCCAGTGCGAAAGCGAGACTGGTCAGCATGTGCTTGGCGTTTTGCATCAGGGGGTGACTTCCACTATCTTGGCTGGGCGACGAATTCCCGATCATACCTGCATTGAGGGAGGCTGCGAAGCATCCCGCGCCGAGAAAGCAAACATGGTTGAAAACAGCGAACTGCGGAAAGCCGGCCTGAAAGTCACGCTGCCGCGCGTCAAGATCCTCCAGATGCTCGACTCCACCGAGCAGCGCCACATGAGTGCGGAGGATGTCTACAAGGCACTGATGGAGGCGGGCGAAGATGTCGGTCTGGCCACGGTCTACCGTGTGCTGACCCAGTTCGAGGCCGCCGGCCTGGTGGTGCGCCACAACTTCGACGGCGGCCACGCGGTATTCGAGCTCGCCGACAGCGGTCACCATGACCACATGGTGTGCGTGGATACCGGCGAGGTCGTCGAATTCATGGATAGCCAGATCGAGAGTCGGCAGAGGGAGATCGTTGCCGAACGTGGCTTCGAGCTGGTCGATCACAATCTGGTGCTCTACGTGCGCAAGAAGAAATAAGCGCGCACAAACAGAGACGGCGACCTTCGGGTCGCCGTTTTCGTTTGCGGGCTTTCTGTAGGACCTACCCTTGGACGGCGGAGTCCACCATCTTCCGCGCATGGGCCAGCGATTCCTTGGTGAGGTCGACGCCGCCGAGCATGCGGGCGATCTCCTCGATGCGCTCGCTCTTCTTCAGGTTGGCCACCGCCGTGCGGGTCTCGCTGGTGCCGCGTTCCTTGTGCACGAACAGGTGCTGGTGGCCCTGGGCGGCTACCTGCGGCAGGTGGGTCACGGTCAGCACCTGGCCGCGCGCGCCGAGATTGCGCAGCAGCTGGCCGACCACCTCTGCGGTCGGGCCGCCGATGCCGACGTCCACTTCGTCGAACACCAGGGTCGGGATGCGCGAGGTCTGCGCGGTGATGACCTGGATCGCCAGGCTGATGCGCGACAGCTCGCCACCGGAGGCCACCTTGGCCAGGGTTTTCATCGGCTGGCCCGGGTTGGCGCTGACCTGGAACTCCACCTGCTCCAGCCCGTTGGCCTGTGGTTCCGCCTGAGCCAGTTCGCCCAGTTCGATGGCGAAACGCCCTCCCGGCATGCCGAGGCGCTGCATCTCGTGCTCCACTGCGGCGGCCAGCGGTGCGGCGGCGGCGCTGCGCAGGGCGCTGAGTTCGGCGGCCTTTTCCTGATAGTGGCGGGCGTAGGCGTCGAGTTCCTCGCCCAGGCGTTCCACTGCCTCGTCGTCCGCGTTCAGCGCTTCCAGTTCGTCGAGCAGGCGCTGCTGCAGTTCGAGCAATTCGCCCGGTTGCACGCGATGCTTGCGCGCCAGGCTGTAGATGGTGTCCAGCCGCTCTTCCAGCATCTGCAGGCGGTTGGGATCGGCATCGAAGTTGTCGATGAAGCGGTTCAGTTCGCCGACCGCTTCCTCCACCTGGATCTGCGCGCTGGACAGCAGGTTGACCGCCTCGGCCAGCGCCGCCGGCTGGCTCTGGAAGGCGGTCAGGCGGTTCAGGCTGGCGGTGAGTACGGACAGCACATTGCCGGCATCGCTTTCGCTGCACATGTCGATGACCTGATTGCAGGCATTGATCAGGCTGCCGGCGTTGCTCAGGGTCTTGTGTTCCTGCTCCAGTTCTTCCAGTTCGTTGTCGCCGAGGGCGAGGTTTTCCAGCTCGTCCAACTGGTAGCTGAGCAACTGGTGGCGGGCGCGCTGTTCGTCGCCGCTGCGCGACAGGCGGTCCAGCTCGGCGCGGGTCTGCTTCCAGCGCTGCGCGGCCAGTTGCACCTGGCGGGCCAGGTCCTGGCTGCCGGCGTATTCGTCGAGCAGGCGGCGGTGGGTGTCGGTCTTGAGCAGCGACTGGTGCTCGTGCTGGCTGTGGATGTCGATGAGCAGCTCGCCGAGGCTCTTCAGGTCGCCGAGCGGGCAGGGCGTGCCGTTGATGTAGGCACGCGAGCGGCCTTCGGCGGTGATCACCCGGCGCAGGATGCACGGCCCGTCCTGCTCCAGGTCGCGCTCGGCCAGCCAGTCGCGGGCTTCGGCAATCGCGGTGACATCGAAGCTGGCGAGAATGTCCGCCTTGTCCGCGCCCGGGCGCACCACGCCGCTGTCGGCGCGGTCGCCGAGGGCCAGGCCGAGGGCGTCGAGCATGATCGATTTGCCTGCGCCGGTTTCGCCGGTAATCACGGTCATGCCGGCGGCGAGTTCGAGATCGAGATGCTCGACGATGGCGTAGTTGTGCACGGACAGGTGAACCAGCATGGGCGGCGGCTCCAGGGATTTTTCTGGTTATTTATACAGTATTTTCCGCGCCTGGCAATTCTCCTTCCGACCCTTGAACTGCCGGATTCGGTCCCCATATAGGCTGCAAAGCCAGGAACCAGAGGGTTCACAGTGTTTTTCAAGGCTTATTTTTCGAAGGAGAGTGGTATGTCTGACGAACAACAGACCCTGGACCCGCAGAACGGCGAACAGCCGGGAGTCGCTGCTGCCGAGGATCTGAACGCCCGCGTGCTGGAGCTGGAAGAGCAGCTCGCCGCGACCAAGGACCAGAACCTGCGCGTCGCTGCCGAGCTGCAGAACATCCGTCGCCGCGCCGAGCAGGACGTGGAGAAGGCGCACAAGTTCGCCCTGGAGAAGTTCTCCGGCGACCTGCTGCCGGTGGTCGACACCCTGGAGCGCGCGCTGGAGATGTCCAGCCCGGACGACGAGGCGATCAAGCCGATGCGCGAAGGCATCGAGCTGACCCTGAAGATGTTCCACGACACCCTCAAGCGCTACAACCTCGAACCGGTCGACCCGCACGGCGAGCCGTTCAACCCTGAGCACCACCAGGCGATGGCGATGCAGGAAAGCGCGCACGTCGAGCCGGGCAGCGTGGTCAAGGTGTTCCAGAAGGGCTACCTGCTGAATGGTCGCCTGCTGCGTCCGGCGATGGTCGTGGTCAGCAAGGCACCCGAAGAAACCCCGCCTTCCATCGACGAGAAGGCTTGAAATCCGGCACCCGGTCCCCATCTGGGTAATCAACCGAGCGAAAGACCCGCGGCAGGGTCAGCACGGAATCAAATTTCTGGAGAGTGAAATATGGGCAAAATCATTGGTATCGACCTGGGGACCACCAACTCCTGTGTGTCCATCCTGGAGAACGGTAACGTCAAGGTCATCGAGAACGCCGAAGGCGCGCGCACCACGCCGTCGATCATCGGCTACGCCAACGATGGCGAGATTCTGGTAGGCCAGCCGGCCAAGCGCCAGGCGGTGACCAACCCGCGGAACACCCTGTACGCGGTGAAGCGCCTGATCGGTCGTCGCTTCGAAGAAGACGTCGTGCAGAAAGACATCAAGATGGTGCCGTACAGCATCGTCAAGGCCGACAACGGTGACGCCTGGGTAGAAGCCAAGGGCCAGAAGATGGCTCCGCCGCAGGTTTCCGCCGAAGTGCTGAAGAAGATGAAGAAGACCGCCGAAGACTACCTCGGCGAGCCGGTCACCGAAGCGGTGATCACCGTGCCGGCCTACTTCAACGACAGCCAGCGCCAGGCCACCAAGGACGCCGGCCGCATCGCCGGTCTGGACGTCAAGCGCATCATCAACGAGCCGACCGCGGCTGCGCTGGCCTATGGCATGGACAAGGCCAAGGGCGACCACACCGTCATCGTCTACGACCTGGGCGGCGGCACCTTCGACGTGTCGGTGATCGAGATCGCCGAAGTCGACGGCGAGCACCAGTTCGAAGTGCTGGCCACCAACGGCGACACCTTCCTCGGTGGTGAAGACTTCGACCTGCGCCTGATCGACTACCTCGTCGACGAGTTCAAGAAAGAGTCGGGCATCGATCTGAAGGGCGACCCGCTGGCCATGCAGCGTCTGAAGGAAGCTGCCGAGAAGGCCAAGATCGAGCTGTCCTCGACCCAGCAGACCGACGTCAACCTGCCGTACGTCACCGCCGACGCCAGCGGTCCGAAGCACCTGAACGTCAAGGTTTCCCGCGCCAAGCTGGAATCACTGGTGGAAGACCTGGTCACCCGTACCGTCGAGCCGTGCCGCATCGCGCTGAAGGATGCCGGCCTGGACGTGTCGAAGATCGACGAAGTGATCCTGGTTGGCGGCCAGACCCGCATGCCGCTGGTGCAGAAGACCGTTGCCGAGTTCTTCGGCAGGGAACCGCGCAAGGACGTCAACCCGGACGAAGCCGTGGCCATGGGTGCTGCCATCCAGGGCGCCGTGCTGGCCGGCGACGTCAAGGACGTGCTGCTGCTCGACGTCACCCCGCTGACCCTGGGCATCGAAACCCTGGGTGGCGTGATGACCGCGCTGATCGACAAGAACACCACCATCCCGACCAAGAAGTCGCAGGTGTTCTCCACCGCCGATGACAACCAGGGCGCCGTGACCATCCACGTGCTGCAGGGCGAGCGCAAGCAGGCCGCGCAGAACAAGTCGCTGGGCAAGTTCGACCTGGCTGACATCCCGCCGGCTCCGCGCGGCGTGCCGCAGATCGAAGTGACCTTCGACATCGACGCCAACGGCATCCTGCACGTCGGTGCGAAGGACAAGGCCACCGGCAAGCAGCAGTCCATCGTGATCAAGGCTTCCTCCGGTCTGTCCGAGGACGAGATCCAGCAGATGGTTCGCGATGCCGAGGCCAATGCCGAGGAAGACCGCAAGTTCGAGGAGCTGGCCGCTGCCCGCAACCAGGGTGACGCGCTGGTCCACGCGACTCGCAAGATGATCACCGAGGCTGGCGACAAGGCCACCGCCGAGGACAAGGCCGCCATCGAGAAGGCGCTGGGCGAGCTGGAAGTCGCCGTGAAGGGCGATGACAAGGCCGAGATCGAGGCGAAGATGAACGCGCTGTCCCAGGCGTCCACTCCGCTGGCGCAGAAGATGTATGCCGAACAGGCCCAGGCGGGTGCTTCCGCCCAGGCCGATACCGCGGAGAACAAGGCGGGCGACGATGTGGTCGACGCCGAGTTCGAAGAGGTCAAGGAGAACAAGTAAGCCGCGTGCTTGCTTCCGCTCCGGCGCACCGGCTTGCGGGCCGGTGCGCATGAACCGTCACGCGGGGGCTTGCTCCCGCGTCGGCGTGTCTGGGGGTGAGGTTTTCAGAGTGCAGGAAGGTTATGTCCAAGCGTGATTACTACGAGGTACTGGGTGTCGAGCGCGGCGCCAGCGAAGCGGAGCTGAAGAAGGCCTACCGCCGGCTGGCCATGAAGCACCACCCGGACCGCAATCCCGGCGACAAGGAGTCCGAGGAGAAATTCAAGGAGGCCAACGAGGCCTACGAGATCCTGTCCGACGCGAGCAAGCGTTCGGCCTACGATCAGTACGGTCATGCCGGTGTCGATCCGCAGATGGGGGCGGGCGCCGGCGCCGGATTCGGCGGCGCGAGCTTCTCGGACATCTTCGGCGATGTCTTCAGCGATTTCTTCGGCGGTGGTGGCGGTCGCGGTGGCCAGCGCGGCGGCGTGCAGCGCGGCGCGGACCTGCGCTATACCCTCGACCTGGACCTGGAAGACGCGGTGCGCGGCACCACCGTGACCATTCGCGTGCCGACCCTGGTCGGCTGCAAGACCTGCAGCGGCAGCGGCGCCAAGCCGGGCACTTCGCCGGTCACCTGCACCACCTGCGGCGGCATCGGCCAGGTGCGCATGCAGCAGGGCTTCTTCTCGGTGCAGCAGACCTGCCCGCGCTGCCACGGCAGCGGCAAGATGATTTCCGATCCGTGCGGCACCTGCCATGGCCAGGGTCGTGTGGAAGAGCACAAGACCCTGTCGGTGAAGGTGCCGGCCGGCGTCGATACCGGTGACCGCATCCGCCTCACCGGCGAGGGCGAGGCCGGTGCCCATGGCGGCCCGCCGGGCGACCTCTATGTGGTGGTGAACGTCCGCGAGCATTCGATCTTCCAGCGTGACGGCAAGCACCTGTACTGCGAAGTGCCGATCAGCTTCGCCGACGCGGCGCTGGGCGGCGAGCTGGAAGTGCCGACGCTGGACGGCCGGGTCAAGCTGAAGATTCCGGAAGGCACCCAGACCGGCAAGCTGTTCCGCCTGCGCGGCAAGGGCGTGGCCCCGGTGCGCGGCGGCGGCGCCGGCGACCTGATGTGCCGGGTCGTGGTGGAAACTCCGGTCAAGCTGGACAAGCGCCAGCGCGAACTGCTCGAGGAATTCCGCAGCACGCTGCAGAGCGACACTTCCCATTCGCCCAAGGCCAGCGGCTGGTTCGAGGGCATGAAGCGCTTCTTCGACGATCTTTAACCGCGGCGGCAGGCGGCAGGCGGCAGGCTTCAGGAGCTTGTGGTCTGTAGCCTGTGGCCTGCAGCCTGGAGCTGTTTTTATGCGACGTATAGCTGTTATGGGCGCCGCCGGGCGCATGGGCAAGAACCTGATCGAGGCGGTGCAGCAGACCGGCGGCAGCGCCGGCCTGACTGCGGCGATCGATCGTCCGGACAGCACCCTGGTCGGCGCCGACGCCGGCGAGCTGGCCGGGCTGGGGCGCATCGGCGTGCCGCTGTCGGGCGACCTGGCCAAGGTGGCCGACGAGTTCGACGTGCTGATCGACTTCACCCATCCGTCGGTGACCCTGAAGAACCTGGAGGTCTGCCGCAAGGCGGGCAAGGCCATGGTGATCGGCACCACCGGCTTCAGCGTCGAGGAGAAACAGCTGCTCGCCGATGCCGCGAAGGACATCCCGATCGTCTTCGCCGCCAACTTCAGCGTCGGCGTCAACCTCTGCCTGAAGCTGCTGGATACCGCCGCCCGCGTGCTGGGTGACGAAGTGGACATCGAGATCATCGAGGCGCACCACCGGCACAAGGTCGACGCTCCGTCCGGCACTGCCCTGCGCATGGGCGAGGTGGTGGCGCAGGCGCTGGGTCGCGACCTGCAGAAGGTGGCGGTCTACGGCCGTGAAGGCCAGACCGGCGCCCGCGAGCGCGAAACCATCGGCTTCGCCACCGTGCGCGCCGGCGATGTGGTCGGCGACCACACCGTGCTGTTCGCCTCCGAAGGCGAGCGCGTGGAAATCACCCACAAGGCCTCCAGCCGCATGACCTTCGCCCGCGGCGCGGTGCGTGCGGCAATGTGGCTGGACGGGAAGGACAACGGCCTGTTCGACATGCAGGACGTGCTGGGTTTGCGCTGAGCGGTATGCAGCCCGCCGGCCAGAAGGTGGACCGAATTGTCGCTTTTCTGTAAACTACAGATTTAGTGTGTCCACTAAAAGCAGCGCAGCATGAACCATAAAAAAGCGGGATGACTTTTCTTTGTCATCCCGCTTTTTTACAACCTGCGTACGCCCAGCCAGGCTTGATTTACGGGAGGTCTTCTTGACTAAGCCAGCCATACTTGCACTTGCCGACGGCAGCATTTTTCGCGGTGAAGCCATCGGTGCCGACGGTCATACCGTTGGCGAGGTGGTGTTCAACACCGCCATGACCGGCTACCAGGAAATCCTTACCGATCCTTCCTACGCCCAGCAGATCGTCACCCTGACCTATCCGCACATCGGCAACACCGGCACCACCCCGGAAGACGCCGAGTCGAACAAGGTCTGGGCCGCCGGCCTGATCATCCGCGACCTGCCGCTGCTCTCCAGCAGCTGGCGCGACAGGCAGTCCCTGCCGGACTACCTGAAGGAAAACGGCACCGTCGCCATCGCCGGCATCGATACCCGCCGTCTGACCCGTATCCTGCGCGAGAAGGGTTCGCAGCACGGCTGCATCCTCGCTGGCGACGATGCCACCGAAGAAAAAGCCCTCGAACTGGCGCGCAGTTTCCCGGGCATGAAGGGGCTGGACCTGGCCAAGGTGGTTTCCTGCACCGAGCGTTACCAATGGCGCTCCAGCGTGTGGAACCTGGAAACCGACAGCCACCCGGAAATCCCCGCCGCCGATCTGCCGTACCACGTGGTTGCCTATGACTTCGGCGTCAAGCTGAACATCCTGCGCATGCTGGTCGCCCGCGGCTGCCGCCTGACCGTGGTGCCGGCGCAGACTCCGGCGAGCGAAGTGCTGGCGCTGAATCCGGACGGCATCTTCCTCTCCAACGGCCCCGGCGACCCCGAGCCGTGCGACTACGCCATCCAGGCGATCCGCGAGTTCCTCGACACCGAGATCCCGGTCTTCGGCATCTGCCTCGGCCACCAGCTGCTCGGCCTGGCCTCCGGCGCCAAGACCATGAAGATGGGCCATGGCCACCATGGCGCCAACCACCCGGTGCAGGACCTCGACAGCGGCGTGGTGATGATCACCAGCCAGAACCACGGCTTCGCCGTCGACGAGACGACCCTGCCGGGCAACCTGCGCGCCACCCACAAGTCGCTGTTCGACGGCACCCTGCAGGGCATCGAGCGTACCGACAAGGTCGCCTTCAGCTTCCAGGGCCACCCGGAAGCCAGCCCGGGCCCGCACGACGTGGCTCCGCTGTTCGATCGCTTCATCTCGGCCATGGCCGAGCGCCGCTGAGGTACGCGTCATGACCACCCTGGGGATCACCGACCTCTGGACCTACGTCCTGGGTACGCTGTTCATCGTCCTGCTGCCCGGGCCGAACTCGATGTTCGTGCTCGCCACCGCCGCCCAGCGCGGCGTGGCGGCGGGCTACCGCGCGGCCAGTGCGGTGTTCCTCGGGGATGCGGTGCTGATGCTGCTGTCCGCCCTCGGCATCGCCTCGGTGCTGAAGACCGAACCGCTGCTGTTCCTGGCCCTGAAGTACCTCGGTGCGGCGTACCTGTTCTACCTCGGCATCGGCATGCTGCGCGGCGGCTGGAGGAAGCTCCACCAGTCGCAGGTGTCGAGCGAGGAAGTCGAACAGCTGGACGTCAACCAGCCATTCCGCAAGGCGCTGCTGCTCAGCCTGTCGAACCCCAAGGCGATCCTGTTCTTCGTCTCCTTCTTCATCCAGTTCGTCGACCCGGCATACGCCTACCCGGGACTGTCGTTCCTGGTGCTGGGGACGATCCTCGAGCTGCTCAGCGCCCTCTACCTGAGCTTCCTGATCTTTTCCGGCGTACGCCTGGCGGCCTGGTTCCGCCGGCGGCAACGCCTGGCTGCCGGCGCCTCGGGTGGCGTCGGCGCCCTGTTCGTCGGCTTTGGCGTGAAGCTGGCCAGCGCAACCCTTTCCTGAAATTTGCAACGAGAGTCCCATGCCCAAGCGTACAGACATCAAGAGCATCCTGATCCTCGGTGCCGGCCCCATCGTCATCGGCCAGGCGTGCGAGTTCGACTACTCCGGCGCACAGGCCTGCAAGGCCCTGAAGGAAGAAGGCTTCCGCGTCATCCTGGTGAACTCCAACCCGGCCACCATCATGACCGACCCGGCCATGGCCGACGCCACCTACATCGAGCCGATCAAGTGGCAGACCGTCGCCAAGATCATCGAGAAGGAGCGCCCTGACGCGCTGCTGCCGACCATGGGTGGCCAGACCGCGCTGAACTGCGCCCTGGACCTCGAGCACCACGGCGTGCTGGAGAAGTTCGGCGTGGAAATGATCGGCGCCAACGCCGACACCATCGACAAGGCCGAGGACCGCTCGCGCTTCGACAAGGCCATGCGCGCCATCGGCCTGGAGTGCCCGCGCTCCGGCATCGCCCACAGCATGGAGGAAGCCTATGGCGTCCTCGAGAAGGTCGGCTTCCCCTGCATCATCCGTCCGTCCTTCACCATGGGCGGCACCGGCGGCGGCATCGCCTACAACCGCGAGGAGTTCGAGGAAATCTGCGCCCGCGGCCTCGACCTGTCGCCGACCAAGGAACTGCTGATCGACGAATCGCTGATCGGCTGGAAGGAATACGAGATGGAGGTTGTCCGCGACAAGAAGGACAACTGCATCATCGTCTGCTCCATCGAGAACTTCGATCCGATGGGCGTGCACACCGGCGACTCGATCACCGTCGCCCCGGCGCAGACCCTGACTGACAAGGAATACCAGATCATGCGCAACGCCTCGCTGGCGGTGCTGCGTGAGATCGGCGTGGAAACCGGCGGCTCCAACGTGCAGTTCGGCATCAATCCGGACGACGGCCGCATGGTGGTGATCGAGATGAACCCGCGCGTGTCGCGTTCCTCGGCGCTGGCCTCCAAGGCCACCGGCTTCCCGATCGCCAAGATCGCCGCCAAGCTGGCTGTCGGCTATACCCTCGACGAACTGCAGAACGACATCACCGGCGGCCGTACCCCGGCGTCCTTCGAGCCTGCCATCGACTACGTCGTGACCAAGGTACCGCGCTTCGCCTTCGAGAAATTCCCGAAAGCCGATGCCCGCCTGACCACCCAGATGAAGTCCGTGGGCGAGGTCATGGCTATCGGCCGCACCTTCCAGGAGTCCATGCAGAAAGCCCTGCGCGGCCTGGAAGTCGGCGCCACCGGCTTCGATCCGAAGCTGGACCTGAACAGCGAGGAGGCTGAGAGCATCCTCAGGCGCGAACTGACCGTGCCCAGCGCCGAGCGTATCTGGTACGTGGCCGATGCCTTCCGCGCCGGCAAGACCATCGCCGAAGTGTTCGAGCTGACCAGGATCGACGAGTGGTTCCTGGTGCAGATCGAGGACCTGGTCAAGGACGAGGAGAAGGTCAAGACCCTCGGCCTGGCTTCCATCGATCGCGACCTGATGTTCAAGCTCAAGCGCAAGGGCTTCTCCGACGCGCGCCTGGCCAAGCTGCTCGGCGTCACCGAGAAGAACCTGCGCAGCCACCGCCACAAGCTGAAGGTCGTGCCGGTGTACAAGCGCGTGGACACCTGCGCCGCCGAATTCGCCACCGATACCGCCTACATGTACTCGACCTACGAGGAAGAGTGCGAGGCCAATCCGTCCGGCCGCGACAAGATCATGATCCTCGGCGGCGGTCCGAACCGCATCGGCCAGGGCATCGAGTTCGACTACTGCTGCGTGCACGCGGCGCTGGCGATGCGTGAAGACGGCTACGAGACCATCATGGTCAACTGCAACCCGGAAACCGTCTCCACCGACTACGACACCTCCGACCGCCTGTACTTCGAGCCGGTGACCCTGGAAGACGTGCTGGAGATCGTCCGCGTCGAGCAGCCCAAGGGCGTGATCGTGCAGTACGGCGGCCAGACCCCGCTGAAACTCTGCCGCGCCCTGGAAGAGGCCGGTGTGCCGATCATCGGTACCTCCCCGGACGCCATCGACCGCGCCGAAGACCGCGAGCGCTTCCAGCAGATGGTGCAGCGCCTCAACCTGCGCCAGCCGGCCAACGCCACCGCGCGCAGCGAGGACGAGGCCCTGGCCCTGTCGAAGGGCATCGGCTACCCGATGGTGGTGCGCCCGTCCTACGTACTGGGCGGCCGCGCGATGGAGATCGTCTACCAGGAAGAAGAGCTCAAGCGCTACATGCGCGAGGCGGTGAAAGTCTCCAACGACAGCCCGGTGCTGCTGGACCGCTTCCTCAACTGCGCCATCGAGGTCGACATCGACGCGGTCTGCGACGGCGAGACCGTGGTGATCGGCGCGATCATGCAGCACATCGAACAGGCCGGCGTGCACTCCGGCGACTCCGCCTGCTCGCTGCCGCCGTACTCGCTGCCCAAGCACATCCAGGACGAGATCCGCGAGCAGGTCAAGAAGATGGCCCTGGAGCTCGGCGTGGTCGGCCTGATGAATGTGCAGATGGCCGTGCAGGGCGAAGACATCTACGTCATCGAAGTGAACCCGCGCGCCTCGCGTACCGTGCCGTTCGTCTCCAAGTGCGTCGGCGAGTCGCTGGCCAAGGTGGCTGCCCGTGCCATGGCCGGCAAGTCCCTGAAAGAGATCGGCTACACCGAGGAAATCATTCCGCCGTACTTCAGCGTCAAGGAAGCGGTGTTCCCGTTCGCCAAGTTCCCCGGCGTCGACCCGATCCTCGGCCCGGAAATGAAGTCCACCGGCGAGGTGATGGGTGTCGGCGACACCTTCGGCGAGGCCTTCGCCAAGGCCCAGATGGGTGCCAGCGAGGTTCTGCCGAGCTCCGGCACCGTGTTCATCAGCGTGCGCGAGGACGACAAGCCGATGGTGGTCCAGGTCGCCCGTGACCTGATCGAGCTGGGCTTCGAGGTGGTCGCCACCTCCGGCACCGCCAAGGTGATCGAGGCGGCCGGCCTGCCGGTCCGTCGCGTGAACAAGGTGACGGAAGGCCGTCCCCATGTCGTTGACATGATCAAGAACGATGAGGTTACCCTCATCATCAACACCACCGAGGGGCGTCAGTCCATCGCCGACTCCTACTCGATCCGTCGTAACGCCCTGCAGCACAAGATCTACTGCACCACCACCATCGCGGCTGGTCAGGCGATCTGCGAGGCGCTCAAGTTCGGTCCTGAGAAGACCGTTCGCCGGCTGCAGGATCTGCATGCAGGAATCAACGCATGAGCAAGTTCCCCATGACCGTCCAGGGCGCCCGCGCCCTGGAAGAAGAGCTGAAACACCTGAAGACCGTGCTGCGCCCGCAGATCACCCAGGCCATCGCCGAAGCGCGTGAGCTGGGCGACCTCAAGGAAAACGCCGAGTACCATGCCGCCCGCGAGCAGCAGGGCATGTCCGAGGCGCGCATCCGCGATATCGAAGCCAAGCTGTCCAATGCCCAGATCATCGATGTCTCGGCGATCCCGCATACCGGCAAGGTGATCTTCGGTACCACGGTGGACATCGCCAACGTCGATACCGACGAGACCGTGACCTACCAGATCGTCGGTGACGACGAGGCCGACATCAAGCGCAGCAAGATCTCGGTGAACTCGCCCATCGCCCGCGCCCTGATCGGCAAGACCGAAGGGGACTCGGTGATCGTCAGGACGCCGGGCGGCGAAGTCGAGTACGAGATCGTTGAAGTCCGCCACGACTGACCGCCAATCCCTGCAAGCCGGAACCGCCAGTTGGCTGCTGGCCCAGACTTTCTGGGTCGGCGGTCTCTGGCTGTTGCGTTTCGTGGTCCTGCCTGCACTGGAGAAGATCGGCCTGGCGCCGCTGCTGGTGGAATCGGTGGCCGATACGCTGATTCCGCTGCTGGTGGGCTTCGCCGGCTTCTGCGCGGCGCTGCAGGCGCTGGTTCTGGTGCTGGCCCGCGGCTTCGCCAGCCTCTGGCGCGACCTGCGCGGCCAGTTGCTGCTCGCGGTGCTGGCGATGGTCGGCTGCTATTTCGCCGTGCACGGCATCGCGCCGGACGCCCAGCGCTGGCTGCTGTTCAACTATCTGGTGCTGGCGCTGTGCGGATTGCTGCTGGTGCTGCAGCCGGCGCCGGGAAGGGAAGCCTGAAGGCTTGCGAGAGCTCGTCGCTCTCGCATGGCCTTTGCGGTTACAGGCCGCTGTAGCGGCTGATGTTCGACAGGTTGCGGTTCGGCTTGGGATTGCGGCGATAGATCAGCGCCATCTTGCCGATGACCTGGACCAGTTCGCAGCTGCCATTCTGGCAGAGCTCGTCGATCAGCGCGCGACGGTCGTCGCGTTCGGCGATGCGGAACTGCACCTTGATCAGTTCATGATCGTTGAGCGCACGCTCGAGTTCGGCCATCACGCCTTCCGACAGACCGTTTTCAGCGACGGTCAATACGGGTTTCAGGTGATGCCCGATAGATTTGAACTGCTTTTTCTGCTCCTGAGAGAGCGCCATAATCTGACCCCTGGGAAAAAGGCGGATATTCTACCCGAGTTTCGGTTATACCGGGATGCCGCTCAGACGAGGTAATACGTGGCCCGTTCCAAGACTAGCCATCGCTGGCTGAAAGAACATTTCGACGATCCGTACGTGAAGATGGCACAGCGCGACGGCTATCGCTCGCGCGCCAGCTACAAGCTGCTGGAAATCCAGGAAAAGGATCGCATCCTGCGTCCGGGCATGACCGTGGTCGACCTCGGCGCCGCGCCGGGCGGCTGGTCCCAGGTCACCAGCCGGGTGATCGGCGACAAGGGCACCCTGATCGCCTCGGACATCCTGCCGATGGACAGCATCCCGGACGTCACCTTCATCCAGGGCGACTTCACCGAGGACGAGGTCTTCGCCAGATTGCTCGAGGCCATCGGCGAAAACCCGGTGGACCTTGTGATTTCGGACATGGCCCCCAATATGAGTGGATTGCCCGCCGTGGACATGCCCCGTGCCATGTTCCTCTGCGAGCTGGCGCTGGATCTCTGCACCCGGGTATTGCGTCCGGGCGGCGATTTCCTGATCAAGATCTTCCAGGGCGAAGGCTTCGATGCCTACCTGAAGAGCGTTCGCGAGAATTTCGACAAGGTGCAGATGCGCAAACCCCTGTCGTCGCGGGACCGCTCGCGCGAGCAATATCTGCTCGCACGGGGCTTTCGAGGCGCCTAGACTGCCCTGAATGGGCCGGCTGCCGGTCGGCAGCCCTCAAGCTTCGCTTGTGCCGGCGTGCTCCGGAGTTCATAAAGGGTTACAGACGGCTCCTGCTTGGGGCGGGAGTTGTGTAGTAATTTGGCCGGAAGGAGTCTGGCCGTCGTGCGAAGCGGTTTCCAGGGCGGAGCCGGCTTCAGAGGGTAGTCAATTGAACGACATGGCAAAGAACCTGATCCTGTGGCTGATCATCGCAGCGGTGCTGGTCACCGTGATGAACAACTTCTCCAGCCCCAGTGAGCCGCAGACACTGAATTATTCCGACTTCATCCAGCAGGTGAAGGACGGCAAGGTCGAGCGCGTGACCGTGGATGGCTACGTCATCACCGGCAAGCGTGCGGATGGCGACACCTTCAAGACCATCCGTCCGGCCATTCAGGACAACGGCCTGATCGGCGATCTGGTCAACAACAACGTGGTCGTCGAGGGCAAGCAGCCCGAGCAGCAGAGCATCTGGACCCAGTTGCTGGTCGCCAGCTTCCCGATTCTCGTGATCATTGCCGTGTTCATGTTCTTCATGCGCCAGATGCAGGGCGGCGGCGGTGGCCGCGGCGGCCCGATGAGCTTCGGCAAGAGCAAGGCGCGCCTGCTTTCCGAGGATCAGGTGAAGACCACCTTCGCCGACGTCGCCGGCTGCGACGAGGCCAAGGAAGAAGTCAGCGAACTGGTCGAATTCCTCCGCGATCCGGGCAAGTTCCAGCGCCTGGGTGGCCGCATCCCGCGTGGCGTGCTGATGGTCGGTCCGCCCGGCACCGGCAAGACCCTGCTGGCGAAAGCCATCGCCGGTGAGGCCAAGGTTCCGTTCTTCACCATTTCCGGTTCCGACTTCGTCGAGATGTTCGTCGGCGTGGGTGCGTCCCGTGTCCGCGACATGTTCGACCAGGCGAAGAAACACGCCCCCTGCATCATCTTCATCGACGAGATCGACGCCGTCGGCCGCCATCGTGGCGCCGGCCTGGGTGGCGGTCACGACGAGCGCGAACAGACCCTCAACCAGTTGCTGGTGGAGATGGACGGCTTCGAGATGAACGATGGCATCATCGTCATCGCCGCGACCAACCGTCCGGACGTGCTCGACCCGGCGCTACTGCGTCCGGGCCGCTTCGACCGCCAGGTGGTGGTCGGCCTGCCGGACATCCGTGGCCGCGAGCAGATCCTCAAGGTTCACATGCGCAAGGTGCCGCTGGGCGAGAACGTCGAGCCGGCGGTCATCGCGCGCGGTACTCCGGGTTTCTCCGGCGCCGACCTGGCCAACCTGGTCAACGAGGCTTCGCTGTTCGCCGCGCGCTCCAACAAGCGCATCGTCGACATGCGCGAGTTCGAACTGGCCAAGGACAAGATCATGATGGGCGCCGAGCGCAAGACCATGGTCATGTCCGAGAAGGAGAAGAAGAACACCGCCTTCCACGAGGCCGGCCACGCCATCGTCGGCCGCCTGGTGCCGGAGCACGACCCGGTCTACAAGGTTTCCATCATCCCGCGCGGCCGTGCGCTGGGTGTGACCATGTTCCTCCCGGAAGAGGACCGCTACAGCCTGTCCAAGCGCGCGCTGGAGAGCCAGATCTGCTCGCTGTTCGGTGGCCGTATCGCGGAAGAGATGACCCTCGGCTTCGAAGGCGTCACCACCGGAGCATCCAACGACATCATGCGCGCCACCCAGTTGGCGCGGAACATGGTGACCAAGTGGGGCCTGTCCGAGAAACTCGGTCCGCTGATGTATGCGGAAGAGGAGGGCGAGGTATTCCTCGGTCGCAGCGCTGGTGGTCAGCACGCCAGTCTGTCCGGTGAAACGGCGAAGGCGATCGACCAGGAAGTGCGGCGCATCATCGACGAGTGCTACGGCACCGCCAAGCGCCTGCTGGAAGAGAACCGCGACAAGCTGGACATGATGGCCGATGCGCTGATGAAGTACGAAACCATCGATGCCGATCAGATCGACGACATCATGGCGGGTCGTATTCCGCGCGAGCCGCGTGACTGGGAAGGTGGCGGCTCCGGCTCGGCGAGCACCCCTCACGAAGAAGGTGGCCGCAAGGAAACCCCCATCGGTGGTCCGGCTGGCGAGCACTGAGAGAACCAGATGAGTTTTCCGCAACACCCGACCCGGTTGCCCTGTGGCAACCGGGTTCTTGATTTAACGCGCCCGCATGTCATGGGCATCCTCAATGTCACCCCGGACTCCTTCTCGGACGGCGGTCGCTTCAATCAGCTGGATATTGCCCTGCGCCATGCGGCGGAGATGGTGGAGGCCGGTGCGACGCTGATCGACATCGGCGGCGAGTCCACTCGCCCCGGGGCCCGGCCGGTTTCTCCCAAGGAGGAGCTGGAGCGCGTGGCGCCGGTGGTCGAAGCGATCGCCCGCGAGCTGGATGTGGTCATCTCGGTGGACACTTCGACGCCGTCGGTGATGCGCGAATCCGCCCGCCTGGGTGCCGGTCTGATCAACGACGTGCGTTCCCTGCAACGTGACGGCGCGCTGGATGCGGCCGTCGATACCGGGTTGCCGGTGTGCCTGATGCACATGCGCGGGGAGCCGGGCAACATGCAGGACGATCCGCGTTATCCGGATATCTTCACCGAAGTGCACGACTTCCTGCTGCAGCGCATGCGGGTGTGCGCCGAGGCCGGGATTCCGCGGGAGCGGATCGTGCTGGACCCTGGCTTCGGCTTTGCCAAGACCCAGGTGCACAATCTCAGCCTGTTCCGGCAGATGGAAAGGCTTCTGCAACTGGGCTGCCCGTTGCTGGTCGGCGTCTCGCGCAAGAGCATGGTCGGCCGGGCCCTGGGGCGGGAAGTGGGTGAGCGACTGTATGGCAGCCTTGCCCTGGCCGCCCTGGCGGTAGCCAGGGGGGCAAGCATCATCCGGGTACATGATGTCGCCGAGACGGTGGACGTCATTCGAATGATTGACGCGGTGGAAAAATCGCGAGAGGAAGAGATTCAGGCATGAGCAGAAAATATTTCGGCACCGACGGGATTCGCGGGCGGGTAGGAACTCCGCCGATCACTCCGGATTTCGTGCTCAAGCTGGGTTGGGCAGTGGGCATGGCCTTCCGCAAGCAGGGCAAGTGCCGCGTACTGGTCGGCAAGGACACGCGGATTTCCGGTTACATGTTCGAGTCCGCGCTGGAGGCTGGTCTGTCGGCTGCCGGTGCCGACGTGATGCTGCTCGGGCCGATGCCGACTCCGGGCATCGCCTACCTGACCCGCACCTTCCACGCCGAGGCAGGCATCGTCATCAGCGCCTCGCACAACCCGCACGACGACAACGGCATCAAGTTCTTCTCCGGCCAGGGCACCAAGCTGCCGGACGAGGTAGAGCTGGTCATCGAGGAATTGCTCGACACGCCGATGTCGGTGGTCGAGTCCGCCCGTCTGGGCAAGGTTTCGCGGATCAACGATGCCGCGGGGCGCTATATCGAGTTCTGCAAGAGCAGCGTGCCCACCAGCACCGATTTCGCCGGGCTGAAAGTGGTTCTCGACTGCGCCCATGGTGCCACCTACAAGGTCGCGCCGAGCGTATTCCGCGAGCTGGGCGCGCAGGTGTCGGTGATCGGCGGGGAGCCGAACGGATTGAACATCAACGAGGGTTGCGGTTCGACTCATATCGAAACCCTGCGCAAGGCGGTGATCGCCGAGCATGCCGACATGGGTATCGCCTTCGATGGCGACGGCGACCGGGTGATGATGGTCGACCATACCGGCGCGGTGGTGGACGGCGACGAGATCCTCTTCCTGATCGCCCGCGACCTCAAGGAGCGTGGACGGCTGGACGGTGGCGTGGTCGGCACCCTGATGAGCAACCTGGGCCTCGAACTGGCCCTGAAGGAGATGGACATTCCCTTCGCCCGTGCCAAGGTCGGCGATCGCTATGTCATGGCCGAACTGCTGGCGCGGAACTGGACGCTCGGCGGCGAGAATTCCGGTCATGTGGTCTGCTGCCAGCATACGACCACCGGGGATGCGATCATCGCCGCGCTGCAGGTGCTGATGGCGCTGAAACATCGCGACCAGACCCTGGCCGAGGCGCGCACCGGCATTCGCATGTTCCCGCAGGTGCTGCTGAACGTGCGTTTCCAGGGCGGTGGCGTCGATCCGCTGGAGCATCCGGCGGTCAAGGACGCATGCGCCCGGGTAACCGAGAGCATGGCCGGGCGTGGTCGCGTGTTGCTGCGCAAGTCCGGGACCGAGCCGCTGGTGCGGGTGATGGTCGAAGGCGATGATGAGAAGCAGGTGCGTGCCCATGCGGAACAGCTCGCCAAGGTTGTTTCCGAGGTATGTGCTTGATTTCTCTTGCAACTCGTTTTTTCGTTGAGTAATATCTGCGCCCACTTTGCTCAGCGAGGTACAGCATGCGGCGAGCGTTAGTAGCCGGCAATTGGAAAATGCACGGTACCCGTTCCAGTGTTTCGGAACTGATCAAAGGCCTGCAAGAGCTGGCGTTGCCGAAAGATGTCGACGTCGCGGTGTTTCCGCCGTTCGTCTATGTCGACCAGGCCCTGCAAGGGCTGGAAGGCAAACCGGTTTCGGTCGGTGCGCAGAACTGCGCGGTCGAACCGGGGCAGGGCGCTCTCACGGGTGAGGTTGCTGCCAGCCAACTGGCTGATGTAGGTTGCAGCCTGGTTCTGGTCGGCCATTCCGAGCGCCGCCAGTTGCTGGGCGAAAGCGACGAAGTCGTCAGTCGGAAGTTTGCTGCGGCCCAGGCGTGCGGTCTTGTTCCGGTGCTCTGCATTGGCGAGACCCGCGAGGAGCGCGAGGCGGGCAGGACTCTTGAGGTTGTCGGGCGGCAGTTGGGCGCGATAATCGAGGATCTGGGCGTTGGGGTGTTTTCCCGCGCCATCGTGGCTTACGAGCCGGTATGGGCAATCGGGACGGGGCTGACCGCCTCGCCTGAACAGGCTCAGGAAGTGCATGCGGCGATCCGTGCGCAGTTGGCGGCGGAAAGTGCCGAAGTCGCCCAGGGAGTTCGTCTCCTCTACGGCGGCAGTGTCAAAGCGGCGAATGCTGCTGAGCTGTTCGGTATGCCGGATATAGACGGGGGGCTTGTTGGTGGAGCCTCTCTCAATGCGGACGAGTTCGGCGCAATTTGCTGCGCTGCGGGAAGCTGAGAAATGCTCGAAACAGTAGTAATCGTGGTGCATCTGGTAATGGCTCTGGGGCTGGTGGCTCTGGTGCTGCTGCAGCACGGCAAGGGCGCGGACGCGGGGGCCTCCTTCGGGGCAGGTGCTTCCGCCACGGTGTTCGGTAGTCAGGGTTCTGCTACCTTCCTGAGTCGTTTCACTGCTATACTTGCTGCGGTTTTTTTCATTACCAGCTTGGGTTTAGCGTATTTCGCTAAAGAAAAAGCTGATATGATACGCAACGTCGGGTTACCTGATCCGGCGGTGATCGAACAGAGGCAAGAGCAGGCGCCGGCAGCAAGCGATGTGCCGGTACCGCAAGAGCAGCAGAAGCCTGCTGCCAGCGAAGGCGACGTTCCGGCGGCGCCCGAGCAGAAGTAAAGGTTTGATGCCGAGGTGGTGGAATTGGTAGACACGCTACCTTGAGGTGGTAGTGGCCATAGGCTGTAGGGGTTCGAGTCCCCTCCTCGGTACCATTATACGAAGGGCCCGCGATGCGGGCCTTGTCGTTCAGGTGCGGTCGGTTGACCGGAAGTATCGGTAACTGTATAATTTTGCACCAGCTTTGACGCGGGATGGAGCAGTCTGGTAGCTCGTCGGGCTCATAACCCGAAGGTCGTTGGTTCAAATCCAGCTCCCGCAACCAGTTTGGCAGAGCCCCTTTTAAGGGGCTTTTTGCTAGCTGGACAGTCCGCGCCGCCGGTTCTGGGCGGCAAATAGGGATGGGCGTTTCGCCCATTTTTTGTTTCTACAGCATACGCGAGGCGATCAGGTGTCGAGCAAGCTAGATCAGTTGCAGGCCTTGTTGGCCCCTGTAGTAGAAGCGCTTGGCTATGAGTGCTGGGGCCTGGAATTCATCTCCCAGGGGCGCCATTCCCTGCTCCGGGTTTATATCGATCGTCCCGAAGGCATCCTGATCGACGACTGCGAGACGGTCAGCCGTCAGGTCAGCGGGGTGCTCGATGTCGAGGACCCCATCACTGGCGAATACACCCTCGAGGTGTCGTCGCCGGGCATGGACAGGCCGCTGTTCACCCTCGAACAGTTCGCGCGCTACGTTGGCGAGCAGGTCAAGATCAGATTGCGCACGCCCTACGAACGGCGGCGCAACTTCCAGGGCATTCTCCGTGGTGTGGAGGAGCAGGATGTGGTGGTCCTGGTGGATGATCATGAATACCTGCTGCCGATCGAGTCGATCGATAAGGCCAACATCATTCCCCGATTTGAGTGAGCCGCGAATCAGCGGGTTCCAATGGATTGAAAGGCGAGGCGTACGATGAGCAAAGAAGTACTGCTGGTTGTTGAGTCGGTATCCAACGAGAAGGGGGTACCGCCTGGCGTGATTTTCGAAGCGCTGGAACTGGCTCTGGCGACTGCCACCAAGAAGCGTTTCGAAGACGAGGTCGATCTGCGCGTGCAGATCAACCGCTCCAACGGCAACTACGATACTTTCCGCCGCTGGACCATCGTCGAGGACGAGGACTACTCCAACCCGTCGGCCGAACTGACCGTCGAGGACGTGCAGGAAAGCCACCCGGGCGCCAAGGCCGGTGACGTCATCGAGGAGAAGATCGAGTCCATCGAGTTCGGCCGCATCGCCGCACAGACCGCCAAGCAGGTCATCGTGCAGAAGGTTCGCGAAGCCGAGCGTGCCCAGGTGGTCGACGCCTACCGCGAGAAGGTCGGCGAGATCATCTCCGGTACCGTGAAGAAGGTCACCCGCGACAACGTCATCGTCGATCTCGGCAACAACGCCGAGGCGCTGCTGGCCCGCGACCAGATCATCCCGCGCGAGACCTTCCGCGTCGGTACCCGCGTACGCGCCCTGCTCAAGGAAATCCGCAGCGAGAACCGCGGTCCGCAGCTGGTCCTGTCGCGTACCGCGCCGGAAATGCTGGTGGAGCTGTTCCGCATCGAGGTGCCGGAAATCGCCGAGCAACTGATCGACGTGATGGCCGCCGCCCGTGACCCGGGTTCGCGCGCCAAGATCGCCGTTCGCTCCAAGGACAAGCGCATCGACCCGCAGGGCGCCTGCATCGGCATGCGTGGTTCCCGCGTCCAGGCCGTATCCGGCGAGCTGGGCGGCGAGCGTGTGGACATCGTGCTGTGGGATGACAACCCCGCACAATTCGTGATCAACGCCATGGCCCCGGCCGAGGTGGCGGCGATCATCGTCGACGAGGATACCCACACCATGGATATCGCCGTCGCCGAGGACAACCTGGCCCAGGCCATCGGCCGTAGCGGCCAGAACGTGCGTCTGGCCAGCCAGCTGACCGGCTGGACCCTGAACGTGATGACCGAGGCCGATATCCAGGCCAAGCAGCAGGCCGAGACTGGCGACGTCCTGCAGCGCTTCGTCGACGAGCTGGATGTCGATGAGGAACTCGCCCAGGTACTGGTTGAAGAAGGATTCACCACCCTGGAAGAAATTGCCTACGTACCGATGGAAGAGATGCTCAGCATCGAAGGCTTCGACGAGGAAATCGTCAACGAGCTGCGCTCGCGAGCCAAGGACCGCCTGCTGACCAAGGCCATCGCAACTGAAGAAAAGCTTGCCGACGCGCAACCGGCCGAAGACCTGCTCAGCCTCGATGGCATGACCAAGGAGCTGGCCCGCGACCTGGCGCTGCGTGGCGTAACCACCCGTGAAGATCTTGCCGAGCAGTCCATTGACGACCTGCTCGACATCGATGGAATGGATGAAGAGCGTGCTGGCAAGTTGATCATGGCCGCCCGGGCCCATTGGTTCGAGTAAGCATTCGCGGCCTGAGGAGAGAAATGCATGACGCAAGTCACGGTGAAAGAACTGGCCAAAACGGTCGATACGCCGGTGGAGCGCCTGCTGCAGCAGATGCGTGAGGCTGGACTGCCGCACACTACCGCTGAACAGGTGGTGACCGACGGCGAGAAGCAGGCGCTGCTGGCTCATCTGAAGGGCAGCCACGGTGATCGCCTGGAAGAACCGCGCAAGATTACCCTGCAGCGCAAGACCACCACGACCCTGAGGGTCGCTGGCAGCAAGACTGTGAGTGTCGAGGTTCGAAAGAAGAAAACCTACGTCAAGCGCAGCCCGGATGAGCTGGAAGCTGAGCGTCAGCGCGAGCTCGAAGAGCAGCGTGCCGCCGAGGAAGCTGCTCGCCTGAAAGCCGAGGAAGAGGCGCGTAAGCGTGCAGCCGAAGAGGAGGCTCGCCGTCAGGCCGAGGCTGCCCGTCAGACTACGGAAGCTCGCCAGGCCGCGCCTGCACCGGCAGTGGTTCCTGCGCCGGTTGCTGCAGCGCCTGCTCCCGCTCCGGCCGCCGACGAGCGCAAGAAGGAAGAAGTCCGTCGCGCACCGAAGCGCACGGAAGACGACGAGCGTCGCGATCGCAAGAATGCGCAGCATCGCCCGTCGATCAAGGAAAAGGAAAAGACCAGTGCTCCGCGCGTCGTGCGCAGTGGCGTGGACGACGACGAAGGCTTCGGCCGTCGTGGCGGTCGCGGCAAGGGGAAACTGAAGAAGCGCAATCAGCACGGCTTCCAGAGCCCGACCGGCCCCATCGTGCGCGAAGTCAGCATTGGCGAGACCATCACTGTGGGCGACCTTGCCCAGCAGATGGCGGTCAAGGGCGCTGATGTCGTCAAGTTCATGTTCAAGATGGGCACTCCGGTGACCATCAACCAGGTTCTTGACCAGGAAACCGCCCAGCTGGTCGCCGAAGAGTTTGGCCATAAGGTCAAGCTGGTCAGCGAGAACGCACTGGAAGAGCAACTCGCCGAGCTGTTGAAGTTCGAGGGTGAGCATGTGTCGCGTGCACCGGTGGTGACCGTGATGGGTCACGTCGACCACGGCAAGACTTCTCTGCTCGACTACATTCGGCGCGCCAAGGTCGCGGCCGGTGAGGCCGGTGGCATTACCCAGCACATCGGTGCCTACCACGTGGAAACCGAGCGTGGCATGGTCACCTTCCTCGACACCCCTGGCCATGCCGCGTTCACCGCGATGCGTGCCCGCGGTGCCCAGGCGACCGACATCGTGATTCTGGTCGTGGCGGCAGACGATGGTGTGATGCCGCAGACCCAGGAAGCCGTGCAGCACGCGAAAGCGGCAGGGGTTCCGATCGTGGTCGCGGTGAACAAGATCGACAAGCCGGACGCCAACCCGGACAACATCAAGAACGGCCTGGCCGCTCTGGACGTGATTCCGGAAGAGTGGGGTGGCGATGCTCCCTTTGTCCACGTATCCGCCAAGATGGGTACCGGCGTCGACGAGCTGCTCGAAGCCGTGCTTCTGCAGGCCGAGATTCTCGAGTTGACTGCCACTCCGTCGGCACCGGGTCGCGGTGTCGTCGTCGAATCGCGTCTGGACAAGGGCCGTGGCCCGGTAGCCACAGTGCTGGTTCAGGACGGTACCCTGCGTCAGGGCGACATGGTCCTCTGCGGCGTGAACTACGGCCGTGTGCGCGCCATGCTCGACGAGAACGGCAAGCCGGTGAAGGAAGCCGGTCCGGCCATTCCGGTCGAGATCCTCGGTCTGGATGGAACTCCGGAAGCCGGTGACGACCTGACCGTGGTTGCCGACGAGAAGAAGGCACGCGAAGTCGCTCTGTTCCGTCAGGGCAAGTTCCGCGAGGTCAAGCTCGCTCGCCAGCAGTCCTCGAAGCTGGAAAACATCTTCGAGAACATGGGCCAGGAAGAGAAGAAGACGCTCAACATCGTCCTCAAATCCGACGTCCGTGGTTCGCTGGAAGCGCTCCAGGGTTCCCTCAGCGGCCTGGGCAACGACGAAGTACAGGTTCGCGTGGTCGGCGGCGGTGTAGGTGGCATCACCGAGTCCGATGCCAACCTGGCGCTGGCCTCCAACGCTGTGCTGTTCGGCTTCAACGTGCGCGCCGATGCCGGTGCACGGAAGATCGTCGAGTCCGAAGGTCTGGATATGCGTTACTACAACGTTATCTACGACATCATCGAAGACGTGAAGAAGGCTCTGACCGGCATGCTTGGCAGCGATGTTCGCGAGAACATCCTGGGTATCGCCGAAGTCCGCGACGTGTTCCGTTCGCCGAAGTTCGGCGCCATCGCCGGCTGCATGGTGGTCGAGGGCCTCGTGCACCGCAACCGTCCGATCCGCGTACTGCGCGACGACGTGGTGATCTTCGAGGGCGAGCTGGAATCGCTGCGCCGCTTCAAGGACGACGTCGCCGAAGTCCGTGCCGGCATGGAGTGCGGTATCGGCGTGAAGAGCTACAACGACGTCAAGGTCGGCGACAAGATCGAAGTGTTCGAGAAGGTCGAGGTCGCTCGCAGCCTCTGATGAGGTGAGCGCAACCGCAGCGCCCGGGACGGCTTTCCGCTGTCCCGGGCGTTTGTCGCTTATTTGTCCGGTGGCCGCAGGGCCGCTGGAAGCAGGTTAGGAAAATGGCAAAAGACTACAGCCGCACCCAGCGCATCGGCGATCAGATGCAGCGTGAACTGGCTCTGCTGATCCAGCGCGAGATCAAGGATCCGCGCCTCGGCCTGGTGACCATCACCGGGGTCGACGTGAGCCGCGACCTGGCTCACGCCAAGGTGTTCGTCACCGTGATGGGCCAGGATGACGCGCAGAAGATCGCGCTGAACATGGAGATTCTCAAGGAAGCCGCCGGCTTCCTGCGCATGATGCTGGGCAAGGTGATGAAGCTGCGCAGCGTGCCGCAGTTGCATTTCCACTATGACGAAAGCATCCGCCGCGGCGCCGAGCTGTCCGCGCTGATCGATCGGGCGGTGGCGGAAGATCGCCGCCATGGCGATTCCGAGGAGTAAGGCGTGGCCCAGGTGAAACGTATTCGCCGCGCGGTCAGCGGCGTGCTGGTGCTGGACAAGCCGCGCGGCATGAGCTCCAACCAGGCGCTGCAGAAGGTGCGCTGGCTGCTCAATGCGGAGAAGGCCGGCCACACCGGCAGCCTCGATCCGCTGGCCACCGGGGTGCTGCCGCTGTGCTTCGGCGAGGCGACCAAGTTCTCCCAGTACCTGCTGGATGCCGACAAGTGCTACGAGACGGTCGCCCATCTGGGCGTGACCACCACCACCGGCGACGCCGAGGGCGAAGTCCTCGAAGAGCGCGAGGTGACCGTCGGTCGGGAGCAGCTGGAGGCCGTGCTGCCACGCTTCCGTGGCGAGATAGAGCAGGTCCCGCCGATGTACTCGGCGCTGAAGAAGGACGGCCAGCCGCTTTACAAGCTGGCGCGTGCAGGAGAGGTAGTGGAGCGCGAGGCGCGTTCTGTTACTATTGCGCGCCTGGATCTGCTCGCCTTCCAGTCGCCCTGTGCGACCCTGGCGGTAGCCTGCAGCAAGGGCACCTACGTGCGCACGCTGGTCGAGGACATCGGCCAGGCCCTCGGTTGCGGTGCGCATGTGGCGGCGCTGCGGCGCACCCAGGCAGGTCCGTTCGGACTGGCCCAGGCGATCAGCCTGGATGTCCTGGAGCAGGCCCATGCCGAAGGCGGCAACGAAGCGCTCGATCGCTTCATGATGCCGGTGGATGCGGGTCTGGAACACTGGCCGCTGATCCAGCTTTCCGAACACAGCGCCTATTACTGGCTGCACGGCCAACCGGTGCGTGCACCGGAGGCGCCGAAGTTCGGCTGGATGCGCGTGCAGGATCATGAAGGTCGCTTCATCGGTATCGGTGAGGTGACGGACGACGGGCGAATCGCCCCGCGTCGACTGATTCGGTCGTAAGGATCGAAAACCGAGGATGGCTGTCAACAGGCACGGTCACTCCTCTTATATGAACACAGGGAGAAGTCCCTGGCCTGTTACCTCAGAGGAAGCCCCATCATGGCACTGAGCGTCCAAGAAAAAGCCCAGATCGTTAACGAGTACAAGCAGGCTGAAGGCGACACCGGTTCCCCGGAAGTGCAGGTTGCACTGCTGTCCGCCAACATCAACAAGCTCCAGGATCACTTCAAGGCCAACGGCAAGGACCACCACTCCCGTCGTGGCCTGATCCGTATGGTCAACCAGCGCCGCAAGCTGCTGGACTACCTGAAGAGCAAGGACACCTCTCGTTACAGCGCCCTGATCGGTCGCCTGGGCCTGCGTCGCTAAGACGTACGCCTGAAGTGGAGGGCTGGGAGCTTGAAGCTGAAAGTCGGTATCAACCGGCCTTCGGCTTCGGGCTCCCAGCTTTCCGCTTTTTGAAGGGAATGAAACGGGTCCGACTCCCGGCATTTCCACAGTTTCCCCCAAGGCAACAAAGAGAAGGAAAAACACCGTGAACCCGGTAATCAAGAAATTCCAGTTCGGTCAATCGACCGTCACCCTCGAGACCGGCCGCATCGCCCGTCAGGCCACCGGCGCCGTGCTGGTCACCATGGACGACGTCACCGTGCTGGTCACCGTCGTGGGTGCCAAGCAGGCCGACCCGAACAAGGGCTTCTTCCCGCTGTCCGTCCACTACCAGGAAAAGACCTACGCCGCCGGCCGCATCCCGGGTGGCTTCTTCAAGCGTGAAGGCCGTCCTTCCGAGAAGGAAACCCTGACCTCGCGCCTGATCGACCGTCCGATCCGCCCGCTGTTCCCCGAAGGTTTCATGAACGAAGTGCAGGTCGTCTGCACCGTCGTTTCGACCAACAAGAAGTCCGATCCGGACATCGCCGCCATGATCGGCACCTCTGCCGCCCTGGCGATCTCCGGCATCCCGTTCGCCGGTCCGATCGGCGCCGCCCGCGTCGGCTTCCACCCGGAAATCGGCTACATCCTCAACCCGACCTACGAGCAACTGCAGAGCTCCAGCCTCGACATGGTCGTGGCCGGTACCTCCGATGCCGTGCTGATGGTTGAATCCGAAGCCGACGAGCTGACCGAAGACCAGATGCTGGGCGCCGTGCTGTTCGCCCACGACGAGTTCCAGTCGGTCATCCGCGCCGTCGCCGAGCTGGCTACCGAAGCCGGCAAGCCGACCTGGAACTGGAGTGCTCCGGTCGAGAACACCGCCCTGGTCAACGCGATCAAGGCTGAGTTCGGTGCCGCCATCTCCGAAGCCTACACCGTTACCGTCAAGCAGGACCGTTATGCGGCCCTGGACGCCCTGCGCGAAGAGATCGTCGCCAAGTTCGCCGGTGAGGGCGAAGGCCAATTCCCGGCCGGTGAAGTCAAGGACGTGTTCGGCCTGCTGGAATACCGCACCGTTCGCGAGAACATCGTCAACGGCAAACCGCGTATCGACGGCCGCGACACCCGCACCGTCCGCCCGCTGAAGATCGAAGTCGGCGTCCTCGGCAAGACCCACGGTTCGGCCCTGTTCACCCGCGGCGAAACCCAGGCCCTGGTCGTTGCCACCCTTGGCACCGCCCGTGATGCCCAGCTGCTCGACACCCTGGAAGGCGAGCGCAAGGACCCCTTCATGCTGCACTACAACTTCCCGCCGTTCTCGGTGGGCGAGTGCGGCCGCATGGGCAGCCCGGGCCGTCGTGAAATCGGCCACGGCCGTCTGGCGCGTCGCAGCGTTGCTGCCATGCTGCCGAACCAGGCTGACTTCCCGTACACAATCCGTGTCGTCTCGGAAATCACCGAGTCCAACGGCTCCAGCTCCATGGCTTCGGTTTGCGGTGCTTCCCTGGCCCTGATGGACGCCGGTGTGCCGGTCAAGGCGCCGGTTGCCGGCATCGCCATGGGTCTGGTGAAGGAAGGCGACAAGTTCGCCGTCCTGACCGACATCCTGGGTGACGAAGACCACCTGGGCGACATGGACTTCAAGGTCGCCGGTACCGACAAGGGCGTCACCGCCCTGCAGATGGACATCAAGATCAACGGCATCACCGAAGAGATCATGGAGATCGCCCTGGGCCAGGCCCTGGAAGCTCGCCTGAACATCCTCGGCCAGATGAACCAGGTCATTGCCCAGCCGCGCGCCGAGCTGTCGGAAAACGCTCCGACCATGATTCAGATGAAGATCGACTCGGACAAGATCCGTGACGTCATCGGCAAGGGCGGCGCCACCATCCGCGCCATCTGCGAAGAGACCAAGGCTTCGATCGACATCGAAGACGATGGCAGCGTGAAGATCTACGGCGAAACCAAGGAAGCCGCTGAAGCTGCCAAGCAGCGCGTCCTCGGCATCACCGCCGAAGCCGAGATCGGCAAGATCTACGTCGGCAAGGTCGAGCGCATCGTCGACTTTGGCGCCTTCGTCAACATCCTGCCGGGCAAGGACGGTCTGGTGCACATCTCGCAGATCAGCGACAAGCGCATCGACAAGGTCACCGACGTTCTGCAGGAAGGCCAGGAGGTCAAGGTCCTGGTTCTCGACGTGGACAACCGTGGCCGCATCAAGCTGTCCATCAAGGACGTAGCTGCCGCAGAAGCCTCTGGCGTTTAAGTTTTTTAGCCGAGTCTGAAGAAGGGCCTCCATCGTGAGGCCCTTTTTTATTGTCCGTGCAAAAGCTCGCGGAAAATCATGCAATCTGCACGGGGTGCCGGCCGGCGCCTTGCAGAATGCCAATTCCTCCGATTTCTAGCTGGATCGCAACTCGTTGACCCAAAAGGTTTTTTTCTTTGCCGCTGGGCTGGCACGGCTGTTGCGACGGTCATCGTGCAACTGTCGCCAGGAACCGGCCGCAGTTTTCCCAAGAGCACAGGAGAAACCGTAATGAAACCACGTTTCCACAAGCTGGCCCTTGCAGCTGCCACAGCCACCGCTCTGAGCTTCTCCGCCAGTCAGGTGTTCGCCGAGCCAACGACGCTGGCCGCGAATGACACGGTGCAAAAAGCCGAGGAAGCGGTTTCCGACACCTGGATCACCAGCAAGGTGAAATCCAGCCTCATCGCCAACAAGGACATCAGCGGCACCAATATCAAGGTGGAAACCAACAAGGGTGTGGTTTCCCTGTCCGGCACCGTCAAGTCCGACGCCGAGCGCGACCTGGCCGTCCAGACCGCCCAGGGCATCAAGGGCGTCAGGGATGTCTCCGCCGATGCCCTGAAGTCCGTCGAGTGAATCGATGACGCGCCCCGCTTGGCGGGGCGCGTTCGTTCACTGGCCGCGCCTGCTCTGGATGGTGGTGAGGCGGTTGCCTTCGAAACGCACGAAATAGACCATCCCGTTCCACGGGCCGTAGATCCATTCCTCGACCAGCACTTCGTTGCGCATGCCCCAGTCGCCGACCACTTCCTTGTAGCCCAGGCTCGAACGGTCGACGGGCTCGCCGCAGCGCGCCAGCACATCGCTGGTGCTGTCGCCGGTGCTGATCAGCTTGCTGTTGCAGCGCAGGCTGGCGGCCTGGAGGTCGAGTCCGGCGAGCAGGAGCAGCGGGAGCAGGAGATAGGGCATGCGCATGTCGAAGCGGCCTCAGTTGCGCTTGAATTCGATTCTCTTCAGGCGATTGGCTTCGAAGGTGAGGATATAGGTGGAGCCGTTGCGCGGTCCGTAGACCCATTCCTCGATGCGGAACTCCCGGCGGTCGTAGCCGCCCAGGGTGTAGCCCACCTCGTCGCGGTGGGTCGGCGCGCCGCATTTCTGCTCCACTTCCCAGGCGCGGTCGCCGACGCTGACCAGGGCGCTGCCGCAGCGCATGGTTTCGGCCTGGGCCGCGCCGGCAAGCAGCAGGGCGGCCCAGCACAGATGGAGGGGGAACTTCATGTTCACTCGCTGTCCAGATGCAGTTGGGTGATGACATCCCCGTTATTCTCCGCCTCTCCCAGGCTGACGTCGATCAGATAGATGCGGTCGTCCGGGAGCCCTCCGCGGGACACCAGGTAGTCCTTGATCTGCTTGGCGCGCTCCTGGCCGAGCTTGCGCAGCAGCGCCTGGCTTTGCGACCAGGAGTCGACGGCCGCCTTGCGCAGTCTGGCCGTGCGCTCGTCCTCGTCGAGTTCCTTCCATTCCGCCGGCGGCTGCTGCTTCAGGCGCGTGCGGTAGATGCCTTCGAGCAGGGCCGGTTGCATGTCTTCCGGTACTTCCAGCTGGCTGGCGTCGGCCGGCAGCTTCTCGCCGCGGCGCTGCAGGATGCGGTAGTAGTTGGCCTGGAATTCCTGCTGCAGGCGCTGTTCCGCCAGCGGTGGTCCGTCGCTGGCGGCGGCGCTGACGCCTTCCACCTCCAGGCGCAGGGCGGGGCGCTGCTTGAGGGCTTCGGCCAGCTTGTCCAGGTTGGCCTGGGCGTCGCCGGAGAGTTCGCTGGAGCCGGCGGCGAAGGTCACGTTGCCGAGGTCGGGGCCTTCCCCGCCGGCCAGGCCGGCGATGAACTTGAACGGCGCCTGCACCGCACGCACCACCAGGTTGCGCAGGGTCTGCCAGACGATCGGCATGACGCTGAACTGCGGGTTGTTCAGGTCGCCCTGCACCGGCAGGGAGATGTCGATATTGCCGTTGGCGTCCTTGAGCAGGGCGACCGCCAGCTTGACCGGCAGGTCGACGGCGTCCGGGCTTTCGACCTTCTCGCCGAGCTGCAGGTGTTCGACCAGCACCCTGTTCTCCGCCTGCAGCTGGCCCTTGGTGATCCGGTAGTGCAGGTCGAGGTTCAGCCGGCCCTTGCGGATGCGGTAGCCGGCGAACTTGCCGGAGTAGGGCGTCAGGGTGGTCAGCTCGACGCGCTTGAAGCTGGTGGCGATGTCCAGTTTCTCCAGCGGCGAGAAGGGGTTCAGGCTGCCCTTGATGCTCACCGGCGCGTACCTGTCGACCCGGCCCTTGACGTCGACGCTGGCCGGCTGCGGGTTGCGGTTGTCGATGCTGCCGATGGTGCCGCCGAGCTGCTGGATCGCCGTGGCGAAGTCGGGGCGCAGGGTGAGGTCGGCGAAGTTGGCCGAGCCGTCGTTGATGCGCACGCCACCGACGTGGATGCCCAGCGGCTTGCCGGCGGCCTGGGCGGAGCCGGAGCTGGAGGCCGTGCTCTGGCCGGAGGCGGCCGGCTGCTCGACGATCAGCTCGCTGACGTTGGTGCTGCGGTCCTCGTTGATGATGAAGCGCGCATAGGGCTGCTCGAGCGACACGCGCTGGATCGCCAGGCTGTCGCCGTGGCGATAGGCGAGGCCGTCCAGGGTCAGCAACTGCCATTTGACGAAGTCGCGGCTCTTCAGGGTGTCCAGGGTATGCAGCTGGCTCACCTCGGCCTTGCCGTCGACGCTGAAGGCCAGAGGCTCGACGCTCTTCAGGTCCACGGCGAGATCGCTGCCGAGGAAGCCGCTGCGCAGTTCCAGGCGAATGAATGGAGACAGGTAGGACTGGGCGACACGCAGGTCGATGTCGCGGGTGACCACCTTCAGTTTCGCGCTGAGCGGCTCCAGCACGACCTGGCCGCTGGTTTCGAGCTGGCCGCGGTTGCCCAGGCCGGTCTTCAGCTTGAGCTCGAATGGCGTGGTCCGCAGGCTGTCGAGGTTCTGCAGGTCAAGATCGAGCGGACCGACTTCCAGCGGCACTTCCGGAGAGGGCACGCGGTCGGCGAGGTGCACCTTGTAGCCGCGCAGCTGGGTGTCGCGGATCACCACATGCCAGGGCTTCTCGGCGGCCTCGGGTGCTGGTGTCGCGGGCTCGGCGACTTCAGGCTGTGCGGCAGGTGCAGGTGCAGGTGCAGGTGCAGGTGCAGGTGCAGGTGCAGGTTCGGCCGTTTGCGCCTGCTGCTGTTCGGCATTCTTCTGGTCGGCATTGGCGGGCGCTTCCGCTGCCGTGGGCGGTGTTGCCTCGGTCGCCGGCGGCTGTGCGCCGGGTTCGGCAGCGGGAACGGGGTCCGGCGCCGGAGCGGGCTTGCGCACCGGCGGCTGGAAGTTGGCGAACAGCTTCTGCCAGTCCAGCTGGCCGTCCTTTTCCCGGGCGGCCCAGGTTTCCAGGCCGTTGCTGCGGACCTGGCCCACCAGCACCTCGCGCTTGGCCAGGTCCAGGCTGGTTTCGGCCACGTCCAGGCTGGCCAGCCTGAGCAGGGGGCGGTCGTCCGGCGCCTTGAGCGACAGGTCCTTCAGGTTCAGCGCGGTCTTGTCCAGCAGCAGTTGGGTGCCTTCGGACAGGTCCAGGCGATAGTCGGAGGAAAGGTCGACCATACCCTGTTCGAGGACCAGCGGGGCGTTGTCGCGCACGTAGGGCCACCAGGCCTTGAGCGGGATGCCCTTGACCGTGAGGGTGCCGCTGGAGGTGATCGGCACCAGGCTGACGTCGCCCTTCCAGTCCAGCCGGCCGCCGTGCGGGCCGGTGGCGACCAGGGTCATGTCGGCGCCCTGGTCGGGCAGGGTGGTCAGGTTGTGCAGTTCGAAGCCGAACGGATCGAAGACGAACTCCACCGGCTCGCTGGGACGCTGGTCGAGGAAGTGCAGGCTGCCCTCGGCCACCTGGATGCGCTCGATGCGCAGCGGGAAGGGCTCGCCGGCGGGTGCGGCGTCCGGCTGGCTGGGCGGCAGGCGGAACAGCCGGGTCAGGTTGAGGGTGCCGTTCTCGGCGAACAGCACCTCGCTGTGCGGGCCTTCCAGCTGCACATCGGCAAGGTGCAGCTGGCGCTGCCAGAGGCTGTCCCATTGCAGATCGGCGTAGAGGCGGCGGAAGCCCACCTGCTGCACTTCGGGCTGGCCGATGTGCAGGCCCCAGAGGGTCAGCTCCAGGCTGAGCGGGTTGAGCTCGATGCGTTCCAGACGGGCCGGAACCGTCGCGTAGTTGGCGAGCTGCTGGTTGGCGACGCGCAGGGCGATGCCGGGGACGATCAGGAAACCCAGCAGGCAATAAAGAAGGAACACCAGCACCAGGGCGCCGATGAAACGTTTCAATCCTTTGGACATGGCGAGTGTCGTTTTCCGTCGTGACGTGCCTAGGAGTATGGCACGGGGTTGAAGTTCCACGGCGGAATATGGCGGAGCTGGCTGGGCGGAGTATTGCGGGCGGACAAGGGGCGGTTTTGCAGCTTCCCCTCTCCCTGCGGAAGAGGGGAAGCGAAGCTCGCCTAGCGCTCGATAGCCAGCGCCACGCCCTGGCCGCCGCCGATGCACAGGGTCGCCAGGCCCTTCTTCGCGTCGCGGCGGATCATCTCGTGCAGCAGGGTCACCAGCACGCGGCAGCCGGAAGCGCCGATCGGGTGGCCGAGGGCGATGGCGCCGCCGTTGACGTTCACTTTCGCAGCGTCCCAGCCGAGTTCCTTGCCGACCGACAGGGCCTGGGCGGCGAAGGCTTCGTTGGCCTCGATCAGGTCGAGGTCGTCCAGCGACCAGCCGGCCTTTTCCAGGCAACGGCGGGTGGCGGATACCGGGCCGATGCCCATGATCGACGGATCGACGCCGGCATTGGCGTAGGCGGCGATCCTGGCCAGCACCGGCAGGCCCAGTTGCCCGGCCTTGCGTGCGCTCATCAGCAGCACCGCGGCGGCGCCGTCGTTGAGGGTCGAGGCGTTGCCGGCGGTGACGCTGCCGTCCTTCCTGAACGCCGGCTTCAGCTTGGCCAGGGACTCGGCGGTGGTGCCGGCGCGGACCTGCTCGTCGGTGTCGAAGGCCAGCGGCTCGCCCTTGCGCTGCGGGATCAGGATCGGGGTGATCTCGTCCCTGAAGCGGCCGGCCTCGATGGCGGCTGCTGCCTTGCGCTGGGATTCGGCGGCGAAGGCGTCCTGCTCTTCGCGGCTGAGGCCGTACTTCTCCACCAGGTTCTCGGCGGTGATGCCCATGTGGTAGTCGTTGAAGGCGTCCCACAGGCCGTCGTTGATCATGCTGTCGACCATCTTCGCGTGGCCCATGCGCAAGCCGGTGCGTGCTCCGGGCATGACGTAGGGCGCCAGGCTCATGCTCTCCTGGCCACCGGCGATGATCGCCTCGGCGTCGCCGCAGCGGATCGCCTGGGCGGCCAGGTGCAGCGCCTTGAGGCCGGAGCCGCAGACCTTGTTGACGGTCATCGCCGGCACGCCGACCGGCAGGCCGGCCTTGATCGCGGCCTGGCGCGCCGGGTTCTGGCCGGCGCCGGCGGTGAGGGTCTGGCCGAGGATCACTTCGTCCAGCTGCTCGGCGGCGAGGCCGGTCTGTTCGAGCAGGCGGCGAATGACCGCGGCGCCCAGTTCCGCAGCCGGAATGGACGACAGGGAGCCCTGGAAGCTGCCGATGGCGGTGCGGGTGGCAGCGACGATAACGACTTCTTGCATGACGCAGGTCCTCTGGAGGAATGACGCGAGACAGGCATGGTGACACAGGCAGGGGAGCGCGGCACCACTCCAGGTGAGGGGCGGCGCCGTCAGCGCAGCGGCGGCAGGCCCATGCGCCGCCTGGCCCGGTGCAGCGAGCCGTTGCGCACGGCCCAGCGCAGCAGGGGCACGCTGCGCCTGACGCTGGCGCGGATCAGCTGGCGCTGCACGGTGTTCATGCTCAGGCCGAGCATGTCGCCGGCCCAGTCCGGCAGCAGGTCGATGCCGGCGCGCAGCATCAGGGCGCCGAAGGGGCGGGCGAAGTGGCTCGGCGCCGGGGCATCGAGCAGCACCTCGACGACTTCGCGGGTGCGCTCGTCGCAGTGCAGCTGGGGGCGCATGTCCTGCAGGTAGTCGGCGACCTGCTGGCGACTCCGCGGCACGTTGCGCGCGCCGAGGCGTTCGGCGACCAGGGCGATCTCGTCGTAGTAGCGGTCCTGCTCGCTGCCCGGCAGGTCCGGGTTGAGGTAGCGCAGGTGCGACTTGAGGAAGCAGCTCACCTCGGCGACGTGGACCCAGGTCAGCAGGTCCGGATCGCTGGCGGAATAGGCGCGGCCGTCGGGCAGGGTGCCGTGCACGTTGTCGTGGATGCGCCGCACGCGGTCGATCAGCTTCTCCGCGTCGGCGCGCGGGCCATAGGTGGTGGCGGAGATGAACTGGCCGGTGCGGCGCAGGCGGCCGAGCATGTCGGCGCGGAAGTTGGAGTGGTCCCAGACGCCGCCGAGGGCCAGCGGATGCAGCATCTGCAGGAGCAGCGCGCTGACCCCGCCGATCAGCATCGAGCTGAAGTCGCCGTGCACCTTCCAGCAGGCCGAATCCGGCCCGAACAGTCCGGGGTCGCCCTTGGGCGATTCGAAATCGACTCCGCCGAGGGCGAGGCCGGTCAGGCTCAGCACCTGGCTTTCGATGTGACGGCGAATGCTTTCCATGGCGAATAGCTTCGAGCTTCAGGCGGAAAGCTGCAAGTTAGAGCGCACAGACAACTGTAACCTCTTGCTTGCCGCTTGCCGCTGAAGCTTGTCGCCAGGGCCGGCTACTGGTTCAGCCGGCTGTCGATCAGCCCCTGCACCACGCCGGGATCGGCCAGCGTCGAGGTGTCGCCGAGGTTTTCCAACTCGTTGCAGGCGATCTTGCGCAGGATGCGCCGCATGATCTTGCCCGAACGGGTCTTCGGCAGGGCCGGCGCCCACTGGATCAGTTCGGGCTTGGCGAAACTGCCGATCTCCTTGCCGACCAGGGCGAGCAGTTCCTGCTTCAGCTCGTCGCTGGGCTGGATGCCGCTCATGGCGGTGACGAAGGCGTAGATGCCCTGGCCCTTGAGATCGTGCGGGTAGCCCACCACGGCTGCCTCGGCGACCGCGTCGTGCAGCACCAGCGCGCTTTCCACCTCGGCGGTGCCGATGCGGTGGCCGGAGACGTTGATCACGTCGTCGACCCGGCCGGTGATCCAGTAGTAGCCATCCTCGTCGCGGCGCGCGCCGTCGCCGGTGAAGTAGTAGCCGGGGTAGGGCTTGAAGTAGGTATCGACCATCCGCTGGTGATCGCCGTACACGCTGCGGATCTGGCTCGGCCAGCTGGCCTTGATCGTCAGCACGCCGGCGCCGGGGCCGTCGATTTCCTCGCCCTTCTCGTCGAGCAGCACCGGCTGCACGCCGAAGAACGGACGGGTCGCCGAGCCGGGCTTGAGCGCGGTGGCGCCCGGCAGCGGGCTGATCAGGATGCAGCCGGTCTCGGTCTGCCACCAGGTGTCGACGATCGGGCAGCGCCGTTCTCCGACCACGTTGTAGTACCACTCCCAGGCTTCCGGGTTGATCGGCTCGCCCACCGAGCCGAGCAGGCGCAGGCTGGCGCGGGAGGTCTTCCGCACCGGCGCCTCGCCTTCGCGCATCAGCGCGCGCAGGGCGGTGGGAGCGGTGTAGAAGACGTTCACCTGATGCTTGTCGATCACCTGCCAGAAGCGCGAGGAATCCGGATAGTTCGGCACGCCCTCGAACATCAGGGTGGTGGCGCCGTTGGCCAGCGGGCCGTAGACGATGTAGCTGTGGCCGGTGACCCAGCCGACATCGGCGGTGCACCAGAAGATGTCGCCGTCGTGGTAGTCGAACACGTACTTGTGGGTCATCGCCGAGCCCAGCAGGTAGCCGCCGGTGGTGTGCAGCACGCCCTTGGGTTTGCCGGTGGAGCCGGAGGTGTAGAGGATGAACAGCGGGTCCTCGGCGTCCATCGGCTCCGGCGCGCAGTCGTCGCTCGCCGCCTTCAGCGCCTCGTGGTACCAGAGGTCGCGGCCTTCGACCCAGGGAATCTCGCCCCTGGTGCGCTCGACCACCACCACGGTGGAAACCTTCGGGCAGTCCTTCAGGGCCTTTTCCACGTTCTGCTTGAGCGGGATGTACTTGCCGCCGCGCACGCCCTCGTCGGCGGTGATCACGGTGCGGCAGTCGGAATCGAGGATGCGGTCGCGCAGGGAGTCCGGCGAGAAGCCGCCGAACACCACCGAGTGGATCGCGCCGATCCGCGCGCAGGCGAGCATGGCGTAGGCGGCTTCCGGGATCATCGGCATGTAGATGCACACCCGGTCGCCTTTCTCCACGCCGCGGCTCTTCAGCACGTTGGCCAGGCGGCAGACGTGGTGGTGCAGCTTGCGGTAGGTGATGTGCGCGGATTCGCTGGGATTGTCGCCTTCCCAGATGATGGCGATCTGGTCGGCGCGCTTTTCCAGGTGGCGGTCGATGCAGTTGTAGGCGACGTTCAGCTGGCCGCCCTTGAACCAGGTGGCCTGGCCCTTGGCGAAGTCGCCATGGTGTACGGAGTTCCACGGCTTGAACCAGTCGAGGAAGGCCTTGGCCTGTTCGCCCCAGAAGGTTTCCGGCTGCTCGACGGACTGGCGGTAGAGGCGCTGGTAGGCCTCGTCGTCGAGGTAGGCACGCTTGCGAACGGCGTCCGGCACCGGGTGAACGGTGATTTCGAACATGACTGCTTCCTTGTTTTTGTGAGTGCGCAGGAATGGAGGTCTGGACCAAGACTGGTCCAATGCGGGGATGTGTTCAAGTGCCGGAGGGGCGAACGGGGCTGGTAACGAAGAGCCCGGCGCGGGGCCGGGCTCTGTCGTTGCGTATCGGGTTCAGCCGCGATGCCGCCCGCGGAAGTAGTCGATCAGCCCTTGGGTGGACGCATCCTCGGCTGCAGAGTCCTCGCTGCCCACCAGGCGCCCGTAGACGCCCTTGCCCAGTTCCTTGCCCAGCTCCACGCCCCACTGGTCGAAGGCGTTGATGCCCCACAGCACGCTCTGCACGTAGACCTTGTGCTCGTACATGGCGATCAGCGCGCCGAGGCGGCGGGGGCTGATGCGTTCCATCACCAGGGTGTTGCTCGGGCGATTGCCGGGGATCACCTTGTGCGGCGCCAGGCGCTGCACCTCGGCCTCGTCCAGGCCGCCGGCGCGCAGTTCGGCCTCGGCCTCGGCGCGGGTCTTGCCGAGCATCAGCGCCTGGCTCTGCGACAGGCAGTTGGCGTACAGCCACTGGTGATGATCGGCCACCGGGTTGTAGCTCGACACCGGGACGATGAAGTCGGCCGGGATCAGGTGCGTGCCCTGGTGCAGCAACTGGTGGTAGGCGTGCTGGCCGTTGCAGCCGACGCCGCCCCAGATCACCGGGCCGGTGCCGGCGGAAACCGGGGTGCCGTCCTGGCGCACGCTCTTGCCGTTGGACTCCATGTCCAGCTGCTGCAGGTGGTCGGTGATGTTCCGCAGGTAGTAGTCGTAGGGCAGGATCGCATGGCTGCGCGCGCCCCAGAAGTCGCCGTACCAGACGCCGAGCAGGGCCAGCAGCATCGGGATGTTGCCGGCGAAGGGCGCGGTGAGGAAGTGCTGGTCCATGCTGTGGGCGCCGGACAGCAGTTCCTTGAAGTTGGAGATGCCGATGGACATGGCGATCGGCAGGCCGATGGCCGACCATAGCGAATAGCGCCCGCCGACCCAGTCCCACATCGGGAACACGTTTTCCGGACGGATGCCGAAGGACGCCGCGGCCTCGCGGTTGCTCGATACCGCGATGAAGTGGCGGTACAGCTCGGCCTCGTTGCCGCCCATGGCCAGGTACCAGGCGCGCGCGGCCTGGGCATTCTTCAGGGTTTCCAGGGTGCCGAAGGACTTCGAGGACACGATGAACAGCGTGGTCTCGGCGCTCAGGCGCGAGGCCAGTTCGCGGAATTCGCTGCCGTCGATGTTCGCCAGGTAGTGACAGCGCACGCCCTTCTGGGCGAACGGCAGCAGCGCCTCGGAGACCAGTTGCGGGCCGAGGAAGGAGCCGCCGATGCCGATGTTCACCACGTCGGTGATCGGCTTCTCGGTATAGCCGCGCCACAGCCCGTTGTGCACCGCGCCGACCAGCTCGGTGATCTGGTGCAGCACGCGATGGACTTCCGGCATCACGTCGACGCCATCGACCAGCACCTTGTCGCCTATCGGCCGGCGCAGCGCGGTGTGCAGCACCGGACGGCGCTCGGAGGCGTTGATCACCTCGCCGCGGAACATCGCCTGGATCGCCTCGTCGAGATGCGCTTCCTTGGCCAGCGCCACCAGCAGGTCGAGGGTGTCGGTACGGATCAGGTTCTTCGAGAAGTCGAGGAACAGGCCGCAGGCGCTGATGGAGAAGCGCTGGAAGCGCTTGGGATCTTCGGCGAACGCCTGGCGCATGCTGAAGTTCTGCAGATCCTGGCGGTGCGCGGTGAGCGCCTGCCAGCTACCGAGGCGGGTTGCATCCAGCGGGGTGAGGTGATGTTCCATGTGATACCTGCGGAAGGGCTGTAACGGTGTTTCGAAAGCAAAAAAGCCCGGAGGGTTCCGGGCTTTTTCCAGTGGATCAGGCGACCTGCACCGGGATGGCGTTGCTGGTGTGGCTCAACTGGTTGCCCGGCGCCATGTAGAGCATGCGCGGCTGGTAGTTGGCCAGCTCGGCCTCGCTGTACTGCGCGTAGGCGCAGATGATCACGCGGTCGCCAACCTTGGCCTTGTGCGCCGCGGCGCCGTTCACCGAGATCATGCGCGAGCCTTCCTCGGCGCGGATCGCGTAGGTGGTGAAGCGCTCGCCGTTGTCGACGTTGTAGATCTGGATCTGTTCGTACTCGCGGATACCGGAGAGGTCCAGCCATTCGCCGTCGATGGCGCAGGAGCCTTCATAGTCGAGCACGGCATGGGTGACTTCGGCGCGGTGCAGTTTGGCCTTGAGCATGATGGCATGCATGACGGGGCTCCTCTTCTTTTGGTGGCGGCACGGGGGTGGCTGGGTGTTACCGAGGCCCGGGCGGGCCTCGTGTCGGGTTAGTCGAGCTGCAGCGCGAGATTGTCGATCAGGCGGGTGCTGCCGAGGAAGGCTGCTGCCAGGATGACCAGTTGCCTGTCTTCGGCACGGGCCGGCTTGAGGCCGACGGCTTCGCGGATTTCCAGGTAGTCGACGCGCAGGCCGGCCGCTTCGATCTGCTGGCGGCCGTCGGCGATCAGCTGCACGAAGTCGCGCTCGCCGGCCTGCAGGCGCGAGCCGAGCTGCTTCAGGGTGCGCTGGATCACCGGGGCGACGGCGCGCTGGTCTTCGTTCAGGTAGCCGTTGCGCGAGGACAGCGCCAGGCCGTCCTCGGCGCGCACGGTGGGCTCGCCGAAGATCTGCACGGGAATGTTCAGGTCGCGCACCAGCTTGCGGATCACCGCCAGTTGCTGGAAGTCCTTCTCGCCGAACAGCGCCATGTCCGGCTGCACCATGTTCAGCAGCTTGCAGACCACGGTGGCGACGCCGTCGAAATGGCCGGGGCGGCTGGCGCCGCACATGCCCTCGGAAACGCCGGGCACGCTGATGATGGTCTGGCCGTCGTTGCCGTCCGGGTACATCTCCTCGACGCCCGGGGCGAACAGCAGGTGGCAGCCGGCTTCGAGCAGCTTTTCCTGGTCGGCGGCGAGGGTGCGCGGATACTTGTCCAGGTCCTCGCTGGGGCCGAACTGCAGCGGGTTGACGAAGATGCTGGCGACCACGAAGTCGGCGCGCTGGCCGGCCTTGGCGACCAGTGCGGCGTGCCCGGCGTGCAGGTTGCCCATGGTCGGCACCAGGGCGATGCGCTTGCCTTCTCCGCGCGCGCGGGCGATGGCGGCGCGCAGTTCGCGGACGGTCTTGACTGTGTTCATGAGGAGAATCCGTGTTCGGGGCCCGGGAAGCTGCCGTCTTTCACGGCCTTGACGTAGGCGGCCATGGCCGAGGCGATGTCCGGCTGGCCTTCCATGAAGTTCCTGACGAATTTCGGGCTGCGGCCGGACAGCGACAGGCCGAGCATGTCGTGCATCACCAGCACCTGGCCGTCGGTGCCGTTGCCGGCGCCGATGCCGATCACCGGGATCTTCACCGCTTCGCTGATTTCCTGGGCCAGCGCCGAGGGCACGCATTCCAGCAGCAGCATGGCGGCGCCGGCCTGTTCCAGGGCGATGGCGTCGGCGCGCAGCTGGCGCGCCTGGGCTTCCTGGCGGCCCTGGACCTTGAAGCCGCCGAACAGGTTCACCGACTGCGGGGTCAGGCCGAGGTGCGCGCACACCGGCACGCCCATCTGCGCCAGGCGGATGATCGGCTCGGCCAGCCAGGCGCCGCCTTCCAGCTTGACCATCTGCGCGCCGGCCTGCATGACCGCGACCGAGTCGGCCAGGGTCTGCTGCAGCGAGGTGGCGGAGGAGAACGGCAGGTCGGTGAGGATCAGCGAGCCCTTGTTGCCGCGCTTCACGCAGGCGGTGTGGTAGGCCATTTCGCCGACCGTCACCGGCAGGGTGCTGTCATGACCTTGCAGCACCATGCCCAGGGAATCGCCGATGAGCAGAACGTCGGCTCCCGCCGTGCTCGCGATATGCGCGAATGTCGCATCGTAGGCCGTCAGCATGGCGATCTTTTCGCCGCTCTGCTTCATGCCCTGCAGGGTGGTCAAGGTTACATCAGGCATCAAAGTGTTCCTCGTAACAGGCCATGTGCGACATTTTTTCACATTGCCTGGTTAGGCCGGTTCTGCGCCGGCGCATGGCAAACGGGCACTTATAGTCCTGATGGGGGGACCCGAAGTCAATTACGGGGTGTTACCGGACTGTTACTGAGCAACCCGTTCGTCGCCCAGTGCTGTTCATCCGGGCAATCGCTCGATTCCTTCGAACGGACAGGCGGCCAGCATCTCCGCCAGCATCCGGCCGTCCGCCAGGCGCAGGTCCGGGGCCAGGTCGGCCAGTGGGTAGAGCACGAAGGCGCGCGCCTGCATGTGGTAGTGCGGCACGCGCAGGCGCGGCTCGTCGATCAGCCGCTCGCCGAACAGCAGGATGTCCAGGTCCAGCGTGCGCGGGCCCCAGCGTTCGTCCTTGCGGACCCGGCCCTGTTCCAGCTCGATCTTCTGCAGCGCGTCGAGCAGTTGCAGCGGCTCCAGCCCGGTATCCAGCGCGGCGACGGCGTTGACGTAGCGCGGCTGGTCCGGCGGACCGAGCGGATCGCTGGCGTAGAGCGGGGAAACGCCGGCCAGACGGCAGCCGGGGAGGGCGCCGATGGCGTCCAGGGCGGTTTCCAGTTGGCGGCGCGGCTCGGCGAGGTTGCTGCCGAGGCCGATGTAGACGCGCTCGCTCATTCGTCAGCGGCTCCCTCGCCGGCACCGCGCGGGCCGCGACGCCGGCGATTGCCGCCGCGACGGCGCTTGCGCGGGGCCGCGCCGTCTTCCTGGCTGGCGAGGCCGCGGATCATGCCGCGGCGTTCGCTGTCGCTGGCGTCCTGGTAGTCGGTCCACCAGTCGCCGAGGCCGCCGGTTTCCTCGCCGGCGCTCTCGCGCAGCAGGAGGAAGTCATAGCCGGCGCGGAAACGCGGGTTTTCCAGCAGCAGGTCGGCGCGCTTGCCCTGGCGGCGCGGCAGGCGTTCCTGCATGTCCCAGATCTCGCGGATCGGGATGGTGAAGCGCTTGGGAATCGCGGTGCGCTGGCACTGCTGGTAGACGATGTCCTGGGCCGCCTCCTGCATCGCCGGGATCGGCGGCATGCCGCGCTCCTGCAGCTGCAGCACGCGCGCGGGCAGGGCCGGCCAGAGCAGGGCGGCGAAGAGGAACGCCGGTGTTACCGGCTTGCCCTGGTGGATGCGCGCATCGGTATTGGCCAGCGCCTGGCGGATCAGCTTGCCGGTGTATTCGGGATCGCGTTCCAGGGCCTTGGCGCTGGCCGGGAACAGCGGGGCGAACAGGTCGTACTCGACCAGCAGTTCGAAGGTGCGCTCGGCATGGCCGCTGAGGAACAGCTTGAGCACTTCGTCGAACAGCCGCGCCGAGGGGATTTCCCGCAGCAGGTGGGCCAGGCGGCGGATCGGCTCGGCGCTGTGCTTCTCGATCTCGAAGTCGAGCTTCGCCGCGAAGCGCACCGCCCGCAGCATGCGCACCGGGTCTTCGAGGTAACGCTGCTCGGGCGTGCCGATCAGGCGCACCAGGCGGTTGCGGATGTCGCGCACGCCGCTGGCGTAGTCGAGGATGCGTTCGTTGGTGACGTCGAAGTACAGCGCGTTGATGGTGAAGTCGCGGCGCTGGGCATCGTCTTCCAGGGTGCCGTAGACGTTGTCGCGGAGGATGCGTCCGGCCTCGTTGCGCGACGCCTTGCTGCTGTCGCCGTCCTCGTCGTCCTGCGGATGGTGGGCGCGGAAGGTGGCGACCTCGATGATCTCGCGGCCGAAATGCACATGCACCAGCTTGAAGCGGCGGCCGATCACCCGCGCATTGCGGAATTCGGCGCGGACCTGCTCGGGCGTGGCGCTGGTGGCCACGTCGAAATCCTTCGGCGGGATGCCGAGCAGCGGGTCGCGCACGCCGCCGCCGACGATGTAGGCCAGGTAGCCGGCCTTCTGCAGGCGCTCCACCACGTTCACCGCGTTGCGGCTGAACTGCTCGCGCCGCAGCGCATGCTGGTGATTGCTGAAGACTTCCGGGGTAGTGCGGATGGCGCGCTGGCGGCGCAGCGGGGAACGGATGGACTGGATCAGCTTTTTCAGCATGGATGCACTAATCGGAAGCTTGTTGGATTGGGTTGCACGCTGGCGGCTCCGTGGCGATCGTGAGCGGGATGAGCTCGTATCGTCTGCCGTACCGCTTGCACGAGCAAGTGCGAGCGTGCCTCTCGGCAACCAATGGCGGCGTGTTCTATGCCGGCAAACGGCGCAGATTCTAGCATCCGGGGCGGAGATGGTGAACGAAAGCGGGAAATGCGGGGTAGGAAAGCGGCGGGGGAGGCAGAAGCTACTGGGGGAGCCGAAGCTCCCCCCCAAATAGGTGCGTGCTTTTATTTTTATTATTTGCCGGGCTTGTTGTTCTTGTTTGTCTACCCGTCCCGCGAGGCCAGTCGCCTCGGGGTTCCCCAGTTGTGGGGATGTGAATAGTTAACGGATTGCTTTGGTCGCTGAGCTACGGCGATCTTGCGATCCAACCAGTTTCGTCGCTGCCTCGGGGCAGTTTTATTGTTCTTCGACTGGTTGCGGGATTGCTCCCGGCTTTCACCCTTCTCCAAGGGAATCAGTTAGCTGCGCCTCCGCGATTTTGTTTTTGTTGTGCTGGAGTCGATACGTGTTGTTTTTATTGTCTTGTCTGTCGCTTGTTATTGTTGTTGTGCCAATACAGTAAGCAGGTGGCGTGCCAACTTTTTGAAATCCTTTATTTTCAATGGCTTGCGAGGAGTGGGTGGTTCCGTGAGGGCACAAAAAAGCCGGGTTCCCGTTACCGATGAACCCGGCTTCTGTTACGGCGCATGTCCGCGGTAACAGCTTGGCACGCTGTTACGAGTCGGCCGAGGCCCCCGATTTGCGCCGCGGAATGCCCAGGCGCTGGCGGCGTTCCCACAGGCATTTGCGGCTGATGCCGAGCTTGCGCGCCAGCTCGGTCTCGGTCATGTGGTCCTGGTGCTCGAGGACGAAGTGCTGGAAGTAGTCCTCCAGCGACAGGTCCTCGGTGGGTTCGAGGTTGGTGACGATGCTGGCGTTGCGGTTCTCCGGCTCCTCGCCCAGGTCGTCATCCAGGTCGTCGAGTTCGACGTCGATGCCCAGCAGGTCGGCGGGGATTTCCTGGCCCTCGCTGAGGATCACCGCGCGCTCGATGGCGTTTTCCAGTTCGCGCACGTTGCCCGGCCACGCGTAGTGGCGGATGGCCTGTTCCGCTTCGTGGGAGAAGCGCAGTTCGCTGCGCCCCATCTGCGCGCACTGGCGCGCCAGGAAGGAACGGGCGATTTCCATCACGTCGGCGCCGCGCTCGCGCAGCGGCGGCAGCTTCAGGGAAATCACGTGCAGGCGGTAATAGAGGTCCTCGCGGAACTGGCCGGTCTTGGCCAGCATCTTCAGGTCGCGGTGGGTGGCGGCGATCAGGCGCACGTCGACCTTCTGCGACTGCACCGAGCCGACCCGGCGGATCTCGCCTTCCTGCAGCACGCGCAGCAGGCGGGCCTGGGCTTCCAGCGGCAGTTCGCCGATCTCGTCGAGGAACAGGGTGCCGCCGTCGGCAGCTTCCACCAGGCCGGCGCGGCCGGCGCTGGCGCCAGTGAAGGCACCCTTCTCGTGGCCGAACAGTTCGGATTCGATCAGGGTTTCCGGGATCGCCGCGCAGTTCACCGAGATCAGCGGCGCCTTGGTGCGGCGCGACAGGTTGTGCAGGGCGCGGGCGACCAGTTCCTTGCCGGTGCCCGACTCGCCCTGGATCAGGACATTGGAGTCGGTCGGCGCGACCTTGCGGATCTTCACGAAGAGTTCCTGCATCGGCGCACAGGAGCCGATGATGCCGATCTCGCCGTCGATCTCCGCGGCGCTGCCGGCGGCGCGTTCGGCGGCCGGCTTGGCGCTGCCGCTGGCGGCCGGGGCGCTGCGGGCTTCCTGGCGGTCCTTGAGGATGCGCGCCACCGCCTGGAGCATCTCGTCATGGTCGAAGGGCTTGGCGATGTAGTCCACCGCGCCCATCTTCATCGAGTCGACCGCCGAGCGCAGGCTGGCGTAGCTGGTCATGATCAGCACCGGAGTGCCCTGCGCCAGCTTGATCAGTTCTGTGCCGGGCGCACCGGGCAGGCGCAGGTCGCTGACGATCATGTCGAAGGAGGGGATGCTGTAGCGCTCTTGCGCCTCCTGTACCGAGCCGGCCTCGCTGACCTGGTACTGGTTGCGCTCGAGCAACCGTCGCAGGGCGGAACGGATGATGGTTTCGTCTTCGACGATGAGGATATGTGCCATTTATTCAGCTCTCTCGACGTGCTCGTTACTGCTCGGCCGTCGGGCCAGGATGCCGCGGCAAGGTCACACGAATGCGGGTACCGCGCTCGTGTTCGGGGTCAGCCGGGCTGTCTATGGTGATCTGCCCATAATGCTCTTCCACGATCGAATAGACCAGCGCGAGCCCCAGGCCGGTTCCCTTGCCCGGATCCTTGGTGGTGAAGAACGGCTCGAACAGGCGATCGACGATCGCCTTGGGAATGCCGCTGCCTTCGTCTTCCACTATGAGGTCGATGGTCTGCTCCGATGCTTCGCTGCGTACGCGAATGGCGCCGCCGGGCGGGGAGGCATCGCGGGCGTTGGACAACAGGTTGATCAGTACTTGCGCCAGGCGCTGGGAATCGCCTTCCACCCAGTGGTCCGGGTCGCACAGGTTGTAGAACTGCACTTCGACGCTGCGCCGGTTCAGTGATAGCAGACTGATGGCCTCCTGGGCAACGTCGGCCAGGCACACCGGCTCCACATTCACCTGCTTGCCGCCGGCATGGGCGAAGCTCATCAGCGACTGGACGATGCGCGAGACGCGCTTGGTCTGCTCGAGGATCTGCCCGCTGATCTCCTTCAGCTCGCCGTCGCCCTCGCGCTCCTCGCGCAGGTTCTGCGCCAGGCAGGCGATGCCGGTGATGGGGTTGCCGATCTCGTGGGCGACCCCGGCGGCGAGGCGGCCGATGGAAGCCAGGCGTTCGGAATGGACCAGCTTGTCTTCCAGCGCCTGGGTCTCGGTGAGGTCCTCGACCAGCAGCACCAGGCCGCTGTTGCCCGGCGCCAGGGGTTCCTCGATCGCCGCCTTGTGCAGGTTGAGCCAGCGGACCTGCCCGTCGACGGACAGGCGCTGCTTGTGCAGGTGCTCGTCGCCGCAGTCGATGAAGTCTTCCAGCAGGCTGCGCCAGGGCTCGCCGAGGGCGGACAGGCGCGAGCCGACCACGCCCTGCGCGCTGACCCCGGTCAGCTCCTCCATGGCGCGGTTCCACATGAGGATTTCCTGGTCCTTGGCCAGCGAGCAGACGCCCATCGGCAGGTCCTGCAGGGTCTGCCGGTGGTAGCGGCGCAGGGCGTCGAGTTCCGCGGCGAGGCCGGTGAGGCGCGAGTGGTAGTCCTCCAGCCGGCTCTCGACGAAGTGGATGTCCTCGGTGACGTAGCTTTCGCTGCCGGCCTTGTAGGGCAGGAAGGTTTCCACGATGTCCTGGGCCACGCTCGGCCCCATCAGCCCGGACAGGTTCGCCTCGATGCGGTCGCGCAGGCGGCGCAGGGCGTAGGGGCGGCTCTCGTCGAAGCGCAGGTGCAGGTCGCGCAGGGCCTGTTCCACTTCCTTCTGCGCGGTCTTGGCGCCGAGCGGCTTGGCCAGCTGGCTGGCGAATTCCTGCGGCGAGCCGGCCAGCAGTGCGCGGCGCTGCGGACGGCGGACGTTGTCCACGGCACAGGCTTCGGCGGCGCTCTTTTCCTCGTCGCTGGCCTCGGTGAACAGCGAGACCAGGGTGAACACCAGCACGTTGGCCGCCAGCGAGGCGAGGGCGGCAAGGTGCCAGTTGCCTTCTTCGAGCACGTAGACCGAGCCGAACGCGGACAGCTGCAGGCCCGGCACGTCGCTCAGCAGCGGCAGCAGCAGGGTGATCGCCCACACCGCCATGCCGGCCAGCAGGCCGGCGATGAAGCCGCGGCGGTTGGCGGTCTGCCAGTACAGTACGGCCAGCGCGCCGGGGAGGAACTGCAGGGTGCCGACGAAGGAGACGATGCCCAGGTCCGACAGTTCCTGGTCGGCGCCGAGCAGGCTGTAGAAGGCGTAGCCGGCGAGGACGATGGTCACCACCAGCACGCGGCGGGTCCACTTCAGCCAGCGGTAGATGTTGCCCTCGGTGGGCGGCTGGTACAGCGGCAGCACCAGGTGGTTGAGCACCATGCCCGACAGCGCCAGGGTCATCACGATGATCAGCCCGCTGGCCGCCGAGACGCCGCCGATATAGGCGGCCAGCGCCAGGCCGGGGCTGTCGGCGGCGAGACCGAGGCCGAGGGTGAAGTAATCCGGATTCAGCGGCAGCCCGAGGTACAGGCCGGCCCAGAGGATCGGCGGCACCGCCAGGCTCATCGGCAGCAGGAGCAGCGGCAGGCCCCAACTGGCGCTGAGCAGCGAGCGCGGGCGGAGGTTCTCGGTGAAGCCCATGTGGAACATGTGCGGCATGACGATCGCCGAGGCGAAGAACATCAGCAGCAGGGTGCGCCACGGGCCTTCGGCGAGCGGCGTATGCAGGGTGTTGAGCGCCGACTGGTTCTGCATCAGCCAGAATTCCAGGCCGTCCGGGCCGTCGAACACGCCATACAGGGCGAACACACCGATGGAGCCGAGCGCCACCACCTTCACCAGGGACTCGAAGGCCATCGCCATGACCAGCCCTTCATGGCGCTCGCGGGTGGTGATGCGGCGGGCGCCGAAGAGGATGGCGACCAGGCTGATCAGCACACAGAAGGCCAGGCCGGCGTGGGGCTGGTCCGGCTGGCGGGTGAGCAGGCGGACGGAATCGGTCACCGCCTGGATCTGCAGGGCCAGCATCGGCAGCACGGCGATCAGCATGAACAGGGTGGTCAGCGCGCCGGCCCAGGTGCTGCGGAAGCGGAAGGCGAACAGGTCGGCCAGAGAAGAAAGCTGGAACGAGCGGGTGATGCGCAGCATCGGCGAGAGCAGCACCGGCGCCAGGAGGAAGGCGCCGGACACCCCGAGGTAGATCGCCAGGAAGCCGTAGCCGTACTCGTAGGCCAGCCCCACGGTGCCGTAGAACGCCCAGGCGCTGGCGTACACGCCCAGCGACAGGGTGTAGACCACCGGGTGGCGCACCAGCCAGCGCGGCACCAGGCCGCGTTCGGTGATCCAGGCGATGCCGAACAGGACCGCCAGGTAGATGGCGCTGATCAGGATCAGCTGGGCAAGGCTAAAGGTCGTCGACATCGCGCTGGCTCTGCAGGATGAAGGTCACGACGATCAGGATCAGCCACAGCAGATACGGGCGGTACCAGGCGCCGTTGGGAGCGGTCCACCAATCCATGATCGCGGGCGAGAACAGGTAGATGCCCACTACCAGGATCAGCACCAGTCGGTAGATGTACATGACATGCCTCTCGAAGTTCGGCCGGCAGGCTACAGGCAGCGGATATGCGCCGGCAAGGGAGCCGCCTGCCTTGAATAGCTTAGAGGCGCGCGTCCTCTATCGTCAGTCGGCGGGGAATGCGCGTGGCGTCCCAGTGCGCGGTGCCCCAGGCGAGTACCTCGTGCGGCATGGTCGCGGCCAGTTCGGCCGGCGGCTGCTGCCCCAGGGCGCGCAGGGCGCGGACCAGCAGCGGGCCGGCCCGGTCCGCCGGCAGCGGCGGGGAGCGGTAGGACTTGCCGAGCTTGTGGCCGTCCGGCTGGATGATCAGCGGCACGTGCAGGTAGCTCGGCTGCGGAAGGCCGAGCAGTTCCTGCAGGTAGAGCTGGCGCGGGGTGTTGTCCAGCAGGTCGGCGCCGCGGACGATGTCGGTCACGCCCTGCCAGGCATCGTCGGCCACCACCGCCAGCTGGTAGGCGTACAGGCCGTCGCGGCGGCGGATGATGAAGTCGCCGACCTCGCGGCCGAGATGCTGGCGGAACTCGCCCTGCACGCGGTCGACGAAGGCGTATTCCAGTTCCGGCACGCGGATGCGGATGGCCGCGTCTTCCAGGCCGTGGCCGGCGTTGCGGCAGGTGCCCGGATAGACGCCATGGCCACCGCCCAGCTGCTTGCGCGAGCAGGTGCAGGCGTAGGCCAGGCCGCTCTGCAGCCATTGCTGGATGACCGCCGCGTAGGCGTCGCCGCGCTCGCTCTGCCGCTCCACCGCGCCATCCCATTCGAAGCCGTAGCGCTCCAGGGTTTCCAGGATCGCCGCCTGGGCGCCGGGGACTTCCCGCGGCGGGTCGAGGTCTTCCATGCGCACCAGCCAGCGGCCGCCGACGGCGCGAGCGTCCAGGTAGGAGGCGACGGCGGCTACCAGCGAGCCGAAGTGCAGGTAGCCGCTGGGGGTCGGGGCGAAGCGGCCTACGTAGCGGGATGCGGACATGCGGTTTCTCGACACAAACGAAACGGGGCGCCGCAGCGCCCCGTCCGGGAATCGATCGACTCAGGAGCCGATCTGTTTTTCCTTGATTTCCGCCAGGGTCTTGCAGTCGATGCAGAGGGTGGCGGTGGGACGGGCTTCGAGGCGGCGGATGCCGATTTCCACGCCACACGAGTCGCACCAGCCGTAATCGTTGTCTTCGATCAGCTGCAGGGTCTCGTCGATCTTCTTGATCAGCTTGCGCTCGCGGTCGCGGGCGCGCAGCTCGAGGCTGAACTCTTCTTCCTGACTGGCGCGGTCGGCCGGGTCGGGGAAGTTCGCCGCTTCGTCCTGCATGTGGTGCACGGTGCGGTCCACTTCTTCCATCAGCTCAACCTTCCACTTGTTGAGGATTGAGGTGAAGTGGGCGCGCATGGGTTCACTCATGTACTCCTCGCCCTTCTTTTCCTGGTAGGGCTCGAAGCCACGAACAAGGTGGCTGCTCTGTTGCTTTGCTTTGGTGGGCATGGATGACCGCCTCTCACTCTCGCTAATCCAGTCGCGGATGATCCCTCTCCGGCATCGCCGGCCCCGCGCTTGCAAGCGGGCGAACTTACCAGATAGATAACCGTGATGCTACTCCCGGTTATCGAGCCTGCTGCCACCCGCTGATGGCTTGGTTAGAATCGCCTCTTTGTCCACAAGTTCGGAATGAATTATGGCCACTTCCTACAGTGCGCGCAGTCGCGCCATCGAGCCGTTCCATGTCATGGCGTTGCTGGCGCGCGCCAACGAGCTGCAGGCCGCGGGCCATGACGTCATCCACCTGGAGATCGGCGAGCCGGATTTCACCACCGCCGCGCCCATCGTCGCCGCCGGCCAGGCCGCCCTCGCCGCCGGGCACACCCGCTATACCGCCGCCCGCGGCATCCCGCAACTGCGCCAGGCGATCGCCGGCTTCTACGCCGCGCGCTACGGCCTGAGCATCGACCCGGAGCGCATCCTCGTCACTCCCGGCGGCTCCGGCGCGCTGCTGCTGGCCAGCAGCCTGCTGGTCGATCCGGGCAGGCACTGGTTGCTTGCCGATCCCGGCTACCCGTGCAACCGGCATTTCCTGCGCCTGGTGGAAGGCGCCGCGCAACTGGTGCCGGTCGGGCCGGAGAGTCGCTACCAGCTGACTCCCGAGCTGGTCGAGCGGCACTGGAATCATGACAGTGTAGGCGTTCTGGCGGCGTCGCCGGCGAATCCTACTGGCACTCTGCTGCATCGCGACGAGCTGGCCGCGCTGTCGGCCAGCGTGAAGGCGCGCGGCGGCCATCTGGTGCTGGACGAGATCTACCACGGCCTGACCTACGGCGTGGACGCGCCCAGCGTGCTGGAAGTGGACGACAGCGCCTTCGTCCTCAACAGTTTCTCCAAATATTTCGGCATGACCGGCTGGCGCCTGGGCTGGCTGGTGGCGCCGCCGGAAGCGGTGGCGGACCTCGAGAAGCTGGCGCAGAACCTCTACATCAGCGCGCCGAGCATGGCCCAGCACGCGGCGCTGGCCTGCTTCGAGCCGGCCACCCTGGAAATCCTCGAGCAGCGCCGCGGCGAATTCGCCCGCCGCCGCGACTTCCTCCTGCCGGCCCTGCGCGACCTCGGCTTCCGCATCGCCGTGGAGCCCGAGGGGGCCTTCTATCTATATGCCGATATCAGCGCATTCGGCGGCGATGCCTTCATGTTCTGCCGGCACTTCATCGAGACCGAACACGTCGCCTTCACCCCGGGGCTGGATTTCGGCCGCCACCTGGCCTCGCACCACGTGCGTTTCGCCTACACCCAGGACCTGGATCGCCTGCAGCAGGCGGTCGACCGCATCGCCCGCGGCCTGAAGAGCTGGCAGCCCTGATGCGGTTCCAGCCGGAATTGCAGGAGGGGCGCCTGCTGCGTCGCTACAAGCGCTTCCTCGCCGACATCGAGACCGCCGGTGGCGAGCGCCTGACCATCCACTGCCCGAACACCGGCTCGATGCTCAACTGCATGAGCGAGGGCTGCCGGGTGTGGTTCAGCCGCTCCGACGATCCCAGGCGCAAGCTGCCGGGCACCTGGGAAATCAGCGAGACGCCGCAGGGGCGGCTGGCCTGCGTGAACACCGGGCGCGCCAACCGCATCGTCGAGGAAGCGTTGCTCGGCGGAGTGATCGGGGAGCTGGCCGGCTTCACCGCGCTGCGCCGCGAGGTGGCCTACGGCGTGGAGAACAGCCGCGCGGACTTCCGCCTGGATTTCGCCGGCGAGCCGCTGTTCGTCGAGGTGAAGAGCGTCACCCTGGGCTTCGACGGCACGGCACTGGCGGCCTTCCCCGACGCCGTGACCACCCGCGGCGCCAAGCACCTGCGCGAACTGGCCGCGCTGGCCCGGCAGGGTGCGCGGGCGGTGTTGCTGTATTGCGTGAATCTCACCGGCATCGACGCGGTGCGCCCGGCGGAGGAAATCGACCCGCTCTACGCCGCGGCCCTGCGCGAGGCGCATACGGCGGGGGTGGAGGTGCTGGCCTATGGGGTCGAGCTGAGCCCGTTCGAAGTGCGGTTGCAGCGGCGGCTGGACGTGCATCTATAAGATGTAGGTGTGCGGTCGCGGGCATGGCCCGCTCCTACACGGGATTCGCGAGATACCAAGACAGTTGCTCCTACGGTTCGATGGGATGTCCGGGTAGGGCGCATAACGCAGCGTTATCCGCCGCGATGGTTACGCCCGTTCCACCCAGATCCCCCGCTCATCCTCCCGGCACTCCAGCGCTTCGAGCACTTCGCCGAAGCACGGCCCCTGGATGCATTCGCCGGATTCGATGAGGAACAGCGCGCCGTGATGGGCGCAGCGCAGCAGGTTGCCGCTGTCGTCGAGGAAGCGGTCGTCTTCCCATTCCAGCGGGATTTCGCGATGCGGGCAGCGGTTGCGGTAGACATGGACCTGTCCGCGCTTGCGTACCGCGAGCACGGCCAGTTTGTCGATACGGAAGCCGCGGCTCTGGCCTTCGGCCAGTTCATCCGGGCGGCACAGCAGGATCATCGGGAGGTCTCCGGTCGGGAGCGGCATTATCGCCTTCCCGACACAGAGGCCAAGAGGGGCACGTCCATGTGCGAAGAGGTTGCTCGTCAGATTTCCCAGACGATATTGGCGGCGGCGTAGCGGCCCGGCTGCGTCAGGCGGCCGAGTTGCGGGCTGGTTTCGGTGAAGCCGCGCACGTCGCCCCACTGCCAGTACTTCTTGTCGGTCAGGTTGAACAGGCCGACGTTGAGGGTCACGCCCTCGCCAAGGCGCACGTAGCTGTTGAGGTCGAGCAGGCCGTAGCCGCCCGGCTTGTACTGGTTGGCCACTTCGCTGTCGTCGATGCGCTCCTTGCCCTGCACCAGGGTCCAGGCCAGCTCGCTGCCGAAACGGCCGCTCGGGGCGTCGTAGCCGAGGCCGAACACGCCGCGCAGCGGGTCGACGCTGTTGAGCGGTTCGCCGTTTTCCTCGTTCTTGCCACGGGCATAGGAAACCGCGCCGCGCAGGTAGGTGCCGGCGGGCATGCCGATCGCCTTGTCCAGTTGCAGATCGCCACGCGCCTCGGCGCCGCGGATGGTGACCTTGTCCAGGTTGACGGACTGGAAGGTCATGAGGCCGTTGCCGGTCGGGTCGTTGGGCAGGACGACCTGCTCGATGAAGTCGTCGTAGCGGTTGTAGAAGCCGGCGACGCCGAAGCTGCCCATGTCGAACTTGCCGCGCAGGCCGATCTCGTAGCTGTCGCTGGTTTCCGGCTTCAGGCTGGTGTTGGCGATGGTCTGGTAGCCGAAGTCGACGTTGATGAACTCGCCGAAGATGTCGATCGCTTCCGGCGCGCGGAAACCGGCGGCGTACTGGCCGTAGGCGCTGTAGTTGTCGTTGAAGCGGTAGGTCACGCCGAATTTCGGCGAAACGGCATGGTCGCTGAAGTTGGACGGATCGGCGTCCACCGGGTTGCTGTTCAGGTAGCGCTGGGTGACGTGCGGTTTCAGTTCGTAGTAGTCGTAGCGCAGGCCCGGCAGCAGGGTCCAGTCGCCGATCTCGATGCTGTCCTGGATGAACGCGGCGTATTCGTTGGTGACCGGGTCCGGGAAATCGCTGAGCGGCATGGTTTCCGCGCCGGGCCCCGGCGGGACGGGCAGGCCGGTATCGCGGAAGGTTTCGCCGCCCTTGCGCAGGTCGCTGTTCTCGGTGCGCTTGGCGTCGAAGCCGTAGATCAGGTGATGGCTGGTGTCGCTCAGCTGGAAGCGCTTGTCCATCTGCGAGTTCAGCGCCCACAGCTCTTCCTGGTACTTCGAGTCGCGGGTGCGGTCGCGCAGGCGGCCGGCGCTGAGGCGTTCCTGGAAGGTTTCCTGGCGGATCTGGCTATCCTGATGGCTCAGCTGCCATTGCACCTGGTCGGCCAGCGGGCTGCTGACCTGGAAGCGGTGGTTCAGGCTGATGCGCTCGCGGTCGGTGCTGTCGGTGGCCAGCGAACTGTGGATGGCGCTGGTGATGTCGCTGAGCACGTCGGTGTCGGCGTCGTCGGCGTAGCGCTCGTAGGTCAGCTGTACGCGGTCGCCTTCCTTGTAGTCCCAGCCGACCTTGGCCAGCAGGTTGTCGGTGTCGAAGTCCACCGGGTTGGCGTCTTCGCGGGCCGAGCCGACGCCGCCGCGACCGCCGAAGGATTCGGTTTCGTTGCCGCTGCGGCGGCTGACGGTGAGCAGGCCGTCGACCGGGCCGCTGCGGCCGGCGAAGGTCGCGCTGCCCAGCCAGGCTTCGTCGGAGCCGTCGAAGCCGGTCTTGAAGCGGGCGTAGACGTCGTCGCCGTCTCCCAGGTAGTCGGCCGGGTCCTTGGTGATGAAGCTCACCGCGCCGCCGATGGCGTCGCTGCCGTACAGCGAGCTGGCCGGGCCGCGGAGGATCTCGACGCGCTTCACGGTGTCGAGGTCGATGTAGTTGCGGCGCGCGTCGAGGAACGGGCCGAAGGCGAAGGCCGCGGGCACGCCGACGCCGTCGATCTGGGTCAGTACGCGGTTGCCGTCGATGCCGCGGATGTTGAAGCCGGACAGGCCGAAGCGGCTCCCCGTGCCGCTGACCGACACGCCCGGCTCGTAGCGCACCAGATCCTTGATGTTGTTCGCATTGGTGCGGTCGATGTCCTGTTCCGTCTGCACGGTCACGGTGCTGGGGACGGCGTCGATCGGCTGCTCGGTGCGGGTGGCGGTGATCGTGGTTTCCCCCAGGGAAACCGCGTCGTTCGCCAGGACCAGAGAGGGACTCAGCAACAGCAGGCCCAGCCAGTGGCGGCGGGCGAAAGGCGGAGTGATCGACATGAAGGCACCTTGTGTTTTCTAGGAAGTGGCAAATGGCCGGTCTTTAGGAATCGGAGGAGACGGTAATTGTTTGCGAATACAAATGCAAATAATTATCAAATAGATTTTATGCATCGGATATGGCAAAGTGCGTCCATGCCGCCATTGCGGCCACAGGGACCCCAGAGAACGAAACGAGGAAAGATCCGTGATGAATACCCCGACCCAACCGCACGCTTCCGAGCTTTATGGTGCCTGGCAGGCCCTGCGCGCCGAGCAGCCGCACCTGCGCGCCCGCGACGCCGCGCTGCGCCTGGAGGTGAGCGAGGCCGAACTGGTCGCCAGCCGTCTCGGGGTGGACGCCGTGCGCCTGCGCCCGGAATGGAGCGCGCTGCTGCCGGCCCTCGGCGAGCTGGGCCCGATCATGGCGCTGACCCGCAACGAGCACTGCGTGCACGAGCGCAAGGGCCCGTACCGCGACGTGACCGTCTCCGCGGGCGGGCAGATCGGCCTGGTGGTGTCCCCGGACATCGACCTGCGCCTGTTCCTCGCCGGCTGGAGCAGCGTGTTCGCCATCGCCGAGGAAGGCGAGCGCGGCACCCAGCGCAGCATCCAGATCTTCGACGCCCAGGGCACCGCCGTGCACAAGGTGTTCCTCACCAACCGCAGCCAGGAAGAAGCCTGGGCGCCGCTGGTCGAGCGCTTCCGTGCCGAAGAACAGTCCGCCGATCTCGACCTGCGTCCCGCCGAGCCGAAGAAGGCCGCGCGCCCGGACGAGCAGATCGACGCCGCCAGCCTGAAGGAAGGCTGGGCCGCGCTGAAGGACACCCACCACTTCTTCGCGCTGTTGAAGAAGCATGAGGTCGAGCGTACTCAGGCGCTGCGCCTGGCCGGCCGCGAGTGGGCCGAGCCGCTGGACGCCGCCGAGCTGCCGCGCCTGTTCGAGGCCGCCGGCGAGAAGCAGCTGCCGATCATGGTCTTCGTCGGCAACCAGCATTGCATCCAGATCCACACCGGCACCGTCAGCAACCTGAAGTGGATGAACGACTGGTTCAACGTGCTCGATCCGGAATTCAACCTGCACCTGAAAACCCCAGCGGTGCGCGAGCTGTGGCGCGTGCGCAAGCCGAGCAGCGACGGCGTGATCACCAGTTGGGAAGCCTTCGACGAGGACGGCGAGCTGATCATGCAGGTATTCGGCGCCCGCAAGCCGGGCATCCCGGAGCGCGACGACTGGCGCGCCCTGGCCGAATCCTTCGCGGCGCAGTAAGGAGACGGCGATGCGCGGGAAACGCCTGCTGTTCGGACTGTTCGCCGCCCTCTGCGTCGGCGGCAGTGCCCTGGCGGAGAGCCTGCCGCAGCGCTGGGTCAGCGCTGGCGGTTCGCTGAGCGAATGGGTGGTCGCCCTCGGTGGCGAAGCGAAGCTGGTGGGTGTCGATACCACCAGCCTGCACCCGGCCAGCCTCAAGTCGCTGCCGAAGATCGGCTACCAGCGCCAGTTGGCGGCCGAAGGCATCCTCGCCCTGCGTCCGGACGTGCTGCTCGGCACCGAGGAAATGGGGCCGCCGCCGGTGCTGCAGCAGTTGCGCGCGGCGGGCGTGCGCATCGAGACGCTGCCCGCGCATGCCGACCTGCAGACCCTGCAGGGCAACCTCAAGCGCATCGGCGAACTGCTCGGCCAGCCCGAGCAGGCCGCCAGGGTGGCCGCGAACTTCCAGCGCCAGCTGGATGGCCAGGCCGCCTGGGTGAGCAAGGCGCAGCAGGGCAGGCAGGGGCCGGGGGTGATCCTGCTGGTCGGGCATGCCGGCGGCAACCTGCTGGTGGCCGGCCAGGACACTTCGGCCGACTGGATCCTGCAGCGGGCCGGCGGGCGCAACCTGGTTGCGCACAAGGGCTACAAGAACCTGTCGACCGAGGCGCTGACCGCGCTGGACCCGGAAGTCGTGGTGCTGGCCGACCGCAGCCTGGAGGACGAGGCGGCGAAGGCCGCGCTGGTCAGGCAGAACCCCGGGCTGGCGGCGACCCGCGCGGTGCGTGACGGCCGCCTGATCAGCCTGGATCCGACCCTGCTGGTGGGCGGTCTCGGCCCGCGGGTGCCGGATGCGCTGGCGAGGCTGTCCCATGCCTTTTATCCTTCCGCGCAACCCCTGATATCGGAAGGCCGTCCTTGACCCAGGTTGTTCCCGCTCGTCCCCTACTGATCGCCCTGGTTTCGCTGCTTCTACTGGTCCTCTGGCTGTCGCTGGCCATGGGACCGGTCAGCCTGCCGCTGGGCGACACCCTGACCGCACTGCTGCGCCTCGTCGGCGCGCCGCTGTCCATCGATAGCAGCCAGGCCGAACTGATCGTCGGCCAGATCCGCCTGCCGCGCACCCTGATGGGGATGGCGGTGGGCGGCGTGCTGGCGCTTTCCGGCGTGGCCATGCAGGGCCTGTTCCGCAACCCGCTGGCCGACCCCGGGCTGGTCGGCGTATCCAGCGGCGCTGCGCTGGGTGCGGCGATCGCCATCGTCTTCGGCGCCGCCATCGGCGGCCTGCCGGAGGCGTTCTCGCCGTATCTGCTGTCGGTCAGCGCCTTCGCCGGCGGCCTGCTGGTGACCTGGCTGGTCTACCGGCTGGGCCGGCACAACGGCCAGACCAGCGTGGCGACCATGCTTCTCGCCGGCATCGCCATGACCGCGCTGGCCGGCGCGCTGATCGGCCTGTTCACCTACCTGGCCGACGACGCGACGCTGCGCACCCTGACCTTCTGGAACCTCGGCAGCCTCAACGGCGCCAGCTACCCGCGGCTGTGGCCGCTGCTGCTGATCACGCTGCTGGTAGCCTGCTGGCTGCCGCGCCGGGTGGATGCGCTGAACGCGCTGCTGCTCGGCGAGTCCGAGGCGCGTCATCTCGGCTTCGACGTCGAGCGCCTGAAGCTGGAGCTGGTGCTGTGCACCGCGCTGGGCGTCGGCGCGGCGGTGGCGGCGGCCGGCATGATCGGCTTCATCGGCCTGGTGGTGCCGCACCTGCTGCGCCTGATCGTCGGCCCTGACCACCGCATCCTGGTGCCGGCCTCGATGTTCGGCGGGGCTATCCTGCTGCTGTTCGCCGACCTGCTGGCGCGCCTGGCGCTGGCGCCGGCGGAGCTGCCGATCGGCATCGTCACCGCGATGATCGGCGCGCCGTTCTTCCTTTATCTGCTGATGCGGGGACGTTCCTGATGCTGCGCGCCGAGAATCTGCTGGTGCGGCGCGGCCGCACCACCGTGCTGCAGGGCGTATCCCTGGAACTGCAACCGGGCGAGGTGCTCGGCGTGCTGGGGCCGAACGGCGCCGGCAAGAGCACCCTGCTGGGCGCGCTGAACGGCGAACTGGGAACCGCCGAAGGGCGGGTGACCCTGGCCGGCCAGGAACTGTCGGCGTGGAAGGGCACCGCCCGTGCACAGCGCCTGGCGGTGCTGCCGCAGTCCTCGACGCTGAACTTCGGCTTCGCCGTGGAATCGGTGGTCGGCTTCGGCCGCCTGCCCCACGACAGCGGCCGCCAGCGCGACCAGGAAATCATCGCCGAGGCCCTGCGTGCGGCGGATGCCAGCCATCTGGCCGGGCGCAGCTACCTGTCGCTGTCCGGCGGCGAACGCCAGCGCGTGCACCTGGCGCGGGTGCTGGCGCAGCTCTGGCCGGGCAGCGCCGAGCAGGTGCTGCTGCTGGACGAGCCGACCTCGATGCTCGACCCGCTGCACCAGCACACCATCCTGCATGCCGTGCGCGAATTCGCCGGCCGCGGGGCGGCGGTGCTGGTGATCCTGCACGATCTCAACCTGGCGGCACGCTACTGCGACCGGCTGTTGCTGCTGCGCGACGGTCGTCCGCACCTGCTCGGTCGTCCGGACGAGGTCCTGCGTCCGGAACCTCTGCGTGAAGTTTTCGGTCTGGACGTTCTCGTCCAACGTCATCCCGAGCGCGGTCATCCGCTGATCGTCGCCCGCTGAAAGGAATCCCCATGCGTCTCCTTGCACTCGCTTCCGTGCTATTCCTCGCTGCCTGCCAGAGCATTTCCCCTTCCAAGGCGCCGCCGCTGCCGGAGTGGCAGAGCCCTGAAGGCCGCGACAGCGCCGATCTCGGCGTGATCCGCGACCTGCGCAGCGGCGCCGAACTGACCCCGGCGCAACTGCTCGACCGCCTGGCCGGCGCACCGCGCGTGCTGGTCGGCGAGCAGCACGACAATCCCGACCACCATGCCCTGGAGTTGTGGCTGGCGCAGGGCCTCGCCGAGCGCCGTCCGCAGGGCAGCATCCTGATGGAGATGATCAACCCGGACCAGCAGCAGCGCGTGCTGCGCGCCCAGGCGGGAACCGCCGCGGGGGAGCCGCCGGCCGACCTGCAGAAGGCGCTGGCCTGGCAGAAGGGCTGGGACTGGTCGCTGTACGGGCCGCTGGTCGGCTGGCTGGTGGAACAGCCGGCGCCGCTGCTGTCGGCCAACCTGGACCGCTCGGAGATCACGCGCATCTACAGGTCCCCCAGGAAGCTGCCGGGCAAGGTCTCGACCACTGCCGAGGTGCGCAAGGCGTTGCAGGAGGATATCCGCGAATCCCATTGCGGCCTGCTGCCGAAGAAGCAGATCCCGGCGATGCTGGCGGTGCAGCAGCAGCGCGACCGGCGCATGGCCGAACAGCTCAAGCGCGCCCCGCAGCCGGCTTTGCTGTTCGCCGGCGGCTTCCACGTGCGCCGCGACCTGAGCGTGCCGCTGCACCTGCAGGACCTCGGCGCGGAGGAGGGCGCCCGGGTGCTGATGCTGGCCGAGGTCGGCAAGCCGGTCAGCCAGGCCCAGGCCGACTACGTCTGGTACACCCCGGCCCTGCCGCCGCAGGATCACTGCGCGAAGATCAGGAAGAAGCCGTAAGGGCCTCATCGCTCCCGGACGCTCCTGCGTCCGCCTGGAAGCAAATGGCGCGGCTCGGCGTAGGAGCGGGCCATGCCCGCGACCTATCTCCGCACCAGAACATCACGCGCATTCCCGACCGTTCCCACACTCCCGTGCGGGAACCCATCCGGGGACGCTCTGCGTCCCTCGAAAGCTGCATTCCCACGCGGGAGCGTGGGAATGATAAGGAACCGTGTAGGGACCATGCCCGCTCCGGCAGGCCGCTTTCCCGCAGGCAAAAAAAGACCCGGCAAGAGCCGGGTCGAAAACCGTGATTAGCCTGATGAGGAGATAATCTGAAGAAATCCGACTGCGTTTGAATCTCTCAGCTTATCGGCTGGCCTCGCGGCCAGGTGAGGTAATAATAACAATTCTCATTTTCACGTCAACAATATTTTTCAATTCGTTGAGATTTGTAAATTCCATCGGGGCGGGGTTCATCCCCGGGACGCTCCTGCGTCCGCCCGGACGCGAATGGTGCGTTTTTCATGGTTCCCATGCTCCCGCGTGGTAACCCCTCCGGGGACGCTCCGCATCCCATCGACGCGGGAGCGTCGAGAGCTGCATTCCCACGCAGGAGCGTGGGCACGATAGGGGTGGGCGACGTTGTAGCGCCATGGCCAATCGTTGGTGTAGGGCGGATGAAGCGGAACGTTTCATCCGCCGACAAGACCACGCCGCTGGGATGGCGGATAACGCTGGCGCGTTATGCACCCTACGCAGGGTGGTCGTGCAGAACCTGTAGGAGCAACTGTCTTGGTATCTCAGCGCATTTTGTTCGCGAGCAAGCTCGCAGCGGGAACGTGCCTGTAGGAGCGAGCTCGCTCGCGAATCCTGTGTAGGAGCGGGCCATGCCCGCGACCGTCCCCGCAGCGGAATACCACGCCGCTCCGGCAGGTCACTTTCCCGCAGGCAAAAAAAGACCCGGCAAGAGCCGGGTCGAAACCGTGATTAGCCTGATGAGGAGATAATCTGAAAGGTCCGACTGCGTTGGGTCTCTCAGCTTACCGACCAGTCTCGCGACCAGCTGAGTTAATAATAACAATTCTCATTATCGAGTCAAGCGCTGTGCGCAACTTTTCTTCCGCGGGGCGCTTCGACAGCGCCGGCGCGTCCGTAGCGGGGGATTCAGGCGAGGTTGGTGTGCTGGCGCAGCCGCGTCACTTCCTTGTTCAGCAGGTCGATGCGGCGGGCCATGCTTTCCACCAGGCTGTGGGCGATGCGCGGATTGCTCTGCATCAGGTTGAGGAACTGGTCCTTGGGAATCAGCATCACCGTGCAGGGCTCGCTGGCGATCACCGTGGCGCTGCGTTTCTCGCCGGTGAAGACGGCCATGGCGCCGAAGATCTCGTCCTTCTGCACGTCGCCGACCTTCTGCCCGTCGACGTAGGCATCGGCGTGCCCCTCGATGATGATGAACACGTGCTGGGCATCGTCGCCCTGCTGGATCAGCTGGTCGCCGGTGGCGAAATGCTGGAAGCCGGTGGAAGGGTGGATGTCCGGCTGCTTGAGGTGGGCGAGCGCTTCGGAGAGCAGCACGGTGTGGCCCAGCAGGTAGTGCAGGAACTGCTCCTGGCGCTGTTCGCTGGCGTGCAGGTGACGGAACACTTCGCTGCGCGAGTAGGGAATCAGGCACAGCGGTTCGTCGCTGCTGTAGCGGCAGGGCGGCAGGTCGACGCCCTGCCGCAGGCCGACGAGGTCGCCCTCCTGCAGATAGAACAGCGGCCGTTCATCGACCAGTGCATGCAGCAGGCCGTTCTCGATCAGGAAAAGCTGGTTGTTGGGCAGTTCTGCGCCCAGGTCTTCGGTGCGCTCGAGGCGGATGGGCTCGGCGCAGGGCGCCAGGCCGGCCAGGAATTGGCTCGGGATGCGCTGCAGGTGATTGATCAACTGGTCGGCATAAGCCGGTTGTTCACCGAGTAGGTACATAGCCGTTATTCCTTGAACTGGCTGTCGAGGGCGTACGAATGCCCTTGGAACGATAGGCGTGTCGGACTCGGCGGTAAATGTTTTCCTACACCTGCTGTGAGCTAGCTCTTGTTCCTCGTCGGAAATGTCTCCAATTCTCCGAGAAGGGCGGCCTTGTGGGCTGCAGGCAGGTCGTTCCAGTGCACGTCCAGCAACGCCCCTTCGATGGCGTACAGCAGCACCTTGGAAGCCCGGAACCCGCGCGCCCTGACCGCGCGGTAGGCACCGACGGCGCCCAGGCGGCGCAGGTCGGAAGCGGTGTGGATGCCAACGGCATGCAGCCATTGGGCCGAGGTTTTGCCGAGGTTCTTCAGCAGCAGCAGTTCGTCGTTCATCTCGATCCTTGCGATGGGCACGATTGGCAGTGTGAAGGCACACCGGCCGTGAACTGCTACCGACGGCTGGGCGCTTGCTGGAAGTGTAGCGGCCAGTCCGGAAAGTGTGGCGTTCTGATGTCGCTGGACGGCGTGCCACGCATGGCGCCGCCGTCCGCTGCGGGAGAGGGGGTCAGAGGTTGGGCAGGCGCTGACGGATGCTTTCCACCAGTCCGTCCAGGCTGGCGGCGTCGGGAGTGTCGACGCGCCTGCTGTGCGCCTGTTCCTCGGCGCTCAGCGGCTCGCGGCTGGCCTGCTGGGAGTGGATGACGTCCAGCGTGGCGTCGGACGGGTCGCTGCCTTCCGCCTGGCGCTGGGCGAGCCAGCCGGCGAGCACGCTTTCCGGCGCTTCGCAGTCGAGGATCAGGAAGGGCACGCCGGTTTCCTCGGCGACCTCCCAGGCCGCGGCGCGTTGCGCCTGCTTGAGATAGGTGGCGTCGAGCACTACCGGGTAGCCGGCGCGGAGAATGCCGCCGGCCAGCTGGTGCAGGTGCTGGTAGGTCGCTTCGCTGGCGCCGGGGGAATAGATGCCGGCGCCCAGTTGGTCCTGGCTGTCCGCCTTCTGCTCGCCGAACAGGCGCTTGCGTTCGACGTCGGAACGCAGGCGGATGGCGCCCAGCGCTTCGACCAGGCGCAGTGCCACCTGGCTCTTGCCCACCGCCGAGACGCCGTGGGTGATCGCCAGGAAGGGCGAGGGGATGGCGCTGTAGCTTTCCGCCAGGTTGGCGTAGTTGCGGTACTGGCGCAGGGTCGCGGCCTTCTGCACCGCGTCGCTCAGGTGCGCCAGGCTGAACAGCGCGATCTTGGCGCGGACCAGGGCGCGGTAGGCCTTGTAGAAGTTCAGCAGTTCCAGCGCCTGGTAATCGCCGGTGTATTCCAGGTACTGGCTGACGAAGCGCCGCGAGTGGCATTTCAGGCCGCGGTCTTCGAGGTCCATGGCGAGGAAGGCGAAGTCGGCGGTGACGTCGGTGAAGCGGAACGGTTCGTTGAATTCGATGCAGTCGAACAGCACCACGCGCTCGTCGATGATCGCGGCATTGCCCAGGTGGATGTCGCCGTGGCATTCGCGGATGAAGCCGTTCGCCTTGCGCGCCTGGAATACCGGAAGCAGGCGCTCGAAGGAGGTTTCCGCCCAGGCTTCCAGGGCGTCCAGCTGCTGCAGGTCGGCCTTCTCGGTGAGCAGCGGACGGATCTGCTCGAAGTTCTGCCGCACCGGCGCCATGCAGGCTTCCGGGGTGCCCAGCGGGTTTTCCTGGGGGACCTGCGGCGTGCGCTGGTGGAAATCGGCGATCTGCTGGGCCAGGGCGTCGATATGCGCCGAGCTCAGCTCGCCGCGGGCCTGGACGTCGCTGAGCAGGCCGGTCTGGGAGAACTCGCGGCACTTCAGCAGGTATTCGATGGCCGGGCCGTCGCCGCCCAGCACGGGGGCTTCTTCACTGCCGGTGATCGGCAGGACTTCCAGGTACAGGCCTTCGGTGAGGCGCTGGTTGAGGCGCAGCTCTTCCTCGCAGAAATGCTTGCGCGCTTCCAGGCTGGTGAAGTCGAGGAAGCCGAAGTTCACCGGCTTCTTGATCTTGTAGGCATAGCGGCCGGTGAGCAGGACCCAGGAGATGTGGGTTTCGATCAGTCGGAAACTCTCCACCGGGTGCGGAAAGAGGGCCGGGTTCTGCAGGGCGGCAATCAGCGTCTGGCTCACGGCGGGTCCTTGGTCATCTGTATTGGAAAGCGTCGCATTATGGCGGCTGGGGCGGGCTGTGCAAACTTTGCCGCGCGTCGGCAACCAATCGACGGGCGGCTGGTCGAAGCTCCGACGGGCCCGGCCGCTCCCTGCGGTGCCGGGCGTCGAAGAGCCCGGATACCGCCTTGCGGCGATGTCTGTCCCCTGTGGATAAAGTACGTATAATGCGCCGCCATGACGCGTTCCCGATCCCCCCGTTCCCGTAATCGCGGTAAAAAATCCTCGCCCCAACTGCGCAAGTGGCTGGGCTGGGCTGCAAAGCTCGGTCTGGTCGGCCTCGTGGTTCTCGCGGGTTTTGCCGTCTATCTCGATGCCGTCGTCCAGGAGAAGTTCTCCGGCAGGCGCTGGACCATCCCTGCCAAGGTCTATGCCCGACCGCTGGAGCTGTTCGTCGGCCTGAAGCTGAACAAGCAAGACTTCCTGCGCGAGCTGGATGCCCTCGGCTACCGCCGCGAAAGCGCCGCCAACGGCCCGGGCGCCGCCTCGGTGTCCGGCAACGCGGTGGAGCTGAACACCCGCGGCTTCCAGTTCTACGAAGGCGCCGAGCCGGCGCAGCGCATCCGCGTGCGCTTCTCCGGCGACTACGTCGCCGGGCTCAGTCGCGCGGATGGCGGCGAGCTGGCCGTGGCGCGCATGGAGCCGCTGCTGATCGGCGGCCTGTACCCGGCGCACCACGAGGACCGCATCCTGATCAAGCTGGATCAGGTGCCGCCGTACCTGATCGATACCCTGGTGGCGGTGGAAGACCGCGAGTTCTGGAACCACCACGGCGTCTCGCTGAAGTCCATCGCCCGCGCGGTGTGGGTCAACACCACCGCCGGCGAGCTGCGCCAGGGCGGCAGCACCCTGACCCAGCAGTTGGTGAAGAACTTCTTCCTCAGCAACGAACGCAGTCTCGCGCGCAAGCTCAACGAGGCGATGATGGCGGTGCTGCTGGAGCTGCACTACGACAAGCGCGACATCCTCGAGTCCTACCTCAACGAGGTATTCCTCGGCCAGGACGGGCAGCGTGCGGTGCATGGCTTCGGCCTGGCCAGCCAGTACTTCTTCAGCCAGCCGCTGGCCGAGCTGAAGGTGGACCAGGTGGCGCTGCTGGTCGGCATGGTCAAGGGACCGTCCTACTACAACCCGCGCCGCCATCCGGAGCGCGCCCTGCAGCGGCGCAACCTGGTGCTCGACGTGCTGGCCGAGCAGGGCGTGGTCACCGCGGCCGAGGCCGAGGCGGCGAAGAAGCGTCCGCTGGGCGTCACCAAAAAAGGCAGCATGGCCGACAGCTCCTATCCGGCCTTCGTCGACCTGGTCAAGCGCCAGCTGCGCGAGGACTACCGCGACGAGGACCTGACCGAGGAAGGCCTGCGCATCTTCACCAGCTTCGACCCGATCCTGCAGGAGAAGGCGGAAAACTCGGTCAAGGAGACCTTCAAGCGCCTGGACGGCCGCAAGGGCGTCGACCAGACCGAAACCGCGATGGTCGTGACCAACCCGGAAACCGGTGAAATCCTCGCCCTGATCGGCAGCCGCGATCCGCGCTTCGCCGGCTTCAACCGCGCGATCGACGCGGTGCGGCCGATCGGTTCGCTGGTCAAGCCGGCGGTCTACCTGACCGCGCTGGAGCGTCCCAGCGAGTACACCCTGACCAGCTGGATCGAGGACGAGCCGTTCTCGGTGAAGGGCAGGGACGGCCAGGTCTGGCGGCCGCAGAACTACGATCACCGCGCGCGTGGGACGATCTTCCTTTATCAGGGATTGGCCAACTCGCTGAACCTGTCCACCGCCAAGCTCGGCCTGAGCCTCGGCGTGCCCAACGTGATCAAGACCCTGGAGCGCCTGGGCGTATCGCCGAACTGGCCGGCCTATCCGTCGATGCTGCTGGGCGCCGGCGCGCTGAGCCCGATGCAGGTGGCGACCATGTACCAGACCATCGCCAGCGGCGGCTTCAACACGCCGCTGCGCAGCATCCGCAGCGTGCTGACCGCCGATGGCCAGCCGCTCAAGCGCTATCCTTTCCAGGTGCAGCAGCGTTTCGACCCGGGCGCCATCTATCTGGTGCAGAACGCCATGCAGCGGGTGATGCGCGAGGGTACCGCGCGTTCGGTGTACAGCCAGTTGCCGTCGTCGCTGACCCTGGCCGGCAAGACCGGCACCACCAACGACTCCCGCGACAGCTGGTTCACCGGCTTCGGTCGCGACCTGCTGGCGGTGGTGTGGATCGGCCGCGACGACAACGGCAAGACCCCGCTCACCGGCGCCACCGGCGCCCTGCAGGTCTGGACCAGCTTCATGCGCAAGGCCGATCCGCTGCCACTCGACACGCCAATGCCGGATAATGTGGTCATGGCCTGGGTCGATTCCCATTCCGGCCAGGGTATCGACCCCAACTGCCCGGGGGCTGTGCAGATGCCCTATATTCGGGGCAGCGAGCCGGCGCCGGGTCCCGGCTGCGGCATCCAGGCGCCGGCCGGCGAAGTGATGGACTGGGTTCGGGGCTGGCTGAACTGAGGCGAGAGGATTCGAAGTGAGAAAGGCGTGGTTCGCGGCGTTGGCCGCATCGGCATTGCTGTCCGGTTGTGCGACTCCCCAGCGTGGGGCGATTCCCGTGCAGGACGCGGGGGCGCCGGTATCCAATCAGGAACAGGTCGGCTCGAACGGCCGTGGCCAGCCGGCTCCGGCAGCGGGGCAGGGCATTCCCCAGGGTGATTCGGGCGTGATGGTGATGGTGCCGCAGGACGCCGGCGCCGCTCCGATCCAGACCTTCCCGGCGCAGACCGGCGCGCCGCAGCTGTCCACCTCCGCGCCGATCACGCCCGGCCCGCAGTACGGCGCTGCCGAGGGCATGTCGCCGCCGCCTTCTGCCGGCACCACCTATCAGCCGCCGGCGTCGCAGCCTTCGGGCATCCCGACGGGCAACAGCGGCAGCGGCACCCTGGCCGCCGATGAACAGCTCGACGGGCCGGTGCTGGCGCTGCTGACCACCGCCCAGCAACAGCAGGGCGGCGGTGACCTGAATGGCGCCGCCGCCAGCCTGGAGCGCGCCCAGCGCATCGCTCCGCGCGAGCCGCAGGTGCTCTACAAGCTGGCCCAGGTGCGCCTTGCCCAGGGCGATGCCGCCCAGGCCGAACAACTCGCCCGTCGCGGTCTGTCCTATGCTAGCGGCCGGCCGACCCTGCAGGCCAGCCTGTGGGAACTGATAGCGCAGTCCCGCGAGCGCCAGGGCGATCCTGCCGGTGCGGCGCAGGCGCGACAGAACGCCAAGGTCACACTCTGATGGATAGACGACTGCCTGAACTCGCCGATCAGCTCCTGCTGATCGAGCGGGAACTCCGTGCCCTCGGCATGTGGGCGGCGGAACCGCCGAGCGATGCCGCGCTGGCCAGCCCGGAACCGTTCTGCGTGGATACGCTGGCGCTGGAAGAGTGGCTGCAGTGGATCTTCCTGCCGCGTATGAAGCTGATCATCGAGTCGGAAGCGGACCTTCCACATGTCTCGGGCATTCGCGCCATGGCCGAGATGGCCTATGCCGACCAGGGCGCACGGATGCTGCCACTGCTGGAGGCGCTGGGCGCCTTCGATCATCTGATCAGCGATTTTTCCAGCTGAAAAACTACAACGCTCAGTCGCAGTTCTCCCGGATGTCCCGCTCGGCCTGGACGATCCGGGCCTGCCGCTCCTCCTCCGGAATCCGGCGCATCTCGCCGTTTTCCTCGATTCGCACACGCGGATTGTTCTTCAACTGCGCCAGGTTGTTCCGCAAGCCCGCGCAATACTTGCTGCGTTCGGCTTCCTGCCGGGCGACGTCGCGTCTGACCTTCTCGTCCACCGCCTTCTGCTTGTCGTCTCTCGGCGGCTGGGGAGCGGGTGCGGGCGGCAGCGGGAAGGTGGCTTTCGGCGGGGCGGTATTGGTGTTGATGGCGGCGGCGTTGGTGCCTTCCGGCGGCTGGGCGCTGAAATGGGTGACGCCTTTCTCGTCCACCCATTTGTAGACCTGTGCTGCCATTGCCGGAGAAGCCACGACGAGCAGCAGACTGCTCATGAGAACGAACCGTCGCATGCTGTTTCTGTCCTTGGGATGCGGAGTCTTGCCCGTACTATAACCAAAACGCCAGGGGGGCCATGTGGAGAAAGTTCACAGCGCAGGCCGGAATGGCGCCAGATATGGCTTGACTTGACGCAGATGAATGCGAAGAATCCCAAGTTCGCTGCAGTGGGCCGGCCGCAAGCTGGTTTTACTCGGCAGACAAGGGGCGCTACCCGCGCCGCTCAGTTTCACCCTGCTTCGCGTTACCTCGCGCTGGGTGGATGCGTTCCGGAACAGTTAGGGACGCCTCCAAGTTCTGCTCTATCGGCAGTCGACGTAACCGGCGATCACAATCGCCCACTGTCTGCCGGGCAGCCATCCAAGTTTCGGTCACCCGCCCCTGGGTGGCCGTTTAGCGTTCTAGAGGTGAAAACGTGGAGCTTTTATCCGGCGCTGAAATGGTCGTCCGCTCGTTGCGTGACGAAGGCGTTAAGTACATCTACGGGTACCCGGGCGGTGCCCTGCTGCACATCTATGACGCGCTCTTCAAGGAGCACGAGGTCACCCACATCCTGGTTCGCCATGAGCAGGCGGCCACCCACATGGCCGACGGCTACGCCCGCGCCACCGGCAAGGCCGGCGTGGTGATGGTGACTTCCGGCCCGGGCGCGACCAATGCCGTCACCGGCATCGCCACCGCCTACATGGACTCGATTCCCATGGTGGTGATCTCCGGCCAGGTTTCCAGCAACATGGTCGGCACCGACGCCTTCCAGGAAACCGACATGGTCGGCATCTCCCGGCCGATCGTGAAGCACAGCTTCATCATCAAGCATCCCTCGGAAATCCCCGAGGTGATCAAGAAGGCCTTCTACATCGCCCAGTCCGGCCGTCCCGGCCCGGTGGTGGTCGACATTCCGAAGGACATGGGCGACCCGACCCAGAAGTTCGAGTATTCCTACCCGAAGAAGGTCAAGCTGCGTTCCTACAACCCTGCGGTTCGCGGTCATTCCGGCCAGATCCGCAAGGCTGCCGAGATGCTGCTGGCCGCCAAGCGCCCGATCATCTATTCCGGTGGCGGCGTGATCATGGGCAATGCCGCCGAGCCGCTCACCGAAGTGGCGCGCATGCTCAACGTGCCGGTGACCAACACCCTGATGGGCCTGGGTGGCTATCCGGGCACCGACCGCCAGTTCGTCGGCATGCTCGGCATGCACGGCAGCTACACCGCCAACCTGGCGATGCACCACGCTGACGTGATCTTCGCTGTCGGCGCGCGTTTCGACGATCGCGTGATCAACGGCGAGACCGCGGCCAAGTTCTGCCCGAACGCCAAGATCATCCACGTCGACATCGACCCGGCCTCGATCTCCAAGACCGTCAAGGCCGACATCCCGATCGTCGGCCCGGTGGACAGCGTCCTGACCGAAATGGTCGCGATCCTCAAGGAAATCGGCGAGACCCCGAACAAGGAAGCCCAGGCTGCCTGGTGGAAGCAGATCGAGGAGTGGCGCGGCAACCGCGGCCTGTTCCCCTACAGCATGGGCGACGGCAGCATCATCAAGCCGCAGACCGTGATCGAGACCCTCTGCGAAGTCACCCATGGCGACGCCTTCGTTGCGTCCGACGTGGGCCAGCACCAGATGTTCGCGGCGCAGTACTACCGCTTCAACAAGCCCAATCGCTGGATCAACTCCGGCGGCCTGGGCACCATGGGCTTCGGCTTCCCGGCCGCCATGGGCGTGAAGCTGAACTTCCCCGAAGCCGATGTCGCCTGCGTGACCGGCGAGGGCAGCATCCAGATGAACATCCAGGAACTGTCCACCTGTCTGCAGTACGACCTGCCGGTGAAGATCATCAACCTGAACAACGGTGCGCTGGGCATGGTCCGCCAATGGCAGGACATGCAGTACAACAGCCGCTACTCGCACTCCTACATGGAATCCCTGCCGGACTTCGTCAAGCTGGCCGAGGCCTATGGCCACGTCGGCATGCGCATCACCGAGCTGAAGGACCTGAAGCCGAAGATGGAAGAAGCCTTCGCGATGAAGAATCGCCTGGTCTTCCTCGACATCCAGGTCGATACCAGCGAGCACGTCTACCCGATGCAGATCCGGGGCGGCACGATGCGCGACATGTGGCTGAGCAAGACGGAGCGTACCTGATCATGCGACACATCATTTCCCTGCTGCTGGAAAACGAGCCAGGCGCACTGTCCCGCGTGGTCGGCCTGTTCTCCCAGCGCAACTACAACATCGAGACTCTGACCGTCGCTCCGACCGAGGACCCGACCCTGTCGCGCCTGACCCTGACCACCGTCGGGCAGGACGAGGTCATCGAGCAGATCACCAAGAACCTCAACAAGCTCATCGAGGTGGTGAAGCTGGTCAACCTGTCGGAAAGCGCCCACATCGAGCGGGAGCTGATGCTGGTGAAGATCAAGGCCACCGGCGCCCAGCGCGCCGAGGTCAAGCGCACCACCGACATCTTCCGCGGCCAGATCGTCGACGTCACCAGCAGCGTCTACACCGTGCAACTGGCGGGCACCAGCGATAAGCTGGACAGCTTCATCCAGGCCATCGGCACTGCGTCGATCCTCGAAGTCGTCCGCAGTGGCGTCACCGGCATCGCCCGTGGCGACAAGACACTGAGCATCTGAATCTGAAAGACGGCCCACGAGGCCACATTGAACAGGGGATTACCCATGCGCGTTTTCTACGATAAAGACTGTGACCTCTCCATCATCCAGGGCAAGAAAGTTGCCATCATTGGTTACGGTTCCCAGGGCCATGCCCATGCCTGCAACCTGAAGGACTCCGGCGTCGACGTCACCGTCGGCCTGCGTGCGGGTTCTTCCTCCGTTGCCAAGGCTCAGAACCACGGCCTGAAAGTCGCTGAAGTAGCCGAAGCCGTCGCTGCCGCCGACCTGGTCATGATCCTGACCCCGGACGAGTTCCAGGGCCGCCTGTACAAGGACGAGATCGAGCCGAACCTGAAGAAGGGCGCCACCCTGGCCTTCGCCCACGGCTTCTCCATCCATTACAACCAGGTCGTTCCGCGTGCCGACCTCGACGTGATCATGATCGCGCCGAAGGCTCCGGGTCACACCGTGCGCTCCGAGTTCGTCAAGGGCGGCGGCATCCCTGACCTGATCGCCATCTACCAGGACGCTTCCGGCAATGCCAAGAACGTCGCCCTGTCCTACGCCTGCGGCGTCGGCGGCGGCCGTACCGGCATCATCGAAACCACCTTCAAGGACGAGACCGAAACCGACCTGTTCGGCGAGCAGGCCGTTCTCTGCGGCGGTTGCGTAGAGCTGGTCAAGGCCGGCTTCGAAACCCTGGTCGAAGCCGGTTACGCTCCGGAAATGGCCTACTTCGAGTGCCTGCACGAACTGAAGCTGATCGTTGACCTCATGTTCGAAGGCGGCATCGCCAACATGAACTACTCGATCTCCAACAATGCCGAATACGGCGAGTACGTGACCGGTCCGGAAGTGATCAACGCAGAATCCCGTGCTGCCATGCGCAATGCCCTGAAGCGCATCCAGAACGGCGAATACGCCAAGATGTTCATCTCCGAAGGCGCCACCAACTACCCGTCGATGACCGCCTACCGCCGCAACAACGCTGCCCACGGCATCGAAGTCATCGGCGAGAAGCTGCGTGCCATGATGCCGTGGATCGCTGCCAACAAGATCGTCGACAAGACCAAGAACTGAGGTCTGTTCGACATACGAAGAAACGCGGCCCCGGCCGCGTTTTTTCTTTCCCGCCCGGCGATCTGGTATAAAAACCACTGCACCGTGGCCATCTCCGCCTCGGTATCTTCAAGTCAATGCGTTCCCAAGGAATCCATCCATGAGTGAACAACCCGAGGAGCCGAACAAGGCTCCCGAAACCGAAAGCCTGCTGCCGATCGATGAGCACATCGAAGAAGAGCAGGACGCCGAAGGACGCAAGGTCCGCCACCGGGGCATCTATCTGCTGCCGAACCTGTTTACCACCGCTGCACTCTTCACCGGCCTGTACGCGATCATCAATGCCATGAGCGGGCAGTTCTCCAATGCCGCCATCGCCATCTTCGTGGCAATGGTCCTGGACGGGCTGGATGGCCGCGTCGCGCGCCTGACCAATACGCAAAGCGCCTTCGGCGCCGAGTACGACTCCCTGTCCGACATGGTCGCCTTCGGCGTCGCACCGGCCCTGGTGGCATTCGAGTGGGCGCTGAGCAGTCTCGGCAAGGTCGGCTGGATGGTCGCCTTCATCTATGTCGCGGGTGCTGCGCTGCGTCTGGCACGCTTCAATACCCAGGTCGGCAAGGCGGACAAGCGTTTCTTCATCGGCCTGGCCAGTCCGGCCGCGGCCGCGCTGGTCGCCGGCACCGTCTGGGCCTTCGCCGATTTCGAGATACAGGGTGCCAAGGTCTCCTTGCTGGTGGCGCTGATGGTCGCTGCCGCCGGCATGCTGATGGTCAGCAACATCAAGTACTACAGCTTCAAGGATCTGGATCTGCGTGGCCGCGTGCCGTTCGTGGCGATCCTGATCGTGGTGCTGGCCTTCGCCGTGGTCTTCACCGACCCGCCGCGTATTCTGCTGCTGCTGTTCCTGGCATATGCCGGCTCCGGCCCGGTGCAGTATCTGCTGCAGCTGCGCCGGCGCAAGCAGTCGACCTGATGTGCTTCCCAGGCCCCGCAGTCATTTGGCTGCGGGGCTTTTGCTTTCTGGGGGACGGGGTTGATCCTGCTCAGGCCGCCGGGGAGTTTCAGAAAATTCTTTCAGAAAGCCGTTGACGGGAATTTTCAGGTCCCTATAATGCGCCCCACTCCAGTCGACGACGCCGACGAAGTTCTTGAAAATCAAGCACTTAAGCTTGGCGAGACGGCTGGAGTGGTGATCGGCGACGATCATCGAGGTGCTTGACAGCGAAACTGATCGCTGTAGAATGCGCCTCCCGCTGATGCGAAGGTCTCGACCTTCACGGAAGCGCAAGCGATTGAGTAGAAACGAAAATTTCGAAAATAACGCTTGACGGAAAGAGAGGTTAGCGTAGAATGCGCGCCTCGGTTGAAGCGAAGGCCTCAACCA
>NZ_FNIJ01000011.1 GCF_900103845.1 Pseudomonas jinjuensis
CCGGCGACTGGACTGGATGCGATTGAGATAGCCGTAGATGTAGATCTTCAGGAGATCGGCAGGATGGTAAGCAGGTCTGCCCGTTTCCGCCGGGACGACACCGTCGAAACCCAACTGGCCGAGGTCGAGTTCATCGACGAACACATCGACCACCCGCACCGGGTTGGTGTCCGCGACGTAGTCATCCAGGCTCTCCGGAAGCAGCGTGCTTTGACCTCGATGTTCTCCCTGGATGAAACGCTTCATGGGCCGCCCTGCTGAGTTTGATTCCATCAAATCCGAGCAAGGTCGATGCCAACGTTTTTACACAGCCTGGGCCAAGAGCGGACAGTCACCCCACTCGCCCAGGAACAGCCATCTAAATCTAGCCATTTGGATATACCGGCCATGATGGCGAAATGGTATTTTCTGCCTCACAAGTGGAAAACAGGCACAAGGAATGTGGGATTCTGAACAGGCAGGTTGCGTAGGCGCCGTGTATACATCACCAGGCGCTGGCGTACCGCCAATCGAAAGCGTCTCGCTCCTATCCCAAACAGTCATAGGTATGCCCTCTCCATCACGTTGCATGGAGCGTTCGCTTGCCCGAGTCAACCACTCTAACATCAGCAAATTAGGGCATAGTTTAGCCCTGAATGGCATGCAGACAATTTAGGTTCAAAGGTTTGATATGGCGAATGCACGGATAACTTACCACCCTGAAGAGCACAGTATGCTTTACGCAGAGACAGGCGGCATATGTCCCCTCTGTGCTTGCGCAATTATATTTACCAAACCAGGCTCGAAAAATCCAAAAAAGGGTTATGAAGTAGCTCACATCTACCCTTTGAATCCAACTGCTGCACAAAAAATTGCACTTGCTAGTCACACGATGCCAGCCGACATCAATGATCTTGCTAACGTGATCTGCTTATGCCCAACCTGCCATAGAAAATATGACAAAGATTTCAAGATTGAAGAATACGACAGACTGCGAGCCATTAAGGATGGATTTATCCGGGATGCAAACGCAAGGAAGTCAATTTCAGAACACAGCCTCAGAGAAGAAATAAAAGAGCTAATTGAGAAAATATCTAATCTGGACGATGAAAGCCTGATCAGCTTCGATCTACAGCTCAATGCTTCTACCTTGAGTGAAAAGTTGAAAAAAGGAGCGAGCCCCGTCCTAAGGCGAAATATCCGAAATGATGTGGTGGACTATTTCGTAACCATCCAGGACGAGTTGCGACTACTGGAACAACGCGACCAAGCGGCAGTGAAAATGCTACTTAACCAAGTCAACACTTACTTCTGGGCGATGCATAGCGAGCATCCAGATAACAAAGATGCAATATTTAATTACATCGCCCAATGGATCAGCGCCAAAAGTGGCAAATCTATAGACGCCTCCAGAATCGTTACTTCATTCTTTGTACAGAACTGCGAGGTCTTCGATGCTAGTGCCAAGTAAATTCACAAAGCTTGAAGAATCCACCATTTTTAGAATGCACGCAATCCTTGCAGAAAAGCAGCCTGGCGATACAGTGGCGCAGATTTTCGCCAAGACTAGGGGGGAATTTCTAGATGCGTCTGAATTTCTTGTGGCGATGGACGTATTATTTTTCTTAGGTTATCTGGATGTCCAAGAAGACACTGGAGTGATTGACTATGCTTAAACAAATCAAATGCAATCTATTCAATCACAAACAGATCGACTTTCATGACGGGCTGAACATCATCTTGGGCGATGACGAAGCCAAGAACTCAATTGGCAAGTCATCAGCCCTCCTAGTGATTGATTTCGCAATGGGCGGAACCAGCCTCTTAGTAGACGACGCCGGCGTCATCAAGGCGTTGGGAGATCATTCATACGACATCACCTTTGAATTTAAAGGCGAACCCTTATTTGTTCGAAGATCAACTGAGCGACCTGATATTGTAGACGTTTGCGACTCCAAACACATAAAACATGACGAGATGTCCCTAGAGGCGTACAGAGAACACCTCAAGCGCCTTTACGGTCTATCTGGATTAGAGAGCACATTCCGCTCTATCGTTAGCCCATTTGCACGGATATGGAACAAAGGCGAGTCTGACCCAGATCATCCCTTGGCAGGAGCTTCCAAAGAAAAACTGAGCGCTGGCATATTCAGGCTGCTCGATCTATTTGAGCGCACCAGCGATGTTTCGGTGGAGCGCGCTGTACTACAGATATTGAAGGACAAGAAAGATCTAATGAAAAGGTCGATGACTGCGGAAATAATTCCTCGGATCACGACGACCCAATATAGATCAAACCAAAAACTGATCAAAGACAACGCGCAAGCCATTAGCGACCTCAAGGACAATTTTGCGGGAGCCATCACCGCGTACGAGGCTTTGTTCGACGAAAAGCTAAGAGAAATCCAACAGAGCAAAAACGAGTTAATAAAACAGCGGAGCCTAATTTCAGCCCGAAGAGAAAAACTTCAGAGAGACATCTCTGGACTATCCCCTCGCCTGACTGCAAATATCGCGCTTGTTGCTGAGTTCTTCCCTGAGGCTGACCTTGAGCGATTACAACAAGTAGAGCAATTCCACAAAAAAATTGGAAAGCTAGTTGGCAGAGAATTAAAAAACGAGCTTGAAGCCCTGCTTACTCAAGAGTCCGAGATCAATGGAAGCATTACCGATCTTGATCAGAAAATAAAGCTAGCACTCAATCTAAAGGGCACACCCACAGATATATTTGCAAAAGTTTTTGAACTTAAAGAAGTTACCGACAAAGCCAGGGAAGAAAATAAATTCTTTGAGCAGAAGACTTCCATTGACGAGAGCGAGGCGGCTTCTAAAGCTCGCCTTGATGCGATCTATGATCAAATCTTCCTCAGCATCGAATATTCTATCAATTCAGAACTCGAAGAGTTCAACAAAATCGTTTACGGCCCTGAGCGAAACCCTTCACAATTGCGAATTAAAAATGCCAACTCTTATAGCTTTACATCACCACTAGATACTGGTACGGGTAAGTCTTACGCCGGTTTGGTTGGCTTTGATATTGCGGTGCTGTCACTCACGAACCTGCCCTTCATCATCCATGACTCAATGATCTACAAAAATATTGAGATCTCTGCAACTGAGAACATTATCCGAATTCTAAGCGCCTTCAAGAAAAAACAAATATTCCTTGCTTTTGACGAGGCGAAAAAATTCAACACGGAAACCCAGAAAACCTTGCAGTCAAATAAAGTATTGCAATTGAACCGCGACCAACTGCTTTACATTAAAGATTGGCGAACAAAAGAGAAGAGGACGTAAGCTCAGAGACTGCCTGGGGCGTGTCGTGTACCACCGCACTCCGCGCCTCTATGCTTGAGCCATCAATTCTGTAGTGGTCACCCATCCCGGACAGTGGGTTAAGTTCTTCTTCGGCCACGCCGGGCGGTAGCCCGTCGCTGAATTGATGCGACTTTATTGCATCAGGTAATGACTGATGTCCTGCTGTGCCTCCAAGGCTGTTACATAACTCATCGCCCGAATCAGGAAGAAGGACGACTGATTTATTTTTCGGCAGTCACCGGCCGCTCCTGGCCGCTCCTGGCCGCCTTCTGCCGGTTTACTTCTATTCAGCAACCCGCCTCGGGGCTCGCCCCGGCCACCTGGCCCGGCGTGGAGCCGCTTGTTCATGCTCCCAACCACCGACGCGCTGGTGACGAAAAATACGTGCTTGCGCGTAGCGCGTAAGCATCGATTACTGCACCGGCGTCGCTTGTCCACATGACTTGGGCAAACAACGAGTGCCACCCGTGCCCGCCAGGGCGTGGGCTGCTAGAACCGCCACACCGCGCCGCCGCCGAGGATGTGCAGCATGGCGTTGTCGTAGGTGCCGGAAAGCGTGGTGCCGGAGCGCCGCTTGGTCTGGTCCACGTCCATGTCGCCGAGCCAGACCAGGGTGTAGGCGAAGTGCAGGTCCAGCCCTTCGTCGAGGGCGTAGTTGACCCCGGCGGCCAGGCGCCAGGTGTCGTTCATGGGGTTGTCCACGGTGCGGTCGTCGTCGTCCACCGCCGAGCTGTCGTAGCCCACGCCCATGCTCCAGCGCAGCTGGGGCGAGGCCTGGTACTGCGCGCCGAGGGAGGCGTGCCAGGTGTCCTTGTACTGGCGGTCGACGGTGCGGCTGACGTCGGTGGCGTCCGCGTCGATCTCGACGCCGAACTGGCCGAACTCGCTCCAGTCCTGCCAGCCGAGGCTGCCGAGCAGCTTCCACTCGGCATCGAGATCGTGGGCGACGCTGAAGGTCACGGTCTGCGGCACCGTCACGTCCAGCTCCAGCTTGTCCACGTCCAGGCGGCGCAGGGCGAGGTTCAGCAGCGGGTTGCTGATGCCGTCGAGGTCCGGGCTGTCGCGGAACTCCAGGTCGATCTTGCTGGTGTAGGCGAGGCCGATGCGGGTCCGTTCGTTGACCCGGTAGAGCAGGCCGAGATTGAAGCCGGCCCCGGTGTCGGTGTCCTGGTATTCCAGCTGGCCGTCCGGCCGGTTGGCCAGGCCCAGCAGGTTGTTGTCGATGCCGACTTCGGTGCGGTAGTAGCCGAGCATGATGCGCGGGCCGAAGCCGACGGAGAGGTCGTCGGTGAACTTGTGGGCGATGGTCGGCTGGAAGGAGATGCCGATGATCGCCGCGTCCTGGGTGAAGTAGCGGCCGGCCCAGTCGTCGTCGTAGTCCAGCGCCAGGCCGAAGTTGCCGTACATGCCGAAGCCGACGGCATTGCGCTCGTCGATCTGGTGGCTGATGAACAGGCTGGCGCCGGGCAGGTACTGCAGCGCGTTGCCGCCCTCGTTGCCGGCGAACTGGTTGCCGTCGTCGCGGGAAAACTTGATGTGGCCGAGGATCAGTTGACCGTTGACGTTCAGCTGGGTGCCCTTCAGTTCGGTGATCCCGGCGGGGTTGCTCATCAGCACGCTGGGGTCGCTGGCCAGTGCGGCGGCGCCGGCATTGGCCAGGCCGGCGCTTTCCTGGCCGGCTTCGTAGAGCATGTCGCCGCCGGCCCAGGCTCCAGCCGGCAGCAGGCCGAATGCACAGGCCAGTAGCGGAATGCGGGAATGTCGGGGCTTCGTCATGGGGCTTCCTCTGCTGGGCGAATGCTCTTGGAGCCAGACTAGATGCTCGCTCCGGTTGCGCAACTGCCGCATGGGCTTCCCGATAGCCGAAAAACGCAGTAGATGGCAGCGGATCGGGGGCGATTCGCAATCGGCCGTCTACAGTTACCCGAACCGGCAGTCCCGCGGGGCGCGGTCCATCGGCGTGACAGGCGGAGAGCCTGCAGGGAGTACGCCCGTTTCCAGCGCCTGGTCGGTTGCAGGCGCCGTCACAAGGGAGTGAGCCCGTGAGCGTGCGTGAACAGATCCAGTCCCTCGAACAGAGCGTCGGGCAATCGGTTCTCGGCCAGGAACAGACCATTCGCCACGTGCTGCTCGGCCTGCTCGCCAATGGTCACCTGTTGCTGGAAGGCCTGCCCGGGCTGGCCAAGACACGCACGGTCAAGGCGCTGGCGAGGCAGCTGGATGCGCAGATGAGCCGCATCCAGTTCACCCCCGACCTGCTGCCGTCGGACATCACCGGCGCCGAGATTCTCCAGCAGGCCGAAGGTCGCAACGAGATCAGGTTCCAGGCCGGACCGCTGTTCGGCAACGTGATCCTCGCCGACGAGATCAACCGCGCCCCGGCCAAGGTCCAGGCGGCGCTGCTGGAGGCCATGGAGGAGCGGCAGATCACGGTCGCCGGCACGACCCACGCGATGCCCGGCCTGTTCATGGTGCTGGCGACGCAGAACCCCATCGAACAGGAAGGCACCTATCCGCTGCCCGAGGCGCAGATGGACCGCTTCCTGATGAAGCTGATGATCGACTACCCCAAGGTAGAGGACGAAACCCGCGTGCTGCGCATGCTGCGCGACGAGGAACAGCAGCAGACGGCAGGCGATGCGCAGGAGCAGGCCCGACTGGCCCAGGACGCCATCTTCGCCGCGCGCCGGGAGGTCAGCGCGGTGTACGTCTCCGAGGCCATCGACCGCTACCTGATCGACCTGATCAACGCGACCCGCCGGCCCGCCGACTACGACGCCGACCTGGCGCGCTGGGTCAACATCGGCGCCAGCCCGCGCGGCGGCATCAGCCTGGACCGGGTGTCGCGCGCCCACGCCTGGCTGAGCGGCAACGACTTCGTTTCGCCGGACGACGTGCGCGCCGTATCGCATCCGGTGCTGCGCCATCGCCTGCAGCTGTCCTACGACGCGGTGGCCGATGGCGTGAGCGCCGACCAGGTGATCGACCGCCTGCTCGACAAGGTGGCGATTCCGGCCTGAAGGGGAGGGCGCCATGCCGCAGAACGCACCCGTCGCCGATGGCTTCGTCTACGTGTCGCTGTCCCAGCTGATGGCGCAGGAGCACCGCGCCCGCGGGCTCAGCTTCGTCGCGCGCCAGCCGCTGTCCAGCGTGCTTTCCGGCAACCACGCATCGCGCCTGCGCGGACGCGGGCTGAGCTTCGACGAACTGCGCCACTACATCCCCGGCGACGACCTGCGCCATATCGATGCGAAAGCCTCGCTGCGCTACGGCAAGCCTTTCGTGCGCACCTTCACCGAGGAACGCGACCGGCCGACCCTGCTGCTGGTGGACCAGCGCATGAGCATGTATTTCGGCTCGCAGCGCAGCTTCAAGTCGGCGACCGCCGCGGAGCTGGGAGCGATCGCGGCCTGGATGGCCTTCCACGCCGGCGACCGCGTCGGTGGCATGGTCTTCGGCGACCAGCGCATCGACCACGTTCGCCCGTTGCGCAGCCGTACCCGGGTCGAGGCGCTGCTCGCCGCCATCGTCGGCAACAACCATGCGCTGAGCGCCAGCGAGCCGGACGCGGCGGAGCCGGGCCAGCTCGACCGGGTCCTGCGCCGCTGCCTGGGCGTCGCCAGCCACGATCACCTCATCTGCATCATCAGCGATTTCGCCGGCGTCGGGCCGCAGACCCTGCAGCTGTTGCGCCAGCTGAACGCGCACAACGACGTGATCGCCGTCCAGGTCTACGACCCGCTGGCGCTGAAGGTGCCCGAGCGCGGGCGGATACGGGTGACCCAGGGCGAGTTGCAGGTCGAGCTGGAAATGGAGCGCCGCCAGGTGCAGCGCCCGCTGGGCGAATTCCTCGCCGGCCGATTGCAGGAGGTCGCCACGCTGTTGCGCCGCAGCCGGGTGCCGCTGCTGATGATCGATACCGGCGGGGACGCGCTGGAACAGTTGCGCCGCGAGCTGGGCCGCCTGGCGGGAGCGCCGCGATGAGTACCGATGCGCGCCCGGACATTTCTCAGCTGCAGGACATGGCGGACCCGGCGCCGGTGGTCAGCTATTTCCCGCAGACCTGGGGCTGGCTGGCGCTGGCGGTATTGCTGGCCATGCTGCTGGCGGGCTGGCTGCTGATGCGGCGGCGCCGCCGGGAGCGCGAACGCTATCGCCGGGAAGCCCTGCAGCGTCTCGACGAGCTGGCACGGGACCTCGGCAGCGCGGAGACGCGCCTGGCGGCATTGCGCGAGTTGCCCGAGCTGCTCAAGCGCGTGGCGCTGTCGATGCCGCAGGGGCCCGCCGTCGAGCGTCTGGGTGGTGCCGAGTGGCAGGCATTCCTGCAACGCCACGCCGGTACGGCGCTGCCGGCGGATTTCGCCCAGCGCATGTCATTGCTGTCCTATGCCCCTGCCGAACGCGTGCAGGCCATACCTGACAAGGAAGTGCAGGTCCTGCTGGACAGCACCCGCCACTGGATCGAGGCGCACCATGTGGCAGTTTGAGTACCCCTGGGCGTTCCTGCTGCTGCCATTGCCGCTGCTGGTCCGCCGGCTGCTCGCCGAGTACCGCGAATCGCGCAGCGCCCTGCGCGTGCCGTTCTTCATCGGCATGAGCCGCGCCGCCGGCCACGCGCCGGGGCGGGCAGGAGGGAGCGGTGGCCGCTGGCAGACGGCGCTCAACCTGCTGGTGTGGCTGCTGCTGCTCGCCGCCTGCGCCCGGCCGGTGTGGGTGGAAAGGCCCATCGAGCGGGAGCGGCCGATCCGCGACCTGATGCTCGCCATCGACATTTCGCAGTCCATGGAAGCCACCGACTACACCGACGCTTCCGGCCAGCGCATCGACCGGCTGAGCGCGGTGAAGAACGTGGTGCGCGACTTCATCGCCCGGCGCAAGGACGACCGCATCGGGCTGATCGTCTTCGGCACCGGCGCCTATCCGCAGGCGCCGCTGACCCTGGATCACGCCAGCCTGTCGCTGCTGCTCGACGAGGTCGGCATCGGCATGGCCGGGCCGAATACCGCGCTCGGCGACGCCATCGGCCTGACCATCAAGCTGCTGCAGGACGCCAGGGAGCAGGAAAAGGTGCTGATCCTGCTCACCGACGGCAACGACACCGGCAGCGCCATCGCCCCCGACCACGCGGCGCAGATGGCCCGCGACCAGGGCATCGTGGTGCACACCATCGGCATCGGCGACCCCGGGGCCAGCGGCGACGACAAGGTCGACCTGCAGGCCTTGCGCGACATCGCCCGCACCACCGGCGGCCGCTTCTTCCAGGCCGGCGACAGCGGCGCACTGCAGGAGGTCTACGCGACCCTCGACCGGATCACCCCGCACAAGGTGAAGACCTTCAGCCACCAACCCCGGCGCGATCTGTTCTGGATGCCGCTGGGCGTGGCGCTGCTCCTGCAGGCGGCCTGCCAGGGGCTGGCGGCCCTTGCGGCGCAACTATCGTCGGCGCGGCAGCGGCGAGCGGAAGGGGAGGCCTGAGATGAATCTCGATTTCAGCGCCTTCCATTTCCTGCGTCCGCTCTGGCTGCTGCTGATCGTGCCGGGGCTGCTGTTCCCCCTGCTGTGGCTGCGCCGGCATGACCTCGCGCGCCAGCTCGACGGCATCATCGCCCCGCACCTGCTCGGCCTGCTGGTGATCGCGCCGCGGGACGAGCGTCGCCTGCGGCCGGTGCATCTGCTGGGTGTCCTGCTGGTGCTCGGCGCGGTCGCCGCCGCCGGGCCGACCTGGGAGCAGGACCGTCCCGACTTCGTCGACGATCGCGCCCCGCTGATCCTGGCGCTGGACCTGTCGCCCTCGATGGATGCCGACGACCTGCCACCCTCGCGCCTCTCCGCCGCCAAGCACAAGCTGCATGACCTCATCCAGCGCCGGGCGGGGGCGCGCACCGCGCTGCTGGCCTATGCCGGCAGCGCCCATGTGGTGCTGCCGGCCACGGACGATCCGGCGCTGCTGGATACCTTCCTGCAGGCGCTGTCCACCGACCTCATCGATACGGCCGGGAAGGACGTGCTCGGGGTGATCGACGAGGCCCGGCGCCTTCTGGAAGCCGAGCGCTCGCCCGGCACCCTGGTGCTGCTGACCGATGGCGCCGACTCCGGCCAGTTCGACGGGATCGGCAAGCGCCTGCAGGGCAGTGGCCTGCAGGTGCTGGTTCTCGCGGTCGGCGCGCAGGATGGCGGCATGCTGCGCGATGCCCATGGACAGCCGCGGGTGGATGCCGACGGCCGTCCGCTGCTCGCCCGCTTCGATGCAGCGGCCATCAGGCAACTGGCCAGTGCAGCCGACGCGCCGCTGGGCAGCCTGACCCTGAACGACGACGACCTCGACTGGATCGAGCTGCACGCCCGCCAGCACTTCCAGGCCGCCAGCGACGATGCGCAGGAGGTGCACTGGAAGGACGCCGGCTACTGGCTGTGCTGGCCGCTGGCGCTGGTCGGGCTGTACTGCATGCGCCGTGGCTGGCGGGTGCACTGGCTGGCCGGCGTGGCGCTGGCGGTGAGCCTGGGCCTGCCATCCGCGCCGGCGCGGGCCGGAGTGCTGGCGGACGCCTTCTTCACCGCCGACCAGCAGGGCCGCTGGGCCTACGAACACCGGCACTTCCCGCAGGCGGCGGCGCATTTCGCCGATCCGTTCTGGAAAGGCCTGGCAGCCTACCGCGCGGCGGATTTCGACGCCGCCCTGGCCAGCTTCGCGCGGCTGGACAGCGCGCCGGCGTACTTCTACCTCGGCAACAGCTATGTGCGCCTGTCGCGGTTCCCGCAGGCCATCGCCGCCTACCGCAAGGCGCTGCAACTGCAGCCGGACTTCCCCGAGGCGAAGGCCAACCTGGCGCTGGCCGAGGCGCTGGAGAAGGCGCGCGAATCGCAGCAGGAAGCCGGAAACCCGGACGAGAAGCCCGACAAGGTGGAGTTCGACAACGAGCCCGGCAAGGGCAAGAAGGTGCAGCAGAAGACCGCGCAGGCGACTTCGGACCAGCTGTGGCTGCAGAACCTGAACACCTCGCCGGCGCAGTTCCTCAAGCGCAAGTTCCTCCTGCAGCAGGCGGCGCGCCGGCCGGACGCGGGAGGTGCGCCATGAGATGGCTGGCCCTGCTGTTGGCATTGATCGCCACCCTCGCGGCGGCCGCCGAACCCGAGGTGAGGGTGCGGACCCGGCTGGCGCAGGCGGATTCGCCCATGGTCGGCGGAACGCTGGAACTGCAGGTCGACCTGCTGGTGGATACCTGGTTCAGCAGCCCGCCGCAGCTGCAGAAACTGGAGCTGGAGGGCGCGCTGGTCTCGGCGCCGAGCAGCGAGGCGACCCACCTCACCGAACAGATCGACGGCCGGAAGTTCTTCGGCCTGCGCTTCGTCTACCGGATCAGTCCGCAGCGGGCGCAGCGCTTCGACATTCCGGCGCTGGACATCCAGGTCCAGCCGGGGCAGGGCAGTGGTCCGCTGACGCTCAGGACCGAGCCGCAGAGCTTCGTCGCCCGGCAGATGGGCGGGGCGGGTGACATGCAGGGGCTGGTGGCGCAGAGCGTGGAGTTCACCCAGCAGGTCGAGCCTTCCCACGATCCGCTGCGGGTCGGCGACAGCGTCACGCGGCGCCTCAGCGTGCGCGCCGAGGGCGCCCAGGCGATGCTGATCCCGCCGCCCGGATTCGCCGAGGTGGAGGGGCTGAAACGCTATGTGCAGACGCCCTCGGTGAAGCCGCTCGGCGACGGGCGCGGCACCGTCATCGGCGGCTCCCGCGACGACGCGGTCACCTACGTGGTGGGCGAAGGCGGGAAATTCCGCCTGCCGGCCATCGAACTGCGCTGGCGGGACGCCGGCACCGGCGAGGAACGCCGAGCCTCGGTGCCGGAGGTGACGATCGAGGCGAAGGCCGGCGCCGCCTACCAGGCGCCGTTCTCCATCGCCGACGATCTGCGCGAACTGGGCCGCAAGGCGCAGGTGCGCATCGCCGGCCACTGGTTGCTGGCTGCCTGCGTGCTGCTCGTCGCGGGCGCCGCGTTCCATTTCGGCCGGCCCTGGATCGCCGGCGTCACCCGGACATGGCGGCAGTGGCGCGAACGGCGCCGGCAGGCCTGGCTGGATTCCGCCGAGCACGCCTGGCGCCAGGCGCGACGGCAGCTGGCGGCACGGCCGCTGCGACTCGACGCGCTGTACCTGTGGATTCGCCGGAGCACCGGCAGCCTCGACCTTGTCGCACTATTGCGACCAGTGTCGGCGACCTTGTCGGATCGTTTGCTAGCCTTCCTCGCAGGCCGCTACGGCCGGCGTGCTGGCTCGGACGCCGGGCTTGAAGACGCGCTACCCGAGCTTCGCCGGACCCTTGCCCGGCAGCCTGCCGATGCGCAGCCACGAGGGGGGCTGAAGGCGCTGAATCCGCGAGGCTCCCAACGATTCGCACAAAACAGGGATGAACCATGAACCAGACAAACCGACTGCATGTATTTCGCTGGATATTCGCTGTGCTGCTGGTCCTGCCGCTGCTCGGCCAGGCGGCCGAGCCGCTGGCGTCGTGGAACGACGGGCCTTCACGACGGGCCATCGAGGAATTCGTCAGCGCCACCACCACCCAGGGCAGCAAGGACTTCATCCCGGTCGCCGAACGCATCGCCGTGTTCGACAACGACGGCACCCTGTGGAGCGAACAGCCGATGTACTTCCAGGTGCTGTTCGCCTTCGACGAGGCCAGGCGCATGGCGCCGCAGCATCCGGAATGGAAGGAGAAGCAGCCGTTCAAGGCGCTGCTGGAAGGCGACAGGGAAACCCTGGCCGCCAGCGGCATGCACGGGCTGCTGGAGATCGTCGGGGCGACCCACACCAACATGACCAGCGAGGCCTTCGCCGCCAACGCCGAACGCTGGCTGGCCAGTGCCAAACACCCGCGCAGCGGCAAGCCCTACACCGAGATGGTCTTCCAGCCGATGCTGGAGCTGCTCGACTACCTGCGCGCGCACGGCTTCAAGACCTGGATCGTTTCCGGCGGCGAGGTGGCCTTCATGCGCACCTTCGCCGAGGAGGTCTACGGCATTCCGCCGGAGCAGGTGATCGGCACCACCTTCGCCAGCCAGTTCCAGGACAAGGACGGCCAGCTGTCGATCCTGCGCCTGCCGAAGCTCGCCCATAACGACGACGGCCCGGGCAAGCCGGAAAGCATCGAATCGATCATCGGCCGCCGCCCGGTGTTCGCCTTCGGCAACTCCGACGGCGACCTGCAGATGCTGCAATGGACCATGGCCGGCCCGGGCCGGCGCTTTGCCGGGCTGGTGCGCCACACCGACGGCAAGCGCGAGTGGGCCTATGACCGCGAGAGCAAGGTGGGGCGCCTGGACAAGGCGCTCGACGCCGCGACGAGCAACAACTGGGTTGTGGTGGACATGGCCAGCGAATGGTCGCGCGTCTATCCGTTCGACACGGAGCCCAGCAAACCCTGAGAGCCGCAGGAGCACGGAGATACGCAGCCGGGCAGTCGCCATCTTCAGTGTACGTAGTCGTGGGTCACGACATGTAACCGGAATGGAGAACATCCAAATGAAGCGCAGAGGAAGATGGTTACCCAGGCTTGCCCTCGTGGCGACCGCGCTGGCGGGAATTTCGAGCGCGGGCGCCGCGGACAAGCCGAACATCCTGGTGATCTTCGGCGACGATATCGGCCAGACCAACATCAGCGCCTACTCGTTCGGCGTGGTCGGCTACAAGACACCGAATATCGACCGCATCGCCAAGGAAGGCATGATGTTCACCGACTACTACGCGGAGAACAGCTGCACCGCCGGGCGCTCCACCTTCATCACCGGGCAGTCGATTCTGCGCACCGGGCTGTCCAAGGTGGGCATGCCGGGTGTACCAGTCGGCCTGCAGGACCGCGACGTGACCATCGCCCAGGCGCTCAAGGCGCACGGCTATGCCACCGGCCAGTTCGGCAAGAACCACCTCGGTGACCGTGACGAGTACCTGCCGACCAACCACGGTTTCGACGAGTTCTTCGGCAACCTTTACCACCTCAATGCCGAGGAGGAGCCGGAGCGTCCGTACTGGCCGAAGGACGACGAAGCCTTCACCAAGGCGGCTTCGCCGCGCGGGGTGATCAAGTCCAGCGCCGACGGCAAGGTCGAGGACACCGGTGCGCTGAACAGCAAGCGCATGGAAACCATCGACGACGAGACCACCCAGGCCGCGATCAACTTCATCGACAAGCAGGTCAAGGCCGACAAGCCGTTCTTCGTCTGGATGAACACCACGCGCATGCATGCGTTCACCCATGTGCGGGAATCCATGCAGGGCCAGAGCGGCATGCCGGGCAACGAGTACGCCGACGGCATGCTCGAACACGACGGCGACGTCGGCAAGCTGCTGAAGACGCTGGACGACCTGAAGATCGCCGACAACACCATCGTCGTCTACACCACCGACAACGGTCCGAACCAGTGGTCCTGGCCGGATGCGGCGACCACGCCGTTCCGCAACGAGAAGAACTCCAACTGGGAAGGCGCCTACCGGGTGCCGGCGATCATCCGCTGGCCCAACCACGTCAAGCCGGGAACGGTATCGACCCAGATGTTCTCCGGGCTGGACTGGTTCCCGACCCTGCTCGCCGCGGTGGGTGACACCGACATCAAGGAACGCCTGCTCAAGGGCGCGGATATCGGCGGCAAGACCTTCAAGGTGCACCTGGATGGCTTCAACCAGCTGGACTACGTGACCGGCAAGTCCGACAAGAGCGCCCGCAACGAGTTCTATTACTTCAATGACGAAGCCGAACTGGTGGGCATGCGCTTCAACGACTGGAAGATCGTCTGGTGCGAACAGCGCGCACCGGGTGGCCTGCAGGTCTGGAGTGAGCCGTTCACCTGCCTGCGGGTGCCCAAGCTGTTCAACCTGCGCATGGACCCCTACGAGCGGGCGGACGTGGTTTCCGACCAGTACTACGACTGGCTGACCAAGAACGACTACCTGCTGTTCCAGGGTACGCGCAAGGCGGCGGCCTTCCTGCAGACCTTCGTCGAATATCCGCCAAGCCAGCGTCCGGCGAGCTTCAGCATCGACCAGATCCGTGCCGACGTGGACAAGAAGATCGAAGAGAAGATGAAGCAGAAGCAATAGTCCTGCGCCAGCGTGCCGCTACTGGAAAGGCACCCGACACCCGCGGCGGTTCGCCCCGCCGCGGGTTTTCCCTGATCCGACAAGGTCCAGTCCGATGTCCTCAGCCGGAAGTTCGTCTCCCATGTCTCCCCGCGTGGCGGTCGCTGCGGGTGCCCGCAAGCGCTTGACCCTGCGGCTCCTGCTCCCCGCAGCCCTGTTGTTCGTCTCCGGCGCCGCCGCGCTGGTCTACCAGGTGCTCTGGGTCAAGCAGCTTTCCCTGGTGGTGGGGGTGGAGGTCTACGCCGTCACCACCGGCATCAGTGCCTTCTTCGCCGGGCTGGCCCTGGGCGGGCTGGTGTTCGGCCGCTGGGCCGACCGGCTGCGCCGGCCCGTGCGCCTGTACGCCGGGCTGGAGCTGGGCGTGGCGCTGCTCGGCATCGGCGCAACCCTTGCCCTGGCCCACGCGGCCGGCCCGTTCGCCCGGCTGGAAGAGCGGATCGGCGCGCTCGCCTGGCTGCTGCCGTTCGCCCTGGTCGGCCTGCCCGCGTTCCTCATGGGCGGCACGCTGCCGGTGCTGGTGCGCGCCCTGGCGCCGCCCGCCGGACAACTGGGCGAAGCCGGCGGCCGGCTGTATGCGGCGAATACCGCCGGCGCCATCGGCGGGACGTTGCTGGCCGCCTTCGTGTTGCTGCCGCAGCTCGGCGTGACCGGCAGCGCCTGCGCCGCCGCGCTGCTCAACCTGCTCGCCGCGGGCGGCGCCTGGCTGGCCCGGCGCGGCGACGAACGCCTGCCCGAACCGGCGCGACCGCAGCCTGCGCCGCGCCCGACGGCGGCGCGCCTGGCCATCGCCCTGTACTGCGTGGCCGGTGGCGTGGCGCTGGGCTACGAGGTGGTGTGGACGCAATCCATCGTGCAGTTCATGAGCACGCGCACCTATGCCTTCGCCATGGTGCTCGCCACCTATCTGGCCGGGCTGGTGCTGGGCAGTGCGCTGTACGCCCGCCGCGCCGACCGCATTGGCGATCCGTGGGGGCTGTTTGGCGTGCTGATCGCCGTCGCCGGGCTGCTCGCCCTGCTGCAGATCGCCGGCCTCGATCGCTGGCTGGTGTTCGCCCAGACGCGCGCCGAACTGTGGATGCTGCAACTCACCGGCAGCGAACTGGCCGGCATGTGCACGCGCTTCGCGGTCGCGGCGCTGTGCGTGGTGTTCCTGCCGACCACCCTTCTCGGCGCCGCGTTTCCCCTGGCCCTGCGCCTGGCGGTGGACAGCGGGCATGTCGGCCGCGATGTCGGCGCGGTGGTGGCGCTCAATACCCTGGGCGGAATCGTCGGGGTGATGCTCACCGGCTTCCTGCTGGTGCCCGGCATCGGCCTGGTGCGGACCCTGGCGGTGCTCGCCGTGCTGGCGGCAGCCGTCGGCTGCGTCGCCGTCTGGCGCGGGCCGCAGGTCACCGCGGGCATGCGCCGGACGGTCATCGCCATCTGCCTGGCGACGCTGGCCGCCGGCGTGCTGACACCGCCGCAGCGCCTGGCCGAACTGCTGCCCGGTGCGCGCAACGGCCGTATCGCGTTCTACGAGGAAGGGCGGGGCGGCACCGTGGCGGTGGTGGCCCAGGGGCGCGAGGGGCGCGAATTCAATCGCCTGTATATCCAGGGGGTGTCGAATACCGGGGACTCCATGCCGTCGCTGCGCTACATGCGCCTGCAGGCGCTGCTGCCGCTGCTGATCCATCGGGGCGAGCCGCGCTCGGCGCTGGTCATCGGCTTCGGCACCGGCATCACCGCCGGCGCCATGCTGCGCCATCCCGGCCTGCAGCGGCCGGTGGTTGCCGAACTGCTGCCGGAGGTGCTGCAGGCGGCCCATCTGTTCAGGGGCAACTATGGCGCGATCGACGACCCGCGCCTGGACATCCGCCTGCGCGATGGCCGCCGGGAACTGCTGCGCAGCGCCGAGCGCTACGACGTGATCACTCTGGAACCGCCGCCGCCCTCGGCCGCCGGGGTGGTCAACCTGTACTCGCGGGACTTCTACCAGCTGGCCGCCGCCCGTCTGCAGCCGGGCGGGCTGTTCGCCCAGTGGCTGCCGTTGCCGACGCAGAACACCGGGGACAGCCGCTCGCTGGTGCGCAGCTTCACGGACGTTTTCCCCCATGCCTCGCTGTGGACCACCGAGTTCCACGAGATGCTGCTGATCGGCTCGCTGGAGCCGCAGGTGCTGGATGCCGAACGCATCCGCCAGCGCTTCGAACAACCGGACGTCGCCGCCACCCTGCGCGAAGTCGGGGTGGATTCCGCCGCGGCGCTGCTGGCCACGCGGGTGACCGGCCGCGAGGGGCTGCTGCGTTTCGCCGGCGAGGCGCGGCCGGTCACCGACGACCAGCCGCGCATCGAATACGCCCCCTGGGTCCGCCCGAAGGAAATCACCCGCGTCCTGCCGGAACTGCTGTCGCTGCGCGAGCCCCCGCCGCTGCAGGGCGCGGACGAGGCGGTGCGCGCGGCAATCGGTGACGAGTGGCGGTCCCTGAGGCGTTTCTACGGGCTGGTCCTGCACGCCTACAACGGCAACCGCGCGGCCTGGGCCCGGGAGGCCCGGGAAGTCGTGCGCAACGACGGGAACAATCCGTATTACCGCTGGTTCATCGGCGGAGGCGATTGATCCGCTCCTGCCGTCGGTCCTTTTTGCCCGTGCCACCGCCCGCGCTTCCACGGCCAGACCCGTGGGATTCCGGGTCGTGGACGGGCATTCATCCCAAAGTATGAATTTGCGAATCACTACTTCGTCGCTTACGTGCGCGGGTTACGACTGTTTAGCTTTCGCGGCCACCAAACACCCAACAGGGGAGCCGCATGAAAACAACAACAGCGCGCGCCGAATTCAGACTGAAAGCGCTGGCCGTCGCCATTACGCTCGGCTGCATCGCCGAGGCACAGGGCGTCACCTTCAACATGGGAGAGATCGAGGGAAGCTTCGATTCCTCGCTGTCCATCGGTGCCAGCTGGGCTGTGCGCGGTGGAGATCCGGACCTGATCGGGGTCAACAACGGCGGCAAGGGCCTGTCGCAGACCTCCGACGACGGCCACCTGAACTTCAAGAAGGGCGAGACCTTCTCGAAGATCTTCAAGGGCATCCATGACCTCGAACTGAAGTACGGCGACAGCGGGATGTTCCTGCGCGGCAAGTACTGGTACGACTTCGAACTGAAGGACGAGCACCGCCTGTTCAAGGACATCGACGACAGCGGCCGCAAGGAGGGCGCCAAGTCCGCCGGCGGCCAGCTGCTCGACGCCTTCGTCTACCACAACTACAGCATCGCCGATCAGCCGGGCTCGGTACGCCTGGGCAAGCAGGTGGTGAGCTGGGGCGAAAGCACCTTCATCCAGAACGGCATCAACTCGATCAACCCGATCGACGTTTCCGCCTTCCGCCGCCCGGGCGCCGAGATCAAGGAAGGCCTGATCCCGGTGAACATGTTCTACCTGTCGCAGAGCCTGACCGACAACCTGTCCGCCGAGGCCTTCTACCAGATCGAGTGGGACCAGACCGTCATCGACAACTGCGGCACCTTCTTCTCCCAGCCGGACGTGGCTGCCGACGGCTGCACCGACAACCTCCGCGTGCTGACCAACAACCTCGCGGCGGGACAGGCGATCAACGCCGCGCTGCCCGGCACCGCCTTCGACATCGACCAGAACGGCGAGGGCACCCTGGTCCGCCGCGCCGGCGACCGCGACGCGCGCGACAGCGGGCAGTGGGGGATGGCGCTGCGCTACATGTTCGATCCGCTGGACACCGAATTCGGCGCCTACTACATGAACTACCACAGCCGCGCGCCCTTCCTAGGCACCTCGGCGCCGGGGCAGAGGCTCTACAACATCGCGGCGCAGGCCGGCGCCGGCGCGCCGCTGGTGGTCGCCGGGAACGCCAGCTACTTCATGGAATATCCCGAGGACATCCACCTGTACGGCCTGAGCTTCTCCACCACGCTGCCCACCGGCACCGCGTGGAGCGGCGAGATCAGCTACCGGCCGAACGCGCCGGTGCAGCTGAACACCACCGATCTGCTGTTCGCCAACGTCGCCCCGCTGGCGGCGCTAAGCCCGGCCTTCGCCGCCTTCGGCAACGCCTCGGTTCTGGAAGCCACGCCAGGCTCCGACCTGCACGGCTACGAGCGCAAGGAAATCACCCAGTTCCAGACCACCCTGGTGCACTTCTTCGACCAGGTGATGGGCGCCGAACGGGTGACGCTGGTGGGCGAACTGGGTGTGGTGCATGTCGGCGGGCTGGAATCCACCAGCCAGGCGCGCTATGGCCGCGATCCGGTATTCGGCCCGGGCCCGCTGCCGGCGACCGGCCCGGTGAATACCTGCCGCGCGCTGAACCAGTCGACCATCACCGGCGCGGCGGGCACTCCCAACTTCGCCAACCTCACCAGCAACTGCACGGACGACGGTTTCGTGACCAGCACTTCCTGGGGTTACCGCGCCCGCGCCATCTGGGACTACAACGACGTCTTCGCCGGGGTGAACCTGCGGCCGAACGTCAGCTGGTCCCACGACGTCGACGGCTACGGCCCGAACGGGTTGTTCAACGAGGGCAACAAGGCCGTCAGCCTCGGCCTGGATGCCGACTACGCCAACACCTACACCGCCAGCCTTTCCTACACGGATTTCTTCGGTGGCGACTTCAACACCTCGATTGACCGTGACTTCGTCGCATTCAGTCTCGGTATGAACTTCTGAAGCAGGAGATCACGCACATGCTTTCCACTCGAACCTTGCTCAAGACCGGGACCCTGGCCCTTTCGCTGCTCGCCGGCAGCGTGATGGCCGCGGTTCCCGCCGACCAGGTCGCCAAGCTGGGCACCTCCCTGACGCCCATGGGCGCGGAGAAGGCCGGCAATGCCGACGGCACCATCCCCGCCTGGACCGGAGGCCTGCCGGCCAATGCCGGCGCGGTGGACGCCAAGGGCTTCCTGGCCGATCCCTTCGCCAGCGAGAAGCCGCTGTTCACCATCACCGCGGCCAACGCCGAGCAGTACAAGGACAAGCTGACCGCCGGCCAGATGGCGATGTTCAAGCGCTACCCGGATACCTACAAAATTCCGGTCTACCCGAGCCATCGCACCGCGGCCCTGCCGGACGAGATGTACCAGGCGATCCGCGCCAGCGCCGGGAAGACCGAGCTGGTCGGCGGCGGCAACGGCCTGAAGAACTTCGACAGCCACTACTACGCCTTCCCGATCCCGCAGTCCGGCGTCGAGGTGGTGTGGAACCACGAGACCCGTTACCGCGGCGGTAACATCCACCGTTACATCACCCGCGTGCAGCCGCAGGTGAGCGGCTCCTTCACCATGGTCCATTTCGAGGACGAGATTTCCTATCCGGCCAACCTGCCCGATCTCGACAAGGCGAAAGGGGAGAATGCCCTGTTCTACTTCATCCAGCGGGTGAACGCCCCGGCGCGCCTGGCCGGCAACGTGCTGCTGGTGCACGAGACCATCGACCAGGTCAAGGAACCGCGCCAGGCATGGCTCTACAACGCCGGCCAGCGCCGCGTGCGGCGCGCGCCCCAGGTGGCCTACGACGGCCCGGCGACCGCCGCCGACGGCATGGCGACCTCCGACAACTACGACATGTACAACGGCTCGCCGGACCGCTACGACTGGAAACTGGTCGGCAAGAAGGAACTGTACATCCCCTACAACAGCTACAAGCTCGATTCGCCGAAGCTGAAGTACGAGGACATCATCAAGCCCGGCCACATCAACCAGGACCTGACCCGCTACGAGCTGCATCGTGTCTGGCACGTGGTCGCCACCCTGAAGCAGGGTGAGCGCCACATCTATGCCAAGCGCGACATGTACTTCGACGAGGACACCTGGCAGCTGGCCGAGGTCGACCACTACGACGGCCGCGGCCAGCTCTGGCGCGTGGCCGAGGGACACGCGCAGCAGTACTACCACCACAAGGTGCCCGGCTATACCGCCGAAACCCTGTACGACCTGGTTTCCGGCCGTTACTCGGTACTCGGCCTGAAGAACGAGGAGAAGCAGAGCATCGTCTTCGGCGCCAAGGCCGTGGCCGGCGACTACACCCCCGCCGCACTGCGCCAGACCGGCGTGCGCTGAGCGCCAGCCGGGTCATCGAGCAACTCCTGATTGGGGCGGCCTGCGGGCCGCCTTCTCTTTTTCTGGTGCCTGGCGATGCGCTTCCTGCAGGAGCCAGCTTGCTGGCGATCCGAGGTTTCCCGCACCGCCGATGCATCTGGTGCATGCGAATGATCGCCAGCAAGCTGGCTCCTACGAAGAGCGATCCTGTCCGCCCGCCGGAATTCACGAAGTGCATTCCCGGCCTGCGATCCGTACCATACTTGCCCCCACGCTTTCGCTGTCTCCAACGAGTGACGCCATGCCCACGGCGAGAAACGAAACCAGCCTGCCCAGCGCTCCGCCCCTGCCTGCCGGGTTCCTGCCGCGTCCCCGTCTCAGCGCGGCGCTGCTCGCCGCCCGCAGCCGCCTGCGCCTGATTTGCGCCCCCGCCGGCAGCGGCAAGAGCTTCCTGCTGCGCGAATGCGCGCAAGCCTGCCCGGACGACACCCGCCTGTACTGGCTCGATCTCCGTGGCCAGCCGCTCGGCGACGGAGAGTTTCTCCAGCTGCTGGCCGCCACCCTCGGCCTCGATCGCAGCGACCTCGGTTCGATCCAGGGGCACCTGATGCGGCAGACCAGCCCGATCTGGCTGATGCTCGACGATCTCCCACGCTTCCCCGATGAGCGCCTGGACGCCTGCCTCGACCGGCTCCTGCAGATGTCGCCGCCCTGCGTGTCCTGGTGGATCGCCAGCCGCCGGCGGCCGGCCTGCAAGCTGGAACGCCTGCTGCTGGAAGGCGATCTGTTCGAGCTCGGCATGGCGGATCTGGCACTGAATCCCGCCGAACTCGGCGAACTGCTCGACAGCCTCGGCTGCGATGCCCAGGGCCCGATGATCGACATGCTGATGGTCCAGACCGCCGGCTGGTACGCCGGCGTCCGCCTGCGCCTGCATGGCCTCGAACCGGGCCAGCCGCTGGAAAGCGCACGGGGCAGCCAGCTCGTCCGCAGCTATCTGGAGCGCGAGGTGCTGGACGAGCTGCCCGGGGACCTGCGCCAGGCGCTCGGCACGCTCGCCTGCCTGCGCGAGTTCGACGCTTCGCTGTGCGAGCACCTGCTGGGGATGGGCGAGGGCGCGCAACTGCTGCGGCGCCTGCAGGAATGCGGCGCGTTCATCGAGACGCTGGACAGCGATGCCGGCGTGTATCGTGTGCATCCGGCCATCGCCCCCGTGCTGGCGGCGGACATCGCCGAAGGACCGCGGCGGGCGCTGTACCGCCATGCCTGCCAATGGGCGGCCGGCAGGGAGCAGGTTCGCGAGGCCATCGACTACGCGCTGCTGGCCGACCAGCTCGAAGTGGCCGCCAGCCTGCTGCAGCGCTTCACCAGGGACCGGCTGTTGCAGGGCCGTCATCTGGCCTGCGTGCTGGAATGGCGCAACGAACTGCCGGACGAACTGCTCGCCAGCACGCCGCGCCTGCTGATCCTCAACGCCTGGGCGCTGATCATCAGCGGCCGGCTGGACGAGGCCGAGCTGTGCGCCCGGCAGCTGCAACGCTTCCTGCCGCAACCGAACGCCCGCCGCCAGCGCGAGCTGCTGGCGCAGTGCCAGGCGCTGGTCGGCAAGCTCGAATATCACCGGGGCAGGGTGAATGCCCCGCACATGGCCGAAGCGGCTGCCCATCTGGCCGAGGCGGCCTGGGCACAGCGCGTGCTGCTGCTGACCGCACTGATCGAACTGGAGCTGGCGGAAGGCCGGGTCGAGTCGGCCGAAGCGCTCAACCACGATGCCGTCAAGCTGGCGCGCAAGCACCGTAGCCGTGTGCTGGAAGGCGTATTGCTGCTGCAGCGGGTGCACCTGCTGGAGATTCGCGGCGAGCTGAAGGCCGCGCTCAGCCTGATCGAGCAACTGCACGCGGAACTGAACGCGGAGTGGAAGGGCGAGGCCACCCCCCTGCGCGGCCGGGTGCAGTTGCGCCGTGCGGCCATCCTCGTGCGGATGGGGCAGTACGCCCAGGCGCGGGAACTCTACCAGGCGGGACTGCAGGAATGCCTGGACTGCGAGGACCCCGCCGCCTGCTGGGGCTATATCGGCCTGGCCGAACTGGACGCGGCGGAGAACGCGTTACCGCAGGCGAACACCCGGCTGATCGACGGCGAGCGCCTGCTGCAGTTTCGCAACATCACCGAACCGCTGTACCAGAGCCTGCTGGTCCTGGGCCATGCCCGGCTGTGGCTGCAGGAAGGCCAGGTCGAGCGGGCGCGCAGCGTGCTGGAAGAGTGCCTCGCCCAGTTCAGCGGGCCGGAGGAACGCAAGCCGCCCTATGGCAGCCCCGAGCTGGTGCAGCGGCTTCGACTGGCGCTGGCGCAGGTGCGCCTGGCCGCCGGCGAGAGCGTGATCGAGCCACTCGAAGCCATGCTGCGCGAGGCGCTGGCGGAAGGGCGTCAGGTGCTGGCCTGCGAACTGTGGTTCGTCCTCGCCGAGGCCTGCTACGCGGAAGGCCAGCAGGGCAGGGCGCAGCGGGCGCTGCTCGACGGCATGGCTCTGTCGCGCCGGATCGGCCTGGTCAGCGCCGAGCAGTTCTGCGCCCTGCGCAATCCCGGGCTGGTCCGCTGGGGCAAGGAAACCCTCTGCGCCGAAGGCCAGTCCCCGGTGGCCGTGCTGCTCAGCCGGCGCGAGCTTTCCGTGCTGGAGATGATCGCCCAGGGGCTGTCCAACCACGAGATCGCCGAACGCCTGTTCATCTCCCTGCACACGGTGAAGAGCCACGCCCAGCGCATCAACGCCAAGCTCGGCGTGGAGCGCCGCACCCAGGCCATCGTCCGCGCCAAGGAGCTGGGGCTGGTGAAGTGATTCCGATTGGCGGGTTTCACCCGCCCTACGCAAAACGGTCACGCAGAACCTGTAGCGGGCCATGCCCGTGACATCGCGGCCGGTCGTGGGCATGGCCCACTCCTACAAAAAAGCACTATCCGGCCACACCGGCGCTGAAGGAAAACCGGATCGCCAGCAAGAACTAGGCGTCCCCCTGGCTCCTACAGGTCCGCTGTCAACCGGGCCATGTCTGCGAGCGCAGGGGAAAACCTGTAGGAAGCGGGCCATGCCCGCGACATCGCGGCCGGTCGTGGGCATGGCCCATTCCTACAAGAAGCACTATCCGGCCACACCGGCGCTGAAGGAAAACCGGATCGCCAGCAAGAACTAGGCGTCCCCCTGGCTCCTACAGGTCCGCTGTCAACCGGGCCATGTCTGCGAGCGCAGGGGAAACCTGTAGGAGCGGGCCATGCCCGCGACATCGCGGTCGGTCGTGGACATGGCCCACTCCTACAAAAATCACTCCGCCAGCAACCGTCGCCGCACTTCCTTTGGCGTCATGCCATACCAGCGTCGGCAGGCGCGATTGAACACGCTCTGCTCGCTGTAGCCGAGCAGGCCGGCGACCTGCGACATCGGCATGTGCCGTTCGGCCAGATAGACCTCCGCACGTGAGCGCCGGGCGCGTTCCAGCAGTTCGTCGAAGCCGCAGCCCAGCTCGGCCAGGCGCCGCTGCAGGACGCGCTCGTGCAGGCCGAGCTGCTCGGCGATCAGCCCGAGGCGGCAGCGCTGGGTCGGCAGCATGCGCAGGATCAGGCTCTCCACCTGCTGCGCCAGGTCGGCCGCCGGCTGGGCGCCCCGGGCGCTCAGGTACTCCACCAGCATCCGGTGCAGTTGCGGGTCCTGCTGCTCGATGCGCTGGGCCAGGTGCTCGTCGCGCAGCACCAGGGCGTCGCAGGCCTGGCCGGTATAGACCGTGGTGTTGAAGTAGCGCCGGTAGCGCGCCGGCGGCAGCGGGCTGACGCCGCTCAGCAGCAGCGACTGGGCGCTGAACTGGCTGCCGCAGAGCAGCTTCATGGTGTTGTGCGCCACGCCCAGCGCCAGTTCCTGCATCTGGCGCCGCTGCAGCAGGCCGGACAGGCGGATTTCCACCACCAGCCGCGGCGTTCCCGGTTCGCTGCGGTCCAGTTCCACGTGGATGCCCGGGCTGTGGTAGCCGATGAAGCGCGAGACTTCCTCCAGCGCCTGGCCCACCGTGGTCGAGTTGCGCGCGATCAGCGCCACCGGGCCGAGCACGTGGAGGTCCTGGTATTCGGCCATGCGCAGGCCGAAGTCGGGGCAGTCCAGCGTCTGCGCCGCGTATTCCAGGACGCCCACCAGCGAGCGCAGCGGCACCCGCGCGTCGTCTTCCCGGAGCGCCCGCGGATCGATGCGGAAGTGCCGCAGCAGGGCGTCCGGATCGCCGCCGAGGCGGGCCGTCAGCTCGGGAAAACCGATGAACGAGGTGGTGCGGATCAGTGCGGTCATAGTCGTCAAAGATCAAAAACAAGTCGGCGAAGATCAATAAATCTGCACGCTATGGGCGAAGAATTCCAGCTCGATGCACCGTTCCGCCGATCTGCGGCCCGGCGCCTGTCTTCAGCGCAACCGAGAACAACAATCATGGAATTCGACTACATCATCGTCGGTGCCGGCTCCGCCGGCTGCGTCCTCGCCAACCGCCTGAGCGCCGATCCGTCCGTGCGGGTCTGCCTGCTGGAAACCGGCCCGGAGGACACTTCCCCGCTGATCCACACGCCGCTCGGCGTCGCCGCCATCCTGCCGACCAAACACGTCAACTGGGCCTTCCACACCGTTCCGCAGCCGGGCCTCGGCGGGCGCCGCGGCTACCAGCCGCGCGGCAAGGCGCTGGGCGGCAGCAGCTCGATCAACGGCATGATCTACATCCGCGGCCACCGCAGCGACTACGACGACTGGGCGGAGCTGGGCAATTCCGGCTGGTCCTACGACGAGGTGCTGCCGTACTTCCGCAAGAGCGAGAAGCACCATGGCGGCAGCAGCGAATTCCACGGCGGCGATGGCGAGCTGTACGTCGGCCGGGCGCAGGAGCATGCCGCCACCGGTGCCTTCATCGAGGCGGCGAAGCGCGCCGGCCACGACTACAACCCCGACTTCAACGGCGCCGAGCAGGAAGGCGTCGGCCCCTATGACGTGACCATCCGCGACGGCCGCCGCTGGAGCGCCGCCACGGCCTTCCTCAAGCCGATCCGCGAGCTGCACGGCAACCTCACCGTGATGACCGGCGCCCGCGCCCAGCGCATCATCCTGCAGGGCAAGCGCGCCACCGGCGTGCAGGTGTCGGTCAAGGGCCAGCGCATGGAGCTGAAGGCGCGCCGCGAGGTGCTGCTGAGCGCCGGCGCCTTCGGCAGCCCGCAGCTGCTGATGCTGTCCGGGATCGGCGCGGAGTCCGAGATCCGCCCCCACGGCATCGCCATGCGCCACGAACTGCCCGGCGTCGGCCAGAACCTGCAGGACCACCCGGACCTGGTGCTCTGCTACAAGAGCCACGACACCTCGCTGCTCGGCATTTCCCCCACCGGCACGGTGAATATGGGCAAGGGCCTGGCCGAATACATGCGCCACAGGACCGGGCCGCTGGCCAGCAACTGCGCGGAGAGCGGCGCCTTCCTGCGCACCGACACCAGCCTGTCGCGCCCGGACATCCAGCTGCACGCGGTGATCGGCACCATCGACGACCACGGCCGCAAGCTGCACTGGGGCCACGGCTTCAGCTGCCACGTCTGCGTGCTGCGGCCGAAGAGCATCGGCAGCGTCGGCCTGGATTCGGCCGACCCCTTCGCCGCGCCGCGCATCGACCCGAACTTCCTCGGCCACGAGGACGACGTGCGCACGCTGCTGAAGGGCTATCGCATGGTCCAGGAAATCGTCGAGCAGTCGCCCATGGCGCGCTTCGGCCTGAAGGACATCTATGGCAAGGGCATGCACAGCGACGAACAGCTGATCGAGCTGCTGCGCCGGCGCACCGACTCGGTCTACCACCCGGTCGGCACCTGCAAGATGGGCAGCGACGAGCTGGCAGTGGTGGACGATCGCCTGCGCGTGCATGGCATCGAGGGGCTGCGAGTGGTCGACGCCTCGATCATGCCGACGCTGGTCGGCGGCAACACCAATGCCCCGTCGATCATGATCGCCGAGCGCGCCGCGGAGTGGATCGCCGCGGCCTGAAGCAAGTTCTTCCGGCCGCCCGCGTGGCGGCCCGACCTGTCGCACAACAGCCAGAACCAAGAAAAGGAAGGCATTTCCATGCCCGCAACCCTGAGCCGCCTCACCGCCCTCACCGCCGCCGTGATCATCGCCGCCATCGCCAATCCGGTGGCCGCCGTCCCCGCACCCGCGAAGCCGGCCAGCGAGGCCACCCGCGCTGCCAATGCCGCGCTGCTGAACAGCCTGCCGTTCGACGACAAGCGGGATTTCGAAGACGCCGAGCGCGGCTTCATCGCCAGACCCGACACCCTGACCATCAAGGACGCCAGCGGCCGGGTGGTCTGGGACATGCAGAGCTACGCGCAATTCATCGGCCTGGACAAGCCGGCGCCGGACACGGTCAACCCCAGCCTGTGGCGCAACGCCCAGCTGAACATGCAGTACGGCCTGTTCAAGGTCACCGACCGCATCTACCAGGTGCGCGGCTACGACCTTTCCAACATCACCTTCATCCAGGGCGACAGCGGCTGGATCGTGTTCGACCCGCTGATCACGGTGGAACCGGTCAAGGCCGCGATGGAGCTGGTCAACCAGCACCTGGGCAGGAAACCCATAGTCGCGGTGGTCTACAGCCACCCCCATGCCGACCACTTCGGCGGCGTGCGCGGTCTGGTCGACGAGGCGGACGTCAAGGCCGGCAAGGTGCGGATCATCGCGCCCGAGGGCTTCACCGAGCATGCCATCAGCGAGAACGTGATCGCCGGCAACGCCATGAGCCGGCGTGGCGTCTACATGTTCGGCGCGCTGCTGCCGCGCAATGCCCAGGGCAGCGTGAATGCCGGGCTGGGCCAGACGATTTCGTCGGGCACCACGACCCTGATCGAGCCGACCGAGATCATCCGCAAGACCGGCGACGAGCTGACCGTCGACGGCGTGAAGATGGTCTTCCAGATGACCCCGGGCACCGAAGCGCCGGCGGAAATGAACACCTGGTTCCCGCAGTTCAAGGCGATGTGGATGGCCGAGAACACCACCAACACCATGCACAACATCCTCACCCTGCGCGGCGCCCTGGTGCGCGATCCGCTGAAGTGGGCGGGCGGCATCGACGAGACCCTGGAACTCTACGGCGACGACATCCAGGTGAAGTTCCAGAGCCACCACTGGCCGATGTGGGGGCATGAGCGGGTCGTCGACTACCTGAAGAAGCAGCGCGACCTCTACAAGTACATGCACGACCAGACGGTGCGCCTGATGAACGAGGGCTACACCGGCGAGGAAATCTCCGAGCGCATCCAGCTGCCGCCGGAACTCGACCGCTACTGGCCGAACCGCGGCTACTACGGCACCCTGCGGCACAACTCGCGGGCCATCTACCAGCGCTACATGGGCTGGTACGACGGCAACCCGTCGGACCTGAACAACCTGCCGCCGGAGCCGGCGGCGAAGAAGTACGTCGAGTACATGGGCGGCGAAGAGGCCGTGATGAAGCGGGCGAAGGCGGACTTCGACAAGGGCGAATACCGCTGGGTGGCCGAGGCGCTGAAGCACGTGGTCTTCGCCAACCCGTCCAACGAGCCGGCGAAGCAACTGCTGGCCGACACCTACGAACAGCTCGGCTACCAGGCCGAATCCGGCCCGTGGCGCTCGGTATACCTGCAGGGCGCCTACGAGCTGCGCAACGGCGTGCCGAAGGGCGCGGCGACCCGCACCGCCAGCCCGGACATCATTCGCGGCATGACGCCGGAAATGCTCTTCGACTATCTCGCCGTGCGCCTCAACGGCCCGAAGGCCGCGGGCAGGACACTGACTCTCAACATGGCCTTCACCGACCTCGACAAGCAGTACGCGCTGCATCTGGAGAACGGCGTGCTCAACTACTCGACGAAGCCGGCGGACAAGGCCGATGCCAGCCTGACCCTGACCAAGGCGGCGCTGGACGACGTGCAGCTGGGCAAGGCCAGCTTCGAGCAGCAGGTCGCCAGCGGCAAGGTCAAGGTCGAGGGGCGCAAGGAAGCCTTCGGCGAACTGATGGGGCTGATGGACGACTTCGACTTCTGGTTCGACATCGTCACGCCCTGAAGACCAGGCCAACGGCGGATTGCACCCGCCCCACGGGGCGCCCCATGGCGACTCCGAACGACTACAAGAAAGGTTGACCCATCATGCATCTCACCCAGGCACTGCACACCTCGCTGCAACTGAGCCCTGAACACACGGCCACCGTCTGCGGGGGCCGTCGCCGCACCTACCGCGAATCCGCCCTGCGCGTCGCCCGCCTGGCCGCCGCCCTGCGCGACCGGGGCGTGGAGGAGGGCGAGCGGGTGGCGATACTGGCGCTGAACTCCGACCGCTACCAGGAAGCCATGCTGGCCTGCTGGTGGGCCGGGATGGTGGCGAATCCGGTGAACATCCGCTGGAGCGCGGCGGAAATCGCCTACTCGCTGGACGACTGCGACGCCTCGGTGCTGGTCGTCGACGATCATTTCCTGCCCCAGATCGAAGCGATCCTCGGCGGCATCAGGCGCCGGCCGCTGCTGATCCATGCCGGCGACGCGGAAACGCCGGAGGGCATGCTGTCCTTCGAACGGCTGGTCGCCGAGTCCGCGCCGATGGCCGATACCACAACTGGCGGCGATGCGCTGGCGGTGATCATGTATACCGGCGGCACCACCGGCCGGCCCAAGGGCGTGATGCTGTCGCACCGCAACCTGCTGGCCGGTGTGCTGATGCGCCTGGCCGACCTGCCGCCGGTGGAGAACATGATCGGCCTGTGTGTCGCGCCACTGTTCCACATCGCCGGCTTCGCCTCCGCCTATGCGCGGGTGCTGACCGCCACGACCAACGTCTACGTGCCGGTGTTCGATGCGCTGGAGGTGATGGAAAGCGTGCAGCGCGAGCGCGCCAACGAGACCCTGCTGGTGCCGACCATGCTGCAGGCGATCCTCGACCATCCACGCTTCGCCGAGTTCGACCTGTCCTCGCTGCAGCGCGTCGTCTACGGCGCCGCGCCGATCAGCGCGACGCTGCTGGACAAGGCCATGAAGGGGCTGCCGAAGACCGGCTTCGTCCAGGTCTACGGCCTGACCGAGAACGGCGGTCAGATTTCCTCCAACCCGCCGCGCAACCACAGCCCCGGCCACCCTCTCTGCCATTCGGTGGGCCGGGCCACGCTGGGGCAGTGGGTGCGGATCGTCGACGAGGAGGGCAACGAAGTGCCGCGCAACACCGTGGGCGAACTGGTCGCCAGGGGCCCTTCGGTGATGCAGGGCTACTGGGGCCTGCCGGAGGAAACCGCGAAGACGCTGAAGGACGGCTGGCTGCACACCGGCGATGCCGCCTGCATGGACGACACGGGCCACCTGTTCGTGGTCGACCGGGTCAAGGACATGATCATCACCGGCGGCGAGAACGTGTACTCGGTCGAGGTGGAAAACGTCCTCGCCCGCCATCCGGCGGTCGCGCTCTGCGCGGTGATCGGCATCCCCCACGACAGCTGGGGCGAGGCGGTGCACGCCGTGGTCACCCTCAAGCCCGGCGCGCAGGCCGGCGAGGAAGAGCTGCGCAACTACTGCCGCGACTTCATCGCCGCCTACAAGTGCCCGAAGAGCGTGGAATTCCGCGACAGCCTGCCGCTCTCCGGGGCCGGCAAGATCATCAAGCGCGACCTGCGGGAGCCGTACTGGCGGTGAGGGGAGGCGGGGCAGCGAATGCGCGGGGCGATATCGATCGCAGAGAGGCGGAACGGGGCGGGCCGCTACCGGTCATCGGTTTTCAGGCGCCATCCGGGCCGACCGGATCGCGCTCCGGAACCACCGGGCAGCCGTGGTCGAGGGAAGCGCGCCGGGGTGTCTGGCACGGGGCGGAAGGGGCTGTCAGACGGCCTGGCGAGACATCGGTCCGCCTCGGCGGAACCTCTCTTCGGCGCAAGGCACCCCTGACAGACGGTAGGAACCCATCGGAAAAACCCCCGGTCCAGATACGGGCATATCGGTAAGTACGAGGCGTGCGGGGCAAGGTTTGCCCGCGGCACGAATTCGAGGCTCGGCGAAGCCTGATGCTGTATCGGCCGATGAGGACTCCTCTCGGTCCCTTATGAGTAAACAGTTCGAGGAAACACCATGCGCAAGCTTCTTCTGGCCTCCCTTCTTGCAACCGCTCCGCTGGCGGCCTTCGCCGATCCCCAGTGCACCACCGCCGACAAGTCCCAATGGCAGGATCAGGCAAAATTCCAGGAATCCCTCAAGGCCCAGGGCTACGAGATCAAGAAGTTCAAGGTGACCGACACCAACTGCTACGAGATCTACGGCTGGGACAAGGACAAGCGCAAGGTCGAGATCTACTACGACCCGGTCAGCGGCAAGGCCGTGAAGGAAGAAGTCGAAGGGTAACGGCATGAGTGGCGTAACCCTTCGCCTCTGGGACCCGCTGGTACGCATCTGCCACTGGTCCCTCGCGGGCGCCTTCGTCGGCAACTACTTCATCAACGAAGCAGGCGAGACCTGGCATCTCTGGCTGGGTTACTACGCCGTGGCCGTGGTGGTGGTGCGCTCCATATGGGGTTTCATCGGCTCGCCGGCAGCGCGCTGGTCCGATTTCTGGCCGACCCCACGGCGCCTGCTTGGACATGCACGGGCGCTGCTCGCCGGCGAGGACTACCACCGCATGGGGCATTCGCCGATCGGCGCGCTGGTGATGATCCTGATGTTGCTGCTGATGCTCGGCCTCGGCATCTCCGGTTTCCTGATGACCGAGGTGGACTACTTCTGGGGCGAGGACCTGCCGCGGGACATCCACGAAGCGATGGCGAACGGCCTGCTCGCCCTGGTTGGCCTGCACATCGCGGCAGCACTGGTGGAAAGCCTGCGCCTGCGGGAGAACCTGCCCCTGTCGATGGTCACCGGCATGCGCCGCAGGCTGTGACCGGCAGGCATTGCCCGCCGGGCGTCCGGGGTGCGCAGCCAATGGCGCCCGGCGTTCTGGCGGGCACGGCAAGGGCGGTCGGGTCTGGCGGCATCGGACGCGGTCGCATGCACCGGCAGGATCAGCGACTCGCGCCAGCCCGCATCCTGGCCGCCATATCCTGCATGACGCCAAATACGATCCTGCGCAGCAATCGAATCTCCCCTGCGCCCATGGCCTGGGCCGCCGCTTCCAGGGCCTTGTTCGCCTCTTCCATGGCGGTGGAAACGTGGTAAGCGTCCGGGTAAGTCACCGTAAGCTCCTGACGACTACATGACCCGTTTCTAGCGTTCCGCAGCAGATCCCTAGCGGCCGTAATTTTTTATTGACGCCCCCGAAAGCCTCTCAGTATCGTCCTTCCCCCCTCCTTTCCGGCTACCTCTGCCGTGAACCGCCCAAGCGTTAACTCGCGAAGCGGTCATACAAGTTGCCGACACTTATACGGTCGCTATCTACTAGCGCGCCTCATTTCCGATATCAAGTGTAAAGGATGATTCTATGATCATTCGTCAGGCTACTAACGCCGACCATCCGCAACTGCTCAACATTTGGCTGCGCTCCGTTCGCGCCACTCATCACTTCCTGCAAGAATCCGATATTGAGGCATTGCTTCCTCAGCTCCGCGATATTTACCTACCCGCTGTTGAATTATGGGTTGCGGTAGATGCCGAGGACTGCCCGCTAGGGTTTATCGGGCTCAATGAAAACCACGTAGAGATGCTCTTCATCGAGCCAGATCTGCGAGGGAAAGGTATTGGCCACGCGCTGCTGGATCATGCCCGCAGTTCGCGCAGTCAGATGAGTGTTGATGTGAATGAGCAGAACCCCGAAGCGGTAGGGTTCTATTTACATTACGGGTTTGTTCAAACGGGTCGTTCTCCGCTGGATGGCGAGGGCCGCCCCTTCCCCTTGCTACACCTGAGCCTGCCCGGCTAGGGCTGTAATCGTGAATCGCTCCTAAGCTTCTGCTTCGGGGCGATTCATTATCCGTCAGGCCGGCATCCATTGATGCGGTAGCAATTGCCCGATCTCACTGGCTCGCTGTGTCGGCAGCCGCGTCAGCACATCTTTGAGATAGGCATACGGATCATGCCCATTTATGCGCGCCGATTGGATCAGGCTCATGATTGCAGCCGCCCGCTTTCCGCTGCGCAACGACCCGGCGAACAGCCAGTTCGAGCGTCCGAGGGCCCATGGCCATATCTGGTTCTCAACCTGATTGTTGTCGATGGGCACAGCCCCATCGTCCAGGTAGCGGGTGAGCGCTACCCAGCGCTTCAGGCTGTAATCGAGGGCTTTGGCCGTGGCTGATCCGTGGGGCACCAGGTCGCGCTGGGCCAACATCCAGTCATGCAATGTTTTGCTGATTGGTACCGCCATTTCCTGACGTATTCGCCAACGATCTTCATCACTCATGTCCCGCGCTTGGCGTTCGACCTCGTACAAGCCGCTGATCGAGTGCAAGGCCTGGTCAGCCAACTGACTTTTGTTCGCCACGTGCAGATCGAAAAACTTGCGACGGGCGTGGGCCATACAGCCGATTTCAGTGATGCCTTGCTCAAAACCGGCTTTGTAGCCAGCGAAGTCATCGCAGACCAACTTGCCATTCCAGTCGCCCAGGAAGTTACTCGCGTGTTCTCCGGCACGGCTTGGGCTGAAGTCGTAGACCACTGCTTTGAGCGCCGAAAACGGCGTAGTGCTGTAGGCCCAGACGTAGGCCCGGTGGGTTTTCTTCTCGCCTGGCGCAAGCATTTGCACCGGTGTTTCATCGGCGTGAATCACGCCCGGGCTCAGCACCGCTTCACGCAATGCATCGACCAGCGGCTGGAGTCGCATGCCGGTTTGTCCGACCCACTGGGCCAAGGTCGAGCGAGCGATTGCCAGCCCGGCGCGGCCAAAGATTTTCTCCTGCCGGTACAGCGGCAAGTGATCGGCAAACTTGGCCACCATCACGTGGGCCAGCAGGCCTGCGGTCGGAATACCTTTGTCGATGACCTGGGCCGGTACCGGCGCCTGGATCAGGGTTTCGCACTGACGGCAGGCCCATTTGCCACGCACATGTTGCTCGACGGTAAACACTCCCGGCGTGTAATCCAGCTTTTCACTGACGTCTTCGCCGATGCGCTGAAGTTGGCAGCCACAGGCACACTGAGTGTTTTCTGGCTCGTGGCGAATCACCGTGCGTGAAACTGCGGCGGCAATGGCGCACGCTTGGGGGATTGCCGTGGTTCGGCCTGTGGCGAAGCTGGGAGGAGCTGTTTCAGCTCGGCCTCGATAGCTTCAAGGTCTGTATCGAGCAGGTCATCCAGCAAGCAGCCTTGCGCCGGGCTGATTTGCTCGCTTCGCTTGGCAAACTTGTGGCGTTTGAGAATGGCGATTTCGTAAGTGAGCTGTTCGATGATGGTTTCATCGTTCTGGATCTTCCTGCTCATCGCCTCGACCTGGGACTGCAACTGCAACGCCTGTGCCGCCATCAGCTTCTCCGCGATCCTCAATTGATCGGCGAACAGGGTTCGCATACCAGACGGCGATTCCATCAATTCAGGTGAGCATCCGCCTATATATCTCCGGCCTGGCGGTTGTGAGGCGCTGAACGCAGTGAAGCCCAATCCCTGGTAGTCTGTATGAATTTTCCTACAGACAGTGATGTGCTAGAGGATCCTGTGAGCGATGGCTGGAGCGTTGAAGAACTAAGGACATCGGTGAAGGCCTACCTTGAAATTGCCGACAAGGTAAGGTCAGGGCAGAAGGTTATTAAAAAAGCCTATTACGATGCGCTTGCTGAACAGTTTGGGCGGACAGCGAAGTCCTTCGAGTTCCGGATGCAAAACATCTCTTATGTCTTGTCGTTGATGGGACGCGACTGGGTTCCAGGGCTCAAGCCGAAAAGGAATGTTGGTACTCATGTGGCGGCGCTCATCGAGTCGTACATCAATGAAATTGAGCAGCGGCTGGCGGTTCCCGTGGCTGAGTTTGAGAAGCAGGTTAGGGAAAAGCGCGGCCGTTACAAAATTCCGCCAAATGGGCAGAAGAGGCCTCTCAGCAAGACCGTTGCTATCACGCAGTACGAGCGTGATCCGGCTGTAAAGGCCTGGGTCCTAGATAATTCCCGGGGGCTCTGTGAGTGTTGTAGTGATCCAGCTCCATTTCTAGACAGTGATGGCCGGCCGTTCTTGGAGGTGCACCATGTCAGGCGCCTCGCAGATGGCGGGTCGGACACCACGACGAACGCCGTAGCCCTATGCCCCAATTGCCATCGTGCCTTGCACTACTCCCAAGACCTGAAGGAATTGCTGGAAGTTCTCTATACCAAGGTAATGCGTTTGGTTCGGGAATGAGGGAGCGCAACTGATTGCCTCTCTAGTCCCGAAATAAGCGTCCGGCCCGGCGATGCCGCCGCGCATCGACCTTCAACTGATCGAGAGCACGGTGATCCGGTTGACCCCGGTGATCTGCCCGTTCCAGATCATCTCGTAGTGGGCGGACTGGACGATCGACGTGACCGGCCGCGGCGTCATCAGTGCCAAGCAGATGTGGCCCGGCGAGCGGACCGAGTTGTAGCGCAGGCCGGGATAACCGCCCCGTTTCACCTCGCCGCCGAGGCGCCGGGAGTGGCTGTAGTCGTCCGGGGCGTGGATGGGGTGGGAAAGCGGCAGTGCCGCGGCATCCTTCATCCCGGCATCCGTGAAGGCGCAGGACAAGCCGCGGAAGACGAATCGCTCATAGTTCAGCCCCTGCACGTTCGACCAGTAGCGGTCCTGATGATGGCGCACCTCGGCGACGGCCGTATCCAGCGTATCGGCCAGGTACAGCACGCCAAAGCTGCCGTTGCTAAAGCGCGAGCCGGCCGGATTCACATGGGTGAAGGGCGCCGTCGCGTACGAGCAGCCGGGAATGCCGAAGGGAATTTCCGCGAGCGCGATGAGTTCCAGCCGGCCGATTTCGTTCTGCAGGCGCGGATTCGTCAGGGCCTGGAGCTGGTAAAGCGCCTCGAAGTCGTCGGCGTCGGCGACATCGTCGAACAACGCGATGGGCGGGAATTTCGAGTTGACCAGGCGGTAGGCCTGCAGTTCTTCGCCTGCGAGGTCCGCGAGGCTATCCAGCGCTACCACTGGGCACCCCGCAGCGCATCGATTCGTCGGAACGTCTCGTACAGGGAGATCATGTCGCCCTGGGCCATGATGTCGAGCGGCGCGCGACCGTTGAAGAATTCGTTGCGATTCTCCATCGCGGGGAAGCCGTAGACGTTCTCGGGATTGTCGAAAATCAGGCGGAGCGCGGCATGGATGTTCAGCACCATGCTGATGCGCTGCATCTGGTCCAGGTCCAGGCTTACCGCCCACTCGGAATCCTGCTGTCTGGCGCGGGTGTAGGTGCTGCGGGAGATACGCAGGATCCGGCAGGCCTGTTCGCAGGAGGCTTTCCACTTTTCCAGAATGTTCAGCGCCGCGCGCAAGCCCGCCACGCATTGCTTTTTCGTGAAGTCCTGTGCCTGGAGGGCTGCGCTCATGGTGGATGCCTCAAGTATTGCTCTGTAGATTCAAAATTAGCATTCATGAATCTACAGAGCAATCCATGGCAGGCGTCGACTGTCGAAGATGAAACCAGCAGGCGAGCATTCCTGGCCCTGGTGAAGCCGGATAATCCTCGCCCTGGAAGATTGGTGACTCGCTGGGAGCGGCCCCGTCCTCAGATCGTCCGCGAGAAACGCCCGCTCTGACCTGCGCCCAGGTAGGCATCGAACGCCATCGCCACGCTGCGGAGCATCAGCTGCCCTTGCGGCAGCAGGAGCAGGGCGTCGTCCCGGATCTCCACCAGTCCGTCGGCGACATGTTCCTCGAGGTTGGCCAGCGACTCGGCGAAGTACTCCTTGAAGCGGATGCCATGGCGCGCCTCGATGGCGGGGAAGTCGATCCTTCCCGTGCACATCAGGGCGCCGATCACCTCGCGCCGCAGCGTGTCGTCTGCGCTGAGCCGGTAGCCGCGATGCACCGGCAGCAGGCCCTGGTCCAGCCGCGCGTAATACTGCGAAAGCTCCTTCACGCTCTGGCTGTAGCTGTCGGCCACCTTGCCGATGGACGAAACGCCCAGCCCGATCAGGTCGCAATCGGCGTGGGTCGAATAGCCCTGGAAGTTGCGTTGCAGCGAACCCTGCTCACGGGCCAGGCTCAGCTCGTCCTCGGGCAGGGCGAAATGGTCCATGCCGATGTAGACGTATCCGGCTGCCGTCAGGCGCTGGACGGTCAGCTCCAACAGCTCAAGCTTGCGCTCCGGCGGCGGCATGTGTTCGCGGCGGATGAGTCGCTGGGCGCGCACCAGTTCCGGCAGATGGGCGTAGCTGTAGGTGGCGATGCGGTCCGGGCGCAGGGCGATGATCTTGCTCAGGGTGGCGTCGAAGCTGGCCACGGTCTGCAGCGGCAGCCCATAGATCAGGTCCACCGACACCGATTTGAAATTGGCCTCGCGGGCAGCCGCTACCAGGTTGAAGATCTGCTCTTCGCTCTGCACGCGGTTCACCGCTTCCTGCACCCGCGTATCGAAATCCTGCACGCCGAAGCTCAGGCGGTTGAAGCCCTGAGCGCGCAGCTCGGCAATGCGTTCGCGGCTGATGGTGCGCGGGTCGACCTCGATGGAGAACTCGTGGTCGTCGCTCTCGTCCAGGTTGAAGTGTTCGCGCAGGCAGGCCATTACCTCGCCGAGCTGCTCGCTGGTCAGGTAGGTCGGCGTGCCGCCGCCCAGATGCAGTTGGGTCAGCTTGCGCGACTTGTCGAACAGCGCCGCCTGCATGGCGATCTCGCGCTTGAGATAGGCCAGGTACTCGACTGCCCGGTGGGTCTTCTGGGTGATGATCTTGTTGCAGGCGCAGTAGTAGCAGAGGCTCTTGCAGAACGGAATGTGGATGTACACCGAGAGCGGCTTGGCCGGTGCCTGGTTGCTGCGCATGGCGGCCTGCCGGTAGTCGTCCACGGCGAAGGCCTGGTGGAACTGCGGGGCGGTAGGGTAGGAGGTATAGCGAGGGCCGGGTTTGTCGTATTTCTCGACCAGGGCGCGGTTGACACTCAAGGGTTGGGCCATGCGGATTGCCTCCTTCGGAGAACTGGGGGAGGGGCAAGATGGACGCTCACCGACTGCCGCTCGCGTAGTGGGGATACCCGGTCAAAATACCACAAGCGGCGCAGCGCTTCCGGGAAGGCCCTTCGGTATTGCAGTTATCGTTCCCACGCTTCTGCGCCCGGCCTGGCTGAGGTCGCGGGCATGGCCCAGGAAAAGATTCCCTGATCGCGCCTCTACCACTAAGGGCCAATAGCCCGTCACGGCCAATCACCGCTTAATGGCAGCCGACAACAATAGTCGGTTATTCCAGCGGCCCGGTGGTGGCATGACCGAAGTTTCCAGAGGTACCTCTTCATGAACTCCCCGAGTTCGCGCCTGTTCCCCATCCTTTTCCTGCAGACCGGCGGCCTCGCCCTGCTGTTCATCGCCCAGTCGCTGGGCGGCTGGCCGCTGTCGCTGTGCCTGCTGCTCGCCGCAGCGCTGGTCTGGCTGCCGTGGTGCATCGCCCGCAGCCGCAGGGGCCGCGGAGCCGTCCCGCATGTGGCGGACGTGGCCGAATTGACCCGCGAGCTTTCCCAGAGCACCAGCGGCAATGCCCTTTCCGCAGCGGGAGTTTCCTATGCGGTGCAGCGGCTGGAAGAGAAGCTCGAGTCGCAGCTGGTGAGCGCCGAGCAGATCGTTGGCAGCGCCGAGGTGATGATCCACACCGAGCGCGCGACCTCCAACCTGGCCCGGCAGGCGATGGAAGCGGCGACCAAGGCGCGTATCGGCAGCGACCAGGGGCGCGGCGAACTGCAGACGGCGATCGCCCGCATGCATCAGCTCAGCGTCCGGGCCAGTGCCAGTCGCGAATCCATCGAGGCGCTGAGCCAGCGCAGCGAGGAGATCCAGCGCGTCGCCCACGTGATCCAGTCGATCGCCAGCCAGACCAACCTGCTGGCTCTCAACGCCGCCATCGAGGCCGCGCGGGCCGGCGAGCACGGCCGTGGCTTCGCCGTGGTGGCGGAGGAGGTGCGCGGGCTGGCCGGGCGGACGGCGAATGCCACCGAGGAAGTCGAGCGGATGGTCGAGGACATCCAGCAGCGTACGGGCGAAGTGGTGGAGCAGATCCGCCAGTTGGCCGCCGATCTCGACCAGGGTGTCGCCGAGGTCGAGCGCACCGGCTGCCAGCTGGAAACCATCGCCGAGCTGGCCTCCGGGGTGGAGCGGCAGATCACCGAGATCGCCGAGGGCGCCGAGATCAACCGCCTGCAGCTGGACAGCCTGTTCGCCGCGGTGGACCAGATGCGCGGCGACCTGCGCGTCAGCGATGAACAGACCCATCGTCTGGCCGAAGAGGCGATGCAACTGGAGGCGCAGGCCGAAGCGATCAGCGAGCGGCTCGCGGAAGTCGCGCTGGATGACTATCACCAGCGTGCCTACGACCTCGCCCGCGAAGGCGCGCAGGCCATCGCCGAGCGTTTCGCGGCGGATATCGACAACGGCCGGATCACTCTCGACGACCTGTTCGACCGCGATTACCGGCCGCTGGCCGGCACCGATCCGCAGAAGTACCGCACACGCTTCGACCGCTATACCGACGAAGTCCTGCCGGGCATCCAGGAGAACCTGCTGCAGCGCCACGAGGGGCTGGTCTACGCCATCGCCTGCACCCCGGAGGGGTACGTGCCGACCCACAACCAGGCGTTCAACCAGCCGCCGATCGGCGATCCGAAGGTGGACCGGATGAAAAGCCGCAGCAAGCGCCTGTTCAACGACCGCACCGGCATCCGCTGCGGCAGCCACCAGCAGGCACTGCTGCTGCAGACCTACTGCCGCGATACCGGCGAGCTGATGCACGATCTGTCTGTGCCGATCTATGTCGCCGGCCAGCAGTGGGGTGGCTTGCGCCTGGGTTACCGGCCGGAAGCGATGCCCGAGGCCAGCGCGCGCCCGGCGCGGGAGCCGCAGTTCCCTGGCCAGCCGGTATACGCTGGCAGATAAACAAGGGCGGCATTGACGGGCCGCCATGCATATAAAGGAGGGGCTGCTTCGCAGGCTGTGCGAAAACTACTGCGCTCGGTTATGCCGCGTTGAAATCAGGCTCAGAATGCTCATTTACAGCTCGTAAACTCCGCTTCTTCGCCTGATTGACTCGCTACGCTCGCCCTTCGGCTGTTACTCCCGTTGGTCGTTGCGCCTTGCCTGACCTTCGCTCGCTACGTTTTCGCACAGCCTGTACGGCAGCCTTTTCTTTTGCTTCGAATACAGCCCGGGCGAGGTGGTAATCCGTCCTGGCAGGTGTCGCTGCGGGTCTGCAGGGCAGGGGATGCAACAATGAAAAAAGGCTGCCGAGGCAGCCTTTTTTCTTTTCGCGTTCGCTTACTTGCGGTCGCTCAGGGCGATGAAGTCGCGCTCCTGGTAACCGGTGTAGAGCTGGCGCGGACGGCCGATCTTGTACGGGCCGGAGAGCATTTCCTGCCAGTGCGAGATCCAGCCGACGGTACGGGCGAGGGCGAAGATCACGGTGAACATGCTGGTCGGGATGCCGATGGCCTTCAGGATGATGCCCGAGTAGAAGTCCACGTTCGGGTACAGGTTGCGCTCCTTGAAGTACGGATCCTGGCGAGCCAGTTCTTCCAGCTTCATGGCCAGTTCCAGCTGCGGGTCGTTGATGCCCAGTTCGCCCAGAACCTCGTCGCAGGTCTGTTTCATGACCTTGGCGCGCGGGTCGAAGTTCTTGTAGACGCGGTGGCCGAAGCCCATCAGCTTGAACGGATCGTTCTTGTCCTTGGCCTTGGCCACGAACTTGTCGATGTTCGAAACGTCACCGATCTCGTCCAGCATGCGCAGTACGGCTTCGTTCGCACCGCCGTGGGCCGGGCCCCAGAGCGCGGCGATGCCGGCGGCGATACAGGCGAATGGGTTGGCACCCGAGGAGCCGGCCAGGCGCACGGTGGAGGTGGAGGCGTTCTGCTCGTGGTCGGCGTGCAGGATGAAGATGCGGTCCATCGCCTTGGCCAGGATCGGGCTGATCGGCTTGGTCTCGCAAGGCGTGTTGAACATCATGTGCAGGAAGTTTTCCGCGTAATTCAGGTCGTTGCGCGGATACATCATCGGCTGGCCCATGGAGTACTTGTAAACCATGGCGGCGATGGTCGGCATCTTGGCGATCAGGCGCATCGCGGAGATTTCGCGGTGGCGCGGATCGTTGATGTCCAGGGAATCGTGGTAGAAGGCCGACAGGGCGCCGACCACGCCGCACATGACGGCCATCGGGTGGGCGTCGCGGCGGAAGCCGTTGAGGAAGCTCTTCAATTGCTCGTGAACCATGGTGTGGTTCTTGATGGTGTTGACGAACTGTTCCTTCTGCGTGGCGTTGGGCAGCTCGCCCTTCAGCAGCAGGTAGCAGGTTTCCAGGTAGTCGGACTTCTCGGCGAGCTGTTCGATGGGATAGCCGCGGTGCAGCAGCACGCCCTGGTCGCCATCGATATAGGTGATCTTCGACTCGCAAGAGGCGGTCGACATAAAGCCAGGATCAAAGGTGTAGCTGCCGGTGGCGGTCAGGCCACGTACATCGACTACATCGGGCCCCATGGTGCCGGTGAGGATGGGCAGTTCGACGGGGGCTGCGCCCTCGATGATCAACTGCGCTTTTTTGTCAGCCATGATGGCCTCCTATTTATGCTTGAAATCATCTGTACGACCCCCCACGCAGGGCCCGCACCACTATAGAGAGATAAATCTGAAAGTCAATTTGCCAGAAGGTGTATCGGAAGCTCTCCCAAGCCATTGTTTTTGGCGAAAAAAGCGGCTTTTTACGCTTTTTGGGGAGGTGCGACAATAAGTCCTTAGGAGTAGGCGTTTCCATTGTCATTAGGAGCCTAACTGTCTATACTGCGCGACCAGCCGCCTAGGGCCCTCGAGGCCTTGCTCCACGGGGCGGTTGTCACTCCCAAAAGGTGATGGGTACCTGACAAGTGCACCTCCCGACAACTAGCCCTGTTTCCTGGGGCTCTCAGTGTGAAAAAAGCCGTGAATAGCAAACGACCAGTAAACCTAGACCTTAGGACCATAAAACTCCCTGTCACTGCTTACACGTCCATTCTTCATCGTATCTCCGGCGTAATTCTGTTCCTGGGCATTGCCGTGCTGCTGTTCGCGCTCGACAAGTCCCTGGCTTCGGAAGAAGGCTTCGAGCAGGTGAAGGCGTGTCTGACCAGTCCGCTGGCCAAGTTCGTGATCTGGGGCCTGCTGTCTGCGCTGCTGTACCACCTCGTGGCCGGTATTCGTCACCTCGTCATGGACGCAGGTGTCGGCGAGACCCTGGAAGGCGGTAAGCGTGGTTCCAAAATCGTCATCGCCGTTTCGGTGGTGCTGATCGTTCTGGCGGGGGTGTGGGTATGGTAACTAATGTCACAAACTTCTCGCGTTCGGGCCTCTATGACTGGATGGCGCAACGCGTTTCCGCGGTCGTTCTCGCGGCTTATGTTCTTTTCCTGCTGGGCTACCTCGTCGCTCACCCGGATATCTCCTACGAGGAATGGCATGGCCTGTTCTCCCATGGCCTGATGCGCATCTTCAGCCTGCTGACTCTCGTGGCCCTGAGCGTTCACGCCTGGGTCGGCATGTGGACCATCACCACTGACTACCTGACCCCGATGGCGCTGGGCAAGTCGGCGACCGTTGTGCGTTTCCTCGTCCAGGCAGTCTGCGGCATGGCCATGTTCGCGTTCTTCGTCTGGGGTGTGCAGATTCTCTGGGGTAACTGATCCATGGCTAGCATTCGTACTCTTTCTTTCGACGCCATCATCGTTGGCGGCGGCGGCGCCGGCATGCGTGCCGCGCTGCAACTGGCGCAGGGCGGCCACAAGACCGCCGTGGTCACCAAGGTCTTCCCGACCCGCTCGCACACCGTATCCGCCCAGGGCGGCATCACCTGCGCCATCGCTTCGGCCGACCCGAACGACGATTGGCGCTGGCACATGTACGACACCGTCAAGGGCTCCGACTACATCGGTGACCAGGACGCCATCGAATACATGTGCTCCGTAGGTCCGGAAGCCGTGTTCGAGCTCGAGCACATGGGCCTGCCGTTCTCCCGTACCGAGCAGGGCCGCATCTACCAGCGTCCGTTCGGCGGCCAGTCCAAGGACTTCGGCAAGGGCGGCCAGGCTGCCCGTACCTGCGCTGCGGCTGACCGTACCGGTCACGCCCTGCTGCACACTCTTTATCAGGCCAACCTGAAGAGCGGCACCTCGTTCCTCAACGAGTGGTATGCGGTCGACCTGGTGAAGAACCAGGACGGCGCCATCGTTGGTGTGATCGCCATCGATATCGAAACCGGCGATACCGTGTACATCCGCTCCAAGGCCGTGGTTCTGGCCACTGGCGGTGCCGGCCGTATCTATGCCTCCACCACCAATGCCCTGATCAACACCGGCGACGGCGTGGGCATGGCCCTGCGTGCCGGCGTACCGGTGCAGGACATCGAGATGTGGCAGTTCCACCCGACCGGCATCGCCGGCGCCGGTGTACTGGTTACCGAAGGCTGCCGTGGCGAAGGTGGTTACCTGATCAACGCCCACGGCGAGCGCTTCATGGAGCGTTACGCACCGAACGCCAAGGACCTCGCTGGCCGCGACGTCGTTGCGCGCTCGATGGTCAAGGAAGTCATCGCCGGTAACGGCGTCGGCCCGAACAAGGACCACGTACTGCTCAAGCTCGACCACCTCGGCGAGGAAGTCCTGCACAGCCGCCTGCCCGGCATCTGCGAACTGTCCAAGACCTTCGCCCACGTTGACCCGGTCGTCGCGCCGATCCCGGTCATCCCGACCTGCCACTACATGATGGGCGGCGTTGCCACCAACATCCATGGCCAGGCCATCACCCAGGACGCCAACGGCAACGACACCATCATCGAAGGCCTGTTCGCCGTGGGCGAAGTGGCCTGCGTGTCGGTACACGGCGCCAACCGCCTGGGCGGCAACTCGCTGCTCGACCTGGTGGTGTTCGGTCGCGCCGCCGGCCTGCACCTGGAGAAGGCGCTCAAGGAAGGCATCGACGTTCGTGGCGCCTCCGAGAGCGACTTGGAAGAATCGTTCAAGCGCCTGAACGGCGTGAACGAACGCACCAAGGGCGAAGATGTCGCTCCGCTCAAGCGCGAGCTGCAGCAGTGCATGCAGAACTACTTCGGTGTATTCCGTACCGGCGAATACATGCAGAAGGGCATCGCCCAGCTGGCCGATCTGCGCGAGCGCATCGCGACCGTCAAGATCGCCGACAAGAGCCAGGCATTCAACACGGCGCGCATCGAAGCGCTGGAACTGCAGAACCTCCTCGAAGTGGCCGAAGCCACCGCGATTGCGGCCGAACACCGCAAGGAATCCCGCGGCGCGCACGCCCGCGAAGATTTCGAGGAGCGCGACGACGAGAACTGGCTGTGCCACACCCTGTACTTCCCGGGTGAGAAGCGCGTCACCAAGCGTTCCGTCAACTTCGCGCCGAAGACTGTTCCGGCATTCGAACCCAAGGTTCGTACTTATTAAGGGTGGCCGCCATGTTGAAAGTAAGTGTTTACCGCTATAACCCTGACGTGGACGAAGCCCCGTTCATGCAGGACTTCGAGGTCGATACCGACGGCAAGGACGTGATGGTCCTCGACGTGCTGGCGCTGATCAAGGAGCAGGACGAAGGCTTCTCCTATCGTCGTTCCTGCCGTGAAGGCGTTTGCGGTTCCGATGGTATGAACATCAACGGCAAGAACGGCCTGGCGTGCATCACTCCGTTGTCGGCCGCCGGCCTCAAGGGCGGCAAGCTGGTGATCCGCCCGCTGCCGGGCCTGCCGGTGATCCGCGACCTGGTCGTCGACATGCGCATCTTCTACAAGCAGTACGAAAGCGTTAAGCCGTACCTGCAGAACAAGTATGCCGCGCCGGCCATCGAGCGCCTGCAGTCGCCGGAGGAGCGCGAGAAGCTGGATGGTCTGTACGAGTGCATCCTGTGCGCCTGCTGCTCGACTTCCTGCCCGTCGTTCTGGTGGAACCCGGACAAGTTCCTCGGCCCTGCTGCGCTGCTGCAGGCCTACCGTTTCCTGGCCGATAGCCGGGATACGGAGACCCAGGCACGTCTGGCGACTATGGACGACCCATTCAGCGTATTCCGCTGCCGTGGAATCATGAACTGCGTGAACGTTTGCCCGAAGGGTCTGAATCCGACCCGGGCGATCGGTCACATTCGTAACATGCTGCTGCAGAGCGGTACCTGATCTGCGCGGTTTGCAAGTGCTGTACCTGTTGTAAGAGCAAGACCTGCGCCGCCGGAATCATTCCGGCGGTGCAGCATCCAACGAACCACCGCCCACAAAGCGGTGGTTCTGATTTGAAAATATATAGATGACCAGCAGGGGCATCCGGGCTGGTACCCGGGCTACCGGCGGTAACCGCAACGGCTTTGACGAACTCCCGACGGAGAACTCGCAAGCCGCTCGGCTTCATGCCAGGTGGTGTCCCCTTACCGAGGGTGACCAAGCATGCACGAAAGCGTAATGCAGCGGATGTGGAACAGTGCCCATCTATCCGGTGGCAACGCTGCCTACGTCGAAGAGCTCTACGAGCTCTACCTGCACGATCCCAACGCTGTGCCCGAAGAGTGGCGCACGTACTTCCAGAAACTCCCCACCGACGGTAATCCCGCTCCCGACGTTTCGCACTCCTCCGTTCGTGATCATTTCGTCCTGCTGGCCAAGAACCAGCGCCGCGCACAGCCGGTCTCCGCTGGCAGCGTAAGCACCGAGCACGAGAAGAAGCAGGTAGAAGTCCTGCGTCTGATCCTGGCCTACCGCCTGCGCGGCCACCAGGCTGCCACGCTCGATCCGCTGGGCCTCTGGGTGCGCACCGCGCCCTCCGACCTGTCGATCGACCATTACGGCCTGACCGCTGCCGACCTCGACACCACCTTCCGCACCGGTGAGCTGTACATCGGCAAGGAAGAGGCGTCCCTGCGCGAAATCCTCGACTCCCTCAAGCAGACCTATTGCGGCAGCATCGGCGCCGAGTTCATGCACATCGTCGACTCCGAGCAGCGCCATTGGTTCGCCCAGCGCCTGGAGAGCGTGCGTGGCCGTCCGGAGTATTCCGCCGAAGCGCGTGCCCACCTGCTCGAGCGCCTGACCGCGGCCGAGGGCCTGGAAAAGTACCTGGGCACCAAATACCCGGGCACCAAGCGTTTCGGCCTGGAAGGCGGCGAGAGCCTGATTCCGATGGTCGACGAGATCATCCAGCGCAGCGGCTCCTACGGCGCCAAGGAAATCGTCATCGGCATGGCCCACCGCGGCCGCCTCAACGTGCTGGTCAACACCCTCGGCAAGAACCCGCGCGACCTGTTCGACGAGTTCGAAGGCAAGAAGATCGTCGAGCTCGGCTCCGGTGACGTGAAGTACCACCAGGGCTTCTCCTCGAACGTCATGACCACCGGCGGCGAAGTCCACCTGGCCCTGGCGTTCAACCCGTCCCACCTGGAAATCGTTTCCCCGGTGGTCGAGGGTTCCGTGCGGGCCCGCCAGGACCGCCGCAACGATGGCAACGGCGACAAGGTCGTGCCGATCTCCATCCACGGCGATGCCGCGTTCGCGGGGCAGGGCGTGGTCATGGAAACCTTCCAGATGTCGCAGACCCGTGCCTACAAGACGGGCGGCACCATCCACATCGTGATCAACAACCAGGTCGGCTTCACCACCAACCGTCAGGACGACGCTCGTTCCACCGAGTATGCGACCGACGTGGCGAAGATGATCCAGGCGCCGATCTTCCATGTGAATGGCGACGATCCGGAAGCCGTGCTGTTCGTCACCCAACTGGCCGTCGACTATCGCATGCAGTTCAAGCGTGACGTGGTCATCGACCTGGTCTGCTACCGTCGCCGCGGCCACAACGAGGCCGACGAACCGAGCGGCACCCAGCCGCTGATGTACCAGCAGATCGCCAAACAGCGCACCACCCGTGAACTGTACGCCGACGCGCTGGTCAGGAACGGCGTGCTGAGCGCCGAGCAGGTCCAGACCAAGGTCGACGGCTACCGCGACGCGCTGGACAACGGCCTGCACGTGGTGAAAAGCCTGGTCAAGGAGCCGAACAAGGAACTGTTCGTCGATTGGCGTCCGTACCTGGGCCATGCCTGGACCGCCCGTCACGACACCCGCTTCGACCTGAAGACCCTGCAGGAACTGTCCAGCAAGCTGCTGGCAACCCCGGAAGGCTTCGTCGTCCAGCGCCAGGTTTCGAAGATCCTCGAAGACCGCCAGAAGATGACCGCCGGCGGTCTGCCGATCAACTGGGGCTTCGCCGAGAACCTGGCGTACGCGACCCTGCTGTTCGAAGGCCACCCGGTGCGCATGACCGGCCAGGACGTCGGCCGCGGCACCTTCTCCCACCGTCACGCCGTGCTGCACAGCCAGAAGGACGGTTCGGTCTACGTACCGCTGGCCAACCTCTATGACGGCCAGCCGAGCATGACCATCCACGACTCGTACCTCTCGGAAGAGGCGGTGCTGGCCTTCGAATACGGCTACGCCACCACCACGCCGAACGCGCTGGTGATCTGGGAAGCCCAGTTCGGCGACTTCGCCAACGGTGCGCAGGTGGTGATCGACCAGTTCATCACCAGCGGCGAGATCAAGTGGCAGCGCCTCTGCGGCCTGACCATGCTGCTGCCGCACGGCTACGAGGGCCAGGGTCCGGAGCACTCCTCCGCGCGTCTGGAACGCTACCTGCAGCTGTGCGCCGAGCAGAACATCCAGGTCTGCGTACCGACCACCCCGGCTCAGGTCTACCACATGCTGCGCCGCCAGGTGATCCGTCCGCTGCGCAAGCCGCTGATCGTGATGACGCCGAAGTCGCTGCTGCGCCACAAGCTGGCCATCTCGACCCTGGAAGAACTGGCCAACGGCTCGTTCCAGACTGTCATCGGCGAGATCGACGGCCTGGATCCGAAGAAGGTCAACCGCATCGTCCTGTGCAGCGGCAAGGTCTACTACGACCTGCTGGAGAAGCGCCGTGCCGAAGGTCGCGACGACATCGCGATCATCCGTATCGAGCAGCTCTATCCGTTCCCGGAAGAGGATCTGGCCGAAGCCCTGGCTCCGTACAAGAACCTCAAGCACGTGGTCTGGTGTCAGGAAGAACCGATGAACCAGGGCGCCTGGTACTGCAGCCAGCACCACATGCGCCGTGTCATCAATGCGCACAAGAAAGGCCTCAACCTCGAGTACGCGGGCCGCGACGCCTCGGCGGCTCCCGCTTGTGGCTATGCGTCGATGCACGCGGAGCAGCAGGACAAGCTGCTGCAGGACGCCTTTACTGTTTAACGCCCAAGCGCAGTTGAAACCGAATCTTTAAGGAACACTTAGAATGGCTATCGAAATCAAAGCCCCAACCTTCCCGGAATCGGTCGCTGACGGCACCGTCGCCACCTGGCACAAGAAGCCGGGCGACGCCGTGCAGCGTGACGAGCTGATCGTCGACATCGAAACCGACAAGGTCGTGATCGAGGTGCTGGCCGAGGCTGATGGCGTCCTCGCCGAGATCGTCAAGAACGAGGGCGACACCGTACTCAGCAACGAACTGCTGGGCCGTCTGAGCGAGGGCGGCGCCGCTGCCGCCGCGCCCGCAGCAGCTCCTGCCGCTGCTGCTCCGGCTGCTGCGCCTGCCGCAGCCGCCGCTGCCGAAGAAGCGATTCTTTCCCCGGCTGCGCGCAAGCTGGCCGAAGAGAACGCCATCGACCCGAACAGCATCGCCGGCACCGGCAAGGGCGGTCGCGTGACCAAGGAAGACGTGGTCGCCGCCGTCGAGGCCAAGAAGGCCGCTCCGGCTGCCCCGGCCGCCAAGCCTGCCGCTCCGGCCGCCGAGGCTCCGGTCTTCGCCGCCGGCGATCGCGTCGAGAAGCGCGTACCGATGACCCGCCTGCGCGCCAAGGTCGCCGAGCGCCTGGTCGAAGCCCAGTCCGCCATGGCCATGCTGACCACCTTCAACGAGGTCAACATGAAGCCGGTCATGGACCTGCGCAACAAGTACAAGGACCTCTTCGAGAAGAAGCACAACGGCGTGCGCCTGGGCTTCATGTCCTTCTTCGTCAAGGCTGCCACCGAGGCGCTGAAGCGCTTCCCGGGCGTCAACGCCTCGATCGACGGCAACGACATCGTCTACCACGGCTACCAGGACATCGGTGTCGCGGTTTCCAGCGATCGCGGCCTGGTCGTACCGGTACTGCGCAACGCCGAGTTCATGAGCCTCGCCGAAGTCGAAGGCACCATCGCTTCGTTCGGCAAGAAGGCCCGTGACGGCAAGCTGACCATCGAAGACATGACCGGCGGTACTTTCACCATTTCCAACGGTGGCGTATTCGGTTCCCTGCTCTCCACTCCGATCGTCAACCCGCCGCAGACCGCAATCCTGGGCATGCACAAGATCCAGGAACGTCCGATGGCCGTGGATGGTCAGGTAGTGATCCTGCCGATGATGTACCTGGCGCTGTCCTACGACCACCGTCTGATCGACGGCAAGGAAGCGGTGAGCTTCCTGGTGGCGATCAAGGAGCTTCTGGAAGATCCGGCGCGCCTGCTGCTGGACGTCTGAGTCGTTCTACCCGACGGCCCCGTATTACTCGGCGGCCCCCACGAGGGGCCGTCCGCCTCACCGGAATAAGGATTGAATATGAGTCAGAAATTCGACGTGGTTGTGATTGGTGCCGGCCCCGGCGGTTACGTTGCCGCCATCCGTGCCGCCCAGCTCGGCCTGAAGACCGCTTGTATCGAGAAGTACATCGGCAAGGAAGGCAAGGTCGCTCTCGGCGGCACCTGCCTGAACGTCGGCTGCATTCCGTCCAAGGCGCTGCTGGACAGCTCCTACAAGTACCACGAAGCCAAGGAAGCCTTTAAGGTCCACGGCATCGAAGCCAAAGGCGTCACCATCGACGTTCCGGCGATGGTCGAGCGCAAGGCCAACATCGTCAAGAACCTGACCGGCGGCATCGCCACCCTGTTCAAGGCCAACGGCGTGACCTCCCTCGAAGGCCACGGCAAGGTCCTCGCCAACAAGCAGGTCGAAGTGACCGGCCTGGACGGCAAGACCCAGGTTCTGGAAGCCGAGAACATCATCATCGCTTCCGGCTCCAAGCCGGTCGAGATTCCGCCGGCCCCGGTCGACCAGGACGTCATCGTCGACTCCACCGGCGCCCTGGAATTCCAGAGCGTACCGAAGAAGCTGGGCGTGATCGGCGCCGGCGTCATCGGCCTGGAGCTGGGTTCGGTATGGGCCCGCCTGGGTGCCGAAGTGACCGTTCTGGAAGCCCTGGACAAGTTCCTCCCGGCTGCCGACGAGCAGATCGCCAAGGAAGCCATGAAGGTCCTCACCAAGCAGGGCCTGAACATCCGTCTGGGCGCCCGCGTCACCGGCACCGAGATCAAGAAGAAGCAGGTCACCGTTACCTTCACCGACGCCAACGGCGAGCAGAAGGAAACCTTCGACAAGCTGATCGTCGCCGTCGGCCGTCGCCCGGTGACCGCCGACCTGCTGGCCGCCGACAGCGGCGTGACCCTGGACGAGCGCGGCTTCATCTTCGTCGACGACTACTGCCGGACCAGCGTTCCGGGCGTATTCGCCATCGGTGACGTGGTCCGCGGCGCGATGCTGGCGCACAAGGCCTCGGAAGAGGGCGTGATGGTCGCCGAGCGCATCGCCGGTCACAAGGCGCAGATGAACTATGACCTGATCCCGTCGGTCATCTATACCCACCCGGAAATCGCGTGGGTCGGCAAGACCGAGCAGGGCCTGAAGGCCGAAGGCGTCGAAGTCAACGTCGGCACCTTCCCGTTCGCCGCCAGCGGCCGCGCCATGGCTGCCAACGACACCACCGGCCTGGTCAAGGTCATCGCCGATGCCAAGACCGACCGCGTGCTGGGCGTTCACGTGATCGGCCCAAGCGCTGCCGAACTGGTTCAGCAGGGCGCGATCGGCATGGAATTCGGCACCAGCGCCGAAGACCTGGGCATGATGGTCTTCTCCCACCCGACCCTGTCCGAAGCGCTGCACGAAGCGGCCCTGGCAGTGAATGGCCACGCCATCCACATCGCCAACCGCAAGAAGCGCTAAGACGAAAGAACCACGGCGGGGGAGGCCGGCAGTACTTGCGAGGGACTGCCGGCCGACCCCGCCGGACCGTTTCTCCTTCCCGGAGGAGATGGTCACAGGTGGTGCGATGCGTCGAGCGTCGCGCCGAATGCGCAATACCCAAGACGAAAACGGTAGACAAGCATGAATCTCCACGAATATCAGGGTAAGCAGCTGTTCGCTGAGTACGGCCTGCCCGTATCCAAGGGCTTCGCCGTAGACACCCCCGAAGAGGCCGCAGAAGCCTGTGAAAAGATCGGTGGTACCGAGTGGGTCGTTAAGGCCCAGGTACACGCCGGTGGCCGCGGCAAGGCGGGCGGTGTGAAGCTGGTCAAGAGCAAGGAGGACGCCAAGGCGTTCGCCGCCAACTGGCTGGGCAAGCGTCTGGTGACCTACCAGACTGACGCCAACGGCCAGCCGGTCAGCAAGATCCTGGTGGAGTCCTGCACCGACATCGACAAGGAGCTGTACCTCGGCGCCGTTGTCGACCGTTCCAGCCGCCGCATCGTGTTCATGGCCTCCACCGAAGGTGGCGTGGACATCGAGAAGGTCGCTCACGAGACCCCCGAGAAGATCCTCAAGGCCACCATCGATCCGCTGGTTGGCGCTCAGCCGTACCAGGGCCGCGAGCTAGCCTTCCAGCTGGGCCTGAAAGGCGACCAGATCAAGCAGTTCACCCACATCTTCGTCGGCCTGGCCAAGCTGTTCCAGGACTACGACCTGGCACTGCTGGAAGTGAACCCGCTGGTGATCAAGAAGGACGGCAACCTGCACTGCCTGGACGCCAAGATCAACATCGACTCCAACGCCATGTTCCGTCAGCCCAAGCTGCGCGCCATGCACGACCCGTCCCAGGACGACGCTCGTGAAGCCCATGCGCAGAAGTGGGAACTGAACTACGTCGCGCTGGAAGGCAACATCGGTTGCATGGTCAACGGCGCCGGCCTGGCCATGGGCACCATGGACATCGTCAACCTGCACGGCGGCAAGCCGGCCAACTTCCTCGACGTGGGCGGCGGCGCTACCAAGGAGCGCGTGACCGAGGCGTTCAAGATCATCCTCTCCGACGAGAACGTGAAGGCTGTTCTGGTGAACATCTTCGGCGGCATCGTTCGCTGCGACATGATTGCCGAAGGCATCATCGGCGCCGTGAAGGAAGTTGGCGTGAAGGTTCCGGTCGTGGTTCGCCTGGAAGGCAACAACGCCGACCTCGGCGCCAAGGTCCTGGCCGATAGCGGTCTGAACATCATCGCTGCGAACGGTCTGACCGACGCCGCCCAGCAAGTCGTCAAGGCCGCGGAGGGTAAGTAATGAGCGTCCTGATCAACAAAGACACCAAGGTCATCTGCCAGGGCTTCACCGGTAGCCAGGGTACCTTCCACAGCGAACAGGCCATCGCCTACGGCACCAAGATGGTCGGCGGCGTGACCCCCGGCAAGGGCGGCACCACCCACCTGGGCCTGCCGGTGTTCAACACCGTCAAGGAAGCCGTGGAAGCCACTGGCGCCGACGCGTCGGTCATCTACGTTCCGGCTCCGTTCTGCAAGGACTCGATCCTGGAAGCTGCCTTCGGCGGCATCAAGCTGATCGTCTGCATCACCGAAGGCATCCCGACCATCGACATGCTGGAAGCCAAGGTCAAGTGCGACGAGCTGGGCGTACGCCTGATCGGCCCGAACTGCCCGGGCGTGATCACTCCCGGCGAGTGCAAGATCGGCATCATGCCGGGTCACATCCACCTGCCGGGCAAGGTAGGCATCGTGTCGCGTTCCGGCACCCTGACCTACGAAGCCGTGAAGCAGACCACCGACGCCGGCTTCGGCCAGTCCACCTGCGTGGGCATCGGCGGCGACCCGATCCCGGGCTCCAACTTCATCGATATCCTGAAGCTGTTCCAGGAAGATCCGAAGACCGAAGCCATCGTCATGATCGGCGAGATCGGCGGTTCCGCTGAAGAAGAAGCCGCTGCCTACATCAAGGCCAACGTCACCAAGCCGGTGGTTTCCTACATCGCCGGTGTGACCGCCCCTCCGGGCAAGCGCATGGGCCACGCTGGCGCCATCATCTCCGGCGGCAAGGGCACTGCGGACGAGAAGTTCGCCGCCCTGCAGGACGCCGGTGTGAAGACCGTGCGTTCCCTGGCTGACATCGGCAAGGCCCTGGCCGAGCTGACTGGCTGGGAAGTCAAGAAGTAAGCATCCGCTTGCCGTCTGACTGGAAGAGGCCACCCGCCCGGGTGGCCTTTTTCGTTTTTCACTGTCGTCAAAGCGACAGTCGCTTGCATTCCCCGGACAGCCTGACATGTGTCAGTGCCGGTCATCGGCGCAAATCGTTAGGCTAGCAACTACTTGGGCCACTCCCCCACAAGGGTGATGCCCGGCGTGCCGTTCGTCCCTATCCGGGCGGACGTATTCCTCACCGTCACGGATGGCGGGTAACAACCGCAGGAGCGTTGGCAGGCCACGAGCCTCAGGAAGACCTCTGCTAACCCCGTTTCAGCATTGTGGTATTTCCCTTAAATGAACACTCTCAAAGGCCAGGATGTCCTGGCGCTTGGCTTCATGACTTTTGCCCTGTTCGTCGGGGCAGGCAACATCATCTTTCCGCCCATCGTCGGCCTGCAGTCCGGGCCGCACGTGTGGATGGCGGCTCTGGGCTTCCTGATTACCGCCGTGGGTCTGCCGGTGATCACCGTGGTCGCGCTGGCGAAGGTCGGTGGGGCGATGGACACTCTCAGCCATCCGATCGGCCGGATCGCCGGCGGTCTGCTCGCCGCAGTCTGCTACCTGTCGGTCGGCCCGCTGTTCGCCACCCCGCGTACCGCCACCGTGTCCTTCGAAGTCGGCCTGGCGCCGCTGACCGGGCATGGCCCCATGCCGCTGTTCATCTACAGCCTGATCTACTTCCTGGTCGTGCTGCTGATTTCCCTGTATCCGGGCAAGCTGCTGGATACCGTCGGACGCTTCCTCGCGCCGCTGAAGATCATCGCGCTCGCCGCGCTGGGCATCGCTGCCTTCGTCCTGCCGGCCGGCACCGTCGGTCACGCGGAACCGGCCTACCAGAACGCCGCGTTCTCCCAGGGCTTCATCAATGGCTACCTGACCATGGATACCCTCGGCGCGCTGGTGTTCGGCATCGTCATCGTCAATGCCATCCGCTCCCGTGGCGTGCAGTCGCCGCGCCTGATCACCCGCTACGCCGTCATCGCCGGCCTGATCGCCGGGGTAGGGCTGGCGCTGGTGTACATCAGCCTGTTCCGCCTGGGCGCCGGCAGCCACGACATCGCCGCCGGCGCCAGCAACGGCGCCGCCGTTCTGCATGCCTACGTGCAGCACACCTTCGGCTCGCTGGGCAGCGGCTTCCTCGCCGTGCTGATCGCCCTGGCCTGCCTGGTCACCGCGGTCGGCCTGACCTGCGCCTGTGCGGAATACTTCTGCCGCATCGTGCCGCTGTCCTACCGCAGCCTGGTGATCATCCTCGCCGGTTTCTCGCTGCTGGTGTCGAACCTCGGCCTGACCAAGCTGATCGCCTTCTCGGTGCCGGTGCTGACCGCCATCTACCCGCCGTGCATCGTGCTGGTGGCGCTGAGCTTCTGTGCCGGCCTGTGGCATTCGCAGACCCGCATCGTCGCCCCGGTGATGGCGGTTTCGCTGCTGCTCGGCGTCATCGATGCGCTCAAGGGCGCCGGCCTCGACCAGTGGATGCCCCAGTGGCTGACCCACCTGCCGCTGACCGAGCAGGGCCTGGCCTGGCTGATCCCCTCGGTAGCCACCCTGGCCTTGATGGTGGGCATCGACCGCCTGCTGGGCAAACCCAGCGAAGCGCTGGCCTGAACCATCGCCGTATCGGGAAAAGCCGCCTTCGGGCGGCTTTTTCGTGTGCAGGCATATCACGCCCTGCAGGGGCGCGCGGCGAGTGCCGGCCGCAGGCATGGCCTGCTCCTACAGGGGGTGATGTTTTTCCTGGCGTTCGGGTGTCTTTTTCGGCGATTTTGACGTCTATCCAGGCGCTTTCCCTTCATTCACCGGATCGAGCCGCGCCCTTCGTCACGGCCGGCCAAGGATAGTCATGACCGACGTTTCCGAACTGTTCGACGCGCAATACCTGTGGAACCTCATCGCAGTGCTGTGGTTCGTGTTCTGCTGGGTTGGCTACACCCGCTACGCCATCTGGAAGGGCCGCGATACGCCATGCCTGGCCAGCGTGCTGCATCTCTACCGGGAAGACTGGATGCGCCGCCTGCTGCTGCGCGACAACCGGGTGGCCGATGCCAGCGTGATCGGCAACCTGGAGCGCAACGCGTCCTTCTTCGCCTCCAGCACCCTGATCATCCTGGCCGGCATCCTGACCCTGCTGGGCTCGGCCGAGCGGACCATCTCGGTACTGGCGGACCTGCCGTTCACCCAGACGGCCAGCCGCAGCCTTTCCGAGCTGAAGCTGCTCGCCCTGGCGGTGGTGTTCGTGTATGCCTTCTTCACCTTCAGCTGGTGCATGCGCCAGTACAACTTCGCCGCGGTACTGGTGGGGTCGGCGCCGATGGTCGGCGAACGGCACGTCAACGAGCAGGAGCGCAGGGCGTTCGCCGATCGCGCCGCGCGGGTGGTATCGATGGCGGCCAACCAGTTCAACCTGGGGCTGCGTTCCTACTACTTCGGCCTGGCGATGCTCGCCTGGTTCATCAATCCCTGGCTGTTCATGCTGGTGACCACTGGGGTGGTGCTGGTGCTGTACCGCCGGGAGTTCCACTCGGACGTGCTGCAGGTGATGGTATTCACCCAGACCTGCCTGGAGCCTGTGAAAGAGGCGGAATAGAAACGACGAGGCCCGCAAATGCGGGCCTCGTGCTCAATGCGGGAAAGTTATTGGCCTTCCTGCTCTTCACCCGACGGAGCCGGTGCGGTGCTCGGAGTCGCCGGGGTTGCCGGAGCGGGTTCGGTAGCCGGCGGAGTGGTCGGAGCCGGTGCGCTGGGTTGCTCGGTAGCCGGCGGCGTGGTCGGCGCCTGGGGTTCCTCTTTCTTGTCGCAGGCGGCGAGGCCAAGGCCGGTTGCCAGCAGCAGAGCGAGGGGAAGAGCTTTTTTCATCATTGCCTCCATGGGATGGCTGTCCTGTGGTGTTATGCCGTTGGAGTTGAAGCGTTTGTGAGAAGTTCCTGACGGAATATATAAATCTTCACTTCGCTTTTTCTGTAGGCGCAATATTGGCCGGAGTATGATGCGGCCTCTCGCTGTTTTCGGATCGAAAGGACGATATGAACGAAACCCCCTTGCTAGAGCGCGTGAGCGGTTTTCTCCGGGTTCTGCGCCATTGTCAGTTGCTCGGTATCGAGGCTGTTGCGGCAGAACCCAAGGGAGTGACACTGCGCCTGCCTTATAGCGAATCCATCGTGGGCAATCCGGAAAATGGCGTGATTCACGGCGGCGCCATCACCACCCTGATGGATACCGCCTGCGGGGTGTCGACCCTCTGCGTGCTGCCCAGCCCCGAGGTCTGCCCGACCATCGACCTGCGCGTCGACTACATGCGCCCGGCCGAACCGCACAAGGACGTCTACGGCTTCGCCGAATGCTACCGCGTCACCCGTGACGTCATCTTTACCCGCGGCTTCGCCTACCAGGACGACCCGCACAAGCCGGTCGCGCACGTGGTCGGCACCTTCATGCGCATCGGCAAGCCGATATCGGCGGCGGCGTTCAAGACCGGGGGTGCGGCATGAGCATGCTCGAACGACTGGTCCTCGAAGCCCGCGCGAACAACGACTACAGCCCGCTGCTGGAACATATCCCCTACGCCCGGCTGCTCGGCATCCGCTGCCTGCCGATGGGCGACGAGGCTATCTTCGAACTGCCGGCCAGCCAGGAAAACATCGGCAACCCGATCCTGCCGGCGCTGCACGGCGGAGCGATCGCCGGCTTCATGGAGCATTCGGCGCTGCTGCACCTGCTGATGTTCATGGGCGTCCCGCGCATACCGAAGATCATCGATTTCTCCATCGATTACCTGCGCGCCGGGCAATTCCGCGATACCTTCGCGCAGTGCCAGGTCTGGCGCCAGGGACGCAAGGTGGCGAACGTCGCCATCACCGCCTGGCAGGCCAACCGCGACGAGCCCATCGCCACCGCCCGCGCGCACTTCAAGATCGACGAGCGCTGAGCCGCGGCGGGGCAGGGGATGGAGACGTGGCTGATCCTTGGCGGGCTGGTGCTGATCCTGGCCGGCTACGTCTGGTTCGTCATCCTGGCCTTCGGTTGCAGCCTGCTTTCCGGAATCGCCAGCCTGGTTCCGCCGTTCGCCCTGTGGCCCCTGCTGCGTCACTGGAGCCTGCTGCGCCGGGCCGTGGTGCTCGGCGCGCTGGGCTGGATTCCTCTGGTGGTCGGCCTGACCCTGCTGGCCAGCCATGACAGCGCGCGGCTGGAGGCCATCCTCGGCCTCGACTGGCTGCGTCCCGCGCCGACCACACAGGCGGAACTGGCGATCGACCTGCGCGGCGAATTTCGCGGCGAGCCCTTCGTTCCCGCACAGGCCGAACTGATCGACGGCGTGCTGAGCCTGCGCGAAGGCGGCGATTTCTACGCCCGGCGCGAACTGCGCATTAGCCTGCCGGCCCAGCCGGATGGGCCGCTGCGGCTGGATGTGCTGCCGGGAGACCGGGGCACCCTGCCGGAGGTGGAGATCAACTGGCTGGAACCGGACCGGGACCTGCCGGAAGCGCGGCGTCTGGCGCGCGGCTACACCCTGCGCCTGGACCTGGCTCCGGAGCCGCCGAACCGCCTGCGCGGCGAATTTCACCTGGTGCTGCCGGCGGAATACCGGACCGCCCTGAGCGGCCAGGTCGAGCTGTATACCGACCGCCTGCGCTACCGGGACGGCCAGGTGGACACCCGTTTCGACTCGCCGGACACCATCGCCTACGTACTGCGCGACTACCTGCAGCGACGCTTCGCCCGCAGCGACATCCAGTTGACCCGCCTGCCGCGGCTGGACCTGCGCCGGCACCAGCTGAGCGTGCCGCTGGCCTTCAGCGTGGACGGACAGCCCGAATGGCTGCGGGTCGATCTGTATCGCTCGGCATCCCGCGGCTGGGCGGTGCGCGACGACCACTACCCGAAACCGGCCCCCGCCGAGCCTGTGGCTCCGGTCGCCATCGCCGATGACAAACCCGCAGCTGCCGGCAATCCCCCGCCTGAACCCCCGGCCCAGGGTGCGCTGACCCTGGAGCGACTGCGCGCCGCGCCGCAGCATTTCGTCAACCAGCGCATCCGCGTGGTCACCCAGCGCGGCGGCACTGCCGAGGGCGCCTTCGCGGGGCTCGACAGCGAAGGACGGATCATCATCCGCCGGCTGCTCGGCGGGGCGGGGGAGGCGAGCTACAGCCTGCATCCGAGCGATATCACCCACATCGAACTGCTACCGCGATAGCGCTCCGTCATCGGTCTTTCCATCCAAGCCCTTGAAATCCTTCAGGAAGCCCCCACTTCGTGGACATCCGCCGCCTGCTGCGGCTTTGTCATCCTCGGAGCGAGACCGATGAGCGTGGAAACTCAAAAAGAAACTCTGGGTTTTCAGACCGAAGTGAAGCAACTGCTTCATCTGATGATCCATTCCCTCTATTCGAACAAGGAAATCTTCCTCCGCGAACTGATTTCCAACGCCTCGGACGCCGCTGACAAGCTGCGTTTCGAAGCCCTGGCCAGGCCCGAACTGCTCGAGGGCGGCGCCGAGTTGAAGATTCGCCTCAGCTTCGACAAGGACGCCAATACCGTCACCCTCGAAGACAACGGCATCGGCATGAGCCGCGAGGACGTGATCGCCCACCTCGGCACCATCGCCAAGTCCGGCACCGCCGACTTCCTGAAGAACCTGTCCGGCGACCAGAAGAAGGATTCGCACCTGATCGGCCAGTTCGGTGTGGGCTTCTACAGCGCCTTCATCGTCGCCGACAAGGTCGACGTGTTCACCCGCCGCGCCGGTGCACCGGCCAGCGAGGGCGTGCACTGGTCGTCGAAGGGCGAGGGTGAGTTCGAGGTCGCCACCATCGACAAGGCCGAGCGCGGCACCCGCATCGTCCTGCACCTGAAGAAGGGCGAGGAAGAATTCGCCGACGGCTGGCGCCTGCGCAACATCGTCAAGAAGTACTCCGACCACATCGCGCTGCCCATCGAGCTGCCGAAAGAACATTACGGTGAAGAGGCGGACAAGCCGGCCGAGCCCGAGTGGGAGACCGTCAACCGCGCCAGCGCGCTGTGGACCCGTCCGCGCACCGAGATCAAGGACGAGGAGTACCAGGAGTTCTACAAGCACACCGCCCATGACTTCGAGGACCCGCTGAGCTGGAGCCACAACAAGGTCGAAGGCAAGCTGGAATACACCTCGCTGCTCTACGTGCCGGGCCGCGCGCCGTTCGACCTGTACCACCGCGAAGCCCCGCGCGGCCTGAAGCTGTACGTGCAGCGCGTGTTCATCATGGACCAGGCCGACGAATTCCTGCCGCTGTACCTGCGCTTCATCAAGGGCGTGGTCGATTCCAACGACCTGTCGCTGAACGTCTCCCGCGAAATCCTGCAGAAGGACCCGGTGATCGACTCGATGAAGTCGGCGCTGACCAAGCGCGTGCTGGACATGCTGGAGAAGCTGGCGAAGAACGAGCCGGAAAAATACAAGGACTTCTGGAAGAACTTCGGCCAGGTCCTCAAGGAAGGCCCGGCGGAAGACTTCGCCAACAAGGAGAAGATCGCCGGCCTGCTGCGCTTCGCCTCCACCGGCGACGACAGCGGCGAGCAGAGCGTCGGCCTGGCCGACTACATCGGCCGCATGAAGGAAGGCCAGGAGAAGATCTACTTCCTCACCGGCGAAAGCTACGCGCAGGTGAAGAACAGCCCGCACCTGGAAGTCTTCCGCAAGAAAGGCATCGAAGTGCTGCTGCTCACCGACCGCATCGACGAGTGGCTGATGAGCTACCTGACCGACTTCGACGGCAAGGCCTTCGTCGACGTGGCCCGCGGCGACCTCGACCTCGGCAAGCTGGACTCGGAAGAGGACAAGCAGGCCCAGGAGGAAGTGGCCAAGGCCAAGGAAGGGCTGGTCGAGCGCCTGAAGGCCGCGCTGGGCGATTCCGTCGCCGAAGTGCGCGTGTCGCACCGCCTGACCGACTCGCCGGCGATCCTCGCCATCGGCGAACAGGACCTCGGCCTGCAGATGCGCCAGATCCTCGAGGCCAGCGGGCAGAAGGTGCCGGAATCCAGGCCGATCTTCGAGTTCAACCCGAGCCACCCGCTGATCGAGAAGCTGGACGGCGAGCCCGACGAAGAGCGTTTCGCCGATCTCAGCCACATCCTCTTCGACCAGGCCGCGCTGGCCGCGGGCGACAGCCTGAAGGACCCCGCGGCCTACGTGCGTCGGCTGAACAGGCTGCTGGTGGAACTCTCCGCCTGACCTAAGCTGCAAATCGTTACAAAGCCCGCTACTGCGGGCTTTGTACTATTCGAACCCTCGAAAAAAGAAGAAGGAAGAACCGCAATGAGTCAGATCACCGTGCAACCGGTCGCCTACGAGGTGGATGGCCAGGCTTTCGAAGGCCAGCTCGTCTATGACGCATCGAACGCCGCGCCGCGCCCCGGCCTGCTGATGGCGCCGAACTGGATGGGTGTCAGCCAGGGCGCGATCGACATTGCCAGGCAGGTGGCAGGGCAGGACTACGTGGTGCTGATCGCCGACGTCTATGGCGCCTCGGTACGCCCGACCAATGCCGACGAGGCCGGTGCGGCGATGATGCCGGTGAAGAACGACCGCGCGCTGCTGCGCCGCCGCATGCAGCGCGCCCTGAACGCACTGCAGGCACAGGCCGGCAAGGCGCCGCTGGATGCCGCGAAGCTGGCGACCTTCGGCTTCTGTTTCGGCGGTTGCTGCGCCCTGGAGCTGGCCCGCGCCGGTGCGCCGGTGGCCGCCGCGGTTTCCTTCCATGGCACCCTGGACACGCCGAATCCGGCCGACGCGAAGAACATCAAGGGCGCGGTGCTGGTTCTCGACGGCGCGTCCGACCCGCTGGTGCCGCGCGAGCAACTGACCGACTTCGCCCGGGAAATGACCGATGCCGGGGTGGACTGGCAACTGACCAGCTATGGCGGTGCCGTGCATTCCTTCACCGACCCGCACGCCCAGGTGCCGGGCATGATGCAGTACGACGCCAAGGTCGCCGGCCGGGCCTTCAGCGCCATGCGCAATCTGCTGGATGAGCGTTTCGGCGGTTGATCGGCCCTGTAGGAGCGCCATGGCCCGCGAGCAAGCTCGCTCCTACAGTTGAGATCGGCGTAGGGTGGAAAACCGCGAAGCGTTTTCCACCATCCCCGGCGAGTGCTACGACATCATCGCCCGCGGCCGCTCCGGCACCTGGTCCACGCGATAGCCCCTGGCGCCGAACCAGGCGATGTACAGGTAGCACAGCAGCGGGATCGCGAAGGAATGCAGCAGGCCGATGCGGTCGGCGAAGAAGGCCTGGATCAGCGGCATCAGCGCGCCGCCGACGATGGCCATGCAGAGCAGGCCGGAACCCTTGCTGGTGAGCGGGCCGAGGCCTTCCAGGGCCAGCGAGAAGATGGTCGGGAACATGATCGAGTTGAACAGCCCGATCAGGATCAGCGCCCACATCGCCACATGCCCGCCGGAGGTGATGGCGATGGCGATCAGCACCGTATTGGTCACCGCGTTGAAGGCCAGCATGCGGTTCGGCTTGATGCTGCGCATCAGCACGCTGCCGATGAAGCGGCCGACCATCGCGCCGCCCCAGTACAGCGCCAGGTGGCGGCCGGCCTCGTCGCTGGGCAGGCCGGCGATGTCCGGCTGGCCCATCAGGCTGACCAGGTAGCTGCCGATGGAAACCTCGGCGCCGACGTAGCAGAAGATCCCCAGCACCCCGAACAGCAGGTGTCGATGGCCGAACAGCGATTCCTGCACGGCCCCGCTGCCGTCGCTGTGGGTGCCGTGGTGGATGCGCGGCAGGCGGAACAGGGCGATCAGCACGGCGATAGCGAACAGCAGGCCGGCCAGCACCAGGTAGGGCACCTTCACCGAATCCGCTTCATGGGCTGCCACGTCGCCGATCTGCGAGGCCGCGCCGGCGCCGATGGCGAGGATGGTGACCGAGCCGATCAGCGGACCGACCGTGGTGCCCAGCGAGTTGAAGGCCTGGGTCATGTTCAGCCGGGAGGCGGCGGTTTCCGGCCTGCCGAGGATGTTCACGTAGGGGTTGGCCGCCACCTGCAGCAGGGTGATGCCCGAGGCGAGGATGAACAGCGCGGCGAGGAAGAACGGATAGGACTGCGCGCCGGCCGCCGGATAGAACAGCAGGCAGCCGAAGCCGGCGGTGGCCAGGCCGACGATGATCCCGCCCTTGTAGCCGAGGCGTTCGACCAGGCGCCCGGCGGGGAAGGACATGACGAAGTAGGCGGTGAAGAAGCTGAACTGGACCAGCGAGGCCTGCACGTAGCTGAGGGTGAACACCGCCTTCAGGTGCGGGATCAGGATGTCGTTCAGCGAGGTGATCAGCCCCCACATGAAGAACAGCAGGGTCAGTACCGTGAGGGCGCCGGTGTGGTTCTGCTTCGACTGGTCCATGGTCTCGGTGGGTCCTGTGCGGTTTCGGGGCGACCGGGATCAGCCCGGCAGTTCGATGCGTTCCACTTCTCCGGGGACCTTCGGCCACTCGCCTGCGGCCCAGCGGCGGCGGGCGTCCTCGATCAGCGCCGGGTCGCTGGCGACGAAGTTCCAGTTCATCCGCCGCGGCCCGTCCAGCGGCGCGCCGCCGATCATCATCAACTGGCAGTCGCCGCAGGCGCCGAGGGTGAAGGATTCACCTTCGGCGAGGACGACCATCTCGTGCAGGGGTAGCGGCTCGTCGTCCAGCAGGGCCTCGCCGCCGAGCAGGTAGAGCGCGCGCTCCGGGTGTTCGGCGGGCAGCGCGAGGGTGGCGCCGGCGCTCAGCCGCAGTTCGGCGAACAGGGTCGGCGAAAGTACCGGCACCGGCGATTCCAGGCAGAAGCCGCTGCCGGCGATCAGGCGGATGCGCACCCCGAGCGCTTCGCTTTCCGCGAGCTTCTCCGCCGGGAAGTGGTGGTAGCTCGGCGCGCGGCCTTCCTCAGCCTTCGGCAGCGCCAGCCAGACCTGCAGCCCGTGCAGGCGCGAGCCGCTGCGCAGCAGGTGCTCCGGGGTGCGCTCGACATGAGCGACGCCGCGTCCGGCGGTCATCCAGCTGACGTCCCGCGGCCGCACCAGTTGGTCGGAGCCGAGGCTGTCCTTGTGCTGCACCTCGCCTTCGAGCAGATAGGTCAGGGTCGACAGGCCGATGTGCGGGTGCTGGCGGATGTTCATGCCCCGGCCGGGCGCGAAGTCGCCGCCGAGCATGTGATCGAAGAACACGAAAGGTCCGACGCTGCGGCAACGGGCGGAGGGCAGGGCGCGCAGGACCGTCACACCTTCGACGTCCTCCGCGCGCGGGCGGATGGCAAGCAAGGCATCGCTCATGGCGAGATTCCGGCAGAAGTGTTCTGGGCATGATAGACGCTAGCCAGCCGGCGCACTTGTCGGCCGTCCCGCATGGCACGGAGCGGGAAGCGCGCACCCTTGCAGCGCGCGCATGGGGAGTGCGTCAGTCGCCGCGGTATTCGCAGCCGCTGGTGCAGGTCTCGTGCACGCGGATGCGCGACAGCTCCGGCAGTACCGGCTTGAGCTGTTGCCAGATCCAGCGTGCGAGGTTCTCGCTGGTGGGGTTTTCCAGGCCGGGAATCTCGTTCAGGTAGTTGTGGTCGAGCTGGTCGTAGATCGGCTTGAAGATTTCCTTGATCTCGGAGAAATCGCGAATCCAGCCGGTATGCGGGTCGACGTCGCCCTCGATGTAGATGGCCGCGCGGAACGAGTGTCCGTGCAGGCGACCGCACTTGTGCCCGGCCGGTACGTTGGGCAGGTGGTGGGCGGATTCGAAGGTGAATTCCTTGAAGATTTCCATGGTGTTGCGCTCGACAGCGAAAGCGGACCCGCGGGACCGCTCGAAGAATGGGGGCGATAGTTTATCACCATCGTGCTTGCGGGGTGGGGCAAGGCGACCGTGGGTCCATCCCGCGCTGCTGGAACCTACAAAAGAGTGCATTTCCGGGGGGATGGGTGGGGCGTGATCCACCATCAATGCCGTCACTTCAGTTCCAGCCGCCGCGCCAGCCGGTTGAGGTTGGCCCGGTCCAGCCCCAGCTCCCGCGCCACCGCCGCCCAGTTGCCGGCGTGGCGTTCCAGGCTGGCGGCGATCAGCTGGCGCTGGAACGCATCCAGCAGCGGGCGCAGTTCGCCGGCCGGCAGTTCCTCTGCCTGCGCTGGCGCGGGTTCCGGCTGATGGGCGGGGGACTGGTCGAGCCCCAGGTCGTCGGCCTCCAGGCTGAGGATGCGCGAATGCGGCGGATGGGCGGCGAGAGCGCGGAGGGAGGCGCGGCCGATCAGGTGCTCCAGTTCGCGCACGTTGCCCGGCCATGAATAGTCGAGCAGCGCCGCCTGGGCCGCGCGGCTGAGGCGCAGGCTGCGCAGGCCGAGGCGTGGGCGATTCTCTTCGAGGAAATAGCCGGCCAGCAGCAGCACGTCGTTGCCGCGCTCGCGCAGCGCCGGCACCCGCAGCGGGTAGACGCTCAGGCGGTGGTAGAGATCGGCGCGGAAGCGGTCGGCGCGGACTTCCTCGGCCAGGTCGCGGTTGGTCGCGGCGATCAGGCGCACGTCGACGTGCTGGTCGCGGTCCGAGCCGAGGCGCTGCAGCTGGCCGCTCTGCAGCACGCGCAGGAGCTTGGCCTGGATCGCCAGCGGCAGTTCGCCGACCTCATCGAGGAACAGCGTGCCGCCGTCGGCCAGCTCGAACTTGCCGCGGCGCTCGCCCACCGCGCCGGAGAAGGCGCCACGCACGTGACCGAACAGTTCGCTTTCCACCAGGGTTTCCGGCAGCGCCGCGCAGTTCAGGCTGACCATGGGTTTCGCCCGGCGCGGCGATTTCTGGTGGATGGACTGGGCCACCAGTTCCTTGCCGACACCGGTCTCGCCGCTGATCAGCACGCTCAGGTCGCTGCCGGCGACCACCTCGATCTCGTGCAGCAACTGCCGGTGCACCCGGCTGTGGCCGATCAGTTCGCGCGACTTGAGTTCGGAGGCGCGCTCGTAGGCTTCGGCGCGCTGTTCCTCGTGCTCGGCGCGGCGGGTGAGGTCGAGCATGCGCTGGCTGGCCTTGACCGTGGCGGCGGCGAGGCTGGCGAAGGCTTCCAGGTTGTCCAGGTCGCCGCCGGAGAAACGCTGCGGGTCCAGCGCGTCGAGGGTCAGCAGGCCCCATGGCTGCTCGTCGAGAAATAGCGGGCAGCCGATGCAGTCGTGGACTTCCAGGTGTCCGTGGAGTCCCTCCACCAGGCCGTCATAGGGATCGGGCAGGCCGCAGTCGGCCGGGAAATGGGTCGGCCCGTGGCGCTCCAGCAGGGCCTGCAGGCGCGGATGTTCGCTGATCTTGAAGCGCCGGCCGAGGGTGTCCGCGCTGAGGCCGTCCACGGCCAGCGGCACCAGTTGCTCGCCATCCAGGCGCAGCAGGGCGGTGGCATCGCATGGCAGCAACTGGCGAAGGGCTTCCAGCAGGCGCCGGTAACGTTCGCTTTCCGGCAGTTCGCGGGACAGGTCGGCCACCAGCGGGAGGAGGGTGGCGAGCAGGGGGTTGCTGGTCATTTTAACCCTGTTGTAGTCATCATGACTGCTTTGGTTGCTGGTCATTATGACCCTGATTCGGCTGGAAGTCCCGTGAATACCGGGCTGCGAAGCTGGCACGCTTCCTGTAATGACCAAGGCACAACAACCGTGACTTGCGTCCAAAGGAGAACCACATGCTGTCGAACGAACACCGCACCCTGATCAAGGCCACCGTCCCGCTCCTGGAGACCGGCGGCGAAGCGCTGACGCGGCATTTCTACCAACTGATGTTCCGCGATTACCCCGAGGTGCGGGCCCTGTTCAACCAGTCCCACCAGGCTTCCGGCGCCCAGCAGCGTGCCCTGGCCAACGGCGTGCTGATGTACGCCCGCCACATCGACGAGCTGGAGCAGCTCGGCCCGCTGGTGGCGCAGATCGTCAACAAGCATGTGTCGCTGCAGATCCTGCCGGAACACTACCCGATCGTCGGCGCCTGCCTGCTGCAGGCGATCCGCGAGGTGCTCGGCGAGGAAATCGCCACCCAGGAGGTGCTCGATGCCTGGGGTGCCGCCTACGGTCAACTGGCCGACATCCTGATCGGCGCCGAGGAATCGGTATACGCCCAGAGCGCCGCGGCGCCGGGCGGCTGGCGTGGCGCGCGGCGCTTCCGCATCGCCCGCAAGGTGAAGGAAAGCGAGGAGATTACCTCCTTCTACCTGCAACCGGTGGACGGCGGCGTGCTGCTGGACTTCCAGCCGGGCCAGTACATCGGCATGCGCCTGGAGCTGGATGGCGAGGAAGTACGCCGCAACTATTCCCTGTCCGACGCGCCGAACGGCCGCGAATACCGCATCAGCGTCAAGCGCGAGGCGGAAGGGCGGGTATCGGTGCACCTGCATGACAACCTGCAGGAGGGCGACGAGCTGGACCTGTTCCCGCCGGCCGGCGAGTTCGTCCTGCGCGACAGCGACAAGCCGCTGGTGCTGATCACCGCCGGCGTCGGCATCACTCCGGCGCTGGCCATGCTGAAGAAGGCTCTCGCCGGCAGCCGCGCGGTGCACTTCATCCATTGCGCGCGGCATGGCGGCGTGCACGCCTTCCGCGAGTGGATCGAGGAGCAGTCCAAGGCGCATCCGCAACTGGCGCACTTCTTCTGCTACAGCGAACCGCGCGAGCAGGACGAGGTGCATGCCGAGGGCTTCCTCAGCCGCCAGCTGCTGGCCGACTGGCTGCCGGCGCAGCGCGACCTGGATGCCTACTTCCTCGGGCCGAAGCCGTTCATGGCCCAGGTGAAGAAGCACCTGCACGAGCTGGGCGTGCCCGAGCGGCAGTGCCATTACGAGTTCTTCGGCCCGGCCAGCGCGCTGGAGGCCTGAGGTATCGCTGCCGGCCCCGCCGGGGGCCGGCAGCACGAATAAACCGGGGAGGTGTGCGATGGAAGGTCTATTCTCTTGTCCGCAACGCAACCTGAAACTGTCGTCGGGAATGCTCGGCGGTGGAGTCGCGCTGCTGATTGTCGGCATCGTCGGCGCCTATGGCGTCGACCAGCACCTGAGCCTGCCGGCAGTGCTGGCGGCCCATGCGCTCACCGTCCTCGGACCGACTTCACTGAAGCTCGGCTACGTGCTGCGTCTGATCGCCCAGCACCAGATGCGCCAGCCGGGATGGGAGGAATGCTGTGCTGCTGGTTGATCGACGTGCTCTGTTGGCGATTCCGTCGCTGTGGCGGCTGGGATTCCGCCCCTTCTTCCTTGGTGGATCGCTGTTCGCGGTGGTCGCCATCGGTGCCTGGATCGCCGTGCTGCTGGGCGTGCTGCCGGAGTGGCAGCCGCTCGGCGGCTGGCTGGCCTGGCACCGCCACGAAATGCTGTTCGGCTTCGCCGTGGCGATAGTCTCCGGCTTCCTGCTCACCGCGGTACAGAACTGGACCGGCCGCCCCGGCGTCAGCGGTACGCCGCTGATCTGGCTGGCCGGGCTGTGGCTGGCGGCGCGTCTCGGCTGGCTGTTCGGCGCGCCGTTGGCGCTGGTCGGACCGCTGGAGCTGGCCCTGCTGCCGGCGCTGGCCTTCTTCATCGGCCGCAGCCTGTGGCAGGTGCGCCAGGTGCGCAACTATCCGATTCTGGCGGTCCTGCTGCTGCTGGCGCTGGCCGATGTGCAGTCCGTGGTCGGGCTGGCGATCGGCAACGAGGACTGGCAGCGCAGCTCGGTGCTGGCGGCGATCTGGCTGGTCACCGCGCTGATGACGCTGATCGGTGGCCGGGTGATCCCCTTCTTCACCCAGCGCGGCCTGGGACGGCAGCAGCAGGTGCCGGCCTGGCCCTGGCTGGACAATGCGCTGCTGGCCGGCACCCTGTTGCTGGCCGTGCTCACCGCCTTCGGCCTGACCCTGCAGGCGCATCCGCTGCTGGCGCTGCTGTTCGGCGTACTGGCGGTCGGTCACTGCATCCGCCTGGTACGTTGGTGGGACCGCGACCTGTGGCGGGTACCGCTGCTCTGGTCGCTGCACCTGGCCTACTTCTGGATAGCCGTGGCCTTCGCCGGCATGGCGCTGTTCCACCTGGGCCTGGGCTTCTCTTCCAGCCTGGCGCTGCATGCCCTGACCGTGGGCGGCATTGGCGGGCTGATCCTGGCGATGATCGCGCGGGTCAGCCTCGGCCACACCGGCCGCCCGCTGCAACCGCCGGCGGCGATGGGCTGGGCGTTCGCGTTGCTGAACCTGGGCACGGTCGGCCGCGTGTTCGTCTCGGCCTGGCTGCCGCTGCCGGGACTGGCGATCGCCGCGGGCTGCTGGGTGGCGGCGTTCGGCCTGTTCGCCTGGCACTACGGACCGATGTTCTGGAAGCCGCGGGTGGATGGGCAGCCGGGTTGAATCTTCTTCGCGAGCAAGCTCGCTCCTACAGCGTTGTAGGCGGCCGATCAGGGTAGGTGCTGGACCTGTGGCGGATAACGCTGGCGCGTTATGCGCCCTACGGGGTGCCTTTTCGTTCCCGCGCTCCTGCGTGGGAACGCATCCCCGGACGCTCCCGCGTCCAACCCGCCGGGGCCGCGTGTGCGGCCATGGTGGATCGATGGAGCTGATCCACCCTACGTATCGTCAAAGCGCCTGCAACCGCTCCCCCAGCCGGCCGCTGTCGGCCAGTTCGAGGAACTCCTCGCCCATCCGCCGGCTCTCGTCCATCGCCTTGCGCCAATACCGCTCGCGCCCGGCGTCGTCGCCCATGTAGCGCTTGAAGTCCTTGCGGTCCGGCAGCTTGCTGTGCGGCAGGCGCGCCAGGTATTCGCGGGAGGGCGCCAGCAGCAGGACGTCCTGCAGGCGGTCGGCATCGCCGCGGCGCCAGGGCAGGCCCTTGTCGAACCAGCCGGGGATGACCCTGTCGGTGAAGTGCGGATAGAGCACCACGCCGCCGCCCTGGTAGGGCAGGTCGAGGTGGTAGTCGAGCAGGCCGCCGTCGCGATAGGTGCCGGGGCCGACGCCGGGAATGTCGCGCACGCCTTCCATCACCATGGGGATCGAGCCCGAGGCGAGCAGCGCGTGACGCAGGTTGCCGACGTCCAGCGGCAGGCAGCGCGAGGGGAAGTCGGCGAGTGCCGTCAGCGGCGGGACGAGGCGCGCGTCGTGCAGGATCACCCGCTCGAAATGCCGCTGCAGGTGGCGGCGGCCGAGCAGGTTGTCGCGGATCACCGCGCCCAGGCCGAGGCCCAGCGAGCCCTTGCCGTCCCGGGCGAGGCGGCCGTGGCTTTTCACCACAATCACGTTGAGCCGGTAGTGTTGATTGGCCAGGACTTGCGCATCCTGCCCGTCGAGCAAGTCATCGAGCATCCGCGCGCAGCTGCGCGAGACCTCGGCGAGGCTGGCGTTGCGGGCGAAACGCTGCTGCGTGTACAGCTCGCCGAGGCGGCGGATGCCGGCGGCGGGGGCCGCCAGGCAGGCGCTGGCGAAACGCCAGGAGCCGATGGAAGCGCCGATCAGCGAGCGCTCGCGCGGCGCACGGGGCAGCCATTCGCCGAACAGCGCCAGGTCCAGGCCCTGGATGCCGAGCGCCTTCGGCCCGCCGGCCGCACCGGGCAGGATGCCGACATCGGAGGGCAGCAGCCCCTGTTCGCGGATGCGCCGCAGGGCGCGGGAGCCGGCCTTGAGGGTGAGGGCGGGGAACTTGATCTGGATCGCGGTCATGCGGACCTCGCAGGTGCAGGCCCGCGATTATAGAGCCTGGTGCCGTTCCGCCATTACAATTCACGGCATGAATGGTGGTGGAGGGTTCAGCTTGGATTAAGTCCGGCTGGCTACTCTGAATAGGCCGAATCCACCCCACAGGAGCGCCCCGATGAAATCCCTCACCGCACTGTTCGCCAGCACCGTCCTGGTACTCGCCGCAGGCATCGCCCAGGCCCACGATATCGGCCCCGACGAGGCGCTGCGCCTGCGCGACGCCGGCACCATCAAGAATTTCGAGGAACTCAACCAGGCCATTCTCGCCAGGCATCCCGGCGGCAGGGTGTCCGACACCGAACTCGAACTCGAACACGGCCGCTACGTCTACAAGGCCGATGTGACGGATCCCCAGGGTCTCGAGTGGGACGTGCGGGTGGATGCCACCACCGGCCAGGTCGTCCGGGATCGCCGGGATTGATGAACCTTTCCCGGGGAAGAGCGGCCCTTCTCGCCCTGTTGCTGCTTCCGCCGTTCGCCGCGGCCCACGACCTGAGCCAGGACGAAGCGCTGCGCCTGACTCGCGAGGGGGTGATCCGTTCGTTCGAGGAGATCCTGCCAGCGGCGCTGGCGCGCTATCCCGGCTCGCGGCTGCTGGAAGCCGAGCTGGAGGAAGAGCACGATGGTTACGTGTATGAAGTCGAGCTGGTAACGCCCGACGGGGTGGTCCGCGAGCTCGAACTGGACGCCCGCGATGGCCGGATTCTCAAGGACAAGGAAGACGACTGATGCGCCTGCTGCTGGTTGAAGACCATGTGCCGCTCGCCGACGAACTGCTGACCGGCCTGACCCGCCAGGGCTACGCGGTGGACTGGCTGGCCGACGGCCGCGACGCCGCCGTGCAGGGCGCCAGCGAGCCCTACGACCTGATCATCCTCGACCTCGGCCTGCCGGGGCGTCCGGGCCTCGAGGTGCTGCGCGAATGGCGCGGGCTGGGCCTGACGACGCCGGTGCTGATCCTCACCGCGCGCGGCTCCTGGGCCGAGCGCATCGATGGCCTGAAGGCCGGCGCGGATGACTACCTGACCAAGCCGTTCCACCCGGAGGAGCTGTCGCTGCGCATCCAGGCGCTGTTGCGCCGCGCCCACGGGCTGGCCAACCAGAGCCATCTCGACGTCGCCGGGCTGCGCCTGGACGAGGCGCGCCAGACCGTGCTGCAGGGCGAGCGCGAGGTCGACCTGACCTCCGCCGAATTCCGCCTGCTGCGCTATTTCATGCTGCATCCGGGGCAGCTGCTGTCCAAGTCGCATCTCGCCGAACACCTGTACGACGGCGAGACCGAGCGCGACTCCAACGTCATCGAGGTGCACATCAACCACCTACGCCGCAAGCTCGGCCGCGAGGTGATCGAAACCCGGCGCGGCCAGGGCTATCGCTTCACCGGCAGCGGAGCCGCGAGTTGAGTTCCATCCAGCGGCGCCTGGGCCTGAGCCTGGCGGCGGTTCTGCTGATCATCGGCCTGGCGCTGGCGCAGGCGGGGGTGTGGCTGTTCGACCAGGGCCTGCGGCGCTACCTGATCACCGGCCTGCGCGACGAGGCGGAAAGCCTGCTGGTGGCGACCATCCGCGGGCCGGCGGGGCTGCAACTCGATCCGCAGCGGGTCGACGCGATGTACGAGCGCCTGTATTCCGGGCGCTACTTCCTGATCCGCTTCGACGACACCATCTGGCGCTCGCGCTCGCTGTGGGACAGCGAGCTGCCGATGCCGGAGCGCAAGGGCCTGGCCGATGGCCTGGCGGACGGTCCGGACGGCCAGTTGCTGCTGGTCTACCGCAGCGACTACCGGCGCTATGGCCGCGAGCTGAAGATCGCCGTGGCGCAGGACTACCGGCCGATCCTGCGCCGCCTGGAGCGCCTGCGCTGGATCGGCCTGGGCACGGGCCTGGTGGCGCTGCTGCTGATCCTGTTCCTCCAGCGCCTGGCGGTACGCCGCGCCCTGCGCCCGCTGGAACAGGTGCGCCAGCAGATCGCCCAGCTGCAGGCGGGGCAGCGCAGCCAGCTGGATACCCAGGTGCCGCAGGAACTGGTGCCGCTGGTGGAGCAGGTCAACCACCTGTTGCAGTACACCGAGGACAACCTGCGCCGTTCGCGCAACGCCCTGGGCAACCTCGGCCATGCGCTGAAGACGCCGCTGGCGGTGCTGACCAGCCTTGCCGACCGCGAGGAAATCCGCGCCCAGCCGGAGCTGCGCAGCCTGCTGCAGGAGCATCTCGAACAGATCGACCAGCGCCTCGGCCGCGAGCTGGGCCGCGCGCGGCTGGTCGGCGAGGCGCTGCCCGGCGCGCATTTCGACTGCGCCACGGAGTTGCCGAGCCTGTGCGAGATGCTGCGGCGCATCCATGGCGAACACCTGGACATCGGCTGGCGCGCCGAGCCCGGGCTGCGCCTGCCGTTCGACCGCGAGGACCTGCTCGAACTGCTTGGCAACCTGCTGGACAACGCCTGCAAGTGGGCCGACGGACAGGTGCGCCTGAGCATCGAGAAGCAGGCCGGGCGCTATCTGTTGCAGGTCGAGGACGACGGGCCGGGGATCGCCGAGGAACTGCGGGAAAGCGTGCTGGAGCGCGGTACGCGGCTGGACGAGCAGGTCGCCGGGCATGGCCTGGGGCTGGGCATCGCGCGGGATATCGCCGAGGCCTGTGGCGGGCGGTTGAGCCTGGGGAGCAGCGGGCTGGGGGGATTGCTGGTGAGCGTGGAGCTGCCGCGCAGATCGAAGTAGGGCTGCCGTGGTTGGGCTTTTTGTAGGAGCCAGCTTGCTGGCTCCTACAGGTTGCTCCAATGGGAGCGCTAATCCAGAAGACAGCTCCTGTGGTTTCCACGCTCCCGCATGGGAACCACAGGCCACCGCTTACGCCCGGAACTGCTCCATCAGCCCCTGCTGGTGATTCGCCAGCTGGTTCAGCGACTGGCTGATCTGCGCCGATTCCTCGGCCTGGCCGGAGAGCGATTCGGTGACGTCGCGGATGCCGGCGACGTTGCGGTTGATCTCCTCGGCCACCGCGCTCTGTTCCTCGGCGGCGCTGGCGATCTGCAGGTTCATGTCGGTGATCACGCTGACCGACTCGCCGATCCGGCGCAGCGCGGCGACCGCCTGTTCGACCTGGCTGACGCTGCTCTGCGCCTGGCGATGGCTGTTGCCCATGGCGCCGACCACTTCCTGGGTGTCGCTCTGCAGGCTTTCGATGACCTGGCGGATTTCCTCCACCGAGTCCTGGGTGCGCCGCGCCAGGTTGCGGACCTCGTCGGCGACCACGGCGAAGCCGCGGCCGGCCTCGCCGGCGCGGGCCGCCTCGATGGCGGCGTTGAGCGCCAGCAGGTTGGTCTGCTCGGCGATGGAGCGGATCACTTCCAGCACCGAACCGATGCGCTCGCTGCTCGCCGCCAGGCCTTCGACCTGGCGCATGGCCTGGTTCATCTCGCTGGCGAGGTTGTCGATCAGGCGGGTGGTGCTGTCGATCACCTCGAGGCCGTCGCGGGTCGCGCTGTCGGCGCCGCGCGCGGCTTCGGCGGCCAGCGCCGCGCTGTTGGCGACGTCGTGGGCGGTGGCGCTCATTTCCTGGGAGGCGGTGGCGACCTGGTCGATCTCGCGGAACTGCTGGTGCATGCCGGCGCTGGTCTGGCTGGCCACCGAGGAGGACTGGTCGGCGGTGGCGCGGGCGTCGCGCACCGAGGCCTTCACGTCGCGGATGATCGGCTGCAGCTTGTCGAGGAAGCGGTTGAACCAGCCGGCCAGGGTGCCCAGCTCGTCATGGCTGCTGTAGTCGAGGCGGCGGGTCAGGTCGCCTTCGCCGCTGGCGATGTCGCGCAGCATGTCGGCCAGGCGCTGGATCGGGCGCGTCACGCCCCGTGCGGTGAAGGCCATGGCGACGAGGCCGAGCACCACGGCGAGCAGGCCGAGGCCCAGCTCGGTGAGCGAGCCCTCGGTGCGCTGCCGGTCGAGTTCCTTCTGCAGGGCGATGGCCGGGCCGAGCAGCGCCTTCTCCGGAACCTCGACCAGTACGCCCCAGGGGGTAGCGTCCGGGATCGGCAGCAGGGGCTCGACGATGCGCAGCTGGTCGCCGTGGCGCATCGCGCGCTGTTCGCCGCTGGCCACCGCCTGCATCAGTTCCTCGCCGTGTTCGGCATAGACCTCGCGGATCTTCCCGGACAGCCTGGATTCGTCCGCGCTATGCCCGGCGAGCAGGCCGGCCGGGCTGACGATGCTCACCGCGCCCTGGCCGCCGTACAGGTCGCTGGCGCCCTGGCGGCTGATTTCCTGCAGCTTGTCCAGGCTGATGTCGACGCCCATGACGCCGATGACCCTGCCGTCCTGCAGCAGCGGGAAGGCGATGCTGGTCATCAGCATGCGGCGGCCGGCCGTTTCGTCGAAATAGGGTTCGAGGATACACGGCTTGCCGGTGGTCTTCGGGCAGGTGTACCAGGCGTTGTAGGCACTGCCGCTGGCGCCGGGCGTGGTGTCGGCGAGCTGCGCTTCGGTCAGGGTTTCGGATTGCAGTTCGCCGGCGACGGCCTGCGACCAGTACAGGCCGAAACGCCCCTTGTCGTTGCTGCCCAGGGTCGACTGGCCGGCGAACAGGTCGTCCTTGCCGTCCAGGGCGTTGGGTTCGAAGGTGACGTAGAGGCCGAGCAGTTCCGGATTGCCTTCCAGCGCGCTACGTACCTGCAGGACCAGGTCCTCGCGCAGGTCATAGGCGTCGAGGAAGCGTTTTTCCGCCTGTTCGCGGAGGAACAGCACCTGGCGGGCGAAGCCCTTGCCGTACTGGTAGGCATCCATGAAATAACGCTGGATGCGCAGGGATTCGGCCAGGCCCTGCGACTTCAGGCGGCCCTGGGCGGCCTCGTCGAGCATCTCGGCGCTGGACTGCTTGACCAGCGCGGTGCTGTGCTGCATGCGGTACACGGACAGGCCGACCAGTAGTGATACCACGCCGAACAGGCAAAGGCCTGCCAGCAGGGTGATCTTCCATTGGATGGAAATACGGCGGAGGGGCATGGAGGTTGTCCTTTCTTATAGGAAATCTCGGGGATTGCCGGGTTATCGGCAGCCCCGGCCGCGCCTTGATCCCTGAATGTGCGGAATCCTGATCAGTGGTATGTGCAAGCCTTGTCGCGCCGGGGAAGCTTTTCCTGCTTCCTGTGGCCGCCGTATTCGATATTTCGTCTCAATTGATAGTGGTTATCAATTGTTATAGTCTGCGCCTCCATCCCGGTGAATCGCCGGTGTTCCTCATTCCGGACTATTGCCGTGGCCGACGATCTCGACCGTTTGTTTCGCCTTTATCAACGCGAGCTGCAGCAGTTGGCCAGGCGCCGGGTGAGCGACGGGGAACTCGCGGCCGACCTCGTCCAGGACACCTTCCTGCGCTACGCGGGGATGGACGCGAAAGGGCGGCAGGCCGTGGAAAGCCCGCGCTTTTTCCTCTGGCGCATCCTCGGCAACCTGATCGTCGACTGGCGCCGCGGCAATGCGCGGCGGGGGATTGCGGCCGACCTCGACGAAGTGCAGGACGAGCTGTTCGATCCGCGCCCGTCGCCCGAGCGGATGCTCGAACTGACCCGCCAGCTGCAGAGCCTTCATGCGGCGTTGGCGGAGTTGCCCGAGAACTGCCGGAGCGCCTTGCTGCTGAATCGCCTCGAAGGCCTGGGACATATCGAGATCGGTCAGCGGCTCGGGGTCTCCGCCAGCATGGTTTCCAAGTACATCATGCAGGCGCTGCGGCATTGCGCCCGCCGTTGCCTGCTGGAGCCATGAGGGACTGTCGATCCCGGCTGGCGAAACGTCTTCATCATTGAACACCTATCCATAAGGCTCCCATGTCGGATCAGCAGCCCCGAATCTCCCCCGAGGACCTGGACGCTCCTCTCGACCCGTGCCTGGAAAAGGCGCTGGCCTGGATCGTGCAGCTGCATTCCGGCACTCAGACCTCGGACGACTGGGCCGCCTTCGAGCGCTGGAAGTCGGCCGACGAAACCCATCGATTGGCGGCACGCCAGGCCGAGCGGATCTGGAGCGGCCTGGCCATGTCCGATGCGTCGCCGCGCAAACCGGCTTCCCGGTGGTTGCAGGTGGCTGCCGTCGGAGCGCTGGGCCTGGCGCTGCTGCTGGGTGGCTACGGCAGGCAGGACGGCTGGTTCGCCGACTACCGCACGGCGGTTGCCGAGCGGCGGGTAGTGGAGCTGGCCGATGGCACGCGCATGGAGCTGGCGCCCTCGACCCGCGTCGATGTGCGTCTGTCCGCTGGTGAACGCGAAGTACGCCTGTACGGAGGCGAGCTGCACGTGCAGGTCGCCGCCGACCGGGATCGCCCCTTCTACGTGCGCGCGGGGGAAGGGAGCATCCGCGCGCTGGGCACCGGCTTCGATGTGCTCAGCGAGAACGACCGCGTGCGCGTGGCGGTGACCGAGCATGCGGTGGAGGTTCGCTACCGCGACGGCACCACCGAGTCGGTTACCGAAGTCAGGGAAGGGCAGGCCTTCGACTATGGCAGGCGTCGTACCGGCCAGCGCGCAGCGGAGTCGGTCGAGGTGGCCGACCTCACGGCGTGGCGCCGTGGGCGCCTGGTATTCGATGCCCGCCCGCTGGGCGAGGTGATCGACGAGCTGAACCACTACCGGAAGGGACTGTTGGTGATCACCGATGCCTCGCTGCGGGAGCTGCCGGTGACCGGGGTGTTCGACATCTCTGCGCTGGAGCGCCAGTTGCCGCTGCTGGAATCCGCCTTGCCGGTCCGCCTGGTGCGCTGGCCCGGCGTGACCCTGATCGAGCGGGATGACACGCGGAACGACCCTGCCACGCGCTGAAGCGAAGATTCCTGAAAAAAGCGCTGTCGATCTTTTGCCGCTCGGCGTCTTTCTCCGATGAGAGTGATTTTCATCTCACCCGCGCTGGCGGGCACACGGTTCATTGGGGGAAATTTCGTGACACACGCATGGCAGCGCCACGCGCTTTACGGCGCCTTATTGACTCTCTGCAGTTCCGTTCCTTTTGCCGCACAGGCGGCCGACAGTGGCAATGGCGAAGCCGTTGCGGTCAGCGAGGCGCGCCGCAGCTTCGACATTCCGGCGGGGCCGCTGGGCAAATCGCTGATCGCGTTCAGCCAGGCGAGTGGCCTGCACCTGCTGGTTTCCAGCGATCTGCTCGAAGGCCGCGAAGCGCCTGCGCTGCGTGGCGAGTACGGCACGAAGGAAGCACTGCGCATTCTGCTGGCGGGTTCCGGGCTGGGTTTCCAGCTCTCCGACGGCAATGTCAGCGTGTTCGCCAGCGAGTCCGGGGACGATGTGAGCGCGCTGGCGCCGCTGGTCATCAAGGGCGACGTACTGGCGTCGTCCAGCGAGGAAACGCTGCGCACCTACGCCGGTAGCCGCAGCGTAGTCACCGAAGCGAACCTGAAGAAAGGCAGTGTGCGCGGCGTCGATGATGCGCTGCAGCGCGTCCCCAGCGTGAAGATCTTCGACGAGACCGGCACCGGCGCCTTGCCGCAGATTTCCGTGCGTGGCCTGTACGAGAGCCGCAGCGGACGCATCCAGGCGCTTTCCGACGGCATTCCCATGGCCCTCGCACCTTATGGGCAGACCGGCCTTTCGCTGTTTCCGCTGACCCTGGCGACCATCGATCGCATCGACATCGTCCGCGGCGGCGCCGCCGTGCAGTACGGCCCGAACAACGTCGGCGGGGTGATCAACTTCATCAGCCCGCCGATTCCGCGCGAATGGCGGACCACCCTGCAGGAGCGCGCCACCTTCGCGCCCGGCGGACGCCAGCTGTGGGACAGCTACATCGGAACCGGCGGCTACCTGACCGACAACTTCGGCCTGCAGCTCGACCTCAACACCATCAACGGCGAATACGGCCGCGAGCATTCCGATACCGATGTGCAGAACTACCGCCTGCGCGGCCAGTGGAACATCGACGACGAGCGCGAGCTGAGCTTCGGCGTGCAGCGCTACATCGCCGACATCGACCTGGCCGGCGCGCTGAGCGTGAGGGACTACCGCGACGACCCGCGCCAGTCGACCCGCCCGCTGGATCGCTTCGAGGGCGATACCGACCGTGTCTGGGGCACCTACACCCAGTACTTCGGCGCCATCGGCCCGTTCGACTCGGTGGAGTTCAGCTGGACCAACTTCGCCCACAACAGCTACCGCAACTTCGTGGTCGGTCTGCCGTTCAATCCGGACGCGACGCCCGCCACCAGGCAGGATGGCCCGCGCGACTTCAAGGTCTGGGGCAGCGAGCCGCGCCTGAGCATGAGCATCGACGGCGACAGCGTCAGCCAGACCTGGCTGCTCGGCGCCCGCTACGTGCGCGAGGACATCGACTACCGCGTCGACCGGCAGAACCTCGCCACCGGCGTGAAAAGCGTATTTCGCGACTGGAACTTCGACGACGAAGCCAAGGCAGCCTATATCAGCAACGCCATCAGCCTGCTCGACCATCGCCTGACCATCACTCCCGGTGTGCGCTACGAAAGCGCGACCATGGACTACAGCGATTCCGTCACTGGCTTCAAGCACAGCAACGAGGCTCGCGAGTGGCTGCCCGGCCTGACCATCGGCTTCCAGGCCACCGAGGACTGGTTCGTCTACGCCAACGCCCAGCGCTCGCTGCGTCCGCCGCAAGTGACGCAGATCGTCAAGGAAGGCGACGTCGATGCGGAACTGGCCTGGAACTACGAGACCGGCGTGCGCTACACGCCCTGGGATGGCCTGCGTGCCGACTTCGGGCTGTACCGCATCGACTTCGATGACCAGATCGAATTCAACGCCACCACCGACCGCTTCGTGAACATTGGCAGCACCCGGCACCAGGGCATCGAGACCGAAGTGTTCTGGACCCCGGAAGGCATGCGCAATCTGGACCTGCACGCCGGTTACGCCTACCTCGATGCCGAACAGCGCTCCGGCCAGTTCAAGGGCAACGAGGTGCCGTTCTCCTCGAAGCACCAGATCATCCTCGACGGTCGCTACCGCTTCGCCGAGAACTGGACCTACAGCCTGGATGGCCTCTACGTCAGCAGCGCGTTCACCGACGCGGCGAATACCCATGACGAGAACGCCATCGCTTCGGTCGGCGAGCTGCCGTCCTACTGGCTGTGGAACACCGCGCTGGAGCGTGAATTCCGCCTCAACGACGGCAGCCTGCTGACCGGTTCGGCCGGCATCAGCAACCTGTTCGATCGCCAGTACTACTTCCGCGGCATCGACACCAGCCCGTGGGGCCGCCAGCCGGCGCCGGGCCGCACCCTGACCCTCGGGGTGAAGTACCAGTTCTGATGCTGTTGCCGAAATGAAGAAACCCGCCGTGGCGGGTTTTTTCATGCCTGACGCTGTCCGGAACCGCATCGCTATTGCACTCGTCCCGTCATCTGCTGACTAATGGATGACCTGCCTCGGCCGTCGATGGATCACCTATGCGCATTTCCAAGCTGGAAGACCGGACTTTCCTGGGACTGCTGGTGGTAGTCAGCCTCGCCTTCGGCTGGCTGTTGCTGCCGTTCTACGGCGCCGCGTTCTGGGGCGCCATCCTGGCGATTCTCTTCGCTCCCCTGCAGCGCTGGCTGCTGCGGCGCATCGGGCCGCGGAAGAACCTGGCCGCGCTGATCACGCTGCTGCTCTGCCTGCTGATGGTGATCCTGCCGGTGATCTTCATCGCCGGTTCGCTGGTGCAGGAGGGCGCGGCCCTTTATCAGCGGCTGAAGAGCGGCGACATCGACCTTTCGCTGTTCTTCGAGCGTGCGGTCGCGGCGATGCCGGCATGGCTGCATCCGTGGCTCGACCGCCTGGGACTGAACGACCTGTCGGGCCTGCAGGACCGGCTGTCGAGCGGGGCCATGCAGGTGAGCCAGTTCCTCGCCACCAAGGCCTTCAGCATCGGCCAGAACACCTTCGAGTTCGTCATCGGCTTCGGCGTGATGCTCTACCTGCTGTTCTTCCTGCTCCGCGACGGCGCGCTGCTGGCGCTGCGGATCAAGCAGGCGGTGCCGCTCAGCGCCGAGCACAAGCGGCACCTGTTCAGCAAGTTCACCACGGTGATCCGCGCCACGGTGAAGGGCAACGTCGCGGTCGCCGTCACCCAGGGGGCGCTGGGCGGGCTGATCTTCTGGTTCCTCGGCGTCGAGGGGCCGCTGCTGTGGGGTGTGCTGATGGCCTTCCTGTCGCTGCTGCCGGCGGTGGGCGCGGGGCTGGTGTGGATCCCCGCGGCGATCTACTTCTTCGTCACCGGGGCGATCTGGCAGGGCGTGGTGCTGGTGCTGTTCTGCGTGCTGGTGATCGGCCTGGTGGACAACATCCTGCGCCCGATCCTGGTCGGCAAGGACACCAAGATGCCCGACTACGTGGTGCTGATCTCCACCATCGGCGGCATGGCGCTGTTCGGCCTCAACGGTTTCGTCATCGGGCCGCTGATCGCCGCGCTGTTCATCGCCTCGTGGGACCTGTTCTCCCGCCGCGAGGAAGAGAGGACGGTGGGGTAGGGTGGCCACTTCTACGGCGCCATGGCCGCTCTTCGTAGGAGCCAGCTTGCTGGCGATCCATGGTTTCGACCGGCAACCCGTCACCAGGGGAAACAGCGGATCGCGAGCAAGGACTAGGCGTCCCCCTCGCTCCTACAAAAGGCTGCAATTCCGTAGGGTGGCTCACGCTCCATACATTCACTATGGCCGCGCATGCGGCCACCGTAATGCTGGGTGAAAAAACTCATCCTCCTACGTAGCGCTTTGGATGCGCCTGCCTTTTCCAGGCAACAAAAAACCCGCCGAGGCGGGTTTTTTGTTGCTGCCGGGCGATCAGCCGGCGGCGGCGACAGCCAGGCTGGAGTGCTGCAGCAGGTCCAGCAGCGGCTGCGGGTAGACGCCGAGGAAGAACGCCGCCAGGGCGATCAGCACCAGCATGATGCCGCCGGCGCGCTGACCCCAGTTGAACGGAGCGTCGTGGCTCTTCAGGTTCGGCTCGACCAGGAACAGCGTGACCATGACGCGCAGGTAGTAGAACAGGCCGATGGCGCTGCCCACCACCAGGGTGCCGATCAGCCACCACAGGTGCGATTCGACGCCGGTGGCGATCACGTAGAACTTGCCGATGAAGCCGGCAGTCAGCGGGATGCCCGCCAGCGACAGCATCATCACGGTGAGCACGCCGGTCAGCACCGGACGGCGCCAGAACAGGCCGCGGTACTCGAACAGCGCGTCGGCATCGCGGCCGCTGTACGGGGTCGACATCAGGGTCACCACGCCGAAGGCGCCGAGGGTGGTCAGCACGTAGGTGGTCAGGTAGACGCCGACGGCTTCCACGGCCAGGCCCTTGCTGGCGATCAGGGCGATCAGCAGGTAGCCGAAGTGGGCGATGGAGGAGTAGCCGAGCAGGCGCTTGAGGTTGCTCTGGGTCAGCGCCAGCAGGTTGCCGATCAGGATCGAGGCGATGGCGATGACGCTCAGCACCACCTGCAGCAGGCCGTTGTTCAGCGCGACCGGAGCGATCTGGAACAGGCGCAGCAGCACGACGAACACGGCGACCTTGCTGGCGGTGGCGAGGAACGCCGCCACCGGCGCCGGGGCGCCTTCGTAGACGTCCGGGGTCCACAGGTGGAAGGGCGCCAGCGACAGCTTGAAGCCCAGGCCGACGATCATCATGCCGACGCCGATGGTCAGCAGCGGGCTGTGGCTGCTGCCTTCGATCAGCTGGCTGCCGAGGCCGGAGAAGCTCAGGGTGCCGGATTCGGCGTAGAGCAGCGCCATGCCGAACAGCAGGAACGCCGAGCCGCCGGCGGACAGCACGGTGTACTTGATGCCGGCTTCCAGCGTGTGCCTGTTGAAGAAGGCGTAGGCGACCATGCCGTACACCGGCACCGACAGCAGTTCCAGGCCGATGAACAGGCCGGCCAGGTTCTGCGCGCTCACCAGCACCAGGCCGCCGGCGGTGGACAGCAGCAGGAGCAGGTAGAGCTCCTCGCGGTTGCCCGGGTAGCTCTCCATGTAGGCATGGGCGAGCGTGGCGCAGGCGAGGGCGGCGATGATGACCAGCGCCATGTAGAAGCAGGCGAAGTTGTCGATCAGCAGCATCGGGGTCACTTCGATGGGAGTGACCTTGAGTACCGGCAGGATCGAGATCAGCGCCGCGTTGAGGCCGATCACCGACAGCGAGGCGGTGAACGAGTGGTTACGCTTCCAGGCCACGGCCAGCATCACCACCACCAGGGTGGCGCTGGTGATGAGCAGCGGCAGGAGCGCGATGAAGTGATTGATCGTGAAGGTCATTTCGCGACTACCGTGCTGCAAGGGTGGAAAGGGCGGCGTTCATCCATTGCTGGACGCCATGCATGGTGGCTGCCGAGGTGTCGAGCACCGGCTGCGGGTAGACACCGAGCAGGATCAGCAGCACCGCCAGACCGAGCACCATGAACAGTTCGCGACCGTTCAGGCCGGCCACCGCCTTGTCGGAGGAGGACGGACCGAAGTAGGCGCGGTGGACCATGGCCAGCGAGTAGACCGAGGCGAACACCAGGCCGAAGGTGGCGATGATGACGATGGTCGGGACCACCTTGAACGCGCCCAGCAGGATCAGGAACTCGCCGACGAAGTTGCCGGTGCCCGGCAGGCCCAGCGACGCGACGGCGAAGAACAGGCTGACCGCCGGCAGGTACGGCATGCGCGACCACAGGCCGCCCATCTTGCGCATGTCACGGGTGTGCAGGCGCTCGTACAGCTGGCCGCACAGGATGAAGAGCGCGGCGGCGGAGAGGCCGTGGGCGATCATCTGGATCACCACGCCCTGCATGGCCTGCGGGCTGCCGGAGTAGATGCCGATGATGACGAAGCCCATGTGCGACACGCTGGAGTAGGCCACCAGGCGCTTGATGTCGGTCTGCGCGAAGGACAGCACGGCGCCGTAGAAGATGCCGATGATGCCGAGCCACATGGCGATGGGAGCGAACTCCGCCGACGCGTTGGGGAACAGCGGCAGGGAGAAGCGGATCAGGCCGTAGGCGGCGGTCTTCAGCAGGATGCCGGCGAGGTCCACGGAACCCGCGGTCGGCGCCTGGGCGTGGGCGTCAGGCAGCCAGGAGTGCACCGGCACCACCGGGGTCTTCACCGCGAAGGCGGCGAAGAAGCCGAGCATCAGCAGCCATTCCACACCCGGAGCGAGTTCGGTCTTCAGCAACTGGGCGTAGTCGAAGGTCAGCACGCCGGTGCTGTTGTAGTGCACGAACACCAGGCCGAGGATCGCCACCAGCATGATCAGGCCGGAAGCCTGGGTGAAGATGAAGAACTTGGTGGCGGCGTAGATGCGGGTGCGCTTGCCGTCTTCCGAGCTGTGACCCCAGAGCGCGATGAGGAAGTACATCGGCACCAGCATCATTTCCCAGAAGAAGAAGAACAGGAACATGTCGATGGCCAGGAACACACCGATCACGCCACCCAGAATCCACAGCAGGTTCAGGTGGAAGAAACCGATGCGGCGCTGGATCTCGTTCCAGGAACAGAGGACCGACAGCACGCCGAGCAGGCCGGTGAGGGCGACCATCAGCAGCGACAGGCCGTCCATCGCCAGGTGGATGCTGATGCCGAAGCGCTCGATCCACGGCAGCTGGAACTCCGTGGTCCACTGCGGTTCGGCGCCCGGAACCGGGGCCAGCTGGAAGTTCCCGGTCTGCCACAGCCAGAGGCTGAGGACCAGGGTCAGGGTCATCGACAGCAGCGCGATCCAGCGCGGCAGGACCTTGCTGGAAGATTCGGCGATCCAGCAGAGGAAGCCGCCGATAAAGGGGATCAGGATTAGCCAGGGCAGAATCATGACGGGCTCATTCTCTCCGTGAATTCGTTAGGTCAGCAGCAGCGCGCCGAGCAGCAGCGCGGCACCGCCCACCAGGGAAGCGGCGTACCAGCGCAGGCGGCCGTTCTCGGTGAGGCTGAGGATGTTGTGGCCGCCACGCGCGGTGAACGGGACCAGGTTGAGCGAACGGTCGACCGGGTCGCGGCGCAGCAGGTGGCAGATGGCCAGGAAGGGTTTCACGAACAGCTTGTCGTACACCCAGTCGAAGCCCCAGGCATGGAACCACCAGGTACCGAAGAAGCGGCCCGGTGCGCTCTGCGCGACGCTGCTGACGAAACGGCGTTTGCCGAGGAACAGCAGGCCCGCCAGCAGGATGCCGGCGATGGCGATGGCGCCCGAGGCGATTTCCAGGCTGTGCTTGGCTTCGCCGCCGGCATGGCCGACGCTTTCCGGCAGAACGCCAGCCAGCGGAGGGGTGATCAGCGCGCCGATGAAGGTCGACAGCACGATCAGGGTCACCAGCGGCAGCCAGTGGGAAATCCCGTGGCCGGCATGGGCTTCGGTCTTCTGCTCGCCGTGGAAGGCGATGAAGATCAGGCGGAAGGTGTAGATCGAGGTCAGGAACGCACCCACCAGGCCGGCGATCAGCAGGTTCTGGTGACCGCTGGCGAAGGCTTCCCAGAGGATCTCGTCCTTCGAGTAGAAGCCGGCGGTGAGCAGCGGCAGGGCGGCCAGCGCGGCGCCACCGACGATGAAGCTGGCGTAGGCCAGCGGCAGCTTCTTCCACAGACCGCCCATCTTGAAGATGTTCTGCTCGTGGTGGCAGGCGACGATCACCGCACCGGAGGCGAGGAACAGCAGGGCCTTGAAGAAGGCGTGGGTCATCAGGTGGAAGATCGCGCCACCCCATGCTCCGACGCCCAGGGCGAGGAACATGTAGCCGATCTGGCTCATGGTGGAGTAGGCGAGGATGCGCTTGATGTCGGTCTGCACCAGGGCGGCGAAACCGGCCAGCACCAGGGTCACCGCACCGACCACGCCGACCAGCTCGAGGATGCTCGGCGCCAGTTCGAACAGGCCGTGGCAGCGGGCGATCAGGTACACGCCCGCGGTCACCATGGTCGCCGCGTGGATCAGCGCGGAGACCGGCGTCGGGCCGGCCATCGCGTCGGCCAGCCAGGTCTGCAGCGGCAGCTGGGCGGACTTGCCGACCGCGCCGCCGAGCAGCATCAGGGTCGCCATGTTGATCCAGAAGTCGCCCTTGGCGAAGTGCTGCGGCGCCAGGACCAGCAGTTCCTGGATGTTCAGCGTGCCGAGGTGGGCGAACAGGATGAACAGGCCGATGGCCATGAACACGTCGCCGACGCGGGTGACGATGAAGGCCTTCAGCGCGGCGTTGCCGTTCGGTACGTGCTTGAAGTAGAAGCCGATCAGCAGGTAGCTGCACAGGCCCACGCCTTCCCAACCGAAGTAGAGGAACAGCAGGTTATCGCCGAGTACCAGGAACAGCATGCTGGCGATGAACAGGTTGGTGTAGGCGAAGAAGCGCGAATAGCCCTCTTCACCGCGCATGTACCAGGAGGCGAACAGGTGGATCAGGAAGCCGACGCCGGTGACCACGCCGAGCATGGTGACCGCCAGGCCATCCAGGTACAGGGAGAAGTTCGAAGCGAAGCCCTCCACTGCCATCCATTGCCAGAGCACCAGGGTGTAGGCGCCGCCGGCCGGCGGTGCGCTGTGGAAGTCCCAGATGGCCCAGGCCGCGAACAGCGCGGACAGGCTGACGGAACCGACACCGACCAGTGCCGAGAGATTTTCCGACCACTTGCCGCGGGAGAAGGACAGCAGCAGGAAGCCGATCAGGGGGAACAGGAATGTCAGGGGCAGGAGGTTCATCCGCGCATCTCGCTTGCTGCGTCGACATCGAGGGTGTGGAAGCGGCGATACAGTTGCAGCAGGATCGCCAGGCCGATGCTCGCCTCGGCCGCAGCCAGGCTGAGCACCAGGATGAACATGACCTGGCCGTCGGGCTGCGCCCAGCGGCTACCGGCGACCACGAAGGCCAGCGCGGCGGCGTTCATCATGATTTCCAGACTCATCAGCACGAACAGGATGTTGCGCCGAACCATCAGGCCGACCAGCCCGAGGCAGAACAGCACGCCGGCCAATGCCAACCCGTGCTCCAGGGGGATTGCATTCATCGTGTCATTCCTTCGCTTCGTGGCGGCCGAGGTGGTAGGCGGCGACCAGTGCCGCCAGCAGCAGCATCGAGGCCAGTTCGACGGCCATCAGGTAGGGGCCGAACAGGCTCACGCCGACGGCCTTGGCGTCGACGGTGGTATGGCCGATGCCGGCGCCGCTCGGGGTGCGCGACAGCACCAGCAGCAGCTCGACCAGCAGCACGGCGGACAGCACGCCGGGGCCGATCCAGACGCCGGGCTTGAGCCACTTGCGCTCCTGCTCGGCGATGGCCGGGCCGAGGTTGAGCATCATCACCACGAAGACGAACAGCACCATGATGGCGCCGGCGTAGACGATGATCTCCAGGGCGCCGGCGAACGGAGCGCCGAGGCTGAAGAAGGTCATCGAAACGGCCAGCAGGGACACGATCAGGTAGAGCAGGGCATGCACCGGGTTACTGTTGGTGATGACCCGCAGGGTGGACAGCACGGCGACGCCGGCTGCGAAATAGAAGGCGAATTCCATTCCGGGCGACTCCTTAGGGCAGCAGGCTCTTGACGTTGATCGGCTCGGCTTCGTTCTGCGCGGCGCCTTTCGGCTTGCCGGCGATGGCCATGCCGGCGACGCGGTAGAAGTTGTAGTCCGGGTTCTTGCCGGGGCCGGAGATCAGCAGGTCTTCCTTCTCGTACACCAGGTCCTGGCGCTTGAACTCGCCCATTTCGAAATCCGGCGTCAGCTGGATCGCGGTGGTGGGGCAGGCTTCCTCGCACAGGCCGCAGAAGATGCAGCGGGAGAAGTTGATGCGGAAGAACTCCGGATACCAGCGGCCGTCGTCGGTCTCGGCCTTCTGCAGGGAGATGCAGCCGACCGGGCAGGCCACGGCGCAGAGGTTGCAGGCTACGCAACGCTCCTCGCCGTCGGGGTCGCGAGTCAGGACGATGCGGCCACGGTAGCGCGGCGGCAGGTACACCGGTTCTTCCGGGTACTGCAGGGTGTCGCGCTTGCGGAACGCGTGGCCGAAGATCATCACCAGGCTGCGCAGCTGGGTGTAGGTGCCGTGCACCACTTCGAAGATGTACTTGATCATGGACTTTCTCCTTACTGGGCCGCGGCCAGCACGAATGCGCCGGTCACCAGCAGGTTGATCAGGGTCAGCGGCAGGCAGAACTTCCAGCTGAAGGCCATCACCTGGTCATAGCGCGGACGCGGGATAGACGCGCGCAGCAGGATGAACAGCATGATGAAGAAGCCGGTCTTCAGGGCGAACCAGATGAACGGGATCTGCGGCAGGATGCCGAACGGACCGTGCCAGCCGCCGAAGAACAGGGTCACCAGCAGCGCCGAGACCAGCACGATGCCGATGTACTCGCCGACGAAGAACATGCCCCATTTCATCCCGGCATACTCGATGTGGTAGCCATCGGCCAGTTCCTGCTCCGCTTCCGGCTGGTCGAACGGGTGACGGTGGGTCACGGCGACGCCAGCGACGAAGAAGGTCATGAAACCGAAGAACTGCGGAATGATGAACCACAGGTGCTCGGCCTGGTAATCGACGATGTCGCGCAGGCTGAACGAACCGACCTGGGCGACGATGCCCATCAGCGACAGGGCCAGGAACACCTCGTAGGAGACGGTCTGGGCCGAGGCGCGCAGGCTGCCGAGCAGGGCGAACTTGTTGTTGCTCGACCAGCCGGCGAAGAGCACCGCGTACACGGTCAGGCCAGCCATGGCGAAGAAGAACAGGATGCCGATGTTCAGGTCCGCGACGCCCCAGGTCGGGGTGACCGGGATGATGACGAAGGCGATCAGCAGCGCACCCATGGCGATCATCGGCGCGAGGGTGAAGATCATCTTGTCGGCGAACGGCGGGGTCCAGTCTTCCTTGAAGAACATCTTCAGCATGTCGGCGCCGAGCTGGAAGGCACCGAAGGGGCCGACCCGGTTGGGACCGTAGCGGTCCTGCCAGAGGCCGAGCAGACGACGCTCGACCCAGCTCAGCAGCGCGCCGCAGACGACCACGGCGAGCAGGATGACGATGGCCTTGATGATCTCGATGATGATGTCGACGATGGCGGGTGTCAGCCAGCTCATGCTCATCAAGCTCATTGCGCAGCCTCCTGCAGACCTTCAGCGACACAGCCGATCACGCCGGCGGGGATTCCTTGCAGACCGATCGGCAGCGCGACCAGGCCGGCGCCGAGCTCGTCGCTGACGCGCAGCGGCAGGCGCAGTTCCTGGCCCTTGACGGTCAGGCGCAGCATGGCGCCGTCGTTGACGCCGAGACGGTCGGCTTCTTCCCTGGCCAGGGCGACGTAGGTCTGCGGGATGCGCTCCTGCACCGGCGCGGCGCGGGAAGAGTTCTCCTCGCTGCCGAACAGGTGATAGAAGGGCACCACCCTGAACTGGCTGGCCGGGGTATGGAACGGCGCGGGAATCTCGCTGAACCACAGGGTCTCGCCCTTGGCCTCGATCAGGCGCACGCCCGGATCGCCGGCGCGCAGGTGGCCGCCGACTTCGTCCTGGAACTTGTTCCACGCCTGCGGCGAGTTCCAGCCCGGCGACCAGGCGAACGGAATCTGCTGACGCGGTTCGGCGCTGCCGGCGTAGCCTTCCATGGAGAAGGCGAACGGCGAGTCCTGGTCCTGCGGTGTGCGCGGCTCGCTGACGCTGATGTTGGCGCGCATCGCGGTGCGGCCGCTGTAGCGGTGCGGCTCGCGCGCCAGCTTCAGGCCCTTGATGCGGAAGCTGGCGTTCGGCGCGGCGTCGCGGATGCCGGCCAGTTGCGGCCTGGCGGCGACGACGGCGTCGATCACGTGGTCCAACTGGGTCCAGTCGACGCGCTTGCCGTGCAGAGTGCTGTGCAGCGCGTGCAGCCAGCGCCAGCCTTCGCGGACGATGATGTCGGCGTTGTAGTAGCTCGGCTCGTAGACCTGGAAGAAGCGCTGGGCGCGGCCTTCCTGGCTGACCAGGGTGCCGTCGCCTTCGGCGAAGCTGGCGACCGGCAGCAGGAGGTGGGCCTTGGCGCTGGTCGCGGTCTTCTGGTGGTCGGCGACGATGACGATCTTCGCGGCGGCCAGTGCGGCATCCACCTGCGCGGCATCGGCGCGGCGGTAGAGGTCGTTCTCCAGGACCACGACGGCGTCGGCCTGGCCGGAGGTCAGGCGCTCCAGCGCGGCTTCCACGGATTCGCCACCGAACAGGGCCAGGCCCATGCTGTTGGCTTCCGGTACGACCAGGCTGAGGGAGCCGTTCTTCTCGCGGTTCTTCAGCGCGCTGGCGATGTTCGCCGCGGCTTCGATCAGCGCGTTGCTGCCGAGCGAAGTGCCGGAGACGACCAGCGGACGCTTGGCGGCGACCAGGGCATCGGCGATGCGCTGGGCGAGGGCGGCGGCTTCCGGATCGAGGCCGGCGACGGCCGGGGCGCTCGGGTCGATGGCGTGGGCCACGGCGAAGCCGAGGCGTGCCAGGTCTTCCGGCGCGGCATGCACGCACTCGGCGGCGACGTCGTCGAGACGGGTGGCGTCGAGGCTGGCGATGAACAGCGGGTTCATCTCGTGCTGGGCGATGGTCTTCACCGCGGCGTCGAGCCAGGGCTGGATCTTCATCGCGGCGGCCATGTCCTCGCCCTTGCCCTTGACCGACTGGCGCAGGGCCAGGGCGATACGGGCGGCGGTCTGGGTCAGGTCTTCACCGAGGACGAACACGGCGTCGTGATCTTCGATGTCACGAATGGTCGGTGCCGGCAGCGGGCCGTCCTGCATGACCTTCAGCACCAGACGCAGACGCTGCAGTTCGTCGGCGGCGATGCCGCTGAAGAAGTTCTCGCTGCCGACCAGTTCGCTGAGGGCGTAGTTGCTTTCCAGGCTGGCGCGCGGCGAACCGATACCGATCACCTTGCGGCCCTTGAGCAGGGCGGCGGCCTGGTCGAGGGCGCCGTCGAGGGTCAGCTTCTGCTTGCTCAGCACCAGCATCGGCTGGCGCGGGCGGTCCTCGCGGTTGACGTAGCCGTAGCCGAAGCGGCCGCGGTCGCAGAGGAAGTAGTGGTTGACCGAGCCGTTGTAGCGGTTCTCGATGCGGCGGATCTCGCCGTAGCGCTCGCCGGGGCTGATGTTGCAGCCGCTGGAGCAACCATGGCAGATGCTCGGGGCGAACTGCATGTCCCACTTGCGGTTGTAGCGTTCGGAGTGGGTCTTGTCGGTGAACACGCCGGTCGGGCAGACCTCGGTGAGGTTGCCGGAGAATTCGCTCTCCAGCACACCGTCCTCGACGCGGCCGAAGTAGACGTTGTCGTGCGCGCCGTAGACGCCCAGGTCGGTGCCGCCGGCGTAGTCCTTGTAGTAGCGGACGCAGCGGTAGCAGGCGATGCAGCGGTTCATCTCGTGGGCGATGAACGGGCCGAGCTCCTGGTTCTGGTGGGTGCGCTTGCTGAAGCGGTAGCGGCGCTGGTTATGACCGGTCATCACGGTCATGTCCTGCAGGTGGCAGTGACCGCCTTCCTCGCAGACCGGGCAGTCGTGCGGGTGGTTGGTCATCAGCCATTCGACGACGCTCTGGCGGAACTGCTTCGCCTCTTCGTCCTCGATGGAGATCCAGGTGTTGTCGGTGGCGGGAGTCATGCAGGACATGACGAGGCGACCACGCTTGTCGTTCTCGTCGGTGTACTGCTTGACCGCGCATTGCCGGCAGGCGCCGACGCTACCGAGCGCCGGGTGCCAGCAGAAGTAGGGGATGTCGAGACCGAGGGACAGACAAGCCTGCAACAGGTTGTCCGCTCCATCGACTTCCAACGTCTTGCCGTCTACGTGGATAGTGGCCATGGGTCAGTTTCTTCGTTGGTCCGCCCGAAAGCGGACTGGCTAATGGAATCACGGGTATCGCCGGGCGCAATGCAGCCTCGCGGCGATTCTCGGGGAGCGCCTCGGCACTCCCCGCTTCAACTCATCAGGCGCCGACGGGTTGCATCTTCGGCGCGGCCGGAATCTGGCGGGAAACGCCCGCCTCGAATTCGGCACGGAAATATTTGAGCGCACTGCCCAGCGGCTCGACGGCACCCGGTGCGTGGGCGCAGAAGGTCTTGCCCGGGCCGAGGAAGTTGACCAGTTGCTCGAGGGTCTCGAGATCGCCCTGGGCGCCTTCGCCACGCTCCAGCGCGCGGAGGATCTTCACGCTCCACGGCAGGCCGTCGCGGCACGGGGTGCACCAGCCGCACGACTCGCGGGCGAAGAACTCTTCCATGTTGCGCAGCAGGGAGACCATGTTGACGCTGTCGTCCACCGCCATGGCCAGGCCGGTGCCCATGCGGGTGCCGACCTTGGCGATGCCCGCGGCGAACAGCGGAGCGTCGAGGTGCTCCGGCAGCAGGAAGCCGGTGCCGGCGCCGCCGGGCTGCCAGCACTTCAGCTTGTAGCCGTCGCGCATGCCGCCGGCGTAGTCCTCGAAGACCTCGCGGGCCGGGATACCGAACGGCAGTTCCCAGATGCCGGGGTTCTTCACCTTGCCGGAGAAGCCGATCAGCTTGGTGCCCATGTCTTCGCTGCCCGGACGGGCCAGGCCCTTGTACCAGTCGACGCCGTTGGCGACGATCGCCGGTACGTTGCACAGGGTCTCGACGTTGTTCACGCAGGTCGGCTTGCCCCACACGCCGACGGCGGCAGGGAAGGGCGGCTTGGAGCGCGGGTTGGCGCGGCGGCCTTCCAGCGAGTTGATCAGCGCGGTTTCCTCGCCGCAGATGTAGCGGCCGGCACCGGTGTGCACGAACAGTTCGAAATCGAAGCCGCTGCCGAGGATGTTCTTGCCGAGCAGGCCGGCGGCCTTGGCTTCATCGATGGCGCGGTTCAGGTTGCGCGCCGCGTCGACGTACTCGCCGCGCAGGAAGATGTAGCCGCGGTAGGCCTTGAGCGCCCGCGCGGAAATCAGCATGCCTTCCACCAGCAGGTGCGGCAGCTGTTCCATCAGCATGCGGTCCTTCCAGGTGTTCGGCTCCATCTCGTCCGCGTTGCACAGCAGGTAGCGGATGTTGAGGGATTCGTCCTTGGGCATCAGGCCCCACTTCACGCCGGTGGGGAAGCCCGCACCGCCGCGGCCCTTGAGGCCGGAGTCCTTGACCTGCTGGACGATGTCGTCGGTGGCCATTTCGGCCAGTGCCTTGCGGGCGGCGGCATAGCCGTTCTTCGCCTGGTATTCCTCGAGCCACACCGGCTGGCCGTCGTCGCGCAGGCGCCAGGTCAGCGGATGGGTCTCGGCAGCGCGCTGGGCGCGGTTCGGGGTACCGAAGGAGGTAAGGGTCATAGCGGTGCGCAGAGTCATGGATACGCCTCCAGCAGCTTGGCGACACCGGCAGGTTCGAGATTGCCGTGGGTGTCGTCGTCGATCATCAGCGCCGGGGCGTTGTTGCAGTTGCCCAGGCAGCACACCGGCAGCAGGGTGAAGCGGCCGTCGGCGGAGGTCTCGCCGAGGCCGATGCCGAGCTGCTTCTGGATCTCGCCGACTACCGATTCATGGCCGCCGATGTAGCAGACCATGCTGTCGCAGACGCGGATGATGTGGCGGCCGACCGGCTGACGGAAAATCTGACTATAGAAGGTGGCTACGCCTTCGACGTCGCTCGCCGGGATGCCGAGAATCTCGCCGATGGCCGGAATGGCGCCGTCCGGCACCCAGCCACGTTCCTTCTGGACGATCTTCAGCGCTTCGATGGACGCCGCGCGGGAGTCCTCGTAGTGATGCATTTCATGCTCGATGGCCGAGCGTTCGGTTTCGCTGAGTTCGAAACGGTCAGTCTGGATAAGGGTACTCATGATCAGCGGTCCACGTCGGCCATAACGAAGTCGATGCTGCCCAGATAGGCAATCAGGTCAGCGATCATGCTGCCGTTGATCACCGACGGAATCTGCTGCAGGTGCGCGAAGCTGGGCGTCCGGATGCGGGTCCGGTAGCTCATGGTGCTGCCATCGCTCGTCAGGTAGTAGCTGTTGATGCCCTTGGTCGCTTCCACCATCTGGAAGGCTTCGTTGGCCGGCATGACCGGGCCCCAGGAAACCTGCAGGAAGTGGGTGATCAGGGTCTCGATGTGCTGCAGCGTGCGTTCTTTCGGCGGCGGCGTGGTCAGCGGGTGGTCGGCCTTGTACGGTCCTTCCGGCATGTTCTTCAGGCACTGCTCGATGATGCGCAGGCTCTGGCGCATCTCACCCATCTTGACCATGCAGCGGTCGTAGGCGTCGCCGTTGTGGGCCAGCGGGACCTCGAACTCGAAGTTCTCGTAGCCGGAGTAGGGGCGAGCCTTGCGCAGGTCGAAATCGCAACCGGTGGCGCGCAGGCCGGCGCCGGTGGTACCCCATTCCAGCGCTTCCTTGGTGTTGTACTGGGCAACGCCGATGGTACGGCCACGCAGGATGCTGTTCTTCAGGGCGGCGGTTTCGTACTCGTCCAGGCGCTTGGGCATCCAGTCGAGGAATTCGCGGACCAGCTTGTCCCAGCCGCGCGGCAGGTCGTGGGCGACGCCGCCGATGCGGTACCAGGCCGGGTGCAGGCGGAAGCCGGTGATGGCTTCGACGACCTTGTAGGCGCGCTGGCGGTCGGTGAAGGTGAAGAACACCGGGGTCATCGCGCCCACGTCCTGGATGTAGGTGCCCAGGTAGAGGAGGTGGTTCAGGATGCGGAAGAACTCCGACATCATGATGCGGATGACGTCGACGCGCTGCGGCACCTTGATGCCGGCGAGCTTCTCGACCGAGAGCACGTACGGCAGGTTGTTCATCACGCCGCCGAGGTAGTCGATACGGTCGGTGTACGGAATGAAGCTGTGCCAGGACTGGCGCTCGGCCATCTTCTCGGCGCCACGGTGGTGGTAGCCGATCTCCGGAACGCAATCGAGGATCTCTTCACCGTCCAGCTGCAGGATGATGCGGAACGCACCGTGGGCGGACGGGTGGTTCGGGCCGAGGTTGAGGAACATGAAGTCCTCGTTGTCGCCGTGGCGTTTCATGCCCCAGTCTTCGGGCTTGAAGCGCAGCGCTTCCTGTTCCAGGTCCTGCTTGGCGGCGGACAGGGAGAAGGGATCGAACTCGGTGGCGCGCGCCGGGTAGTCCTTGCGCAGCGGGTGACCCTGCCAGGTCGGCGGCATCATGATGCGGGTCAGGTGCGGGTGGCCGGCGAAGGTGATGCCGTACATGTCCCACACTTCGCGCTCGTACCAGTTGGCGTTCGGCCAGATGCCGGTGGCGGTCGGCAGGTTGAGGTCGCTCTCGGACAAGGCGACCTTGATCATCACGTCACTATTACGCTCCAGCGACATCAGGTGGTAGAACACGCTGAAGTCGGCGGACGGCAGGCCGCGGCGCTGGGTGCGCAGACGCTCGTCGACACCGTGCAGGTCGTAGAGCATCACGTAGGGCTTGGGCACCTGACGGAGGAAGGTCAGGACTTCGATGAGCTTTTCGCGCGGCACCCAGAGCACCGGCATGCCGGTGCGGGTGGCCTGGACGGTGAAGGTCTCGGCGCCAAAGCGGGAATTCAGTTCGACGACCACATCCTGGTCGTCTGCCTTGTAAGGCGGGATGTACAGAGCGGCGTCTGCGGTCATGGTCTCGGTCGCTATCGGTCAACGGGGGAGTGAAGGGCCTCTCGTGGAGGACCGGCTCACACTTCGTCGGGGCTGCGCAGGTTGGTGACCGCAATGCGCTCGGCGCGCTTGAGGTCCTTCTGGGCAGGCATTTCGGCACGGTAGATGCCTTGATCGCCAACCACCCAGGACAACGGGCGACGCTCCTGGCCGATGGATTCCTGCAGCAGCATCAGGCCTTGCAGGAACGCCTCCGGGCGGGGCGGACAGCCGGGGATATAGACGTCCACGGGGAGGAACTTGTCGACCCCCTGAACGACCGAGTAGATGTCGTACATGCCGCCGGAATTGGCGCACGAACCCATCGAGATCACCCACTTCGGCTCCAGCATCTGTTCATAGAGGCGCTGGATGACCGGGGCCATCTTGATGAAGCAGGTGCCGGCGATGACCATGAAGTCGGCCTGGCGCGGCGATGCACGGATCACTTCGGCGCCGAAACGGGCGATGTCGTGCGGCGCGGTGAACGCCGTGGTCATCTCCACGTAGCAGCAGGACAGGCCGAAGTTGTAGGGCCACAGGGAGTTCTTGCGCCCCCAGTTGACGGCACCGTTGAGAACATCCTCAAGCTTGCCCATGAAGATGTTCTTGTGCACCTGCCCCTCGACGAGGGGGTCGCCTACCGTTTCGCGTTGACCGATCGGGTACTGATCGTTCGCCGCATCGGGGTCGATCCGGGTAAGTTTGTATTGCATCGCCAAAGCCTCATTGTTTTAGCTTCGCCTGCCGGGTACGACGTGCTTCGGGTGCCCAGTCGAGCGCACCGATACGCCATAGGTAGACAAGACCTGCCAACAGAATTGCTATGAAAATGGTTGCCTCGATCAGGCCGGCCCAGCCGCTTTCACGGACGGATACGGCCCAGGCGAAGAGGAAGAGGGCTTCGACGTCGAAGATCACGAAGAGCATCGCGACCAGATAGAATTTTGCCGACAGGCGCAGGCGGGCGCTGCCGGTGGGGACGATCCCGGATTCGAAGGGCTCGTTCTTGCTGCGACCAAATGCCTTGCTGCCAAGCAGGCTGGACACTCCTAGCATGAAGCCGAGCAGGCCGACGACCCCCAAAAGGAAGGCAGCGAGACCCCAGTGTTGAGCTGCAAGTTCAGCGGGGTTAGGCATGCCGATACTCCTTCCTTTATATAGAAACTGATAATTGCCGGGCGCTGGCCCGTCTTTCCGAGCGCCTTGCTGCCAAGCATGCTAAGCGTTCGACTGATCCGTTCAATTTTATGCCCAAAGCTTCCAGCAAGTAAATTTTTCTAACACAAACAACTGCTTCTATTTGGTGCAAAAGGCTTTTGCCTATTTTGTGGTATGGGGTCTGAAGACCGCATGAAGGCTGGGCTGCGCTGCTTTTGGTTTAAATTCGTAACTCGTCTCCGAAAGTGAATATTCATAAGTGATAAATATTATCATTTGCGTTGTCGTATATATGTAATTCCCCTACATATATGCGTCGTTGTACTTGTTAATTCATGAGCTTGCAGCCGGATACGGTCCTGGCGAACGGGAGGCTGCGTGCTGCGGGGCGGGGCTCGCCGCTTGTACACGCAAAAAAGCGAACCCCGGCAGGTGCCGGGGTTCGCTTGGGCTGGATGAGCCGGTTCCGATCAGTGGAACTGGTTCATGGTGTTGTCCTTGCCGCCCGCCTTCAGAGCAGCTTCGCCAGCGAAGTACTCCTTGTGGTTGTCGCCGATGTCGGAGCCAGCCATGTTCTGGTGCTTGACGCAGGCGATGCCCTGACGGATTTCCTGACGCTGCACGCCCTTCACGTAGGCCAGCATGCCCTGGTCGGCGAAGTAGCCCTTGGCCAGGTTGTCGGTGGACAGTGCGGCGGTGTGGTAGGTCGGCAGGGTGATCAGGTGGTGGAAGATGCCTGCATGAGCCGAACCGTCGCGCTGGAAGGTGCGGATCTTCTCGTCGGCAACCTGGGCCAGCTCGGTCTCGTCGTACTCGACGCTCATCAGCTTGGCGCGGTCGTAGGCGGACACGTCCTTGCCTTCGGCGACGAATGCATCGAACACCTGCTGACGGAAGTTCAGGGTCCAGTTGAACGACGGGCTGTTGTTGTACACCAGCTTGGCGTTCGGGATGACTTCGCGGATGCGGTCAACCATGCCCTTGATCTGGCCAACGTGCGGCTTCTCGGTCTCGATCCACAGCAGGTCGGCGCCGTTCTGCAGCGAGGTGATGCAGTCCAGGACGCAGCGGTCTTCGCCGGTGCCCTTGCGGAACTGGAACAGGTTGGAGGCCAGGCGCTTCGGACGCAGCAGCTTGCCGCCACGGTTGATCACCACGTCGCCATTCTGCAGTTCAGCCGCGCTGATCTCTTCGCAGTCCAGGAAGGAGTTGTACTGGTCGCCCAGGTCGCCCGGCTCTTTGGTCACGGCGATCTGCTTGGTCAGACCGGCGCCCAGGGAGTCGGTACGGGCAACGATCACGCCGTCGTCCACGCCCAGTTCAAGGAAGGCGTAGCGAACTGCGTTGATCTTGGCGAGGAAGTCCTCGTGGGGAACGGTCACCTTGCCGTCCTGGTGGCCGCACTGCTTCTCGTCGGAGACCTGGTTCTCGATCTGGATGCAGCAGGCGCCTGCTTCGATCATGCGCTTGGCCAGCAGGTAGGTGGCTTCCGGGTTGCCGAAGCCGGCGTCGATGTCGGCGATGATCGGTACCACGTGGGTTTCGAAGTTGTCGATCTGGGCCTGGATCTCGGCCTGCTTGGCATGGTCGCCAGCCTGGCGGGCGTCGTCCAGGGCGCTGAACAGCAGGTCCAGTTCGCGGGCGTCAGCCTGGCGCAGGAAGGTATACAGCTCTTCGATCAGGCCGGAGACGGCGGTCTTCTCGTGCATCGACTGGTCGGGCAGCGGGCCGAAGTCGGAGCGCAGGGCGGCGACCATCCAGCCGGACAGGTAGAGGTAGCGCTTGTTGGTGGTCTTCAGGTGCTTCTTGATCGAGATCAGCTTCTGCTGACCGATGAAGCCGTGCCAGCAGCCCAGCGACTGGGTGTAGACGGAGGAGTCGGCGTCGTACTCGGCCATGTCCTTGCGCATGATGGCCGCGGTGTACTTGGCGATGTCCAGGCCAGTCTTGAAGCGGTTCTGGGCGCGCATCCGAGCGACATATTCCGGGTTGATGGCGCTCCAGCTGCTGCCAAACTTCTCTTTCAGCGCGGCCACGGCTTTGATGTCGTTTTGATAAGCTGACATGGTCAATCCTTCACAGTAAGTATTTGGTTGAGCACCGACTTACCCACTCGAAACCCGTAGTTGAACGGTGTTGTTGCGGGCTGCTCACCGCGGAGCGGCAGACTGGACTTGCAGAGGATTGACGCGGGAGAGGGGAAGGGCGACGAGCAGGTAATTGACTGCAGCGGGTTCGTCCAGGGTGCTTGCCGGCTCGTGGTTGCCGTTGGGCGACAGTGGACGGCTGAATCCGTCAATGTTGCTGATGCGTAGGTTGCTTCCCCGTCCCTCAGGACAAACCTCGTGCTAGTCGCAACCTCATCGTTCCGCCTTGTGGGCATAACAACACGGACTGTCTCGGCGGTGTGCCGGCGGCATGTCCGGAGGCTCTGGTGTGGGCCTCTGGTTAGCGGGAGCGAGGCCATCATGCCCTCCCGAAAAGAGGGCGTCAACGATTTTGTAGTGTTTTTTTAGGGCTACTACAAAAGTCTAAGAAGTGACCGGATGGTCATTGCCGGGGTGGGCTAGTCGAGGGATTCGACCTTCAGTCGCAGGCTGCTGTCCTGGTAGCCCTGGGTGCTCAGGCTGCGGCCGAAACCACCTTGTTGGCTGCGGCTGTTCTGGCTGACTCCGCCGATTTCGATCCATTCGCCCAGGCGGCCGCTGACGCGGGTTTCCGCGCCGCCGGTGTTGATGGCGCCGGGATAGGAAGGATCGAAGCGGTCGTTGCGGGCGCTGAGGGTGACATGCACGAGGTTGCCGCTCAGCGTGGCGGTGACGTAGATGCCCTGCACGGCATCGCGATATTCCGTCTGGCTGTAGACCTCCCCGTAGGGGCCTGCACCGGCACTGGTCACTGGAACGCTCTGGCCGACCTGGATCAGCGCCGGAGAACCTTCGGTGGCCTGTATCTGCTGGATGCCGCCGCTACGGCTGCCGGTCGAGCGGCGGATGATGCGGATCTGATCGCGGCCATGCACCTCGCCGCGGCCGCTCTGGATTTCCACGTTGCCCGCGCTGACCGAGCCGTCCACGGCGTAGCCGCTCTGGCTCCCCTGGCGGCTGTCGCTGCTGTCGACGCTGATCAGCAGGCGATGCGGCCGGGTATCCAACTGGTTGAGCACTTCCTGCAGCTCGCGAATCTTCGCCGGTTCGGCGTTCACTACAAGCTGGTTGCCGTAGGCGCTGACGCGCCCCTCGTTGCCCAGCACCGACTGAGCGACCGGCAGCACGTCGTCCGCCGTCCGGTAGCTGAGCGGGATGATCTCCGTGCGTGGCGCAGCGATGGCGCCGAGTGCGAGGCTGCAGGCCAGGACGGAAATCAGCAGCCGCGGAATCACAGGACGAACCTTCTCAGATTCGGGTCGGCCAGGCCGGTTTCCCATGCCTGGTCGAACTGCATCTGCAGGCGCTTCACCTTGCCGGGCGCGTTGTAGCAGGCGACGCCGTCCAGTTGCTCGGGGCGCGGGCGATGCAGCAGGCCGAGATCGTCGACGAGGAGGAAGGCGCAGTCTTCGCCCGGATAGTTCGGGTTGACCCGGCGGATATGGCAGCGGCTGGACAGGCGATGGCTCAGTTCCAGCAGCCGGTGCCCGTCCCTGATCGCCCGCGCGGTGTCGCGGGTGAGGATGCGCAGGCGGTTCTGCGGGTGCAGCAGCAGGAAGCGGGTGCAGGCCTCGTGGATGCTGCTGTGGTGATAGAGCCAGGGCTCCATGTCCGGCGTGTACAGGCACAGGCTGCGCCGCGCCTGCTGCATCAGGGCCAGGGCGTGGGAACGGATCGGGCCCTGTTGGCTGAATGGCTGGGCTTCGTCGTCCTGGCCAAGGGTGTGGGGCGCCGGTTCCCAGGGGGTGGGAAGGGGCAGATCGGCGACCGGGTTGCGGACGGTGAAACGCCCCGGTGACTGGAACTCGATTTCAGGAAGTTCGTTGTACTCCGGGGCGTCGCTCATGAAGACCTCAGCTGCTTTCGCGCACCATGTCCACGTGGGGCAGGCCGGCGTCGAGGTATTCGCCGCTGGCGACCTTGAAACCCAGGCGCTCGTAGAAGGGGATGGCGTAGACCTGGGCGGTCAGCAGCTGGCGTTTCAGGCCGCGCTGTTCGGCTTCCTCGATGGCGGCTCGCATCAGTTTGTCGCCAACTCTGAGGCCGCGCCAGTCCTTGAGGACCGATACGCGGCCGATGTGGCCGTCGGGAAGAAGGCGCGCGGTACCTATCGCGTAGTCGCCTTCGAAGGCCAGGAAATGCACCGCATCGACATCCTCGGCATCCCATTCCAGCTCCGGCGGCACCGACTGCTCGGCGATGAACACCGCCTCGCGGATGCGCCGCAGATCGGCATTGTCCTTCTGCCAGTCGGCAATGCGGACCCTGATCTTGTTACTCATCGGCAAACTCCAAACTGCCCTGTTTGACCAATTCTCCGAGAAGCTTACGCCCATCGGTATCGGCCAGCCATTGGCCGAGATTCCCTTCGTGCAGCGAATCCGCCGAGCAGATCAGCTTGAGCAGTTCGCGCAGATGCTCCGGCAGCACCACGGTCTGGCCGCTGGCGAACAGCAGCAGGCCGACGTCCACTTCGCTCCAGGCCATGCGGGCGCTGGGGTTGCGGATCAGCACGGCGCCGTCGCCGATCGCTTCGGCCAGTTCCTCTTCCGAGACTTCCTCGCCGGCGACCAGCTCCGGGTAGCGAGGCTCGGTCATGAACTGGCCGAACCAGGTCAGCAGCAGGCGCTCGTCGCTCATGTGCTCCTGCAGCAGGTTTTTCAGGCGATCCAGGGCGTCGCGCTGGATCTTGTGCGGGTCGCCGTCCTTGATCGCGCTCATGCCGGCATCGCTGTAGCGCTCCTCGTCGGAGAGGAACTGGGCGAGGAAATCGGTGAAATGGGTGAGAACCTCGGCGGCGCTGGGAGCGCGGAAGCCGATGGAGTAGGTCATGCAGTCGTCTTCGGCGACGCCGTCGTGGGCGATGCGCGGCGGCAGATAGAGCATGTCGCCCGGCTCCAGCACCCATTCGTCGGTCTGCTCGAATTGGGCGAGGATGCGCAGGTCCGGGTGGTTCAGCAGCGGGCTGTCGGCATCGCAGGTCTGGCCGATCTTCCAGCGCCGACGGCCATGGCCCTGCAGGAGGAACACGTCGTAGTTGTCGAAGTGCGGGCCTACGCCGCCGCCGGGAGCGGCATAGCTGATCATGATGTCGTCGATGCGCCAGCTGGGCAGGAAGCGGAAGTGCTCCAGCAGCTCGGCGACTTCCGGAATGAACTGGTCGACGGCCTGGACCAGCAGGGTCCAGTCGTTTTCCGGCAGCTTCTTGAAGTCCTCTTCCTTGAACGGGCCGCGGCGCAGTTCCCACGGGCTGTCGCCGTTCTCGACGATGATGCGCGACTCGATCATGTCTTCCAGGGCGAGGCCGGCCAGTTCGTCGGGGCTGAGCGGACTGACGAAATCCGGGATGGCCTGACGGATCAGCAGGGGCTTCTTCTGCCAGTAGTCGCGGAGAAATTCTTCGGCGCTCATGCCGCCCAGAAGCTGAAGAGGAATGTCAGGAGTCATGGATAAGTCCTTGAAATAAAAACGCCCGGCACAGCCGGGCGTGCAAAAGTGGGGCGAATATCAGATGCGCTTGGCCTGGGCGGTGGCGTTGCCGATGTAGTTGGCCGGGGTCAGCTTCTTCAGCTCGACCTTGGCTTGCGCCGGGATTTCCAGGGCATCGATGAAGGATTGCAGGGCCTCGGGGCTGATGCCCTTGCCGCGGGTCAGTTCCTTCAGCTTCTCGTAGGGGTTTTCCACGCCATAGCGACGCATCACGGTCTGCACCGGCTCGGCGAGAACTTCCCAGCAGGCATCCAGATCTTCAGCAATGCGTTGAGAATTCAGCTCCAACTTGCTGATTCCCTTGAGAGTTGCTTCGTAAGCGATGACGCTGTGAGCGAAGCCGACACCCAGGTTGCGCAGCACGGTGGAGTCGGTCAGGTCGCGCTGCCAGCGGGAGATCGGCAGCTTGCTGGCGAGGTGCTGGAACAGTGCGTTGGCGATGCCCAGGTTGCCTTCGGAGTTCTCGAAGTCGATCGGGTTGACCTTGTGCGGCATGGTCGAGGAGCCGATCTCGCCGGCGATGGTCTTCTGCTTGAAGTAGCCGAGGGAGATGTAGCCCCAGACGTCGCGATCGAAGTCGATGAGGATGGTGTTGAAGCGGGCGATGGCGTCGAACAGCTCGGCGATGTAGTCGTGCGGCTCGATCTGGGTGGTGTAGGGGTTCCAGTTCAGGCCGAGGTCGCCTTCGATGAATTCGCGGGCGTTGGCTTCCCAGTCGACCTGCGGGTAGGCCGAGAGGTGGGCGTTGTAGTTGCCGACGGCGCCGTTGATCTTGCCAAGCAGCTCGATGCTGGCAACCTGCTTGATCTGGCGCTCCAGGCGGTAGACGACGTTGGCCAGTTCCTTGCCGAGGGTGGTCGGCGAAGCCGGCTGGCCGTGGGTGCGCGACAGCATCGGCACGTCGGCGAACTTCACCGACAGCTCGCGGATGGCGCCGGCGATCTGGCGCATCAGCGGCAGCAGCACGTTGTCGCGGCCTTCGCGCAGCATCAGGGCGTGGGACAGGTTGTTGATGTCCTCGGAGGTGCAGGCGAAGTGGATGAACTCGCTGACCGCGGCCAGTTCCGGCAGCTTGGCGGCCTGCTCCTTGAGCAGGTATTCCACGGCTTTCACGTCGTGGTTGGTGGTGCGCTCGATTTCCTTGATGCGCTCGGCGTGTTCGAGCTGGAAGTCTTCGGCCAGCTTGTCCAGCAGGGCATTGGCTTCGGCGGAGAAGGGCGCGACTTCCGGGATGCCGGCGTGGGCCGCGAGGCGCTGCAGCCAGCGTACCTCTACCAGGACGCGGAATCGGATGAGGCCGTATTCGCTGAAGATCGGACGCAGGGCGCTGGTCTTGCTGCCGTAGCGGCCGTCAACGGGGGAAACCGCGGTAAGGGAGGAAAGCTGCATGAGGGCGTTCTCGTGGCTGTCGGTCAACGAAAAGGGCGCACATTATACACGCGCGGGGCGGGTGCGTCTCTGGCGGAGAGTTCTGGCGGATGGGGCGCATGGGCGCCCGACGGGCGGCGCCCGGGCGAAACGGGCTCAGCCGTTGAGCAGCGGGCGCAGTTCGTTGAGCAGCTTGCGCCGGCTGAATACCAGTTGCCAGCGGTTGCCGCCGAGCTGGCGCCAGAGCCGCGCCGAGCGGATGCCGGCGAGCAGCAGGGCGCGGATGCGCGCGGCGTTGCTGTTGATCTGCAGGTGGCGCATGTCGCCGTGGACCTGGATGCGCTGGCGGAAGGTGCTCAGGGTGTCCTGGTAGAGCGCGGCGCAGGAGGCGATGACGTTGTCGTGCACCAGGCCGAAGTGTTCGACCTGCTGCTGGATCTGGTCGAGCCGCGAGCCGAGCAGGTCGAGCATGTCGGCGCGCTTGTCCAGCTGGCGTTCCAGGCCGATCAGCAGGAGGGCGTAACGCAGCGGTTCGCGCTGCAGGGTGGCGGGGTTGCGCTCCAGGGCGCTGGCGAGGGAGCGGAAGCCGTCGCGCAGGTTGATGGTGTCGCCGCCATAGACATCCAGCGTCGACCCCGGGTTGCGCACCATCAGGCTGCCGAGCATGCATGCCAGGGGCGCCTCGGAAATCTGCCCGGTACGGGCCAGGCGATCGACCAGCGCCGCGGATTCGAATACGCCGCCGAGGGCGATGAGCTGTTCCTGCAGATTGCTCACGCGCGCCCTCCGAGGTCCGCCGGCTCGGCCGATTCGATCACGCCGCCGCCGAGGCAGACGTCGCCGTCATAGAACACCACCGACTGGCCGGGTGTCACCGCGCGCTGCGGCTGGTCGAACAGGGCGCGATAGCCGTCCGCGCTACGTTCCAGCAGGCAATCCTGGTCGGCCTGGCGGTAGCGCACCTTGGCGCGCAGGGCGCGCGGCTGGTCCAGGTCGACCGGGTTCACCCAGTAGATGTGCGAGGCGTGCAGCGCGCGGGAGAACAGGCGCGGGTGGTCGTTGCCCTGGCCGACCACCAGCACGTTGCGCTTCAGGTCCTTCTCCAGCACGTACCAGGGGCTGTCGTCGGCATTCTTCATGCCGCCGATGCCCAGGCCCTGGCGCTGGCCGATGGTGTGGTACATCAGGCCGTGGTGGCGGCCGATGACGGTGCCTTCGGTGGTCTCGATGTCGCCCGGCTGGGCCGGCAGGTACTGCTTGAGGAAGTCGCTGAAGCGCCGCTCGCCGATGAAGCAGATGCCGGTGGAATCCTTCTTCTTCGCCGTGGCCAGGCCGTATTTCTCGGCGATGGCGCGGACTTCGGGCTTTTCCAGTTCGCCGACCGGGAACAGGGTCCTGCCGATCTGTTCGCCGCCGACGGCGTGCAGGAAGTAGCTCTGGTCCTTGTTCGGGTCCAGCCCCTTGAGCAGCTCGCTGCGCCCGTCGATGTCGCGGCGGCGCACGTAGTGGCCGGTGGCGATCAGGTCGGCGCCCAGCGCCAGCGCGTAGTCGAGGAAGGCTTTGAACTTGATCTCGCGGTTGCACAGGATGTCCGGGTTCGGCGTGCGCCCGGCCTTGTACTCGGCGAGGAAGTGCTCGAACACGTTGTCCCAGTATTCCGCCGCGAAGTTGGCGGTGTGCAGCTTGATGCCGATGCGGTCGCAGACGGCCTGGGCGTCGGCCAGGTCGGTCATGGCGGTGCAGTATTCGGTGCCGTCGTCCTCTTCCCAGTTCTTCATGAACAGGCCTTCCACCTGGTAGCCCTGCTCCTTGAGCAGGAGGGCGGAAACCGAGGAGTCGACGCCGCCGGACATGCCGACGATGACGCGCTCTTTCGAGGGCTGGGCTGCGGAGAGGGGGGCTGAATCGTGCATGGGGAGGATTGTCGCGGGATTCGTCAAAAGCGGGATTCTATCAGGCCCGCTCGTCGCCTGACACGCTATGGTCGCGGATCAGTGCCAGCGGGAAGCGTTCGCCGGCCAGGTAGTCGTCGATGCAGCGCAATACCAGATGGCTGCGCCAGCGCTCGGGCTGCGCGGCGAGTTCGTCGCGGGTCAGCCAGCGTGGGCCGATGATGTCCTCGTCCAGCGCGCGATCCGGGTGGTGGCGCAGCGGCCTGGCGGCGAAGCAGACGCGCTGGTAGGTCACGCCGTTGGCCGGGGCGGTATAGAGGTAGATGCCGGTCACCGCGGTCAGTTCGACCTCCCAGCCGGTTTCCTCCAGGGTTTCGCGCAGGGCGGCCTGGAGCAGGCTTTCGCCATTTTCCAGATGGCCGGCGGGCTGGTTGAGGACTTCACGGCCTTCGGCCAGTTCCTCGACGAGGAGAAAGCGCCCCTGGTCCTCGACCACGGTGGCAACGGTGACGTGCGGTTGTTCGCTCATGCCGGACTCCTTGAAAGGCCGATGGATGGAATCTTGCCCTTGTGCCCGGGCCAAAAACAGAACCCCCGGCAGGTGCCGGGGGTTCTGTCTGGCCGGTGCGGTTACTTCAACAGAGCGTCGATCGCTGCGTTGAAGGTCGCGCTCGGGCGCATGACCTGGCTGGTCAGTTCCGGGTTGGAGCGGTAGTAGCCGCCGATGTCGGCCGGCTTGCCCTGGGCGCCGTTCAGTTCGGCGACGATGGCCGCTTCCTGCTCGGTGAGGGTCTTGGCCAGCGGGGCGAAGTGGGCCTTCAGCTCGGCGTCTTCGTCCTGGGCGGCCAGGGCCTGGGCCCAGTACAGCGCCAGGTAGAAGTGGCTGCCGCGGTTGTCGATCTCGCCGACCTTGCGCGCCGGGGACTTGTTGTTGTCCAGCAGCTTGCCGGTGGCTTCGTCGAGGGTCTTGCCGAGGACCTTGGCCTTGGCGTTGCCGGTCTTGATGCCTTCCTCTTCCAGGGATACGGCCAGGGCCAGGAACTCACCCAGGGAATCCCAGCGCAGGTAGTTCTCTTCGACCAGCTGCTGCACGTGCTTGGGAGCCGAACCGCCGGCGCCGGTCTCGTACATGCCGCCGCCAGCCATCAGCGGAACGATGGACAGCATCTTGGCCGAGGTGCCCAGTTCCATGATCGGGAACAGGTCGGTCAGGTAGTCGCGCAGCACGTTGCCGGTCACCGAGATGGTGTCCAGGCCGCGGATCATGCGCTCCATGCTGGTGCGGATGGCTTCGTTGTAGCCCTTGATGCTGATGTCCAGACCGGTCAGGTCGTGGTCCTTCAGGTACAGCTCGACCTTCTTGCGCAGCTCGTTGTCGTGGGCGCGCTCCGGGTCCAGCCAGAAGATGGCCGGGGTGTTGGACTGGCGCGCGCGGGTGACGGCCAGCTTGACCCAGTCGCGGATCGGGGCGTCCTTGGTCTGGCAGGCGCGCCAGATGTCGCCGGCTTCGACTTCGTGCTGCATCAGCACCTTGCCGTCGGCGTCGACCACGCGCATGGTGCCGTCGGCTTCCATCTCGAAGGTCTTGTCGTGGGAGCCGTATTCCTCGGCCTTCTGCGCCATCAGGCCGACGTTCGGCACGCTGCCCATGGTGGTCGGGTCGAAGGCGCCGTTGGTCTTGCAGAAGTTGATCATCTCCTGGTAGATGCGGGCGTAGGTGCTTTCCGGCATCACGGCCTTGGTGTCTTTCTGCTTGCCGTCCTTGCCCCACATCTGACCCGAGTTGCGGATCATCGCCGGCATGGAGGCGTCGACGATCACGTCGCTGGGGATGTGCAGGTTGGTGATGCCCTTCACGGAGTCGACCATCGCCATTTCCGGACGGTGGCTGTACACCTCGTGGATGTCGTGGAGGATCTCTTCCTGCTGGGAGGCGGGCAGCGACTTGATCTTGTCGTAGACGCTGGAGATGCCGTTGTTCGGGTTCACGCCCAGCTCTTCGAACAGCTTGCCGTACTTGTCGAACACGTCCTTGTAGTAGACGGTGACGGCGTGGCCGAAGACGATCGGGTGGGAAATCTTCATCATGGTCGCCTTGACGTGCAGGGACCACATGACGCCGGTTTCCTTGCAGTCCTGCAGGGTCTTCTCGAAGAAGTCGCGCAGCTTGCTGCAGCTCATGAACATGCTGTCGAGGACTTCGCCTTCCTGCAGGGCCAGCTTCTTCTTCAGCTCGACCTTGCCGTCCTTGCCGACGAACTCGAGGCGTACTTCACCGGCCTTGTCCATGGTGACGGACTGTTCGCTGGAGAAGAAGTCGCCGCCGCGCATGTAGTCGGCGTGGGAGCGGGAGGCCATGCTCCACTTGCCCATGGAATGCGGGTGCTTGCGGGCGTAGGCCTTGACCGCGGCCGGGGCGCGGCGGTCGGAGTTGCCTTCGCGCAGGACCGGGTTCACGGCGCTGCCCAGGACCTTGGCGTAGCGGGCGCGGACTTCCTGCTCTTCGTCGGTCTGCGGGTCTTCCGGGAAGTCCGGGACGCTGTAGCCCAGCGCCTGCAGTTCGGCGATGGCGCCCTTCAGCTGCGGTACGGAGGCGCTGATGTTCGGCAGCTTGATGATGTTGGCTTCCGGCGAAGTGGCCAGGGTAGCCAGGTAGGCCAGGTCGTCTTCGATCCGCTTGTCGGCGTCGAGCTTGTCGGCGAAGGTGGCAAGGATGCGCCCAGCAAGGGAGATGTCGCGGGTTTCGACATCTATGTCGGCGGCGGCGGAGAAGGCTTTGACGATGGGGAGAAGCGAGTAGGTAGCGAGGGCGGGAGCTTCGTCAGTGAAGGTGTAGGTAATCTTCGAACGAGTGGACATTAACTGTGAACTCTCTTCTTTGCTGGGCGTGCAGAGAATCTCGATGCGCGTTGGTAGGCGCGTTCGTCTGCCTCGGAAGGGACGAATTCGAGAGTTGCCGCGGGGATATTGGGGCACCAGTAGAGCGTTGCACGGCCGGGCCATGGTAGTGGCCTGGCCGTTGCGAGGGGCGGGCGTCTGGTCCCAGACGGCGCGGACCTCGATGACTGTTAGGTCACGGCGCGGGAGTATACCACCCTAAAGGAGGGGTGGTGAGGCGGATGTCCGTTAGACCATAGGGATATGTTTGTCCGGGGTAGAACTGGGCTACGCTGAGTAGCTGCGAGACGATTCAACCACAACGCGGAGTTCAGCATGGGATATCAAAAGATCCAGGTGCCTGCCAGCGGTGACAAGATCGCCGTCAACGCCGACATGTCCCTGAGTGTGCCGGCCAATCCGATCATTCCCTTCATCGAGGGCGACGGCATCGGCGTCGATATCACGCCGGTGATGATCAAGGTCGTCGATGTTGCCGTCCAGAAGGCCTACAACGGCGCGCGCAAGATCGCCTGGATGGAAGTCTATGCCGGCGAAAAGGCCACCCAGGTCTATGACCAGGACACCTGGCTGCCCGACGAAACCCTGGAGGCGGTGCGCGATTACGTCGTTTCCATCAAGGGCCCCCTGACCACGCCGGTCGGTGGCGGCATCCGCTCCCTGAACGTGGCTCTGCGCCAGCAGCTCGATCTCTACGTCTGCCAGCGTCCGGTGCGCTGGTTCGAGGGCGTGCCGAGCCCGGTGAAGAAGCCCGGCGATGTCGACATGGTGATCTTCCGCGAGAACTCCGAGGACATCTATGCCGGCGTCGAGTGGAAAGCCGGTTCGCCGGAAGCGGAGAAGGTGATCAAGTTCCTCACCGAGGAAATGGGCGTCAAGAAGATCCGCTTCACCGAGAACTGCGGCATCGGCATCAAGCCGGTGTCCCTGGACGGCACCAAGCGCCTGGTGCGCAAGGCGCTGCAATACGCCGTGGACAATGATCGCAGCTCGGTGACCATCGTCCACAAGGGCAACATCATGAAGTTCACCGAGGGTGCCTTCAAGGACTGGGGCTACGAAGTGGCCCGCGACGAGTTCGGCGCCCAGCTGCTCGACGGCGGCCCGTGGATGCAGTTCAAGAACCCCAATACCGGCAAGAACATCGTGGTCAAGGACGTCATCGCCGACGCCATGCTGCAGCAGATCCTGCTGCGGCCGGCCGAGTACGACGTGATCGCTACCCTGAACCTGAATGGCGACTACCTGTCCGACGCCCTGGCGGCGGAGGTGGGCGGCATCGGCATCGCGCCGGGGGCCAACCTGTCCGACTCGGTGGCCATGTTCGAGGCGACCCACGGTACCGCGCCGAAATACGCCGGCCAGGACAAGGTGAACCCGGGCTCGCTGATCCTTTCCGCCGAGATGATGCTGCGCCACATGGGCTGGACCGAAGCGGCGGACCTGATCATCAAGGGCATGGATGGCGCGATCGCCGCTCGCACTGTCACTTATGACTTCGAACGGCTGATGGACGGCGCCAGGCTGCTGTCCTGCTCCGAGTTCGGCGATGCGATGATCGCCAAGATGTAACAGGGGTGCGCAAACGAGGAAGGCCGGTCTATGCCGGCTTTCTTCGTTTCAGGGGGGAAGGAAGGTTTGCTGTGCGGTCAGGCTTCGCTAGTGACTGTCTGGGGGGCTTCGCTCGCGACTGCCTGTGTGGGGGCGTTGCTGGCGTTGGCACCGATCGGTTGGATGTTGACGGCGTGCAACCCCTTCGGGCCTTGCAGGATCTCGAAGCTGACGGGTTGGCCGGCCTTCAGGGTCTTGTAACCATCCATCTGGATGGCCGAGTAATGAGCGAACAGGTCCTCATCTCGGCCGTCGGCCAGGATGAACCCGTAGCCCTTGGCGTTGTTGAACCACTTGACCTTACCGCTGAGCATGCTGATCTCCCTCTGCAAAGGACTCCATTGCTGGAGTATCATCCACTTCGATTCCGCTGCAGCCTTGGAAAAGACTGGATTTCCGGAACTCCTGATACCCTCCAGGTGGGTATTCTTTGTTTGTAACACCCTTTTGCCGTTAGTCAAGGCGGCGTCGCCAGTGGTCGGGATGGGCTTCAAACTTCCCGTTTACCGCTCAACTCCTCAGCCCGCAAAGCTTTCATTCCAGCATGCATGCAAGTAGCCAGATTCGACTAACATTCAATCAAGACCGCCCTGATCCGTTGGAAGACGAAGGGACGGGCCTTGCGGTGGAAGAGGCCAAGCCGGCCCTGAAACCACCACCCATGTATAAGGTCGTGATGTTCAACGACGATTACACGCCCATGGATTTCGTGGTAGAGGTGCTCGAACTGTACTTCAACATGAACCGGGAGCAGGCCACCAAAGTCATGTTGACCGTGCATACTCAAGGAAAGGCGATTTGCGGGGTGTTCACTCGCGACATCGCTGAAACCAAGGCCATGCAGGTCAATCAATATGCAAGGGAGAGCCAGCATCCATTGTTGTGTGAAATAGAGAAAGACGGTTGACGCAGAAGTTTGGGAGAGAGGTGAAGTCATGTTGAATCGAGAGCTCGAAGTCACCCTCAATCTCGCCTTCAAGGAGGCGAGGGCCAAGCGGCATGAATTCATGACCGTCGAGCATTTGCTGCTGGCGCTCCTGGACAACGAGGCCGCGGCGACCGTGCTGCGGGCTTGCGGGGCGAACCTGGACAAGCTGCGGCGGGACTTGCAGGAATTCATCGACTCCACCACGCCGCTGATTCCCCAGCACGACGAGGATCGCGAAACCCAGCCGACGCTGGGCTTCCAGCGCGTCCTGCAGCGTGCGGTGTTCCATGTGCAGAGTTCCGGCAAGCGCGAAGTGACCGGCGCCAACGTGCTGGTGGCGATCTTCAGCGAACAGGAAAGCCAGGCGGTGTTCCTGCTCAAGCAGCAGAGCGTCGCCCGTATAGATGTGGTCAACTACATCGCCCATGGCATCTCCAAGGTGCCCGGCCATGCCGAGCATCAGGACAGCGAACAGGACATGCAGGATGAAGAGGGTGGTGAATCCTCGACCTCCAGCCATCCGTTGGATGCCTATGCCAGCAATCTGAACGAACTGGCGCGGCAGGGGCGGATCGATCCGCTGGTCGGGCGCGAGCCGGAAGTCGAGCGGGTGGCGCAGATCCTTGCTCGTCGGCGCAAGAACAACCCGCTGCTGGTTGGCGAGGCGGGCGTCGGCAAGACGGCCATCGCCGAAGGCCTGGCCAAGCGCATCGTCGATGGCCAGGTGCCCGACCTGCTGTCCGACAGCGTGGTCTACTCGCTGGACCTCGGCGCGCTGCTGGCCGGCACCAAATACCGCGGCGACTTCGAGAAGCGCTTCAAGGCGCTGCTCAACGAACTGCGCAAGCGCCCGCACGCGGTGCTGTTCATCGACGAGATCCACACCATCATCGGCGCCGGTGCGGCCTCCGGTGGGGTGATGGATGCTTCCAACCTGCTCAAGCCGCTGCTGTCCTCCGGCGAGATCCGCTGCATCGGCTCGACGACCTTCCAGGAATTCCGCGGCATCTTCGAGAAGGACCGCGCCCTGGCGCGGCGCTTCCAGAAGGTCGACGTGGTCGAGCCATCCGTGGAAGACACCGTCGGCATCCTCAAGGGCCTCAAGGCGCGCTTCGAGCAGCATCACCGCATCGAGTACAGCGACGAAGCCCTGCGCGCGGCGGCGGAGCTGGCGGCCCGCTACATCAACGACCGCCACATGCCGGACAAGGCCATCGACGTGATCGACGAGGCCGGCGCCTACCAGCGCCTGCAGCCGGAAGAGAAGCGCGTGAAGCGCATCGAGGTGGCCCAGGTCGAGGACATCGTGGCGAAGATCGCGCGCATTCCGCCGAAGCACGTCACCACGTCGGACAAGGAGCTGCTGCGCAATCTCGAGCGCGACCTCAAGCTCACCGTGTTCGGCCAGAGCGATGCCATCGAATCGCTGTCCACCGCGATCAAGCTGTCCCGGGCCGGGTTGAAGTCGCCGGACAAGCCGGTCGGCTCCTTCCTCTTCGCCGGTCCCACCGGGGTCGGCAAGACCGAAGTGGCGCGGCAGCTGGCCAAGGCGCTGGGCGTCGAGCTGGTGCGCTTCGACATGTCCGAGTACATGGAGCGGCATACCGTGTCGCGGCTGATCGGCGCGCCTCCCGGCTACGTCGGGTTCGACCAGGGCGGGCTGCTCACCGAGGCGATCACCAAGACGCCGCACTGCGTGCTGCTGCTGGACGAGATCGAGAAGGCCCACCCGGAAGTCTTCAACCTGCTGCTGCAGGTGATGGACCACGGCACCCTGACCGACAACAACGGGCGCAAGGCGGACTTCCGCAGCGTCATCCTGATCATGACCACCAACGCCGGTGCGGAAACCGCGGCGCGGGCCTCCATCGGCTTCACGCTGCAGGACCACTCCAGCGACGCCATGGAAGTGATCAAGAAGAGCTTCACGCCGGAGTTCCGCAACCGCCTGGATACCGTCATCCAGTTCGGCCGCCTGAGCCACGAGACCATCAAGTCCGTGGTCGACAAGTTCCTCATCGAACTTCAGGCGCAGTTGGAGGACAAGCGTGTCCAGCTCGAAGTCAGCGATGCCGCGCGCGGCTGGCTGGCGGAGAAGGGCTACGACCCGCAGATGGGTGCGCGACCGATGGCACGGCTGATCCAGGACAAGATCAAGCGTCCGCTGGCCGAGGAAATCCTCTTCGGCGAACTGGCCGAGCATGGCGGCGTGGCTCACGTCGACCTGAAGGACGAGGAGCTGGTCTTCGAGTACGAAACGGTCGCCGAGCCTGCCTGAGGCTCGGTTTCGCGGAAATGAAAACGCCCGGCAATGCCGGGCGTTCTTCTGTTCGTCTGGGCGTTTCGGTTGCCCAGGGTACCGGCCTTAGCGGGCGCGGTAGGTGATGCGACCCTTGCTCAGGTCGTAGGGCGTCAGTTCTACGCGAACCTTGTCGCCGGTCAGGATACGAATGTAATTCTTGCGCATCTTACCGGAGATGTGCGCGGTAACGACGTGCCCGTTCTCCAACTCCACGCGGAACATGGTGTTGGGCAGGGTGTCGATGACAGTGCCTTCCATTTCGAAGCTGTCTTCTTTCGACATGCAGTAGAGCCCTCGGTATCTATGGGTGGCCCCGTTGTGGGCCATTAAAAAAGGCGAGCATTGTGCCTGAAAACGCCGGGTTGCGCCACGGGGCGATGAAAACAGTCAGCTCAATACGACCCAGCGCTGGTTGACGAACAGCTCGATCGGACGGTACTGGGTCTTGTAGTTCATCTTCCGGCAGTTCTTTATCCAGTACCCAAGGTAGACCGCCTGCAGGCCCAGGCGTGCGCTTTCGCCGATCTGCCAGAGAATGGCGTAGCGGCCAAGGCTGCGGCGCTCTTCGTCCGGGTCGTAGAAGGTGTAGACCGCGGAAAGCCCGTTGGGCAGCACGTCGGTCACCGCGACGGCGAGCAGCCGGCCCTGCAGGCGGAATTCGTAGAAACGGCTGAACGGCAGGTCGCGCACCAGAAAGGTGGTGAACTGATCGCGGCTGGGCGGGTACATGTCGCCGTCCGCGTGGCGCTGTTCGATGTAGCGCGTGTACAGCGCGTAGTACTCCTCGGTGAAGGACGGACGACGCTTGAATACTTCGAGATCGGCGTTGCGCTTGAGGATACGCTTCTGCTGGCGGTTCGGGTGGAACGGAGCGACAGGAATGCGCGCGGGGATGCAGGCGGTGCAGTGCTGGCAGTGGGGGCGGTAGAGGTGCTCGCCGCTGCGCCGGAAGCCGACTTCGGAAAGCGACGCGTACAACTGGGCATCCATCGGCTGGCTGGGGTCGAGAAACAGCGTAGTTGCCTGTTCCTCGGGCAGGTAGCTGCAAGGATGCGGTTGGGTGGCGTAGAACTTCAGGCGGGCCAGTTCGGTCATGTTTCAACCCCCACGGAAACCCTCTGGCAAGTTTATGCCAGGCCGGGCAAGTCCGCTTGCGAACGCCAGTCGTGCGCTGGCTGTTGGTCGAGATACAGGCGCAGGTACTCGGCGAATTCCCGGCGGGGAATGGCCCGTGCGCCCAGGCTGTGGAGGTGCTGGGTCGGCATCTGGCAGTCGATCAGGGCGAAACCGGCGGCGCGCAGCCGCTGGACCAGGCCGACGAACGCGACTTTCGAGGCGTTGTCCCGGCGGCTGAACATCGACTCGCCGAAGAACAGCCGGCCCATGGCCAGCCCGTAGAGCCCGCCCACCAGTTCGCCGTCCGCCCAGGCCTCGACGGAATGGGCGATGCCGCGGCGATGCAGGTCGATGTAGGCATTCTGCATCGCCTCGGTGATCCAGGTGCCGTCAGCGTAATCCCGCGGAGCGGCGCACTGGCGGATGACGTCAGCGAACGCCTGGTCGATGGTGATCCGGAAGCGCTGCTGGCGCAGGCATTTCGCCAGGCTGCGGGAAATGTGCAGTTCGTCGGGAAACAGCACGGTGCGTGGATCGGGCGACCACCAGAGCAGCGGCTGGCCGTCCTGGTACCAGGGGAAGCAGCCATGCCGGTAGGCCTGGATCAGCCGGCGCGGGTCGAGGTCCCCGCCGGCCGCGAGCAGGCCGTTGGGCTCGTGCAGGGCCTTTTCCAGGGGCGGGAACTCGAAATTGCGGCGGGATAGCCAGGTCAGCATGGCGGGGCAGGGGAGGGCGGGCCTCCCCGGACTGGTCAGGCGTCGAGGAACTTTTCCGCATCCAGCGCGGCCATGCAGCCGGCGCCGGCGGAGGTGATCGCCTGGCGATAGACGTGGTCGGCCACGTCGCCGGCGGCGAATACGCCCTCGATGCTGGTCTGGGTGGCGTTGCCTTCGCCGCCGCCCTTGACCACCAGGTAGCCGTCGCGCATTTCCAGCTGGCCCTTGAACAGGTCGGTGTTCGGCTTGTGGCCGATGGCGATGAACACGCCGGACAGGTCCAGGTTACGGGTTTCGCCGTTCTGGGTGTCCTTCAGGCGCACGCCGGTGACGCCCATCTCGTCGCCCAGCACTTCGTCGAGAGTGGTATTCCAGTGCAGGCGGATGTTGCCGTTGGCGGCCTTCTCGAACAGCTTGTCCTGCAGGATCTTCTCCGAGCGCAGCTTGTCGCGGCGGTGGATCAGGTGGACTTCCCTGGCGATGTTGGACAGGTACAGTGCTTCCTCGACCGCGGTGTTGCCGCCGCCGACCACGCAGACCACCTGGTTGCGATAGAAGAAGCCGTCGCAGGTGGCGCAGGCGGAGACGCCCTTGCCCATGAAGGCTTCCTCGGACGACATGCCCAGGTACTGGGCGGAGGCGCCGGTGGCGATGATCAGGGCGTCGCAGCTGTAGGTGGCGCTGTCACCCTTGAGGATGAACGGCTTCTGCTGCAACTCGGCGGTGTGGATGTGGTCGTAGACAATCTCGGTGTCGAAGCGCTGGGCGTGCTGCTGCATCCGCTCCATCAGCGCCGGGCCGGTCAGGCCTTCCACGTCGCCCGGCCAGTTGTCCACTTCGGTGGTGGTGGTGAGCTGGCCGCCGGGCTGGATGCCTGTGATGACGACAGGCTTGAGGTTGGCGCGCGCGGCATAGACGGCTGCGGTGTAGCCCGCCGGGCCGGAACCCAGGACGATCAGCCGCGAATGCTTGACTTCATTCATAAAAAAGACTCCATAAGCCTTTGTCACATAAGAGAATGCATGCTCCAATGGAGCAGTCGGAAAGCTGCTTCGGGCTATGCTACACCGAACCCTGAAAGCCCGGCAAAGCGCTGGACATCCTCCCGGGCTTCGCTGGTATCGGCTGGTCAAAGCCGTACAATAGGGCGCTCACAGACTCTCGGACGCGCCCCGTGCGCAGGAAAAGACGCGTTTTGAAGGACACGACCACAGCAAGCCACGCAGCCGCATGGCGGCAGCAGTTGCATTATCGCCTGAAGGAAGGGGCCCTGATCGCGCTGGGCGCACTGTGCCTCTATCTGTGGATGGCGCTGCTCACCTACGACCCGTCCGACCCGGGCTGGAGCCACTCCAGCCACGTGGTGCAGGTGCAGAACGCCGCCGGTCGCCTGGGGGCGATGTTCGCCGACATCCTGTTCATGGCCCTCGGTTATTTCGCCTACGTCTTCCCGCTGCTGCTGGCCGTCAAGACCTGGCAGGTGTTCCGCAAGCGCCACATGCCCTGGGAGTGGAGCGGCTGGCTGTTCTCCTGGCGCCTGATCGGCCTGGTGTTCCTGATCCTGTCCGGCTCCGCGCTGGCCTATATCCATTTCCACACCAGCGGCGCGCACATGCCGGCTTCGGCGGGCGGCGCCGTGGGCGAGAGCCTCGGCCAGGCCGGGGTCAACGCCCTGAACGTGCAGGGCAGCACGCTGCTGTTCCTGTCGCTATTCCTCTTCGGTCTCACCGTGTTCGCCGACATGTCCTGGTTCAAGGTCATGGACCTGACCGGGAAGATCACCCTCGACCTCTTCGAACTGATCCAGAACGCCGCCAATCGCTGGTGGAGCGCGCGCAGCGAGCGCAAGCAGCTGACCGCGCAACTGCGCGAGATGGACGTTCGGGTCGCCGAGGTGGTCGCGCCGGTGGTTCCCGATGTGCGGGAGCAGGCGAAGGTCAAGGAGCGCCTGATCGAGCGCGAGGAATCCCTGGTCAAGAGCGTGCAGGAGCGCGAGAGCCGCCCGGCGCCGAAGATCGATCCGCCCCCGCCGCCCAAGCCGGTGGAGGCGAGCAGGCGCGTGCAGAAGGAGAAGCAGGCCCCGCTGTTCGTCGACAGCGCCGTGGAAGGCACTCTGCCGCCGCTGTCCCTGCTCGACCCGGCCGGTGAGAAGAAGAAGAGCTACTCGCCCGAATCGCTGGAGGCCATGTCGCGCCTGCTGGAGATCAAGCTCAAGGAGTTCGGCGTCGAGGTCCAGGTGGAATCCGTCCATCCGGGCCCGGTGATCACCCGCTTCGAAATCCAGCCGGCGGCCGGCGTGAAGGTCAGCCGCATTTCCAACCTGGCCAAGGACCTGGCGCGCTCGCTGGCGGTGATCAGCGTACGGGTGGTGGAAGTGATCCCCGGCAAGACCACCGTGGGCATCGAGATTCCCAACGAAGACCGGCAGATGGTGCGCTTCTCCGAAGTGCTGATGTCGCCGGAGTACGACGAGCACAAGTCCACCGTGCCGCTGGCCCTTGGCCACGACATCGGCGGCCGGCCGATCATCACCGACCTGGCGAAGATGCCGCACCTGCTGGTGGCCGGTACCACCGGCTCCGGCAAGTCGGTGGGGGTGAACGCCATGCTCCTGTCGATCCTGTTCAAGTCGACGCCGGAAGAGGCGCGGCTGATCATGATCGACCCGAAGATGCTCGAACTGTCGATCTACGAAGGCATCCCGCACCTGCTCTGCCCGGTCGTCACCGACATGAAGGAGGCGGCCAACGCGCTGCGCTGGAGCGTCGCCGAGATGGAGCGGCGCTACAAGCTGATGGCCGCCATGGGCGTGCGCAACCTGGCCGGCTTCAACCGCAAGGTGAAGGACGCCGAGGAAGCCGGCGCGCCGCTGACCGATCCGCTGTACCGCCGCGAGAGCATGGAAGACGAGGCGCCGCTGCTGAAGACCCTGCCGACCATCGTGGTGGTGGTCGACGAATTCGCCGACATGATGATGATCGTCGGCAAGAAGGTCGAAGAGCTGATCGCGCGTATCGCGCAGAAGGCGCGGGCGGCGGGCATCCACCTGATCCTGGCGACCCAGCGGCCGTCGGTGGACGTGATCACCGGCCTGATCAAGGCGAACATCCCGACCCGCATCGCCTTCCAGGTGTCCAGCAAGATCGACTCGCGCACCATCCTCGACCAGGGTGGCGCCGAACAGCTGCTCGGCCACGGCGACATGCTCTACCTGCCGCCGGGCACCGGCCTGCCGTTCCGCGTGCACGGTGCCTTCGTCTCCGATGACGAGGTGCACCGCGTGGTCGAGGCGTGGAAGATGCGTGGCGCGCCGGACTACATCGAAGACATCCTCGCCGGCGCCGACGAAGGCGGCGGTGGTGGCGGCAGCTTCGATGGCGGTGGCGAAGGCGGCGAAGGCAGCGAGGAAGATCCGCTGTACGATGAGGCCGTGCGCTTCGTCACCGAGAGCCGGCGTGCTTCCATCTCGTCGGTGCAGCGCAAGCTGAAGATCGGCTACAACCGCGCCGCCCGGATGATCGAGGCCATGGAAATGGCCGGCGTGGTCACCCCGATGAATACCAACGGCACGCGCGAAGTCATCGCGCCGGCCCCTATCCGCGACTGAATCCATTCGAGGACATCCATGCGACTGATCCGCATGCTTTTGATCGCCGCGCTGGCGTTGACCGGCGTGCAGGCGCGCGCCGACGACTCCGTCGCCGCCCAGCGCCTGAGCGAGCTGCTGGGCAAGGCCCAGACCATGACCGCGCGCTTCTCCCAGCTGACCCTGGACGGCAGTGGCACCCGCCTGCAGGAAACCGCCGGCCAACTGAGCCTGAAGCGCCCCGGCCTGTTCCGCTGGCACACCGATGCGCCGCAGGAGCAACTGCTGATCTCCAACGGCGAGAAGGTCTGGCTGTTCGACCCGGACCTGGAGCAGGTGACCATCCAGAAGCTCGACCAGCGCCTGACCCAGACTCCGGCGCTGCTGCTGTCCGGCGATACCTCGAAGATCCACGAGAGCTTCGACATCACCCGCAAGGAAGCCGGCAACGTGGTGGACTTCATTCTCAAGCCGAAGGACAAGGACACCCTGTTCGACAACCTGCGGATTTCCTTCCGCAACGGCGTGGTCAACGACATGCAGCTGATCGACAGCGTCGGCCAGCGCACCAACATCCTGTTCTTCGACGTGAAGATGAACCAGTCGATCGACGCCGGGCAGTTCGTCTTCGAAGTGCCGAAGGGCGTCGACGTCATCCAGGAATGACGGCCTGACGTATAGGTAGCAGTGTGGACCTGTTCAGCTCCGAACCCGTAGCCCAGCCCCTGGCCGCGCGCCTGCGTCCGGCCAACCTCGACGAATACGTCGGCCAGGAGCACCTGCTCGCCCGCGGCAAGCCGCTGCGCGAGGCGCTGGAGCAGGGCGCGCTGCACTCGATGATCTTCTGGGGCCCGCCGGGCGTCGGCAAGACCACCCTGGCGCGCCTGCTGGCGAAGGTTTCCGACGCCCATTTCGAGACGATTTCCGCGGTGCTTTCCGGCGTCAAGGAAATCCGCCAGGCCGTGGATGTGGCGAAGCAGCACGCCGGCCAGTACGGCCGCCGCACCATCCTCTTCGTCGACGAGGTGCACCGCTTCAACAAGAGCCAGCAGGACGCCTTCCTGCCCTACGTGGAAGACGGCACGCTGATCTTCATCGGCGCCACCACCGAGAACCCGTCCTTCGAACTGAACAACGCGCTGCTCTCGCGGGCCCGCGTCTACGTGCTGAAAAGTCTGGATGAGGTGGCGCTGCGCAAGCTGGTGCAACGCGCCCTGACCGAGGACAAGGGGCTCGGCAAGCGCCAGTTGAGCCTGCCGGACGACAGCTTCAAAATTCTCCTGGCCGCCGCCGATGGCGATGGCCGGCGCCTGCTCAACCTGCTGGAAAACGCCGCCGACCTGGTGGACGACGGCGGGGAAATCGCCCCGGAACTGCTGCAGAACCTGCTCGGCGACAGCCGTCGGCGCTTCGACAAGGGCGGCGAAGCCTTCTACGACCAGATCAGCGCCCTGCACAAATCGGTGCGCGGCTCCAATCCGGATGCCGCGCTCTACTGGTTTGCACGCATGCTCGACGGCGGCTGCGACCCGCTGTATCTCGCCCGCCGCGTGGTGCGCATGGCCAGCGAGGACATCGGCAACGCCGATCCGCGCGCCCTGAGCCTGTGCCTGTCGGCCTGGGACGTGCAGGAGCGCCTCGGCAGCCCCGAGGGCGAGCTGGCGGTGGCCCAGGCCATCGTCTACCTGGCCTGCGCGCCGAAGAGCAATGCCGTCTACATGGGCTTCAAGGCGGCGATGCGCGATGCGGCGGAACACGGTTCGCTGGAAGTCCCGCTGCACCTGCGCAACGCGCCGACCAAGCTGATGAAGAACCTCGGCTACGGCGAGGAATATCGCTACGCCCATGACGAGCCGGATGCCTATGCCGCCGGGGAAGACTATTTTCCCGAGGCGCTGCAGCCGCGCCAGTACTACCAGCCCGTGCCGCGAGGGCTGGAGCTGAAGATCGGCGAGAAGCTCAGGCATCTGGCGGCGCTCGACCGGGCGAGCCCGCGAAAGCGCAGAAAATCCTGATCGCCGGCCCATGATTCGCCGCAGGTCGGCCATGCTGTGTCGAAACGGACTCGGAATGCGCGTTCGCCGAAGGTAAACTCCGCTTTTTCGCCTGTTTCCGCTTGCCTGGCCCTGGCCTGCGCGATCCTGAACCGGCCCTGTGCGGCATGAGACGCCGCTCCTATTCAGACACGAGAACAGACCATGCTCGATTCCAAACTGGTACGTACCCAGCCGCAGGAAGTGGCGGCACGCCTGGCCACCCGTGGCTTCACCCTGGACGTGGCGCGCTTCGAGGCGCTGGAGAACCAGCGCAAGTCCGTGCAGACCCGTACCGAACAGCTCCAGGCCGAGCGCAACGCCCGCTCCAAGGCCATCGGCCAGGCCAAGCAGCGCGGCGAGGACATCGCTCCGCTGATGGCCGACGTGAACCGCATGGGCGACGAACTGGAAGCCGGCAAGCGCGAGCTGGAAGCGATCCAGGCGGAACTGGACGGCATGCTGCTGAACATCCCCAACCTGCCGGACGAGTCTGTGCCGGTGGGCGCGGATGAGGATCACAACGTCGAGGTTCGGCGCTGGGGCACGCCGAAGGCCTTCGATTTCGAGATCAAGGACCACGTCGCCCTCGGCGAACAGCACGGCTGGCTGGACTTCGAGACCGCCGCGCGGCTGTCCGGCGCCCGCTTCGCCCTGATGCGCGGTCCGATCGCCCGCCTGCACCGCGCCCTGGCGCAGTTCATGATCGACCTGCACACCCGCGAGCATGGCTACGAGGAGGCCTACACCCCCTACCTGGTCCAGGCTCCGGCGCTGCAGGGCACCGGCCAGCTGCCGAAGTTCGAGGAAGACCTGTTCAAGATCGGCCGCGAGAACGATCCGGACCTGTACCTGATCCCGACAGCCGAGGTCTCGCTGACCAACATCGTCGCCGGGCAGATTCTCGACGCCAAGCAGCTGCCGCTGAAGTTCGTCGCCCACACGCCGTGCTTCCGCAGCGAGGCGGGCGCTTCCGGCCGCGACACCCGCGGGATGATCCGCCAGCATCAGTTCGACAAGGTTGAGATGGTGCAGATCGTCGAGCCGTCGAAGTCCTTCGAGGCGCTGGAAAGCCTGACCGGCAACGCCGAACGGGTCCTGCAGCTGCTCGAGCTGCCGTACCGCACCATCGTCCTGTGCACCGGCGACATGGGCTTCGGCGCGACCAAGACCTACGACATCGAGGTCTGGGTGCCGAGCCAGGACAAGTACCGCGAGATTTCCTCCTGCTCCAACTGCGGCGACTTCCAGGCCCGCCGCATGCAGGCACGGGTGCGCAACCCGGAAACCGGCAAGCCGGAACTGGTGCACACCCTCAACGGCTCCGGCCTGGCAGTGGGCCGCACCCTGGTAGCGGTGCTGGAGAACTACCAGCAGGCCGACGGCTCGATCCGCGTGCCGGACGTGCTCAAGCCCTACATGGGCGGCATCGAGGTGATCGGCTGAGATGGACTTCCTGCCACTGTTCCATAACCTGCGCGGCCGCCGCGCGCTGCTGGTCGGCGGCGGCGACGTCGCGCTGCGCAAGGCGCGCCTGCTCGCCGAGGCGGGCGCGCAACTGCGTGTGGTCGCGCCGGACATCCATCCGGAGCTGAGCCAACTGGTGGAACAGGGGCAGGGCGAATCCTTCCTGCGCGGCTATGCCGAAGGCGATCTCGATGGCTGCGTGCTGGTCATCGCAGCCACCGACGACGAACCGCTCAACGCCCGGGTTTCCGCCGACGCCCATGGGCGCGGCGTGCCGGTCAACGTGGTCGATTCGCCGGCGTTGTGCAGCGTGATCTTCCCGGCCATCGTCGACCGTTCTCCGCTGGTGGTGGCGGTCTCCAGCGGCGGCGATGCGCCGGTGCTGGCGCGCTTGCTGCGGGCGAAGCTGGAAACCTGGATTCCCTCCACCTATGGCCAGCTTGCGGGTCTGGCGAGCCGCTTCCGCGATGCGGTGAAGCAGCGTCTGCCGGAGTTGCAGCAGCGGCGAATCTTCTGGGAGGAGGTCTTCCAGGGACCAGTGGCCGAGCGCATGCTTGCCGGTCGTGCGGCAGAGGCCGAGCGCCTGCTGCAGGACAAGCTGGACGGCGGCCAGACCGCTGCCCGTGGCGAGGTATACCTGGTCGGCGCCGGGCCGGGCGATCCGGACCTGCTGACCTTCCGCGCCCTGCGCCTGATGCAGCAGGCCGACGTGGTGCTCTACGACCGCCTGGTGGCGCCGGCGATCCTCGACCTCTGCCGCCGCGATGCCGACCGTCTGTACGTCGGCAAGCGCCGCTCCGACCACGCAGTGCCGCAGGACGAGATCAACCGCCTGCTGGTGGACCTGGCCAAGCAGGGCAAGCGCGTGCTGCGCCTGAAGGGCGGCGATCCGTTCATCTTCGGCCGTGGTGGCGAGGAAATCGACGAACTGGCGGCCAATGGCATCCCGTTCCAGGTGGTGCCGGGCATCACCGCGGCCAGCGGCTGCGCGGCCTATGCCGGGATTCCGCTGACCCACCGCGACTATGCGCAGTCGGTGCGCTTCGTCACCGGCCACCTGAAGGACGGCACCAGCGACCTGCCCTGGGCCGATCTGGTGGCGCCGGGGCAGACCCTGGTGTTCTACATGGGGCTGGTCGGCCTGCCGGTGATCTGCAACGAACTGATCCGCCATGGCCGCGCGGCGGATACGCCCGCGGCGCTGGTACAGCAGGGCACCACCACGCACCAGCGGGTGTTCACCGGCACCCTGGCCGATCTGCCGAAACTGGTGGCCGAGCACGAAGTCCACGCGCCGACCCTGGTGATCGTCGGCGAGGTGGTCCAGCTGCGCGACAAGCTGGCCTGGTTCGAGGGGCAGCAATGAAGCGGGCAGGGAAATGGCGCATCCTGGCCGCGATCGCCCTGGCCGCTCCGCTGGCCTCGGCATCCGCTGCCAGCTTCGACTGCAGCAAGGCGCTGCGGGCGGACGAAAAGGCCATCTGCGCCGACCGCCATCTATCCGAGCAGGATGTCGAGATGGCGACCACCTACCGCCTGCTCTCCGGTCTGTTCGCCATGGGCGTTCGCGGCGACATGCAGGATGCCCAGCAGGCGTGGTTGAAGCAGCGACGCGCCTGCGGCGCCGACAGGGCCTGCCTGGAGAAGCGCTACCGGCAGCGGCTGGGTGCCTTGCAGAAGCTCTACGACGGCATCGACAAGCCGCTCTGATCGATCAGGGCCGTCTGCCCGGAACGGATGCCTCATTCCCTGTAGGAGCGAGCTTGCTCGCGAACCTCCTCAATCCAAGCTTTGGCGTTGGTGCGCGGAGATTTCGCGAGCAAGCTCGCTCCTACGTCAGCCGCGGTACGCGCCCTTGCCCGGCAGATGATTCCGCCCATGCGGCGCGCTGAAGTCCTGCTGCGGCCCGAGCGGCACTATGCCGGTCGGGTTGATGGTGCGGTGGCTGCCGTAGTAGTGGTTCTTGATGTGCTGGAAATTCACCGTGCCCGCCACGCCCGGCCACTGGTACAGCTCGCGCAGCCAGCCCGAGAGGTTCGGATAGTCGGCCAGGCGCCGCAGGTTGCACTTGAAGTGGCCGTGATAGACCGCATCGAAGCGGATCAGCGTGGTGAACAGGCGCCAGTCGGCCTCGGTCACGTACTCGCCGGTCAGGTAGCGGCGAGTGGAGAGTCGCTCTTCCAGGCAGTCCAGTTCCTCGAACAGCGTGGTGAAGGCTTCCTCGTAGGCTTCCTGGCTGGTGGCGAAGCCGGCGCGGTAGACGCCGTTGTTCACCGCCGGGTAGATGCGCTCGTTGAGGGCGTCGATCTCCTCGCGCAGGGCGGGGGGATAGAAATCCAGGTGGTTGCCGGTGAGCTCGTCGAACGCCGAGTTGAACATGCGGATGATTTCCGCCGATTCGTTGCTGACGATGCGCTTGAGCTGCTTGTCCCACAGCACCGGCACGGTCACCCGGCCGCTGTAGTGCGGGTCTTCGGCGGTGTAGCGCTGGTGCAGGAACTGCAGGCCATCGAGGGTGTCGCCGGTGGAACCGGTGGCGGGGTCGAAGGTCCAGCCATTTTCCTCCATCAGCCAACTGACCACGGAAACGTCGATCAGCTTCTCCAGCCCCTTGAGCTGGCGAAAGATCAGCGTGCGGTTGGCCCAGGGGCAGGCCAGGGAAACGTAGAGGTGATAACGCCCGGCTTCCGCGCGGAAGCCGCCTTCGCCGCTGGGGCCCGGGCTGCCGTCGGCGGTGATCCAGTTGCGTCGTTGGGCGTTCTCGCGGCGGAAGCGGCCGTCCTCGCCGGTGTCGTACCACTGGTCATGCCAGCGTCCATCGATCAGCTGTCCCATATTCCTGGCTCCGTGAGTGAGTCTTGGGACCAGTCTAACGGCATGGCGACGATGGATCGGCGCAAAAACATGACCTGAAGGATCGATCAGATCGATCGATCCCGCGAATCCCAGCGACGGTGCGCCTCGGCGAAGGCGTCCTCGCGCGGCATGCCCAGGCCGCGCAGGCCCAGGGCGATGGTGGAGAGCACGGCGAGTTCGCCATAGGCATCGTCCCGCTCGCCGCGCCAGGTGGCGAGCAGATCGGCCGGGTCCAGCCGTTCCGGCTTGACGTGGCGCTGGGCGGAGAGCGCCGGCCATTCCTCGTCCCAGCTCGCGCCGTCTGCGCAGCCGTAGAGATGTGCAGGGCTGTCCGGATTCACCTCGATTTCGCCGCCTTCGCCCTTGATCACGATGGCGCGGTCGCCGAGCAGGCGGCTGCCTTCGCGGTGCATTTCCTGGTAGCCGGGGTGGAAGATGCTCTGCAGGATGCAGGTGGCGCCCAGCGGGTTGAGCAGGCGCACGGCGGAGTGCATCGGCGAACGCAGGCCGAGGGTGTTGCGCAGGTCGATCATGCGTTGCAGGCGCGGCATCCAGTCCATCAGCGGGGCGAAGGCCAGGCCGTGGTCGTCCAGCGCCGTGGCGACGCTGTTCCAGTCGCGGCACAGCGGGATGTCCAGGGTGTCCAGCAGTTGCTCGCTGTACAGACGCCCGGCGGTATGCGCGCCGCCGCCATGCATGAGGATGCGCGCTCCGCTGCCGGCCAGGCATTTCGCCGCCAGCAGGTACCAGGGCAGGTGGCGCTTCTTGCCGGCGTAGGTCGGCCAGTCGAGATCGACGGCGATCGCCGGGGCATCCAGGCGACTGCGTACCGCGTCGGCGAAACCGGCCAGCTCCTCGGCGTTCTCCTCCTTGTGGCGCAGGAGCATGAGGAAGGCGCCGAGCTGGGTTTCCTCGACCGCGCCGTCGAGGATCATGCCCAGCGCTTCGCGGGCCTCGTCGCGGGTCATGCTGCGCGCGCCGCGCTTGCCCTTGCCGAGGATGCGGACGAACTGGGCGAAGAGGTGTTCGGCGGGCGTTTGGAGTACGAGCGGGGCGGGGGTCATAGGCAGTTGGTCGGCTTGGGCAGGCCGGCGAGCTTGGCGGCAAGCTTGGCCGGGGTGCCCTTGAACAGGAGGTTGAGGTGCAGGCTGTTGCCCTTGTCCGGGCCGAGGCGCTGGGCGACGTACCTGATCAGCGGGCGGTTGGCCGGCGACAGCTGGAACTCGCCGTAGAACTCGCGCAGCAGCAGAAGGATTTCCCAGTGCGCCGGCGTGAGATTGAGCCCCTCGTTGTGGGCGAGCGCCTCGGCGACCGCGTCGGACCAGTCCTGCAGGTATTGCAGGTAGCCGTCCTTGTCGAGGGCGATGGGTTGTCCGTTGACCAGAAGGGTGCTCATAGCCAGGCGTTGACCTTGTCGAAACGGGTGCAGAGTTCGACGAACCCGGGGTAGTCCAGCGCGACGACCCGTGCCGGCACGTCGTCCAGGCCGCGCGCCTGCAGGTCTTCGAGCAGGGCGAACAGCGGGTTGCCGGCGGGCATCAGTTCCAGCGCCTGGCACGGCGCGGTGCCGGCGCGCAGGGCGTGCACCGCTTCGCCGCTGAGCAGCACGCCGTCGTCCGGGCCGAGCAGGTGCAGGCAGCTGGCGAGGCGGCCGTCGTTGAACGGGGAGTGCGAGAGCAGGTGGAGAGTGGCCATCAGAGGGTGATTACCTGGTCGTAGCGTTGAATCAGGTCGCGCAGGGCCGCGTCGTCGAGGACCTGCACCGGCAGTATCAGGCCGTCCGCGTCCAGCCCGCGTTCGCCAAGGCTGCGGGCGGCGGTGAAGAGCTCGTCGATGCCGAACAGAGGCAGGGCCTGCAGGTTGGCCTGCAGGTCCTTCTGCTCGATGCTGGCGGGGCGCTGGTCCGGGACGAGCTGGAACACGCCGTCATCGAGGAACAGCAGGCCGATGGGCAGGTCGTAGGCGCCGCCGGCGAGGGCGATATCCAGGGCTTCGCGGGCGCCGGGGCCGGACCAGGGCGCCTGGCGGCTGACGATCAGCAGCGATTTGCTCATCAGTGGCCTCCGAAGCAGACCAGCCGGTCCGCCTGTTGCGTCGCTTCATGCAGCTGACCGAGCCCGGACAGCTCCCAGGGCGCCTGCAGGTTGGCCGCGGGACGAGAGTAGCGGTTGGCCTCTTCCTGGTTGAGCACGCCACGGCGCAGGGCGGCGGCGATGCAGACCACGCCGTCGAGCCGGTTGTCGGCTACGAAGCGGGTCCAGGCGGCGGCGACGTCCAGTTCGTCCTGGCCAGCCACTGCGTTGCTCGACGCGCTGTGCACGCCTTCCTGGTAGAAGAACAGGCGGACGATCTCATGGCCGCCGGCCAGCGCCGCTTCGGCGAAGCGCAGGGCGCGGCGGGCGGCGGGCGAGTGGGGCGGCGCGAACAGGGCGATGGCGAATTTCATGGGCGGGCCGTGCTGGAGGATTTTCGCAGGATGATACTTTCGCCGGACGGAAAAAGAAAAAGCCCGTCGAAACGGGCTTTTCTGGAGTGCCTGGAAGCTGTCAGTCGTCGCTGCCCATGATGCCGAAGATCTGCAGCAGGCTGATGAACAGGTTGTAGATCGACACGTACAGGCTGATGGTCGCCATGATGTAGTTGCGCTCGCCGCCGTGGATGATCGCGCTGGTCTGGAACAGGATCATCGCCGAGGAGAACAGCACGAAGCCGGCGCTGATCGCCAGTTGCAGGCCGCTGATCTGGAAGAACAGCGAGACCAGCACCGCGCCCAGCAGGACGAAGAAGCCGGCGGTGATGAACCCGGACAGGAAGCTCATGTCCTTGCGGGTGGTCAGCACGTAGGCGGACAGGCCGAAGAACACCAGGGCGGTCATGAAGAACGCCGAGGAGATCACGCTGGCGCCGTTGGCCATGCCCAGGTACAGGTTCAGGATCGGACCGAGGGTGTAACCCATGAAGCCGGTCAGGGCGAAGGTGCTGAGCAGACCCCAGGCGCTATTGCGCAGTTTGACCGTCAGGAAGAACAGACCATAGAAGCCGATCAACACGACGAAGATGCTGGGGTAGGGCACACGCATCTGTTGCGAAACGTAGGCCACCAGGCCGCTGAAGGCGAGAGTGAGGGCGAGCAGTCCATAGGTATTGCGCAGGACCCCGCTGACCTCCTTCTGCTCCACGGCTGTGGCATTGAGGTATTGGCGTTCTTGCATGGTTAGCACTCCTGTATATGAACCATGAACATGGTTAGGCGCATCATAGCAAAGCGTATATGACGGCCAACCAGCAGAGTTTGACAGTGTGTTGCGATCCGGTACTATTGCGCCCCGCGATGGAAGTGTGGCCGAGTGGTTTAAGGCAGCGGTCTTGAAAACCGCCGGGTGTAACAGCCCCCAGAGTTCGAATCTCTGCGCTTCCGCCATCATTTCGAAGAGCCCGCCTATCTGGCGGGCTTTTTGCTTTCTGCGCCATGTGCGGTGATGTCATTGCTGCGTAATTTTTTTGACGCTTGAACTTTGACTTGGACGTTTCAAGCTAGGTTCCGGATGCATCTTTCTGATAAGGTTCCGGGATTCCACGTTTCTGTTTCCCCTTTTTGCGCAACGAGGTGCTGAGTGATCAAGGTGCTGGTGGTCGATGATCACGATCTGGTTCGCACCGGTATTACCCGCATGCTTGCCGACATAGAGGGCCTGCAGGTCGTTGGCCAGGCCGAATCGGGCGAGGCCGCGTTGAAGCTGGCCCGTGAGCTGCACCCCGATGTCGTGCTGATGGATCTGAAGATGCCGGGCATCGGCGGCCTCGAGGCGACCCGCAAGTTGCTGCGCAGCCAGCCGGACGTGCGCGTCGTGGTGGTCACCGTCTGCGAGGAAGATCCCTTCCCGACCCGCCTGATGCAGGCCGGTGCCGCCGGATACCTGACCAAGGGCGCCGGGTTGGGGGAGATGGTCCAGGCGATTCGCCAGGTCTTCGCCGGGCAGCGCTACATCAGTCCGCAGATCGCCCAGAGCCTCGCGCTGAAGTCCTTCGAGCCGGAGAAGAACGGTTCGCCGTTCGACACGCTGTCCGAGCGGGAAATCCAGATCGCCCTGATGATCGCCAACTGCCACAAGGTGCAGAGCATTTCCGACAAGCTCTGCCTGTCGCCGAAAACCGTGAACACCTACCGCTACCGGATTTTCGAGAAACTCTCGATCACCAGCGACGTGGAGCTGGCGCTTCTCGCCGTGCGCCACGGCATGGTCGACGCCAGCCACTGACATGAGCGCGGGTTTCGACTCGGCGGCCTTCCTCGCCACCTGCAGCGGCAGGCCCGGCGTGTACCGCATGTTCGATGCGGACGCCAAGCTGCTCTACGTCGGCAAGGCGAAGAATCTCAGGAAGCGCCTCGCCAGCTACTTCCGCAAGACCGGCCTGGCGCCGAAGACCGCTGCCCTGGTGGCGCGCATCGTCCAGGTCGAGACGACCATCACCGCCAACGAGACCGAGGCGCTGCTGCTCGAGCAGACGCTGATCAAGGAATGGCGGCCGCCTTACAACATCCTTCTGCGCGACGACAAGTCGTACCCCTACGTGTACCTCTCCAGCGAGGACGAGTACCCGCGGCTGTCGATCCATCGCGGTGCGAAGAAGCAGAAGGGGCGCTATTTCGGCCCGTATCCCAGCGCCGGCGCGATTCGCGAAAGCCTCAACCTGCTGCAGAAGGCGTTCCTCGTCCGTCAATGCGAGGACAGCTATTTCCGCAACCGCACGCGGCCGTGCCTGCAGTACCAGATCAAGCGCTGCAAGGGACCCTGCGTCGGACTGGTCAGTCCGGAGGAGTACGCCGAGGATGTGCGTCACTCGGTGATGTTCCTCGAGGGCCGCAGCAATGCGCTGGCCGAGGAGCTGACCGCCGGCATGGAGCAGGCCGCCATGCGCCTGGACTTCGAGAAGGCGGCGGCGCTGCGCGACCAGATCGGCATCCTGCGCCGCGTGCAGGACCAGCAGAGCATGGAGGGCGGCAGCGGCGACGTCGACGTGATCGCCGCCATCGTCAATCCGGGCGGCGCGTGCGTGCACCTGATCAGCGTGCGCGGCGGACGCGTGCTGGGCAGCAAGAACTTCTTTCCCCAGGTCGCCATCGAGGAAGAGGTGGGCGACGTCCTGCTGGCCTTCCTCAGCCAGTACTACCTGAGCCATCACGAGCGCGACCTGCCCGCCGAGCTGATCGTGAATGCCGTGCACGAGGATTTTCCCGTGCTGGTGTCGGCCGTCGCCGCAGCACGCGGCCGCGAACTGGAAATCAGCCACCGGGTACGCGGCACGCGGGCACGCTGGCAGCAACTGGCGGTGACCAACGCCGAGCAGGCCCTGGCGGCGCGCCTCGCCAATCGCCAGCACGTCGCCGCGCGCTTCGAGGCGCTGGCCGAGGCGCTGGACCTCGCCGAGCCGCCGCAGCGCCTGGAATGCTTCGACATCAGCCACTCCAGCGGCGAGGCCACGGTGGCCTCCTGCGTGGTGTTCGGCCCGGAAGGCGCGCTGAAGTCGGACTATCGCCGCTACAACATCGAAGGCATCACCGCGGGCGACGACTATGCTGCGATGCACCAGGCGCTGACCCGGCGCTTCAGCCGGCTGAAGGAGGGTGAGGGCAAGATGCCGGACATCCTCCTGGTCGACGGCGGCAAGGGCCAGTTGGCGATGGCCCAGGAAGTGCTGCAGGAACTGGCGGTGGCCGGCCTGATCCTGCTCGGCGTGGCCAAGGGCGTGACCCGCAAGCCCGGCCTGGAAACGCTGTACCTGAACGACGCCGAGCACGAATTCACCCTGCCGGCCGATTCTCCGGCGCTGCACCTGATCCAGCAGATCCGCGACGAGGCGCACCGCTTCGCCATCACCGGCCACCGCGCGCGGCGCGGCAAGGCGCGGCGCACCTCTACGCTGGAAGACGTGCCCGGAGTAGGGCCGAAGCGTCGGCGCGACCTGCTCAAGCATTTCGGCGGCCTGCAGGAACTCGGCCGCGCCAGCGCCGAGGAAATCGCCAAGGCCCCTGGCATCAGTAAAAAGCTGGCGGAGCAGATTTATGCGGCTCTGCACAGCGAGTAGAATTGCCCGTTCAACTTGCAGACCTCATTTCCGATGAATATCCCGAACCTGCTCACTCTGCTCCGCGTTCTGCTCATCCCGATCTTCATTCTCCTCTTCTATCTCCCTTTCTCCGGCAGCCACCTGGCCGCCAGCGCGGTCTTTGCCCTGGCCAGCGCCACCGACTGGCTTGACGGATACCTCGCGCGCAAGCTGGGGCAGAGCACGCCCTTCGGCGCCTTCCTCGATCCCGTAGCGGACAAGCTGACGGTCGCGGTGGCCCTGGTCCTGCTGGTGGAAGAGCACAGCAACCTGTGGCTGACCCTGCCGGCGATGATCATCATCGGCCGCGAGATCGTGGTTTCCGCCCTGCGCGAATGGATGGCCGAACTGGGTGCGCGCGCGCATGTCGCGGTGTCCAACCTCGGCAAGTGGAAGACGGCGGCGCAGATGGTCGCCCTGGTCATCCTGCTGGCCAATCCGCCGCTGGTGACCTTCTGGGTCGTGCTCGGCTACGCCCTGCTGATCATCGCCGCGGCCCTTACCCTGTGGTCGATGGTTCACTACCTGCTGGCTGCCTGGCCGCATCTCAGCACCGACCCGAAAGAGAAATAACTTTTTTTGAATCAAAGAGTTGACAGGGATTCTCCAATCGATAGAATGGCGCCCGTCAACACGACGCGGGAATAGCTCAGTTGGTAGAGCACGACCTTGCCAAGGTCGGGGTCGCGAGTTCGAGTCTCGTTTCCCGCTCCAAATCAGGAAGATTTGCGAAGCGAATCTTCAAGCTTCAAAGGCTGAGTAGCAGAGTGGTTATGCACCGGATTGCAAATCCGTGAACGCCGGTTCGATTCCGACCTCAGCCTCCAATAGAAAAGCCCTGTAGATCGAAGATTTACAGGGCTTTTTCTTTAAGGTTCGGCTGGTTTGGCGAACTTGCGTGCAGGGGAGGGCGTGTATATATTCCAGCCCTTTCCGCATGGGACCGAACAATACGTAGGTCCTTTCTTCACGCTTCACCGCGCTACTGCCCGAATGGCGAAATCGGTAGACGCAGGAGACTTAAAATCTGATTTGTCAAGTCTTGGCAATTCCATCTTTAGGAAGGAAAAGCTAGAGAAGACAATAGGTTGCAGAATTCGTAGGCTTGGGCCGGCGCCTGACTTAGAGGGCTAGGGGCCAAGTAGGAGCCAGGCGGAAACGGTTAGGCTCCAGTATTGAAAGACTTGCCCGAGTGGTGAAATTGGTAGACACAGGGGACTTGAATATTTGAGCCCTCCGGGGGAAACCCCAGAGGTGAAGCCCGTCAAACTCGGTGAAAGCCCTGGATGCCACTGCATCCGAGCCAACGCCGAGCCAAGCCCGACCCTAGTGGTTGGGAAGGTGTAGAGAGCAGACGGCGGGCACCTACGGCTACAAGGCTATGGTGAAGGCGTGCTCCAGACCACGAACAGCGAGAGTGCTGGCGGCGAAAGTCGAAGTGGTAAGAAAATCCCCCGCCGCAAGGCGTGCCGGTTCGACCCCGGCCTCGGGTACCAATCCAGAGCCGCCCCTGTTTATGCAGGGGCGGCTTTTTGTTTCTGCCGCATTTTGCTTGAAGAAGTCGTAACCGGCAGCAGCCGACCGATTCTGTTGAAAAATTATCCGCCACCGCCAAGATCATGTCGCTAGCGGAGTATGGGGCGGGCAGCATTATGGGATGGTTGCCAGGTGGACAGCAGTGCCTTTGCTATCTGTTCAATTTGGAAGACCACGTCCCGCTCTAACACCTCTTGTGCCACATCGACTAGTGCCTGGATCTCAGCGATCTGCGTGCCACCTAGCCGATTTCTACAGCACCATCGGACGCCTGTCGATTGACCCAGAGTTGACGCTGCGCATGCTGGTTGTCGGCTACTGCTACGGTATCTGTTCCGAGCGACGGTTGTGCGAAGAGGTGTACCTGAACCTGGCCTACCGTCGGATCTGTCGGCTGGGCCTGGAGGATGAAGTGCTCAATCACTCGACCTTCTCGAAGCATCGCCACGGCCGCTTCCGTGACGGCGGCCTGTTCCGCGTGGAGAGGTCGACTGGCGCGATCCGGCGCTTAGCACGCGCGCCGTGCGCGAGTACCTTGATACCCTCGATGAGGAAACGCTGGCCGAGGCTCTTCCCAAGAAGCTGTCCCTTACCGATCTGCTGGCCCGGCCTATTTTGCCTACTCCACCAATTATCTGATCGATACCGCGCATGGGATAGATACGCCTGCGGCAATCAGAACCCTCAAACCTAGGCCTGGAAGCTTAATGAAAAGCCCAAAGGCAACTTCGAGTTGCTGCAGCCATTTAGCAAGCTGGCACACCTGGTCGGTTGGCTGCCGTAGAACTGCCTATTTCAACAGAATCGATACAACGCGGACACTCGCGCGGCTGCTTTGTCGACTCATGGACAATGAAAGCCATTTACTGAGGCAAAAAAAGGTTGACCTTCCCAACGTGTCAAGCGGGATAACAGGCCATGGAAGCTGTTTCGTCTCAGCCAGGCCAAGTGGACCCAGACCAGGAAGGCATACCGATGAAAGTCAAACACTTAACCCTGATCATAGCGGTGACAGGCATCGCCATAGCTATCGCTGGCTGCAAGGACACGGCGTCCTCCGCGACGCCGGCCGACCCGCCCAGCGTTCCCGTTGCTGAGGTCGTCGTTCGTCCGGTTACTCCATTCGTTGAATTCACGGGGTCGTTGACGGCGGTCAAGCAGGTCGAGCTGCGTCCGCGTGTCGCCGGTTATATCCAGGACGTCACGGTGCCGGAAGGCCAGTTGGTTGAAAAAGGCAAGCAGCTATTCCTCATCGATCCGCGCGTGTTCCAGGCCGCTCAGGACGCCGCCAAAGCGCGCCTGCGCGAGGCCGAGGCGGCGGCGCTGCTGGCCCGGACGGAGCATGAGCGGGCCGAGCAGCTGTTCGCCAGGAAGGTCGTCGCCCGGGAACGACTCGATAACGCCATTGCCTCGCGCAATGCCAGCAAGGCCCAGGTCGACGCGGCCAAGGCCGCCCTGGATGCGGCGCAACTGGACCTGGGCTTCACGCGGGTCACCGCGCCGATCAGTGGGCGCGTGGGGCATATCCTGGTCACCGAGGGCAACTACGTCACCAATGGCGTGACTGCGCTGACGACCATCGTTTCGGTCGATCCACTGTATGTGTACTTCGATGTCGACGAGCGTACCTACCTGCAGGCGCTGGCTCCGCTCCGTGGCAGGGGCGGTGAACAGGCTCCCAACGTTGATGTGGCCCTGCTCACCGACACGTCCTATACGCGGCGCAGCCGCCTCGACTTTCTCGCCAATGCCGCAGATCGTGGGACCGGAACGGTCAGGGTTCGCGCGGTGGTCGACAATCCGGATGGGCAACTGACGCCTGGGCTGTTCGCCAAGGTCAGGCTGGAAACCGGCGCGCCCCGCGACCAGGTCCTGGTCGCCGACCATTCGATCGGCACCGACCAGGGTAGGCGTTACGTCCTGGTCATCGGCGAGGGCGACAGGACCCAATACCGGCCAGTGGAGCTCGGGCCGATGGTCGATGGCCTGCGAGTCATTCGCCAGGGTTTGCAGCCAGGCGAGCGCATCGTCGTCAAAGGCCTGGTGCGTCCGGACATGCAGATCACGCCGCGCCTGGCGGAAATCGATGGCACGCCCCTTGATCTGTCGCAGACCGTGGGGGCCGTGCAATGACATTCCCACGGTTTTTCATCGATCGGCCGATCTATGCCATCGTTCTCTCGGTGCTGATGATGATTGGTGGGATCGTCTCGTTCTTCCAGTTGCCGCTGAGCGAATACCCGGCGGTGACACCGCCGACCGTACAGGTGACCGCTTCCTATCCCGGCGCCAATCCCGAGGTGATCGCGCAAACGGTGGCGACGCCGCTGGAGCAGGCAATCACCGGGGTGGAGGGGATGCTGTACATGTCCTCGCAGTCGGCGACGGATGGCCGCATGATCCTGACCATCACCTTCGATCAGGATATCGATCCCGACATGGCGCAGATCCAGGTGCAGAACCGGGTCTCGCGGGTCCTTTCGCGCTTGCCCCAAGAGGTGCAGCGCCAGGGCGTGGTCACCCAGAAGACCTCGCCGGACATACTGATGGTGGTGCATCTGCTGTCGCCTGAAAAACGCTACGATCCGCTCTACATCTCGAATTACGCCTATCTGCAGGTGCGTGACGAGCTGTTGCGTCTTCCGGGTGTCAGCGATGTCGTGGTGTGGGGCGCCGGCGAGTACAGCATGAGACTGTGGCTCGACCCTGACCTGATTGCCGCACGCGGGCTGACGGCGGGCGAGGTGATCGCCGCGGTGCGCGAACAGAACGTCCAGGTGGCGGCCGGCTCGGTCGGCCAGGCACCGGACTCCACCGCAGCCTTCCAGGTCACTGTGAACACGCTCGGTCGACTGACCGACGAAGAGCAGTTCGGCGATATCATCATCCGCACCGGTGCCAACGGTCAGGTGACGCGCCTGCGCGATGTCGCACGCATCGAGATGGGAGGCGATGCCTATGCGCTGCGCAGCCTGCTCGATGGCCAGCCGGCGGTCGCCTTGCAGATCATCCAGAGCCCGGGAGCCAATGCGCTCGATACCGCCAAGGCTGTGCGCACGACCATTGCGCGACTCCAGGACAACTTCCCGGTGGGCCTGACCGCGCGCATGGCCTACGATCCGACGGTGTTCGTCCGGGCTTCGTTGCAGACCGTGGCCACCACCTTGCTGGAGGCGATCCTTCTGGTCGTGGTGGTGGTGGTGCTGTTCCTGCGCAGCTGGCGGGCCTCGCTGATTCCCCTGATGGCCGTGCCGGTGTCGCTGGTCGGCACATTCGCAGTCATGTACCTGATGGGCTTTTCGCTCAATACCCTGTCGTTGTTCGGGCTGGTGCTGTCGATCGGCATCGTCGTTGATGATGCGATCGTCGTGGTGGAGAACGTCGAGCGCCACATCGAAAACGGCAAGCCACCTCTGCAGGCCGCGCGACGCGCCATGGATGAAGTCACTGGGCCGATCATCGCCATTACTTCGGTCTTGGCTGCCGTGTTCATCCCCACAGCCTTCCTCAGTGGCCTGCAAGGTGAGTTCTACCGGCAGTTCGCCCTGACCATCGCCATCTCGACCATTCTGTCTGCGCTCAACTCGCTGACCCTCAGCCCGGCGCTGGCCGGCCTGCTGTTGCGTCCGCGCGAGGCTGGCCACCGGTTGACCCCGCGTGGCCGGGTAGGGCGTATCCAGCGGCTGCTCCAGACCCTTGGCCGGCCGTTGCGACATGCGCCGAATGCCTATGGCAACGTGGTGCGCAAAGTGGTTCGGGTCAGTGGCCTGGCGCTGGCGGTCTACGGAGGGCTGCTCGGCCTGACCTACATCGGCTTCCAGGCGGTGCCGCCGGGCTTCGTGCCGATGCAGGACAAGTATTACCTGGTCGGCATCGTGCAGTTGCCGAATGGGGCGGCGCTGGACCGCACCGAGGCCGTTGCCAGGCAAATGTCCGAGATCGGACTCGCCGAGTCTGGTGTGGAAAGCGTCGTGGCGTTCTCGGGGCTTTCGGTCAACGGCTTCGTCAATGTGCCGAACGCCGCCGTCCTGTTCTTCATGCTCGACCCGTTCGAGGCGCGTACCACCGAGGACCTCAGCGCGGAGGCCATCGCCGGGCGCCTGCAAGCCAAGTTCGCCAGCATCCCCGACGGTTTTCTCGGCGTGTTCCCGCCGCCGCCCGTGCCGGGCCTGGGTACTATCGGTGGCTTCAAGATGCAGGTCGAGGATCGTGGTGGGGCGGGGTTGCAAGCCCTGGCCCAGCAGACACAGATCCTGATGATGAAGGCGACCGAGTCCGGGCAGCTCGGTGGGTTGATGACCAGCTTCGATATCAACGCCCCGCAACTCGACGTGGAGATCGACCGTACCAAGGTCAAGAGCCAGGGAGTGGACCTGGCCGATGTGTTCGAGACGCTGCAGGTCTACCTCGGCTCGCTGTACATCAATGACTTCAACCGCTTCGGTCGCACGTACAAGGTCACGGCCCAGGCAGATGCACCGCACCGCATGCAGGCTGAAGCCATTGGCCGTTTGCAGGTGCGCAACGCGGCCGGGGCGATGTTGCCGCTGTCCTCGTTTGTCACCGTCACGCCAACCTCCGGACCGGACCGCGTGATCCACTATAACGGCTACCCGTCGGCCGACATCAGCGGCGGTGCGCTTGCCGGCGTCAGTTCGGGGCAGGCGGTCGCGCTCATGGAGCGTTTGGCCAGGGAGGTGCTGCCGGAGGGCATGACCTTCGAATGGACCGATCTGACCTACCAGCAAAAGCTGGCGGGCAACAGCGCGCTGTTCATTTTTCCTCTCTGTGTGCTGTTGGCGTATCTGATTCTCGCTGCGCAGTACAACAGCTGGCTGTTGCCGCTGGCGGTCCTGCTGATCGTGCCGATGTGTCTGCTCAGCGCCATCGTCGGGGTCTGGCTGGTGGATGGTGACAATAACGTCTTCGTCCAGATCGGGCTCGTCGTGCTGGTCGGCCTAGCCGCCAAGAACGCGATCCTCATCGTCGAGTTCGCTCGCACGCTGGAGGCCGATGGAGCTAGTCCGCTGGAAGCAGTGGTCGAGGCTTGCCGCTTGCGCTTGCGGCCGATCCTGATGACCTCGCTGGCTTTCATCGCGGGTGTCGTTCCGTTAGTCATGGCCAGCGGTGCCGGGGCTGAGATGCGCCAGGCCATGGGGGTGGCGGTGTTCGCCGGGATGCTCGGCGTGACGCTGTTCGGCCTGTTCCTGACGCCGGTGTTCTATGTGTTGATCCGGGCGTTGGCGGTGCGTTTGGAGCGGAGCCCCACGAGTACCCAACAGCATCTGGAAGGGAGTGCATCATGAGCCGATGCTATCGACACCTGCTATCTCCGCTGAGTGCGTTCATCCTGCTGACCGGCTGCGCTGCGGTGGGACCCGATTACTCGCCGCCGGACGTACACATACCTGCCAGCTTCGGTGAGACCGCCCCAGGGCTTGACTCCGGGGAAGTGCAGGTCGAATGGTGGCGCGGTCTCGACGAGCCGGCGCTGGTGAGCCTGATCCAGCGGGCGCTTGCCGCGAACCACGACATCGCTCTCGCCGCCGTTCGCCTGGAAGAGGCGAAGGCCTTGCTGCGCGGGAGCAGGCAGGAGTTCCTGCCGCGTGGCGGGCCCGCGTATGGCTACCAGACCCAGCGACGCGGCGAAGTCGAGACGCCGGCCGGGCAGCAGCGCGAGATCGAGACCTATCGAGGCGCGCTCGATGCATCCTGGGAGATCGACCTGTTCGGCCGGGTGCGACGGTCGGTGGAGGCTGCCGAGGCACAAGCGGGGTCCCGCGAGGCCCTGCTGCGCAGCGTGCAGGAGAGCGTCGCCGCAACCGTGGTCGCGACCTGGTTCGAATTGCAGGGCATCGAGGCCGAACTTGCCGTCGTCAACGATATCCGCCAGAACCAGCGTGACAGCCTCGAGATGGTCGAGCGCCTGGTCAGCGCCGGCTCTGCCCATGAGTTCGACCGGCTGCGTGCCGAGGCGTTGTTGCGCAATGTCGAGGCGGCCGTGCCGGAACTCGAGCAGCGCCGCGCGGCTTCCACCAATGCGCTGGCCATCCTCCTGGCCGATACACCGCAGACATTCAGGCCCCCGGCAGCCGGCTCGAGCCACGAAACGCTGAAGGTACGCACGATCGGGGTGGGTGATCCTGCGGGACTGCTCTCTCGCCGCGCCGACATTGCGGCGGCCGAACGCAACCTTGCAGCGGCCACGGCGCGAATCGGGGTCGAGACGGCCGGGCTGTATCCGCAGATCCAGGTGCAAGGTTCGATCGGCCTGGTCGCGGGCGACCTCGATGCATTGGACGATGGTGGCGCGACATTCAACTTCCTGAGCCCGGTGATTCGCTGGGCGGTGCTCGATCGAGGCCGCGTGCGTGCGCAAATCGCGGCTAGCGAGGCCCGCGCCCAAGAGGCTTTGATCCTGTACGATCAGACGGTATTGCGTGCCTTGCAGGAAACCGATGACGCCTTCAAGCGCTATGGCGCGGCAGGTGACGCGCTTCGTCTGCGTCTGCTCGAGTCGGCGGCCAATCGCGAGGCAGCGCACCTTGCCAGGGAGCGTTTCATCCAGGGCGACGGCCAGTATCTGGATGTGCTTGAGGCCGAGCGCTCGGACTATCTCAGCCGACGGGCGCTGACTATCGCCCGCACCACCCAGCGCCTTGCCATCGTCAGCATATACAAGGCACTCGGTGGTGGCTGGGAGACCTGTGCCGGGCTGGACCAACGTTGCCACGTGGCCGACGGCAATGACCATCTGCCGCTCGCGCAACAGGTTGGCGACCGCTCTTGAACATCCCTTGAGCCATTTAGGGAAATTCGAAGCAACATCTATTGCCGTGCAGTCCGGGGGTCCAAATCGACGTCCTCGACCGGCTCCTGCCGGTCGAGGGCATGATCCGGGTTCCCTGTCTGGAGGGCTGGCGCCGCCCGGATCGTCGACAACCCGCGGACCATCGCGTGCCGAGTGTTCACGGACTGCCTGGTTGGAATTAGGCGACGTGCGTTCATTCAGGAACTCTTGCTTATGTCCCTAAGCCCTGTAAATCGGTTCGTCGTGATCTCCGGATGCTCGGGCGGCGGCAAGTCAACGCTTCTCGCCGAGCTTGCTCAACGGGGATATGTCGTTGTAGAGGAGCCTGGCAGACGGATCGTACGTGCAGAGGTGGAGAACCGTGGTACTGCCCTTCCCTGGATAGATCTGCCTGCGTTCTTACGTCAAGCCATTGCAATGGCTCTTGCAGATAGAGATGCCGTCCGCAGATCGGATAATTGGGTCTTCTTCGACCGGGGGATTGTCGACGCTGCAGTCGGCCTTCAGCACCTTACCGGTGAGCCGGTAGTCGCGACCCTCGGACATACCCACCGTTATCACCAGCACGTTTTCCTGACGCCACCGTGGCCCGAAATCTATGTTCAAGATCCGGAGCGGCGCCACGGCATTGACAGCGCCACGTCGGAATACTTTCGACTTCTCGAAACCTACTCCGCATTGGGGTATGAAATTTCTATCCTGTCGAAGGTCGATGTGACAGAGCGTGCAGACTTTGTCTTGGGGACTCTTGACTACTGGCGATCTCGTTAGTTTTGTTCAATGCCGAACGTCGTTGAATATTTTTGTCTCAAGGTTTTCTCAGCGCGGAACGATACAACAGTTGAATCGCTCCTGTTTTCGCAGACAGCATCGGGCGTGCGCTCTCTTGGCCGCTAGCTGTGGGTGCAAAGCGGCAGCTAGCGGCCAGGAGCAGCGCTTTAAGAGCGCCTGGAAAATCAGGGCTGATGGTGATCACCAGCAACTGCTCATGGCTTCAGCATCATCGGGTGCGCCGTGCCAAGCACCGCAGTGGCATGCACAGGGCCGAAGTAGCGGCTGTCGAAGGACTCCGGGTTTTCGGTGCTCAGCAGGAACAACTCGTCGTCGACCAGTCGCCGGCAATCCTGCCAGCCGCGTAGTACGCGTCCCAACCGGTCATGCGTCAGCACCCTGGCCATGGGGCTGTCGTCGACCAGCACCCAGTCGCCACTTCGGCAAACCCGTTGCGGTGCCAGGGCTGCGATGGGTTTGAGCAAGGGGATATGCATCGGTAGGTAGCCGCGCTGCGCAGCCAGCGTCGCAGCCTCTGCAGGCAGCCTGACCAGGACAATGTGGCCCGGCGCAAGCTCGGCGAGCGGCTGGATGAGATACCAGCCTGGTGCGACGCTGTCCGTCGGGTTGTAGACCAGCTTTACGGATGAGAGCTCCAGGCTGGTCCACAAGAGCAGCCCCAAGGCAACCATCGTTGCGATCAAGATCCGCCCGCTGCGCTGCCCAGGTTTCTGCTCACTGTCCTGCGAGACGACGTGTTGTCCGGCAGTCGCCAGCCCGACGCGAGTGATGTGCGACTTCATGACGACACCTCCGGAAACTCGCGCTCCAGCAGATCGCGCAGCATCTCGGTCACGGTGACGCCGTTGTTGAAGGCCGAAACCTTGATGCGGGCACGCAGGGCAGGTGTGATGTCCAGTGTCAGCCGGGCGGTGTACAGGTCGCGTTTGTTTACCTCGCTCGAATCACCCTGGCGCACCCAGGCTTCCGCTTGCGGAGTAGCCGTTGGTCGCGCGCCGATGCCGATTCGCTTGCCGCTCATGACGACCACCCCAGCAGCTCGTCCACCAGTCGGCCGATCTCGCATGCCGCCGCGCTGTGCGGTGCCAGCTCGCGTGCCAGCCTTCCCGCCGCCACGCTTTCGGCGAACAGGATGCGCTGGCGCACCTCCGCCTGTAGCGCCGGCAACGGTTGCTCGGCCAGGGCGCCACGCGCCTCGCGGCCGATCACCGTGGTGCTGACGCGCCGGTTGATCACGAAGGCCGCGCGCATCGTGGGACGAAACACCTGCGCCTCGCGAATCAGGTTGACCATCTCCGCGCTGGCCCACAGGTCGTAGGGACTGGGCTGCACAGGGACCAGCACCCGATCGGCCGCCAGCAGCGCCGAACGTGCCAAGGCGGCAATACGCGGCGGTCCATCGATGATGATGTGGTCGGCCTTCCGGGCGAGCTCCGGCGCTTCCTGGTGCAGAGTCTCGCGCGCCAGGCCGACGGCGCCGAACAGCCTGGGCAATCCCTGCTGGCTGCGTCGTTGCGTCCAGTCCAGCGCGGAACCCTGCGGATCGGCGTCCAGCAGCACTACCGACGCACCGCGCAGCGCGAGTTCACCGGCGAGGTGGGTGGCGAGCGTGGTCTTGCCAACACCGCCTTTCTGGTTGAGCAGCGCGACGATCATGGCTGTGCCTCCGCGCTGCCCATGAACGATCGCGGCGCCCCATAACAAGTTAGATCTCTTGGGTTAGTAGAGTTAAGGAACGCTGAAAGTACCGTCATTCCTGGCGTACAAGGGATTCGGTGCGCCTGATGGCACGATAGTCGTGCGCCTGATAGCACGAGTCCGTTTGCGCCTGATAGCACGATAGGATTCACAGCTTGTCCGCGACTTATCCCCGTGCCGTTGGCGGCACGGGACGAAACGCCAGCAGTTCCGTCGACGGTGGCAGGTGCACGATGTCCAGCACATATCCCGGCAGCGATTGCCGCGCCACCAGGGCGCGCAAGTCCAGGGCGAAGTCCGAGTAGCGCGCCGTACTGCCGGACTTGCGGTAAAGGTGGCGAAAATCGAACTGCCAGCCGTCCTCCTGCCGCCCGCCATGCTTGCGCACAAGACGGTATAGCCAGCGCTCGATTCCACCGGTGAGAAGGAAGTAGGCCGGATCGATGGTCAGCACCAGCGCCTGGTTGAGCACGCCCTCGTAGAACCAGTCCGGGAGCACCATTTCGATGCCCAGCGGCCGCCCATCCGGCCCCGCCAGCTCCTTCCATTCGTTGATCCAGGAGAAGCGATGCAGGCGTCGCCCGGTGGTCTCGCGAATCGAGGTGGCCACGCTGGTGGACTGCAGGCGATCCAGGGCGGCCTTCAGGCGCTGGTAATCGCGCAGGGAGGTGCCCCGGCCGATGAAGCGCAGGATCTCGTAGGGTGTGGCCCGCATCCAGCGGGAAGTGGGAATACCGGCATCCTGTGCCTCGACTATCTGGCTGGCGGCCCAGATCAGGATATCGGCATCCCAGATGGTGGCGATGCCGTGTTCCAGCGTGCCCTCGACTCGCACCCTGACTCCGCCCGAGTTGAAATCGATGGGCACCGTGCGCCGCGACTTGGCGAGCGAGAAGAAGGGGTAGGCCATCAGGTCCTGGGCGTCGCGTGGCGCCATGTCTCCCGGCAGTGCGCGAAACAGATCTAATTGCAGCGCTGGCGTCGGCGGCTCCTTGCTGGCACACATGGGAGAGGACTTCACTGGTCATGAAGACTGCCTCCTGGGCTGCGATCGAAATAGTCCGGGTCGGAGGTTGTCTCGAAGCTCCGCGCATTGGCCCAGGCCTCGAGATCGGCCAGCGCATACATCACTCTCCGGCCGAACTTACGAAAGCGAGGTCCGCCCCCAATGCCTCGCTGCTTCTCCAGCGTGCGTGGCGACAGGCGCAGGAATTCCGCGGCCTCGTCGTTGGTCAGGTACCGGTTGGGTGTGTTGGCCTGTGTCGTGGTGGTTGCAGACACTCGGGGTAGCAAGGATCTCGACATGGTGTGTCCTCCTGTGTGTGGTGAGGAACACCGTGCCGCCGCCAGTGAACAGGATCATGCCGGGCTCGGTCATGGCGAGCCCGGGCGTGGAACGAAAGGGGATTCTTGCGGTGGCGGTCTCGACTCTGAGCCCTGACTCACAGGCAGGGCATCGACGGAACCAGCCGATGCTGCCGGCGATGCCGCCAACCCGTCGGGCCACGGAAAACCGGGTCTACGCAATAGCGTGAAGCCGGCATCCCTTGAACCCGTAATCCCGGATTTCCGTAAATCCGCAAATGCACGATGGTGTAAAAGTGGCTATTCGTGAGCCCGGATTCCTGCAAAGGCGTAAACATGCCTGACCGCAAAAGTCAGAATGCAATAGATCCAGAGATGAGACGCCTTTTCCGGCGAGAGATCATGGCGGCAAGGCATGACTCTGCTGCAACAACAGATAGGCGAACCCCGCCGAAGGAGCGGGGTTCGTTGCCAGCCTGGACTGGAGTGAAGGGACTCTCGTACTTGCTCTCAGTACGCCATCTGTCTTTCCCGGATCTTCTCGGTCGGCACGTAAAGTCGCTGATGGATGCGACCAAGGAACCCGACTTCGAAGGCCTGGCGTTCAAGGGCAGTGGGTAGCTGATCGCGCTCGGCGATCATTACCGCCCACAGCCATGTGGTTCGGGCGTTGTCCAGCCAGGTCTGGGCAAGGCTCACGCCGCGGTCAAAGGCCTTTCGGCATTCGCCGCTCCAGGTGATGTCCGCCCCTGGATGACCATCGCGCGGCGGCAGGTGAGTAATGATATACCTATCCATCGCAGGACCCTCCCTGTGCTTCCGAGAGCGCACGGCGGTAAAGAAGGACCATCTCATCCAGCAGTTCCTGCGCAGCAAAAACCGACACCTTCAAACGCAAGTGTTCAGGATGGAATCCCTCGGGGCCAGCGAACTCGCGCAGCAGCTCACCAAGCATGACGGCGCGCAGCTCAGCCTCCGCTTGCAGCGAGTCGGAAACGGGCTCGAACTCGTTGAGTGGGCTGGGGCGTTTAGGGAACGGAACGACACAATCTTGAAATTCAGCCATGGGGCACCTCCAGTAGGTAAGTGGAGTGCATGGCGCGGAACCCGAGGCGGAGCCCTTGGGTAAAAAGGGGATAGCGCATTTCCTTACGCTCCTTCGTGGGGTTAAGGAGCCGCGTTCCATTCGCTACCACACGAATGGAGGCGGACCGTGCAAGGGTGGTAGACCGACCCACGAAGGAAGGTCGGCCAGGCCGAAGCCTGCCTCACACGGCCCGCCATGAGTGCACGAGAATGCCGCAAGTACTCAAAAGTGCCTGCTCTCGTCCATGGCGCTACCGCGCCTTCGTGTGAATCGGGCTACCACACCCGGTCGTGGGATTTACCACGACGGGCGCACTCTAGCCCGCAGGTATTCCGAAGGCAACCCACTGGGGCGTACTTGGGCATATCGCTCCTATCTGCGCTTCCTGATCCCTTCGACCTTTCAAGGGACTATCCAACCTTGTGCATTCAGGACTATCAGCAGGGCGAAGCAAAAGGGGGCGTAGCCCCCTTGGTCAGATCAGACCGTGCTCGGCAAACGATACAGTTTTCGTCCCGGCCACGATGACATGGTCCAGAGTGCGCACGTCTACCAGCCCCAGAGCCTCCTTGAGACGCCGGGTCAGCCCCTTGTCTGCCTCACTTGGCTCGGGACTTCCGCTCGGATGGTTATGCGCCAGGATCAGTGCCGCCGCATTGAGGCGTAGTGCTTCCTTGACCACTTCGCGCGGATAGACCGACGCACTGTCGATGGTGCCGCGGAACATCTCGACGTATTCGATCAGCCGATGCTGATTGTCGAGAAACAGCACAGCGAACACCTCGTGTTCGAAACCGGCCAGCTTGGCGCCGAGGTATTCCTTGACTAGGTCAGGGTTGGTGAATGTCACCCCTCGTTGCACCTTGCAATCAATTACCTGACGCGCTGCAGCGAGGATCTGCTCTGCGCTGGCCGGCAGGTAGCGCCCCTGATCGTCTCGAACGAGCAGGCAGGAATCGAAAGCGAGAGAAAGTTGCGACATGGCCGTTCTCCGGTTGCTCGGGCGGAATTGCCCGGAACCGGAACCAGCACGGCGCAGCGCAGCAGTCAGGGGGCGCCAGCCGGCCCCGCCGCAAGCGTGCAATGCGCACGCGCAGCCCTTGACGGCGAGAACGCCGTGATAGGGTGAGGGGAAACAGCAAGACCGCCACCCAACTCCCATGTGGCACGGATTGGCAAGCGAAGCGCGCAACGCCGCAGGCGCAAAGGCTAAACAATCAACTTACTGTATGGCGGGGCACAGGCTACCCACCTGGCCCACCGGAAGAAAATTTCTCTCTAGGTCATTGCGCCTGCGATGACAGCAACTCCGCACCATCGCGCTCGACGATCAGCCGGCGCAGTTCGTCCGACACGGTCACCTTTTCGCCCGTCGCATTGAGCATCCAGATACAGATGGCGTGGCCGTGGCCGACTCGTGTGCCGTTCCAGACCGCGAACTCCATGCGGAAGCTGGTGTTGCGTATCCAGGCGACGCGGCCGGTGACGAGGATTTTCTCGCCGTGTTCCAGCGAGCGGTCGTAGGTGAAGCCGAGCTCCTTGATCACCGGGCCCGGGGCGTCGCGGGTGAAGGAGGGTACGCCCAGCGACTCGATGTAGGCGTTGCGGGTTTCCTCGCACCAGCCCAGATAGGCCAGGTTGTTCACGTGGCCGAAAGCATCGACCTCGGCCCAGCGCACATCGAAGCACTTGCCGAATGCCCAGCCCGGCTCGACGCCGTAGCGTTCGCGGGACTCATTGTTCAGATCGTTCATCGCCTATTCCTCGAACTCAGATATGCAGCGCCCGGCCGTAGGCGGCCAGCACGGCTTCGTGCATGGCTTCCGACTGGGTCGGGTGGGGGAAGATGGTGGCCATCAGTTCCGCTTCGGTGGTTTCCAGCTCCCGGCCGATGGCGTAGCCCTGGATCATTTCGGTGACTTCCTCGCCGACCATGTGCGCGCCGAGCAGCTCGCCGCTGCTGGCATCGAACACCACCTTGGTGAAGCCCCCGGTTGCGCCCAGGGCGATGGCCTTGCCGTTGGCGGCGAAGGGGAACTTGCCGACGCGCACGTCGCGCCCGCTTTCGCGCGCCTGGGCCTCGGTCAGACCGACGCTGGCGACTTGCGGATGGCTGTAAGTGCAGGCTGGAACGCGGCTGGCGTCCAGTGGATGCGGATCGAGGCCGGCGATTTTCTCCACGCAGATCAGCGCCTCGTGGCTGGCCTTGTGCGCCAGCCAGGGCGGGCCGGCGACATCGCCGATGGCGTATACGCCCGGCTCGCCGGTGGCGCAGTAACGGTCGGTGACGATATGGGTCTTCTCCACCTTGACTGCAGTGCTTTCCAGCCCAAGGTCCTCGACATTGCCGATGATACCGGCGGCGCTGAGGATCACGTCGACTTCCACGGTCGCATTGCTGGAACCCTCCAGTTCAACCTGCCAGCCACCGGCCACACGGCGATGCGACTTCAGCCGGCTACCGGTGTGCAGGACGATGCCGTCCTTGCGCAGCGAGTCGGCGACATGGGTGGAAATCTCCGCGTCCTCCACCGGCAGGATGCGCTCGGCCATTTCCACCACGCTGACTTCGCTGCCCAGCGCACGGTAGAAACTGGCGAACTCGATGCCGATGGCGCCGGCACCAATGACCAGCAGGTGCCGGGGCAGGGCAGAGGGTTGCAAGGCTTCACGGTACGACCAGACGCTGGAACCATCCGCTTCGAGTCCCGGCAATTGTCGTGCTCGCGCGCCGGTGGCGAGGATGATGTGCGGAGCCGCCAGCATCAGTGAGTCGCTGTCGCGGGTCACCTGCAACCTGTGCGATCCCGCCAAACGGGCGTGGCCGTTGATCACGCTGACGCTGTTCTTCTTCATCAGGTGCTCGACGCCACGCTGTAACTGGCCGGCCACCGCACGCGAACGGGCGACCATGGCCGGCAGGTCAACCTGCGGCGTGCCAACGGTGACGCCGAAGCGTCCCGCATCGCGCACCAGTCGCAAGACATCGGCCGAGCGCAACAGTGCCTTGGTGGGAATGCAGCCCCAGTTCAGGCAGATGCCGCCAAGCTGGGCCTTTTCCACCAGCGCCGTACGCATGCCCAGCTGTGCGGCGCGGATCGCCGCGACATAGCCACCCGGCCCACCGCCGACGACAATCAGATCGAATTCCTGTGTACTCATCGCCGTCTCAGACCAGTATCGCCAACGGGTTTTCGATGATGCGCTTGAACACCGCCAGCCACTGCGCGGCCAGGGCACCGTCGATGGCGCGGTGGTCGGCTGACAGTGTCACGGTCATCGCCGGTGCCACCACCAGCGCGCCATCCTCGACCAGCGGGCGTAGCGAGGTGGCGCCCACGGCCAGGATCGCCGCATGGGGCGGATTGATGATCGCGGAGAACTCCTCGATACCGTACATGCCGAGGTTGCTGATGGTGAAGCTGCCGCCCTGGTATTCCGCCGGAGCCAGGCGTCCGCTGCGGGCACGCTCGGCCAGTTCGGCGACCTCGCTGCCGATACGCGACAGCGACTTGCTGCCGGCATCGCGCACCACCGGGGTGATCAGTCCGTTGTCGGTGGCGACCGCTACTGCGATATCCGCATGCCTGTAGCGGCGCAGCGCGGTATCGGTCCAGCTGACGTTCATCGCCGGCAACTCCAGCAGCGCCGCGGCGACCGCCTTGACGATGAAGTCGTTGACCGAGATCTTGCGCGGCGCACTGGCATTGACCTGGGCGCGGAGGTCGTTCAGCCGGTCCATCCGGCATTCCACCTTGAGGTAGAAGTGCGGCACGCTGGCCTTGCTCTCGGTCAGGCGGCGGGCGATGGTGCGGCGCATGTTCGAGTGCGGGATTTCGTCGTAGTCGACCGCAGCGATGTTGGTAGCGGGAACGACAGGTTCAACCACTGCGGCAGGAGTGGTGGGCGCCGGACGGGCACCTTCCACGTCGCGCTTGACGATCCGCCCGTGCGGGCCGCTGCCCTGCAGGGTGGCAAGATCCACTCCCTGTTCCCTGGCCAGACGCCGGGCCAGCGGGCTGGCCTTGATGCGCTCGACATCGGGCGCTACGGCAGTGATCCCGGTGGCAGGGGTGATTGCAGGCACTTGCGCTGCGGCCTGAGGCTCGGGAGCCGCGCCCAGCAACGCCTGAATGTCCACACCATTCTCGCCCGGTGCACTGAGCACGGCGATGGGCGCGCCTACGGCGACATCCTCGCCGGCCGGGCTGAGGATCTTGCCGAGCACGCCAGCCTCGTCGGCGGTGAAGTCCACCAGGGCCTTGTCGGTTTCGATGGTGGCGAGGACATCGCCGACGGCAATGGCGTCGCCCTCCTGCTTGAGCCATTCGTTGAGCACGGCGGAGGTGCCGTTGGCGGCGATTTCCGGCATGCGGATGAGTTTTGCCATGTCAGCTCGCTCCGTTGATCAGGTCGGGACGGTAGTCGCCGATGTTTTCGTACTGCACCAGTTCGAGGACATTGCCCTCGGGGTCGCGGCAGAACGCCAGGTAAACGCCGGGCCGCACTTCCACACGCTGCGGGCCGGTCATGAACTCGACTCCGGCGCGCTGCAGATCGGCGATGGCGGCGTCGATGTCGTCGAGGATGAAGGTCAGATAGGTGGCGTTCGGCCGGTCGAGAATCCACTCGCCGGGCGCCTCGGCTGCGGTCGGCGTGGCCCGCGCCAGCAACTTGATGCGCTCGCCACGGTTGGTCTGCAGACGCACGACGATGTAGTGCTCGGGGCACAGTGCGGCAGCGCTGGCCTTGTCGGCCGGGACGAGGAATTCGCTGACGAACTGCAGGCCCAGCACGCCTTCATAGAAAGCGCGTTGCGCGAGCAGATCGCGGCAGGCGATGCCCACTTCGAGGGGGGCGGTCATGTGAATGGTCATTTCGCTGTTCCCTCCGCTCAGGCGGCGCTCTTGTCGCGCATGATGCGATGCAGGCCCACGACCACCTCTTCAGTGCGCGCGCAGGCGGCACGCTCCAGCACCCTGGAAATGCTCGGCGAAGCCTCGCTGCCCGTTACGCGCTGCACCGGCTGGTCGAGCCAGTCGAAGCAGCGGCGCTGGATTTCGTCGGCCAGCCAGCCGCCGTAGGAGGTGCCGACCGAACCCTGCTCGACGATCAGCACGTTGTTGGTCTTGCGGATGCTCGCCTCGATGGTTTCCCAGTCGAGACTGGCGCGGTCGAGCCAGCGCAGGTCCACCACCTCGGCATCGATGCCGCTGTGTTCGGCGGCTTCGAGGGCATGGGCGACCATCGTCAGGTAGGTCAGTACCGTCACTTCCTTGCCGCTGCGGCGGATGGCGGCCTTGCCGAACGGGATCTGGTAGTCGAGATCCTCGACCGGGGCCATGCCCGACGAGGCATACAGGTCGACATGCTCGATCACCAGCACCGGGTCCTTGAGGGCCAGCGCGGCGTTCATCAGGCCGATGTAGTCGAACGGCGTAGAAGGCGCGACGATGCGCCAGCCGGGACTGGTAGCGAAGATGCCCGCCGGGTCCATGGAGTGCTGCGAGCCGTAGCCGCTGCCCATGGCGACCTTGGTGCGCAGGACGAAAGGCACCTCGATGTCGCCGCCGAACATGTGCCGGGCCTTGCCGATCTGGTTGAACACCTGGTCCGCCGCCACCCACATGAAGTCGGGATACATGAACTCCACCACCGGACGGTAACGGCCGTCCATTGCCAGCCCTCCGCCGAGGCCGGCGAAGGCGTTTTCGCTGATCGGCGTGCCGAGCACGCGATCCGGGAAACGCTCCTTCAGGCCACGGGTGGCGCCGTTGGTGCCGCCTTTCAGGCGATGCACGTCCTCGCCCATGACCACCACGCCCGGGTCGGTTTCCATGCGCCGGGTCATCACGTCGGCCACCGCGTCGATGAACTTGCGCTTCTCCAGCTTGCCCTGGAAGCCGGCTTCCTCTGCGGTACGCGCGCCCTGCAACTCGGACAGATCGCCACGCACGCCGACGTTGCAGAAGTCCGGGCTTGGCCAGAGGTCGAGGCGAATCCGCCGCTTGCCCGCGCGGGCGCCGACGTCGGCTTCGGTCAGTGCTGCTGCGGCGCGCTGCATGGCCGCCTGGGCGCGTCCGCGCAGAGCAGCGATCTGCTCGTCGTCGATCAGGCCGCGCTCCTGCATGCGCCGGCCGAGGTGATCGAGGGGGTCGCGCTCGCGCCAGGCTTGTTCCTCTTCCTTGCTGCGATAGCCGAACGCGCTGCCGGGGAAGGCGCCGTTCTGGTGGAAGAAGCGGTAGACGTCGGCCTCGATGATGGTCGGCCCCTTGCCGGCGCGCATGTGCGCCAGCGCTTGCTGCATCGCCAGGTAGACCGCCAGCGGGTCCATGCCGTCGACGCGCCAGCTGGGAATGTTGAAGGCTGCGCCGCGGGCGGAGAGGCGCGGTTCGGCGGTGGCTTCCTCGACGGTGGTCGATACCGCGTAGCGGTTGTTCTCGATAAAGAAGCACAGCGGCAGCTGCCAGGCGGCCGCCAGGTTCATGGTCTCCAGCACCGAACCGATGTTCACTGCGCCGTCGCCGAAGTAGGTGACCGCCACGGCATCGGTGCCGGCATGCCGGTGGGCCCAGGCGGCGCCGGCAGCCAGCGGCACGCCGCCACCGACGATGGCGTTGGTGCCGAGCACGCCGGCCTCCTGCCAGCGCAGGTGCATGGAGCCGCCACGTCCACGGCAGAAACCGTCGGCCAGACCGAGGATCTCGGCCAGCGTGCGTTGCAGCAGGTTCTCGACCTCGCTGCTCAGCGGCGCCAGGGGATCGATGCCGGCGGGATTCAGGTAACCGAGCGCCTTGGCCAGAAACTGATGGTGCCCGCGATGGGAGCCGTTGATCTGGTCGGCGGCGACCAGCGGCACGATAGAGCCGGCGGCGCCGCCTTCCTGGCCGATGCTGGAATGCGCCGGTCCATGGACCAGGCCCTCGGAGGCCAGTTCCAGCACGCATTCCTCGAAGGCGCGGATCAGGTGCATGTGCGCCAGCAGCGTGCCAAGCACGGTCGGGTCGGCGTCCTTCCAGTCCTGTTCGGTGGCGCGCAGCTCCACCCACGCTGCCGCGGGGGACAGCGAAATATGTTCTGCCATGGTGTTCGTCTCTCGGGTCAGATGTAGCCGTAAGCCGTCCAGCCGCCATCGGCGACAAGGGTCTGGCCATTGATGAAGGCGGCAGCGTCGGCCGCGAGGAACAGGGCGACGCCAGCGATCTCTTCCGGTTGGGCAAGGCGCCCGGCCGGGGTGCGGGCGGTCAGGGCGTCGAGGTCCATGCGTCCGTCGCGCACCAACTGGTCGACCAGGGCGGTCTGCACATAGCCGGGAGCGATGGCGTTGACCCGCACGTTGGACCTGGCCCATTCGATGGCCAGCACCTTGGTCAGCATCACCACGGCGGCCTTGCTGCCGCAGTAGGCCGCGCGTTCGGGGGCGGCGCTCAGGCCGTACATCGAGGCGGTATTGAGGATCACCCCGCCTCCCTGGGCGACCATGCGGCGGCCGGCCGATTGCGCGCAGTAGAAGACGCCGTTGAGGTTGATATCGATCGCCCGGCGCCAGTCATCCGCGCTCAGTTCGAGGGTCGGGCGGTTCATGGCGATGCCGGCATTGTTGAGCAGCACGTCGATCCGCCCGAAGCGCTCCACGGTTTGCTGCACCGCGTCTTCCACCACCTGCGGATCGGTGATCGAGCCGGCGATGGCTTCCAGCTGGATGCCGGGGTGCGCTTCGCCCAGCTCGGTGCGAACCTGTTCCAGGGCGGCAGCATTGATGTCGAACAGCGCCAGATTTGCGCCGTTGGCGGCGAACGCCCTGGCCATGGCGAGGCCGATGCCGCTGGCTGCGCCGGTGACGAAGACGGTCTTGCCGGCCAGTTCCGCGTACCGCTGCGTCGTCGCTTGTTCGGTGATTTGTCGAGTCATACCGCTATCCAGCCCTTCAATTGTCATTGTTCTCGGGGTATCGCGGCGCCGCGCAGGGCGAGGCCGCGTCGTTCCTGCTCAGGCCAGGCCGAAGAAGCGCGCCATGGCTCCGATCTGCGCATCGACCATGTGGCGGCCCAGATGCACGGAGTGGCCACGTTCGGCGGCGGCTTGCAGCAGCGGGGTCATGTCCGGGTTCATCACTACCTCGGCGACCAGCGCGCCGACTGGCAGCCGATCCAGTTCGAAGGGCAGGCCATCGCCAGGTTTCAGTCCCAGCGCAGTGGCGTTCACCGCCAGCGTGCAGTGCTCCGGTACCGGTCCGGCGATCTCGACCTGCAGTCGCGGGTGATGGGCGCGCAATTCCTGCACCAGTTGCCGCGAGCGGCTCTCGGTGCGGTTGTAGATGCCAATGGACGCCGCGCCGCTGTTGGCCAGTGCATGGGCGATGGCCTTGGCCGCGCCGCCGGCGCCGGCGATGTAGATGTGCTGGCCGCGAATGCTGTGGTCCTGGCCGAGCAGCCCGCAGGCGAAGCCTTCGCCGTCGAGGTTGGTGCCGATCAGCGCGTCGCTCTCATGGTCGATGCGCAGGACGTTGACCGCACCGATCTGCCGAGCCGCGTCGGTAAGTTCGGTGCACAGCGGCAGCACGGATTCCTTGTAGGGAATGGTCACTACCAGACCCGCGAGATTGCACATGGCCGGCAGGCTGGCAACGAAGGCCGCGAAGTTTTCCGGGCGGACATGGAAGGGCACGAGGACGGCATTGCAGTCCAGCTCCCGCATGTACGCATTGAAGCGTTCCGGCGTGCGCACGTGCTCGATGGGGTCGGCGACGATTCCGACGACACGGGTTTTTCCGTTGATCATGCTTCCCTCGTTTCCGGTCGGGCCGTGGCGGATGTATTTCGTCAGCATGTAGGACGAATATTGTTTACTTGTCTGACATGTTGTCGCACATTATGGGCGGCAACAGATGTTGTCAACATCCTTTCAATTCATGTCAGACAAGTTGGCGTAACGAATACCGCGTACCGCCATCACCAGAGGGAAAACAATGATTGCTTTCGATGGCAAAACCGTCCTGATCACTGGCGCTGCCAGCGGCATCGGCCGTGCCTGTGCGCGGATGCTGGGGCGCGCAGGCGCCAATCTGGCCTTGGCCGACATCAACGAGGCCGCGCTGGAAATGCTGCAGGCCGAGCTGGTCGCCGATGGTGTGGGCGGTGGCATCAGCTGCCATGTGCTGGATATCGGCGATGAAGAATCCTGCATCCGTACCAGCGAAGCGGTGGCCACGCACCACGGCCGTATCGATCACCTGATCCACGCCGCCGGCATCTACCCGCGCGAATGGGTACGTGACATGCAGGATGCCGACTGGCAGAAGGTCATGCGCGTCAACCTCGATGGCACCTTCTACATCTGCCGCGCGGTGATGCCGTACCTGAGCGACGACAGCTCCATCGTCAACCTGTCCTCCGTGGCCGGCCATCGCGGTAGTCCCTCGCATGCGCATTACTCGGCGTCGAAGGGTGCGGTGAGCAGCTTCAGCAAGAGCCTGGCCCTCGAGCTGGCGCCCAGGACCCGGGTCAACCTGGTTGCGCCCGGCATCATCGAAACACCGATGACCACCGATCTGCTGCAGAGCAAGGGCAAGCTGCTGATGGACAACACGCCGATGCGTCGCTTCGGCACGGCGGAGGAGGTGGCTGGCTGCATCGTGTTCCTCTGCTCGCCGCTGGCCGGTTTCGTGACCGGCGAAACCGTGCACGTCAACGGCGGCCTGTACATGGTGTAGGAATATCGGCCACGATGTTTCTTCACCGGATACCCCATTCCCAAGGCTTGCCCAGATGACCGCTGCACAGAAAACGCCGAAACCCGCAACCGAACAATCGCGCCAGTTGGTGACGGAGGCGATCGTCGAATGGCTGCACCGGCAGATCGAGAGCGAGGAGCTCAAGCCGGGCGACAAGCTGCCCAGCGAAAGCGCCCTGCAGGAGCGCTTCTCGGTCGGCCGCTCGGCCGTGCGCGAGGCGCTGTCGCAGCTCAAGTCCGAGGGACTGGTTCGGGCGGAGCAGGGAAGGGGAGTGTTCGTCAACGAACGTGGAGCGCGTCAGGTCTTTCGCCTGCAGCCGGCATCGCTGGACGACAGCGAAAGCCTGACGCACATCCTCGAACTGCTGGTGACCTTCGAATCGGCCGCCGCGCGCTATGCAGCGCTGCGCCGTACCCCGGAAGACCTCAAGCGCATCAAGCGCGCGCTGGTTGGCATGGAGTACGCGATACTCAACGACGAGCTCGGCGAGGAAGAGGATTTCGCCTTCCACCAGGCCATCGTCGAGGCTACCCGCAATCCTCATTTCGTATCGCTCAACGACTACCTGGAACAGCACGCCCGCCGGCTGATCCGCCAGGCGCGCACGAACACCGCGCAGAACTACGCCGAGCTGATCCAGGACGTGCAGGACGAGCACAAGGCCGTCTTCGAGGCCATCGAAGCCGGTGATGCGAAGGCGGCGAGCGAGGCGGCGGAAACCCATCTGCGCAACGCGGCCAAGCGGCTGAACATGTACCTCCAGGGCTAGCTAGCCGCTGAACGGCGTCAGAAGATCTTCAGCAGGCGAAAGCCGACGCGAAACTGCTCTTCCGGACCGTTGCGTACCTCGATGTCCTGGCCCACCTGTCCAAGCAACTGCACGCTCGGCGTGAGCATGTGCGCCACCGAGAACATGACTCTTTTGCTGTTCAGCCCATCGTCCAGGTCGACGCCGTCCAGTTCGTTCTCGCCGCCCGTGGTGTGGTAGTAACTGACGGCGGCGAAGTTGCCCGGCGAGAAGTTGTAGCGAAGGTGGGTTTGCGTCTCGAAGATGCGGGACTGCTTTCGCGTCATCCCGGCGAAGTCGTCGTTGTCGCCGAAGAAGTCCCACTCGGCGGTAATCTCCGCAGCGAGGTTGCCGACCAGGGACTGGGTATAGGAGGCATGCACGATGCCTTTCCAGCGGTTTTCGCCGATGTTCATCGCTGCGTCGTCTTCGTCGTAGTTGCCCAGCGGCGCGGCAATCCAGGTTCCGAAGGACAGGTAGCGCTGATGCTCCGGGTCGTTCAGTAGCCAGAAGGCGCTGCCGAACATGGGATCGCCGACGCCTTCGGCACTGTCATTCCGGGCGCCGCTCATCCTCAGGCTGCCGAAGGGGACGATGACCTGTGGCGCGGCGAGCACCGGGCCCCACTGGACGTAGTGAACCGCGCGCAGCGCGGCGATGTCGCTGTCCAGGCCGAACCCGGAGGCATCCTGCTTGTGGCCGTCCAGGTAGATGTCGTTGCGTTCCGCGTGGTTGTAATACAGCAAGGCCAGGTTGGTGCCCGCCGGAAAGGCGACGTAGTCCCCGGGGTCGGTGGCGATGACTCCGGCATTGGCGGCCATGCTGCCCAGGCAGAACAGGCCCGGGATCAGTCGCCGGAAGAAATCGTCTGAAGGGCGGAATCTCGCAAGGGATTCGATTCGGTTGTTTGCGCTCTTGTTATTCATTGTCGCGACTCTTTGTCTGTGCACTGGCTATTCGCTGCCGGTTCCGGCAAACCCGCGTGCCGCCGAACTAGCGGTGAAATACCGTGGCGGTCGAGTCATAGCCTTCGTGCTGCATCAGTTCATGCAGTTGGCGACGGCGCACACCCATGTTTCCGCCATCGAAGAGGGGGAATGCCAGGGCGTCCTGCAGCATGCCGGGCAGCGGCGAAGACAGATGGTCGTAGCTGTCGATGCCGACGACGCGCATCAGGTCGGTGATGACCTGCACGGCGGTTTCCGAGCCGAATACCTTTGCCTGCAGCGACAACTCCAGCGCTTCCGGCGCCTGCTGGTCCAGCGCGAAGCAGGCCCGGTAGCTAAGGCTTCGCACCGCCTCGATGGCGGCCTTGGCATCGGCGAGGGCGTAGCCGACCGCCTGGTGGTGGATAATCGTGACCTCTCCGCCCCGGCGTTCCGTCCTGGCGAAGTGGAGGGCGGTGTCGAACGCGGCGCGCATGACACCCAGCGACATGACGCCAACCAGCGCGGCGGTGGCGGAAAAGCTGGCATCCACCAAGTCCAGGCCGCGTCCTTCCTCGCCAACCACGTTCTCCCGCGGAACCCGCACGTCGTGGAGGCTGAAGTTGGAGGTCAGGTGGCCGCGGTGCCCCAGCGAGTCATGGAAGCGGTTGACCGCGAAACCTTGCACGGGGCCGGGCACCAGGATGACGGAGACGCCCTGTTCGGGCGCGGCATCCGGATCGGTCCGGCACACCACGCTGAGCAGATCCGCACCCTTGCCGTCCCAGCCCGAGGCGCTGGACACCCACTGCTTGGAGCCATTGATCACCCAGTCATCGCCATCCAGCACGGCTTGGGTCCGAACCCCGCCGCCTGCAGCGGCTGAGCGATAGTTGGCGCTTCCACCGGGTTCGCTGGAAGCAAGGGCGGCCAGGGGCGCACCCGTGCATTCGAGGAAGGGGGCGATGAAGCGTCGTTGCTGTTCGGGCGTTCCGGCCAGGAACAGGGGCATCAGGCCCAGGAGGTTGGCGAACATCGTGAGGGAAACATTGACGTCTTCCGCGTAGAACTCCTCCGCGACGACGGCCATGTCGACCATCCCGCTCCCGCCACCGCCAAACGGCTGGGGAATCAGCTGCTGCAGGAAGCCTTCGCGGATCAGCTCTTCATAGAAGGGGCGGGTCGCCTGGAAGCGGCTTTCCGGGGTCGGCAGGTGGCGGATGGTTTCCGTGACCTGGCTGAGGGTTCGTCTGGCGAACTGGCGGGCGCGTTTCTGCAGCTCGACCTGCGAGGGTGTCAGCGTGAAATCGATGGCCATGAGATGGCTCTCCAGTAGCGAGTGAATGAAAGCCACGCGCGTGACAGTCGGTCACGGCGCAGCTGTCGACTCGGATGCTATGGAAGGCCTCGGGTGGGTTCTTCGCTGTGGATGCAGCGTTTTCTTGACTGCCAGCGCACTCCGGTTGCGCGTCAACGGCCTCTGGCATGCTGCGCCCGGTATTCACGGGCGCTGAGCTGGAAGCGATTGCGGAAGACCCGGCTGAAATGCGCGGAACTCTCGAAGCCCCAGGCAAAGGCGAGGTCTGTGATGGAGTGGCTGCGGGCGGGCAGGGCGGCCAGTTCGCGGGCGCAGCCGTCCAGCCGCATGTCCTGGATGTAGCGCGCCACCGTGGTACCCGTACCATGAAACAGTTGGTGCAGGTAGCGCAGCGAAATGCCCAGGCTTTTCGCAATGGACTCGGGCGACAGTTCCGGTTGGCGAATGCGCTCGGCAATGCAGGCATAGGCGCGATTGAGGTGGTAGGCCCGGAGGTTGCTGGCCGGGCCGGGCAGTTGGCGACTCAGTTCGCTGAGCGCTCCCGACAGCAGGTCGAGCGTGCTTCCGGAGACATAGCGTGCGGTTTCGGGATCGATCGCATCACGCTCATACAGCAGTGAGTGGAGCTGCGTCGCCAGCAGGCGGCCGATGCCTTGCCCACCCGATACCCGCAACGCCGTGCATTTGTCCGGGTCCTTCAGCCTGCCGCGAAGCAGGTCGCGCGGCAGGCGGACGACCAGTTGTTGCAGATGGCCGCTGAATGCCCACTGGAAGGGGCGGCTGCAATCGTAGAGCACGCCATCACCGGGCCGGAGCGACACGCTGCGCTCACCCTGGGCCAGCAGGCCTTCGCCCTGCAACTGGAGGCTGTAGAGGAAGGCGTCGTCAGGACTCTGCACGATGTGCTGGCGGTCGTGCTCGCAGCGGCATTCCACCGAAGTCACCCGGCTGAGATGGAGCACGCCGAGTTGCTGCTCGATCAGTCTTGCACTGAGCGGGCGGCTGGCTTCCAGGCTGATGCGCAGTGGTGCGCAGCTACGCTCGACCGCTGCTTCCCAGGCATCGACGTCGTCGAAGAAGGCTTCATTGAGCGCCCCTTTGGCCACCTCTGCGGAATTTGCCGTGAACAACTGGGAAGAGTTCATCTGTGCACCCCTGGCTGGACCTCAGCCCTGGATTATCCGCATATCTGCCCAAGGCCAGGCTTTGTCCTGCTTGCCAGAAGCCTTGCCATGAGTGCCATCCTCGCACTCGCTGCCCGCTCGTCTTGCGTCGATCAGTCGAGTGGTTGCACGAGCTCCATGCTCAGGGCCAGGGCGACCGGGAGGTTTCCCGGCAGGTTGCGCACCCCGCAGACCGTTCGCACATGTCCGGCCCGCTCGGCAAAGACCTCGGCCAACAGCTCCGAGGCGCTGTCTATCACCTGCGGATGGCTGGTGAAGGATTCCTCGCAGGCGACGTAGGCGTCGAGGCGCACGATCTGCCTGACCCATTCGAAACTGCCGAGGTAGTGGTGGGCCTGGGCCAGCGCGTTGAGCGCACTGACCCGGGCCGCCTCGCGACCTTCTTCGATCGAGACCTCCCGGCCGAGCAACCCTGTCAGGAGGGGCCGTCCTTCGAGCATCGGCCCCTGCATGGAGATATGCAGCATCGAACTCGCCTCCACCACCGCCCGGTAGGCTCCCAGCGGAGCGGGAGGCGAGGGCAGTTGCCAGCCGAGTGCGTGCAGGCGTTGTAAGGCCAGATCGCTCATGACTACCTCCTGCGCTTCACTCTGCCCACGGCAGCAGGACGATGCTGCCGCGCGCCTGGTTGCTGCCGATCCGCTCGTGAGCCCGGGCGGCCTCGGACAGCGGCAGCACGCAGTCGATCACCGGCTTGATCTTGCTCTCGCGGATCGGGTCGAGCCATGCGGCGAAGTCTTCGATATCGCCGACCAGGGTCCCACGCAGCTGCTTCTGGGCGAAGAAGAAGTTGCGGATATCGAAGGTCACCTCGGGGCCGGCCATGAAGCCCATGGCGACGACGATGCCCTGCGGCCTCACTGCGTCGATGGTGCGGGCGAGGATATTGCCGCCCAGGTTGTCGATTGCCACATCGACGCCACGGCCAGCCGTCCATTTGCCGATCTCCGCGACGAAGTCCGCCTTGCCCGAGTCGATCACCCGTTCGGCGCCCAGGCTCTGCGCCAGTTGCGCCGATGCCTCGTTCTGCACGGTCACGGCGACATGGGCGCCGAGCGCGCGGGCGACCTGGATGCTCATGATCCCGGTGCTAGAGGCACCCGCATGGACCAGAACCCGGTCACCGGCTTTCACCTCGCCGACGATCTGCACAGAGCGGATCGCGATGAGCAATGCTACCGGCATGGCGGCGATCTGCTCCACCGGCAAACCGGTGGTGTCGCGCAGCAGGAAGGCCTCGGGCACGACCGCATACTGGGCATAGGTGCCCTGGATATGAGTGCCGGGAATCGCATAGCTCGCAGCGGTGGTGACCGGGCGGATGTGTGCCTCGGCAGGATCGATCGGGTAGCCCGGCATGGCGATCACGCGTTCGCCCACCTGGAAGCGGGTGACGCCGACGCCCAGTTCGGCAACTTCGCCCACGGCATCCGAACCGAGGATGTGCGGGAACGCCAGGTGGGGATTGATCTGCCCCAGGCGGACATAGTGGTCGAGGCGGTTGATACCGGCCGCCAGGACCTTGACCAGTACCTGGCCGGGACCGGGAGTCGGGGTCGGGATGTCTTCGACGCGGATCTGTTCGGGGCCACCAAAGGCACGAATCACTGCAGCTTTCATGTTGAGTCCTCTAATCGACTGGATGGGATGCAGAAGTAACCTGCGTTCCAAAAGGTGGCGCCCCAGTTGGTGATAGCATCGTATTTGCTGTAGGGTAATTTTGGAAAGTAGGCACTTTTTTGTTACGTAGTAACCTTTTGGTAACCAATATGGCGAATCAAGACGAGCAGACCCCCTTCGTGCTGCGAGAGAACTGCCCTCAGCGGCGCATCCATTACGTACTCAACGGCAAGTGGACATCGATGGTGCTCTATGCGCTCAGCCGCGGCCCGCTGCGCACCGGCCAGCTGGAGCGGACGTTGCCGGGCATCTCGAAAAAGATGCTGACCCAGACCCTGCGCGAGGTGGAGAACGCAGGACTGGTCAGGCGCGAGGTGTTCAACGTGGTGCCGCCGAAGGTGGAGTATTCGCTGACCGAGTTCGGCGAAACCTTCGTCGAGCCGCTCCATGCGCTTTACGACTGGGCGGCCAGGAACTCGGCGGCGCTGGATCAACTGGAGCGCAATATCCAGGAAGCCGAGGGCTGACGGTCCATCTGCGGAAATTGAAACCGACCCGAGCCCCTGCATTCATGGCTGACTAGGTGGCAAGCCCGCAGGCCGCAGGCTGGGAGCCAACCCGCAATCATTGCGCGCCACCCCATCCCCCCAATCCCCACGGGTGGGCGCGCGGGCGAATGGCGATCGGTAACCTTTGCGAATGGTTTTCTCCACTCGTGCAAGGACCACCGAATGAATACCGCTGAAGACCGGCAAACCAACTCCACGGCAAATACCGGCATGCCGTTGGTGTTGCGCGCTCGTGAGCCCGACCGGGAGGTGCGCGCATTCCTGCGCTCGCTCAACCTGCTGACGCGAGCACGGAGCACCGATAACCACTCGCTTTCCCGGCTGCCTCGACTTCGCCAGGTCTGGCGCCTGGCGGCTCTTGCGCTGGGTCGCCGGCCTCAGCTGGAATCGGTGATCGAGCGGGAGATCGACGGCCCTGCAGGTCCCATTACCCTGCGGATATTCACCCCCGCCAGTTCGGAGCAGGCATTGCCGGCTTTCCTCTGGTACCACGGGGGCGGGTTCATCATCGGAGGCCTCGATACCGGCGACTCGATCTGTCGCAGCATCGCCCTTGCCGCCGGCTGCATCACCGTCGCGGTGCGCTATCGCCTGGCACCGGAACATGATCTGAGTGCCGGCCGCGAGGACTGCCTGGCCACGCTGGAGTGGCTGGCGCGCAATGGCGCCGAGTTGGGTATCGATACCAGCCGGCTGGCGATCGGTGGCGATTCCGCCGGCGGCAACATCGCCGCAGTGGTGGCTCAGGAGAATTTCCGCCGCGGCGGCCCGCAACTATGTATGCAGGTCCTGGCCTATCCGGCAACCGACCTAGTGCACGAGTTTCCCTCGCTGGCGGAGAACGCCGAAGGCTACCTGATCACCGCTCGCCTGCTGGAGCAGATGAAGCAGATCGTAGCCGGCTCCCTGGGCACTCTGGATGCCGAAGACCCATGGCTCTCGCCGCGCCGCAGCGCCGATCTCCATGGACTGCCAGCTGCAGTGGTGATCAGCGCCGGCTTCGACCCGATCCGCGACGACGGCCTCGACTATGCCGCACGCCTGCGTGCCGCCGGAGTGCCGGTGGAAGTCCTGCACTACGCCGGGCAGATCCACGGCTTCCTGAACCTGGACGAGGTGTTCGGCTCCGGACGAGATGCATTGCAGCGCGTCGCCGATGCGCTGGCGCGGGTGTTCCGACTCGAGCCCATACACAACCGGACCATCGAAATCGCCGACGAAGTGCCACAAGTGCAGTCGTCGCTGTTGGCTGCCGCAAATGAAGTGGCGACTTCCACCCTGACCGCCTGGGTGGCGACCGAGCTCTGGGGTAATACCCTGCTGAGTCTGCTGTCGCCGAAGGCGGCCACGGTTTGCCAGTTCCTGCTCAAGCCGTGGTCCATCCCCGTTGCATTGGTCAGGGGCAGGATCATTGCCCGTCTCGACCGGCTGGATGCACACCAAACCTATCCGACAATGAAAGATTGCTCAGCGGAACGCTGAGCAAGGAGCTACGCATGAAAATCCTCGACCCCTTGCGCCTCTGCCGAGAAGCCCTGGACAAGTTCGAAAGCGGAGTCAACTCGCTGGCCGCCAGCAAATTCGAGACCAGGGAGTTCGCTCGGGTGCTCAATCGGGTTTCCAAAGTGGCCTGTGGCGCCAAGTACGTATCGGAGAGGACACTGGACGGCATCCAGAAATGCCTGGGACTGCCCAGCCGCTCCGAAATCGACAACCTGGCTGCGCTCCTGGGACGCGTCGAGGACAGGATCGACCAGTTGACCGCGCCGTCGGCCGATGCAGCGAGTGCGCCACGACCGTCACGGACTCGCCGTCCGCAAGAGAGCGCAAGTTCGCAGCCGACCAGGAAAAAGGTCAACAAGGGTGCAGGCAAGCCGGCCACCGCCGCAAGGCAAGCCGGCAGCGGGGAGGTGGGCAATGGCGTCGCTTCGTAACGGCAAGGTTTCCGCTGTGTCCCTCGTCGAGCGGTTGCGCAACGAAGTCGATCAACTGTGCAAGCGCAGCATCAACGGCCTCGAATATCTCAGAACGCCGGCTCCGCAGGTCGGCACGACGCCAAGGACCCTGCTGCACCGGCGCGGTACCCTGGCCCTGTACCATTACCAGGCCACGACCGAAGAGGTGTACCGGGTGCCACTGCTGTTCGTCATGCCGACGACCAACAAGGCCTCGATCTTCGACCTGGCGAAAGGGCAGAGCCTGATCGGCTTCCTGCTCGATCATGGTTACGACGTCTATGTGATGGACTGGAACGCGCCGACGACGCTCGAACGCCACCTGAAGCTGGAAAACTACGTGCTGGACTTCATTCCGGACTGCATCCGTCGCGTACAGGAAAGCTCCGGGATCGAGGACGTCACGCTGGTCGGCTACTGCATGGGCGGACTGCTGTCGACCATATACGCCGCGCTGCATCCCGATGGCCCGGTGAAGAACCTGGTGCTGTTCACCACGCCGACCGACTGGACCCGGATGATCTTCCGCAAGGTCGTCGAGGACGAGCAGTTCAGCCCGGACCGGGTGATCAATTCGCAGGGCCTTCTTCCTCCGACGGTGTTCAAGCGGCTGGTCGAACTCCATCGGCCCGCCGGCCCCATCGCCACCCAGATTCGTCTCTGGGACAACATGTGGAACGAAGACTACGTGCGGAATTTTCGCATGATGCTGAGCTGGGGCGACGATACGCTGCCGCTGGCGGGTGACTACTACCGGCAGATCGTCGAGGAGTTGCTGCGCAAGAACGGCCTGTACGAGGGCACCCTGTGCCTTGACGGAAAGCGCGTGGAACTGAAGAACATCCGGATTCCGCTGCTGCACGTGATCGCCGAGCACGACACCCTGGTGACCCCGGAGTGCGCGCGGCCGCTGGTGGCAGGCGTGAGTTCGCAGGACAAGGAAGAGCTGATCCTGCCAGGCGGCCACGTCAGCCTGATGGCCGGCCCGGCCGCCATCCGGCGGCTGTGGCCCAAGCTCGACCAGTGGCTGGGCAGGCGCTCGGTCTGACCCAGACTCGATTCAAGAAACGCCCCGACAAGTTCGGGGCGTTTTCTTTTGTGGGCGATGAATTATTTGCGTAGGAGCGGCCCATGGCCGCGAAAGCACGAAAGAGCATCGTGGGCATGGCCCACTCCTACCGGGATAACGGCGTAAGAGGGTGGCCTGATGGTGTAGGGTGGTGTTGAGCGCAGCGATACCCACCATCGGTTCCATTGCGGATTACAGCCAGTACGACCAGATCAACGCGGAGACAGTGTGATGAACATCAAGCCAATTCGCTCCAAGGAAAACTTGGCAGAGGCCTTTGTACGCATGGAGGAACGGTGGGGTGCCGAAACCGGTACGCCAGAGGGCGACGAACTGGAAGCGCTGGCGGTACTGATCGAGAAGTACGAGGACGAGCACTATCCGATCCCGCCGTCCGATCCCAGCGAAGCCATCAAATTCCATATGGGCCAGCAGGGACTGACACTATGCGATCTGGAGCCTCGCAAAGGAAAGTAGGGCGGGTGCAACCCGCCAATTCAGAGGCGTCATGGCGGGTTTCACCCGCCCTACAGCGTGGTAACACCAGAAACAAAAAACCGACGCCCTGCAAGCAGGGCGTCGGTCGGATGGTTACAGCTGTCTTGTTTCAGCGAATGCCGGCGTTACGCAGTGCGGCCGGGGTGAAGTCGTTCATGGTGAACTTCTGCCCGTACTGGTAGGCCTGCTTGGACTCGTTGATCATCCCCAGCACGGCGTAGCGGCCGGCGATCAGGTCGTACAGCGCCTGCACGGCATAGATACCGGCGCCCTGCTGGTAATCCAGCACCTGGAAGCCCTCGCCGACGCGCCACAGCTGGCCGCGGCCGTCGTAGTGGTCGACTTCCACCAGTTGCCAGGTGTCCTCGTCGAAGTACATGTGGCGTTTGGCATAGATGTGCCGTTCGCCCTGCTTCACGGTACCCACCACTTCCCACACGCGGTGCAACTCATAGCGGGTCAGGTCCTGGTTGATATGGCCCGGCTTGAGGATCTCCGCGTACTTCAGCTTGGGCGACCACAGCTTGTAGTTGTTGTACGGGATGTACATCTCCTTCTTGCCGACCAGTTTCCAGTCATAGCGATCCGGCGCGCCGTTGTACATGTCCGAGTTGTCGGCGGTACGCATGCCGTCGGCAGCGGTGCCCGGGCCGTCGTAGGAAACCTGCGGGGCGCGGCGCACGCGGCGCTGGCCGGCGTTGTAGGCCCAGGCCATGCGCGGTTCCTTGACCTGGTCGATGGTCTCGTGAACCAGGGTAACGTTACCGGCCAGACGCGACGGCGCGGTGATCGCCTGGGTGAAGTAGAAGAGGACGTTGGCGCCTTTCTCCGGGCCGACATCCGGCATGGCCTGCGGATAGCCGATCTTCTGCTCCAGTTCGACGATGCTGAAGGCGCCGCTGGCCTGCGGGGAAGCCTGGGCGGTGACGTTCTTCATGTTGGGGCCGCGATAACGGGCCTCATGGTTCCACACCACTTCCACGCCATTCTTCGGAATCGGGAAAGGGTAGTAGTGCGACTGCTCGAAGTTCTTCAGGCCGTTGCCATTGTTGACCGTCTCGGTGGTCACGGCACTCTTCTTCGCGGCGTCATAGATCGATTGCGGCGCCGCGGCGCTGCGGCGGGTCGGGTAGACCGGGATCTTGTAGGTGTCCCCATAGCGTTGGAACATCGCCAGTTGGCCGGCCGTGAGCTTGTCCTTGTACTGCGCGACGTTGTCCTTGGTGATGACGAACAGCGGTTTGTCGCTCTCGAACGGATTGCCGAGGAAGCCGTTGCCATCCACCGGAGCTGCGCCCGGCTTGAGGCCGCCGGTCCAGGCGGGAATGCTGCCGTCGGCGTTGCCGGCCTTCTCGGCGCCCAGTGGGGTCAGGCTGGTGCCCAGCTTGGCGGCTTCATCGGGGGAGACAGCTGCCATCACGCTGGAGGCCATCAGGGAAAGCGCCAGGGCGCCGGTTTTCAACAAAGTGCTCGATTTCATGTTTCCTGCCCTCTATCAGGCGTGTATCAGAAGTTCACACCAACGCTGAGCGAGACGAAGTCCCGGTCGGTGTTGGTGTTGAAGTCGCCCCCAAAGAAATCGGTGTAACTGAGGCTGGCGGTGTAGATGTTCAGGTAATCGGCATCCACGCCGACGCTGACTGCCTTGGCGCCTTCCTCGAAGTTCGGTCCACGTCCCTCCACGTCATGCGACCAGGCCAGGTTCGGCGCCAGGTTGATGCCGGCGAACACGTTCGGGTAATCCAGCCGGGCGCGGGCGCGATAGCCCCAGGAATTGGTGGTGTAGAAGCCGTGGCTGTTGCACTCGACGACTACCGGGCTGGTTGCCGGATCGGCACAGGCGACGCCCGGAGTCACGCCGGCGCCGAAGGTCGGGCTGCGACCGAAGCGCACGTCGGTGCCGTCGCTGTCGCCCAGTCCGTTGATGCGGTTGTAGCCGACCTCGCCGACCAGGGTCAGGCGGCTGGCGCCCCAGACCTGATCGAAGAACTGGGTGGCGGTCATCTGCGCCTGCAGTACCGGGAAGCGCTTGTAGCCGGGAATTTCCGCGCCCAGCACGTTCTGTGCGAATCCGCTGGTGTACAGCGGCGAAGTCGGCACGCCGAGCGCCGCACTGGTCAGGTCCGGCGTGCTCAGCTGCAGCGGCTGGTTCGGCCGGAAGCTCAGTTCGCCGCCCAGCGCGGTGCCGCTGACGTTGGTCTGGAAGCTCAGGCCGTAGAGGCGGATATCCTCGGGGAAGTCGACGAAATAGCGGGTGTTGCGGATCGCATTGACCTGCGCGACCTGCCGCGCCAGCGGCGTGGCGCCAGCCAGAGACGTGGTGGAGTGAATCTGGCTGAGGAACGGGTTGCGGCTGTGGTAGTTCATCGCATAGGCGCCGAACTCGGTGTCGTTCAGCTCCGGCACGAACCAGCGCAGGGCGATGCCGTACTGGCCGCCGTCGCGCGCATCGTCGTCCTTCAGGCGTGGGATGTAGGCGTTGTCCGTGCCCGCGGCGATGGCAGCCAGGCCACCGGTGTTTTGTGCCACACCGGGCGCCAGGTCGAGGCCGGCGGTCACCAGGCGGTCGTTGCAGCCCGGCGGGACGCCGTCGTTGCCGAAGAAAGTGCCGCAGTTGTCGATTACCGACTTCTCCCACTCGATCTGGTAGAAGCCCTCGGCGGTGAGGTTCTCGCTCAGGCCCTGGGACAGGTAGAACATGTTTACCGGCACCAGGCCTTCCTTGATCTCCGAACCCGGACGGCGCAGGGCGGCCACGTCGATCGGGTTGATCACGTTGATGCCGTTCTGGATGAAGGTGCTCTCGCCCCAGCTGACTACCTGCTTGCCCAGGCGCACGTTGCCCGGCAACTCGCCAAGGTTGTAGTTGTAGTAGACGAAGGCATCGAGGAACTCGGCGCCGGAGGACTTGGCCAGGTCGTCGCGACCGCTGTCGTCGATGTCGTAGAAGTGCTGGCTGCCGTCCTTCTGTTCGAAGTCGTACCAGTACTTGCCACGAATGAAGGCGCCACCGTCGCCGTATTTCAGCTCCAGGTCGTGCAGGCCCTTGAAGATGGTCGAGAAGTTCTCGCCGCTCTTGAAGTTCAGCCGGCCATCGTCGAGGGTACGGCTCGCGGCCCTGCCGGTCTTGCCCAGCGAGTTGGCGTTGGAAATGAAATCAGGGTCGGCGCCGGTGGTCGACCAGCTCGCGCCGATCGACAGCGATGAGTCGAACTTGCCCTCGATCTCCCCGATATTGAAATCAATGGCGCTGGCCTGCGCAGTCCACGCCAGTGCCACCGCTGTGGCCAGGGCGTGGGGGCGGAATGCTCGGCGCATTTTTATTGTTGTTGGCAGCATGCGTACTCCAGAGGATGAAACGGTTGGAGACTTCATGCTATGCACAGCGCCGGCTGGCCTGAATTGCCTGTTCTGGCAATTTCACGGCATTACCCGAAGGGTTTAGGTCGGCGCGTCGGCAGCGAATTTCCGCTGCTACTGATCGGTGAAGCGGGATAGCTGTATCCGAAGGTAACAAGCGCTGGCGGAACACCCGCTCCCGGTCCAATTACCTCCTATGGCTGATTGAGCGCCGGCCTGGGCGGGGCGAGCATCGCAGGCGTGAATAATTGCATGCGGTAAGTGCCCATGGCTCCGTTCAGTCACCTTCAGGACATCCCAGTCGATTGGTCCGCCAAGACTGGTAAGGATCGGTACGACACACTGCCTCCGGCCGCCGGGCAAGCCAGACTGCCCAGTGCATTCCTTTCCCGCACACGCCTGCTGGACAGGTTGCTGGGCGTACCGAAGCGCCTGCACCTGCTCTGCGCACCGGGCGGTTACGGCAAGACGGCGTTACTCAGCGACTGCATGGGCCGGCAATCGCCCGGCAGGCGCCGCTGCTGGCTGAGCCTGAACGGCCAACCCACGTCACTGGCCCGTTTCTGCGAACGCCTTGCCGGAAAGCTCCGCATGCAACTGCCCGGCTGCGGCACCACGCATGGCCTCGCCGTGGCCACGCTGGATGCGCTGGAAGCCAGCCGGGAAACCATCTGCCTGGTGCTCGACGACTACCCGGAGGAGGCCGATGTCGAGCTCGACGCCTGGATCGATCATCTGCTGACCCGCTCGCCCGCGCGTGTACAGCTCTGGGTCAGCTGCCGGCGGCGTCCCGCCTGGAGGCTGTCGAGCCTGCAGCTGGAGGGAGAGCTGCTGGAGCTGGGCGCGGATGACCTGGCATTTACCCACGACGAATTCGACGGACTGGCCAACCTGCTCGGTGCGGCGACCACGGAAGCATTCCGCGATGGAATATGGCAGCGCACCCTTGGCTGGTGCGCGGGCAGCCGGTTGCTGCTGGACGATCAGGGTGGCGGGCGCCCCGGAGCCCTGAGCCTGCGCGACTATCTCGGCAGCGAACTGCTGTCGCGCCTGGGCGAGGATGAACGCACGATCCTGATTCGCCTGGCGCATCTGCCTCGGGTGTCTGCCGAGCTGTGCGCGCAACTCTGGCCGGAACTGGATGGTGGGAACGTGTTCCGCGATCGCCTGCTGCCACAGGCGCTACTGCGGCCCATGGACAACCAGGGAACCTGGTGGCGCCTGCTGCCGGCAGTGGCAGCCGCCCTGCAGCCGGAGCTGAATGCCGCTGAGCTGGGCCGCCTGCGCGTGCACAGTTGCCGCTTCCTGTGGGACGCCGGGTTCGCCGACGAGGCCGTGGAAATGGCGCTCTGCGCCGACCAGGCGGACACCGCCGCCAACTACATGGATCGCATGCACCCGGACTGGCTGTTCACCGACCAGCATCTGGCCACCTGGCTCGATTGGCGTACGCGGCTGCCGATCAGCCTGCTGGAAGGCACACCATTCCTGATCTACCTGAATGCCCAGGCGCTGCTGAGCAGTTGGCGGCTGGACGAGGCGCGGCAGTGCATCGCGCGGATCGGCAACCTCCTGCCGCAACCCACCGCCACGCGCAACCGGCGAACCCTGGCCAACTGGCAGGCGCTGTACGGCACCCTGCAGGGGCTGGAAGGCAACGCTGAAGGGGCCCGAGAACATTGCCACTCGGCGCTGGAACACCTGGACGTACGCGACTGGCAATCGGCGTACCTGTGCTATTCGACCCTGGCCCGGGTAGCGATGGCCGCCGGTGAAGGCGACAAGGCGCACAACCTCCTGCATACCGCCCTCGAACTGGCGCGGCGTCAGGGTTGCCTGGCCAGCGAGGTGCTGATCGACACCGACCGCATCCGCCTGATGATCCTCAACGGCGAGCTGGACGAGGCGCACGCTCTGCTGGACGAATGTTTCCAACTGGTCGCGGAGGAGGGAGGCGAACACAGCCTGTTGCTTGGCCGCCTGCATCTGCTCCGTGGCGAGCTGGCACTCCTCGGCGGTGACCTGGATGCCAGCGAGATCGCCCTGCGCCGGGGCGAGGATCATGCGCGCGAATGCGCCGACCCATTCATCCTGCATGCGCGGATCGGCCTGTCCGAAGTGGCGGCGTGTCGCGGCGATTACCAGCAGGCGGGCCAGCATCTGCGCGAGATCGAGCGCCGCATGCAGTGCGCACGGGTCCATGCCGACTGCTACGCAAGCACCATCGCCCAGCAGAACCTGCGCGTGCTGGCCCGCCAGGAAGCATGGGAGCAGATGCTGCCTCAACTGCGCACGCTGGAGCAGCAGGCGCGGGCGGAGCTACCGCCGCTGCATGCGCCATCCCTGCCGCAACGCATCCAATTGCTTCAGGCGCTGGCCCTGCGCGGTACTGGCGATCTGAGCGAGGCGGAAAAGGAACTGCGTGCCTTATCGCAGAGCTGCGAGCGCCTGCGTTTCGCCGGTCTTCTCGCGGAGGCCGGGGTCGCACTGCGCCAAGTCGAGCAGGAACTGGGCTGGAGTTGCCCGGAGCCCCGGGAAATCCGGCAGCCGGTGCCTTTCAGCCTGCTGGCGAAGTGGGCGACGCCTCCTGTCGCAAGCCCGGGCAGCGTGACGCGCCTGCATCCCGGCAAGCAGGACGTGCTGACCACTCGCGAATTCTCCGTGCTGGAGCTGCTGGCCGAGGGTCTGTCCAACATGGAGATCAGCGAACGGCTGTACATCTCGCTGAACACGGTCAAGGCGCACACCATCCGCATCAACCACAAGTTGGGCGTGAAGCGGCGTACCCAGGCAGTGATGCGGGCCCGGGTGCTAGGCATGCTGGCCTAGTCGATCAGGCCGCGCGTCCGGGCGATGGCGATGGCCGCCGTGCGACCTTCCGCGCCGAGCTTGTGATTGATGTTGCGCAGGTGGCTTTTCACCGTGTGCAGCGACAGGTTCATCTTCGCCGCGATGGCCAGGTTGCGGTTGCCGGCGGCCGACAGGCGCAGCACTTCGAGTTCGCGGTTGCTCAGCAGCGCGTCCGCATCGCTGCTGCCGGTGCCTTTCGCCACGCCCGCGCGGCCAAGAAGATCAGCGAGGAACGCCGGCGCGATGCCAAGGCTGCTGCAGCCCGGCTGGAAGGACACCGCCCAGTCGGCAAGCAGCTTCGCCAGGCGCGACCCTTCGTCGAGGAATGTGCGCAGGAAGCCCTCGCGGCTCGCCAGTTGCAGCGCCGGGGTGAGCGCGGCAAGCGCCTCATCCCGCTGCCCATTGCCGGCCAGCGCCATGGCATGCAGGAGACGCAGCTTGAGGGCACGGCGATGGTGCTGGAAGCGCAGGGCATCCTCGATGGCCTCCTGCAGGGCCTTCACGGCCTGCACATGTTCGCCACGGGCGATGAGCAGGCGCTGCCGGGCGATGAAAGGAGTGTCCACATCGCAGCCATACAGCAGTACCCCGGAGCGTTCCCAGTCGCTGTTGAGTTCGGCGGAATGCAGGGCCTGGCTGGCGACGTCCAGGCGGTTCTCCAGAGTGGTGATGCGCGCACGTTCGAGCCACGCCGCGCAGAGCAGACGAGAGGAATCGGTCTGCCGGCCGAGCTGTTCGAGACAGGCGAGATGATGCAGCCAGAGCGTGCGGTCGCCACGCAGATGAGCCATCCGCGCCTGCAGCACGCGACTGATGATCGATGCGTCAGGGCCGCCGCCATCCATCGCCGCCAGCGGGACGTCCTCCAGCGCATGGCGAGCCTCGTCGAGCCGATCGGCTTCGTAGAGGGTCAGGGCATTGAATATGTCTAGCGGCACCCGGCCTGCCGGCCACCTGTCCTCCGAGCCCTGGCGGCGCCGTTCGGCGACGGCCTGCATGCGCGTACGCGCCTCGCTCAGGCGGCCCTGGACCAGTTCGATGATGCCGTGCTGGCACTCGGCGACTGCGTCGACGATGAGTGCGCGCGGCTGTACGCTGGCCTGGGTCATGCGTGCCAGCACCTGTCGCGCCTCATCGTAGCGCGCCGTGGCGATTAGGCAGTAGGCGAGGACGTTGCCCACCAGGCCTAGCTGGAAGGTTTCCTCTGGCGGCAGGCGCTCGAACTGCGTCTGGGCGGCACCGCAGGCGGCCTCCAGCCGATCGGTCAGGCCCAGCAGGAGACAGCGGATGGTTTCCGTCTCCCGGCTGGACGAGTTGCGCTCGACGACCTGCATGGCCTGCGCATAGCGGCGGGCCAGCAGCAGGGTCCAGGCGTGCACCAGCACCAGGCGCGGATAGCGGTCGATGACCGGCGCGGCGATCGGGTCGATGCAACGCAGCAGCGCGCGCAGGCTGCCGATGTCGATCAACTGGTCCAGGTGCGCGTCGAGCTGGCGGGCGACTTCTTCCTCATCGCCGGCCAGTCGCAGATGTTCGATGGCCTGCAAGGGCAGGTCGGCGGCGAAATGCCAGCTAGCGGCGGCGCGGTGCAGGGCCGGCGCCTGTCCGGGCAATTGCCGCTCCAGCGCGCTGCGCAGGAAGCTGGCGAACAGCGGGTGATAGCGGAACCAGCGGTTCTCGCTGTCCAGCGGGAAGAGGAACAGGTTCGCGCGCAGCAGCTGCCCGATCATCGACTGGCTGTCGCTGCGGCCGGTCAGTGCGTCGCACAGCGGCGCGCAGAAGCGGTTGAGGATGCAGGTCTGCAGCAGGAACTGGCGGCATTCGTCGCTCTGCCGGGAGAGGACGTCTTCGGTGAGGTATTCGGCCAGCTCCAGGTGGGTACCGGAGAAGGCCGCGACGAACTCGCTCTGCTCGCGGCGCCCCTGAAGCGACAGGGTGGCTAGGTGCAGGGCGGTGATCCAGCCTTCGGTGCGGTTCTGCAGCGTCTCGATTTCGCTGTCGGGAAGCGACAGGTTGTGCTTGTCGTGAACGAATGCATGGGTTTCTTCCATGCTGAAACGCAAGGCGTCAGCGTTGATTTCCAGCAGCCGGCCATGCGCCCTGAGCCGGCCCAGCCCCAGGTCCGGCGTATTGCGCGTGGCGATGGCCAGGAGCCCGCACGGGGGCAGGGCGTCCAGCAATTGGCGGACGAAATCCAGCACCTCGGCGCTGTTCAGCACCTCGAATTCGTCGAGGAGGATGACGAAGGGCTGCTGGCGCTCGGCGATCTCGTCGAGCAGGGCCGCCGGCCGGGTCGCGCCAGTCGCGCGTTCGACGCGAACCCCGCGCGCCAGGTCGAGTTCGCGCAGACCGGCATCCAGGTGTGCGGCTAGGCGCTGTGGGTCATTGTCCGCCGCATCTAGGTTGATCCACAGAGCCGGCCTGCCATTGGCCGCCCAGAGTTCGCGCAACTGCGAGAGCAGGGTGCTCTTGCCGAAGCCAGCGGCGGCGCGGATCAGGACCAGCCCGGCGCCAGCCACCTCGCCCAGCCGGGCGAGGATTCGCTTGCGCTGGAGATGGAAGGGGGAGGCGAGCGGTGGGCGAAACTTGCCCGCGTTGATCCGTACCGCCTGCTCATTCGCCGGCAATCCCGGAACCGGGATCAGGTGCCTGGGCAGTGGTTGCAGGCCGCCTTTCTGGTCGGCTCCGGGTACCAGGGCCAGGCGTGCCAGCAGGTCGGGACGGTCAGGCATCGATCTCTCCAGCAGATGGATAGGGTCTTCCAAGGGTACTCAGCCATTCGAGTGATTGCCATGTCCGGCGGCCCGGATAGCCTTGGGCGCAGGACCGCCGGGGCGCTCGGCCCCGCAGGTATTTTTCAATCACGCAGAGAGAATGAACATGGCCGGACCCCTGGCAGGTGTGAAAGTAGTGGAAATGAATGCGATAGGGCCGGCGCCCTTCGCCACCATGCTGCTTGCGGACATGGGCGCGGAAGTGATCCGCGTCGACCGCCTAGTGTCCGGCTTCCTCAATGGCGACGACAGCGTGATCAGTCGTGGCCGCCGCAGTATTGGCATCGACCCGCGCAAACCGGGGGCGGTGGATGTGCTGCTGCGTCTGATCGACGAGGCCGACGTGCTGATCGAGGGCTTCCGCCCCGGGGTGATGGAGCGGCTGGGCGTGGGCCCGGTGGTTTGCCTGCAACGCAATCCGAAACTGGTCTACGGACGCATGACCGGCTGGGGCCAGAACGGCCCGCTGGCGCCGGTCGCCGGGCATGACCTCAACTACATCGCCATCACCGGTGCCCTGCATGCCATGGGACATGCCGACCGTGCGCCGACGCCGCCGCTGCACCTGGTCGGCGATATGGGCGGCGGAGCGATGATGCTGGCCTTCGGCGTGGTTAGCGCACTGTTCGAGGCGCAGCGCTCGGGCAAGGGGCAGGTAGTGGATGCGGCCATCTGCGACGGTGCGGCGCTGCTCGGCACCATGTACTACGAGCTCCGGCAGAAAGGCGAATGGCGAGGCCGCGGGGAGAACATCTTCGACGGCGGCGCGCCGTTCTACGGCTGCTATGCCTGCGCGGACGGCGGCTATATTTCGTTGGGAGCCATCGAGCCGCAGTTCTACCAGCTGTTCCTCGAACTCTGCGGCATCGACGATCCGGCCTTCCTGCACCAGTGGGAGCGCAAGGAGTGGCCGCAGCTGCGTGCCAAACTGGAAGCCATGTTCCTCACCCGCACCCGCGACGAATGGTGCGAGCTGCTGGAAGGCACCGACGTGTGCTTCGCCCCGGTGCTGGACCTGAGCGAGGCGCCGAACTATCCGCACAACCAGGCACGTGGCGTATTCGTCGAAAGCGACGGCATCGTGCATCCGGCGCCCGCACCGCGCCTGAGCCGCACGCCGGGCGTGGTCGGCAAGGTGGTGAAGAATGGCGAGCACACGCTGGAAATCCTCGAACAGCTCGGGCTCGACCAGGAGGCAATCGAGGTGTTGCGTGGGGTGGGGGCGATTGGCTGAGCCATTGGCCAAAACGTTTCCCCTTACCCCAACCCTCTCCCTCAGGGAGAGGGGGCCGGACGGAGTGTCGATTAGTGCGATGTTTCGCCTGACGCCGAATAGTCCCCTCTCCCTTGGAGCGGGGCGCGCAGCCAGGGCTGGAGTGAGGGGTGACCCACCGTTCAAGTGAAAACATCGTTCCCACCCCGCCAGCCAGTTCCCGCAATCCCGGAGTTCCCAGTTCAGATGAATCCGACCTCCCCACTGCTCGTCAGCACCAAGTTCTCCCCGCCGCGCATTGGCAGCCAGTCGGTCCCGCGCAGGAATCTTCTGGCGCGGCTGCAGGCCGAGCACCAGAACCGCCTGTTCCTGGTCACCGCTGGCGCCGGCTTCGGCAAGACCATCCTGCTCGCCCAGTGGCGCCAGGCGCTGATCACCGACGGGGCGACCGTGGCCTGGATGTCGCTGTCCCAGGACGACAGTCAGCTGGAGACGTTCTGCCTGAGCCTGATCGGTGCGCTGCAGCAGGTCGGGGTGTCGCTGGAGGAGAATCTCCTGCCGCTCAATGAGGAGGCAGGCAGCGATGTGATGCACATGATGTCGTCGCTGCTGATCAATACCCTGGCCAGGACCAGCGGCGAGTTCTACCTGATGCTCGATGACCTCCAGCAGGCGCGCGACCCACGCATCACCCAACTGCTGCAAGGGCTGATCGAAGGCGCGCCGCACAACCTGCACATCGCCCTCGCTTCGCGGCAGATGCCGGGGTTGCTGCTTGGCCGCCTGCGGGCGATGGGCGAGCTGTGCGAGGTGGAGGGCGCGGAACTGGCCTTCGATTTCCACGAGTCGCACGACTTCCTCAAGACCCATCTGGACAGCGCGATCGACGTCGATACGGCCCATGCCTTGCACGACCAGGCCGACGGTTGGCCCATCGGTCTGCAACTGCTGTCGATTTCGCGCAAGGCCAACCCGCGGCGCCGGGGTGGGTCGATCAACCCGCAGGCGAGCAGCCAGGGCCTGGAGGAGTATCTGGCGGAAGACGTGATCGCCGACCTGCCGGCCGGCCTGCTGGATTTCCTGCAGAAGATCTCCATCCTGCGGCGCTTCAATGCGCCACTGGCCGCCCATGTCACCGGCGTGTCCGAGGCCGAGGCGATGATCGAGGCGATCGAGTCGCGCAACCTGTTCCTGCAGTCGGTCGATGCGCCGGGGGACTACCAGTGGCTGCGCCTGCATCCGATGTTCAACGAATTCCTCGCCAAGCGCCTGGTTGCCTCGGGCACCGACGTGCGACTGCTGCACCGGCGGGCAACGGAGTGGTTCGAACGGGCCGGACTGGTCGCCGAAACCATGCGCCATGCATTGCTCGCCGAAGACTTCGACCTGCTGGTCGAGCTGCTGCACCGCTCGCAGCCGTCGTACAAGAGCGTCAGCCATCTCGGCCAGTTCATCCGCTGGCTCGACAATGTTCCGCTGTTGCTGCTCACCCAGCATCCTGACCTGCTTATCATGGGCATCTGGAGCTGCCTGCTGACCTCTCGCACCGCCAGGGCCGAGAGCTGGCTGGCCGCGCTGGTTGACGCGCAACTGACGCCGCAATGGCAGGACCAGGTGGCGCTGTTGCGGGCGACCCTGGCAATCCAGCACGACGACATGGCCGAGGCCCATGCGCTGCTGGAGCCGCTGATGGGCACGACCCTGGAGAATCCGTTCCTCGCCCAGGTATGCGCCTGCCTGACCGTCAGCGCGCTGAGCAGTCTCGGGCGGTACGCCGAGGCACGCCGCTACTTCAACTCGCCGGCCGGTCGTTGCCTGCGTTCGAGCAGTTATGAAATGGCGCTGATCGGCGCGGCCTCGATGGCACAGATGGCGCTGTTCGAGGGCAACGTGCTGGAGGCCGAGCGCAGCTGTTCCACGGTGCTCGCCCAGGCCGAGCAGGTGCATGGCCGGCGTTCGGTCAGCGCCTGCAACTGCGCGGCGATCCTCGGGGAGGCGTACTACGAGCTCGACCGCATCGACGAGGCGCGCGAGGTCCTCGCCAATCGCCAGGACATCCTGCGTTTCGCGGTGCCGGAGTACCGCATCAGCTCGGCCCTGAGCCATGCGCGCCTGCAGCTGCTGCAGGAGTCTTCGCGCAGCGCACTGGAGTATCTGTCCCGGCAGGAGGAACAGTTCCGCGACCTGGGATTGCACCGTGGCGTCGCCGCCATGCTCGCCGAGCGGCTGCGCATCCTGTTGCGCAGCGGCGACTGGCGGCAGGCGGAAGTCATCCAGGCGGCGCTGGAAGACCTGCCGCGCGAGACGCTCGAACCGACGCCGGCACAGGCGGAAGTGGCCGTCCTCACCGCGCTGTCGAAAGCCCGGCTGGCCCTGGCGCGGCAGCAGCCCGAACTGGCGTTGCGGGCGCTTTCGGAAATCGAGGGGCCCGCGCGCGAGTATGCCCGCAGCGGCTGGCGGCTGAAGGCGGAAATCCTCCGCACCCTCGTCCTCGACATGCTCGGCCGCGAGGAGGAGTCGCTGGAGCGCGCGCAGAGCGTACTGGCCGGCGCTTACCGCATGGGCATGCTGCGCACGCTGCTGGATGAAGGCGAACCGCTGCGCAGACTGCTGACTCGCCTGGAAATCCCGGCCGACAAGGAGCTGGCGGCGTACCTGCAGGAACTCACCCGGCGGCAGCCTGTGCAGACGGAGCAGGACGAGGTCGAGCCGCAGGTCGGCGGGGCCGAGACCAAGGAGCCGCTGCTGACCAGGCGCGAGCTGGAAATCCTCGAACTGCTCGAACAGTCGATGTCCAACAAGCGCATCGCCCTGGCGTTGAACCTGAGCCTGCAGACGGTCAAGTGGAACTTGCGCAACATCTTCTCCAAGCTCGGGGTATCCAGCCGCTACGAGGCGATCATCATCGCCCGCAAGCGCGTTCCGCGCGGCTCCTGAGGCCGATGGTCCGCCCGGCCCGGGGTGAGGAGGGCGGACCATACCGCCGGCTACAGTGAGTTGACCAGATGGCCGCCGTCCACTGCCAGCACCGAACCGGTCATGAACGAGCCGGCTTCGCTGGCGAGCAGCAGCAGGGGGCCGTTCAGTTCCTCCAGCTGGCCCAGGCGGCGCATCGGCACCATGTGGCGGATGTAGGCCATGCCTTCCTCGGTTTCGAAGTGGGTGTCGTTGATCTCGGTCTTGTAGTAGCCGGGAGCGATGGCATTCACGCGGATGTTGCTGCGTGCCAGTTCCAGCGCCAGGGATTTGCTCAGCTGGACTACACCGGCCTTGGCCGTGCAGTAGTGGCTGAGCTGCATGCCGACGCGCAGGCCGAGGATCGAGGCGATATTGATGATGCTGCCCGGGCGCCCGGCCTTGACCATGCGCCGCGCCGCGCACTGGGCCACGCGCCAGACGCCGTCGAGATTGGTCGAGAGCATGGCGCGCCAGTCTTCCTCGCTGATATCCAGCGCGCGCCGGCCGTTGCCTATACCGGCGTTGTTGACCACCACGTCGACCACGCCGAACGCCGCCTCGGCAGCATCGAAAGCCGCCTCGACGCTGTCTCGGCTGGTCACGTCCATTGCCACGTCCAGCACTTTGGCGCCCTTGTCGCGCAGTTCCGCCGCCAGTACCTGCAGGCGATCGACCCGCCGCGCGCCGATCACCACGCGAGCACCGGCGGCGGTTACGGTGTGGGCGAAGTGAGCGCCGATACCGCTGGACGCACCAGTGATCAGCACGGTCTTGCCGACCAGGGAGAAAATGTTCCGTTCCATCAAAGCACCTCGAACAGGCCGGCGGCGCCCATGCCACCACCGATGCACATAGTGATCACGACGTATTTCACGCCGCGTCGTTTACCTTCCAGCAGGGCGTGGCCGACCATGCGCGCGCCGCTCATGCCGTAGGGATGACCGATCGCGATGGCGCCGCCATTGACGTTGAGCTTGTCGTTGTCGATGCCAAGCCGGTCGCGGCAGTAGAGCACCTGGCAGGCGAAGGCCTCGTTGAGCTCCCAGAGGCCGATGTCGTCGACGGTCAGACCGTGCTGCTTGAGCAACCTGGGCACGGCCAGGACGGGGCCGATGCCCATTTCTTCTGGCGCCAGGCCGGCTACCGCGATGCCGCGATAGAGACCCAGCGGCTCCAGGTTGCGCTGCTCCGCCAGGCGGGCGTCCATCAGCACGCAGGCACTGGCGCCGTCGGACAGCTGGCTGGCGTTGCCAGCAGTGATGCAGCCGCCTTCTAAAACGCTTTTCAGGCCGGTCAGGTCTTCCAGACGGGTTTGCGGACGGTTGCCTTCGTCCTGGCCAAGGGTGACCTCTTCGAGGTTCACCGTACCGGTAGCCTTGTCCACGGTCTGCTTGGTGACGGTGACCGGGACGATCTCGTTGGCGAACAGCCCGGCCCGCTGGGCCGCGGCGGTACGCTGCTGCGATTGCAGGCTGTAGGCGTCCTGCGCTTCGCGGCTGATGCCGTAGCGTTTGGCTACCAGTTCGGCGGTCTGCAGCATCGGCATGTAGGCGTGCTCGGCGTGGCGCGTCACCTGCTCGTCGCGCTCGCTCATGGCCCATTCGACGCTGCACTGCTGGACCAGGCTGATCTGCTCCTGGCCGGCGCCGATGGTCACCTGCATGCCGTCGACCATAATCTGCTTGGCAGCGGTGGCGATGGCCATCAGGCCGGAGGCGCACTGGCGGTCGATGGTCTGGCCGCTGACGCTGAGCGGCAGGCCGGAGGCCAGCGCGGCCATGCGGCCGAGGTTCCAGCCGGCAGTGCCGGAGGGCAGTGAGGAGCCCATGACCAGATCTTCGATCTCGCCGGCATCGACACCGGCACGCTCTACGGCGGCACGGATGGCGAAGGAACTCATGCTTGGCGAACGGGTGTTGTTGAAGGCGCCACGGTATGCCTTGGCAATCGGCGTGCGGGCGGTGGAGAGAATGACGGCTTCTTTCATGGGGATGTCCTGTGGGCGTTTTAGTCCTCTCTCCCAGAGAGAGAGGAGAGAAGGGCGCGGTTGACTCAGATCTTCTCGATATGGGGCTTGCCAGCGGCAACCAGGCGTTCCAGCAACGGCGCCGGCTGGAACCACATCTCGCCGTACTCGCCGAGCTGCTTGCGGTACTGGCGGATGCCAGCCAGAACGGTGTCCAGGCCGAGCTGTTCGGCGTAATGCATGGGGCCGCCGACATGGGCGGGGAAGCCGTAGCCGTTGATCCACACCAGGTCGATGTCGCTGGCGCGCAGGGCGATGCCCTCGTCGAGCAGCTGGATGCCCTCGTTGATCAGCATGAACAGGCAGCGGTCGTGGATCTCCTGCGTGGAAACGGGGCGGCGCGGAATGCCCAGGTCGCCGGAGATACGCTCGGCAAGGGCGACCACTTCGTAGTCTTCCTTGCGTTCGCGGCCTTCGTAGATATAGCTGCCGCGATTGGTCTTCTGCCCGTAGCGACCGAGTGCGTAGAGTTCGTCGGCCAGCTTGCAGTAGCTCGGGTCATGGGCAATGACCTCGCGGCGCGACTCGCGCACCAGGTAACCGACGTCGATGCCGGCCAGGTCGTGCATGGCCATCACGCCCATGGCCAGGCCGAGGTCGGTGAGCAGCTTGTCGATCTGCGCCGGGGTGGCGCCTTCCAGCACCAGGCGATGGGCCTCGCGGGAGTAGGGTTCGAGCATTCGGTTGCCGATGAAGCCGAAGCACACGCCCGACACCACCGGCATCTTGCCGATACGCTTGCCGATCTTCAGGGTGGTGGCCAGCACGTCGGGGGCGGTTTCCCGGGCGCGCACGACTTCCAGCAGGCGCATGACGTTGGCCGGGCTGAAGAAGTGCAGGCCGATGACGTCCTGCGGGCGGCGGGTGACGGCGGCGATGGCGTCGACATCGAGGGTCGAGGTGTTGCTGGCGAGGATCGCGCCGGGCTTGCACACCTCGTCGAGGGTGCGGAACACCTGCTGCTTGATCGCCAGGTTCTCGAACACGGCCTCGATCACCAGGTCGGCGTCGGCCAGGTCGGCGTAGTCGAGGGTGCCCTGCAGCAGTTCCATGCGCTGCTCCAGCTGCGCTTCGGTCAGCTTGCCGCGCTTGACGCTGATCTCGTAGTTCTTGCGGATCTGCGCCAGGCCGCGATCCAGCGCCTCGGCCTTCTGCTCCAGCAGCTTCACCGGAATGCCGACGTTGGCGAAGTTCATGGCGATGCCGCCGCCCATGGTGCCGGCGCCGATCACCGCGACCTTGCGGATCGGGCGGAGCGGGGTAGTGGCATCCACTCCCGGAATCCTTCCCGCTTCGCGTTCGGCGAAGAACACATGGCGCTGGGCAACCGACTGCGCGGAGCTCTCGGCCTGCCTGAACAGCTCGCTCTCGCAGGCCAGGCCTTCGTCCAGCGGCAGCGTGCAGGCGGCCTCTATCGCGGCCAGTACCCGATAGGGCGCCTGGCGGTTCTTCCAGCGCGGCTCGTTGTCGGCCAGATAGCGCTCGATGAAGTCGTCGGCCATGCTGTCTGCCGGGTTCGTCCAGGGCTCCGGCCGGCGCGCAGGGGCGCCATGGGCGAGCAGTTCGCGGGCAAAGGCGCAGGCCGCATCCAGCAGGTTCTCTCCATCGTGGCTGACGCGGTCCAGCAGGCCCAGCTCCAGGGCGCGACGACCATCGACGGGCTGGCCGGAGATCATCATTTCCAGCGCCGGCTCGACGCCGATCAGCCGTGGCAGGCGCTGGGTGCCACCGGCGCCGGGCAGCAGGCCGAGATTGATTTCCGGCAGGGAAAGGCGTGCCGTGGGCTCGCCGATGCGATAGCCGCAGGCCAGCGCCAGCTCCAGTCCGCCACCCATGGCGACACCGCCGATCGCCGCCAGCAGCGGCTTGTCCAGGCGCGTCATGCGCAATAGCACATCGGGCAGGAAGGGTGCGGCGAGACTGGCCAGGCTACCGAATTCGCCGATGTCGGCGCCGGCGCTGAACGGCAGTCCGTCGCCATGCAGGACGATGGCGCGCACCGAAGGATCGGCAGCGGCACATTCGATGGCCTCCAGCAGGGCGGCGCGCAGCGGCTGGCCAAGGGCGTTGACGGGCGCGCGTGCCAGGCCGATCAGGGCCAGGTCGTTTTCGATGCGATAGCGGATCAGGCTGCTCATTGGAATGTCCGGGGTCGGTGGATCGGGCGTTCGCTAGTTAAGCGAAACCCGCGCGTTACCGATCCCTTCCTTCGGAGTGGGGCGGTACACCACTCCCTGCAGGAGCAGGTCCACCCCAGTCTTTTTTCACCCCCGGCCAACTCCAACGGAGTGGTCTGCGTGCAAGGCCATGTCCCTAACCTGCCTGGGTGAGTCGCCGCCATCCGAGCGGGCACGATCCAGTCGATATACAGAGGGCAATGCCGACATGATTCCACGCACGCTGTTCAGCCACGAACATGAAGAGTTCCGCAGTACCGTCCGCCGATTCCTTACCGATGAGTGCATGCCGCACCATGAACAGTGGGAAGAGGACCGCCGCGTGCCGCGCGAAATCTGGAGAAAGGCCGGCGAACTGGGAATGCTCAATCCCACTACCCCGGAAGCCTATGGCGGCCTGGGCCTGGACTGGCGCTTCTCGATGATCGTTGCCGAAGAGATCGGACTGGCCAATACCACAGGCCTGAACGGTTTCGGGATTCACGACATCTGCGCCGGCTACCTGAACAACTTCGGCACTGAAGAGCAGAAGCTGGAGTGGCTGCCGAAGATGGCGACTGGCGAGATTATCTCCGCCGTAGCCATGACCGAGCCGAACACAGGCTCCGACCTGCAGGCGGTGAAGACCCGCGCGGTCCTCGAGGGTGACGAGTACGTCATCAATGGCGCCAAGACCTTCATCTCCAACGGCACCAACTGCGACGTCATCGTGGTAGTAGCCAAGACCGGCAACAGCGGCAAGGGCTCCCAGGACATCTCGCTGATCCTGGTCGAGGCGGATCGCCCCGGTTTGAGCAAGTCCAAACCGCTGCGCAAGGTCGGTCTGCATGCCCAGGACACCACCATGCTGTTCTTCGAGAACGTGCGTGTGCCGAAGAGCAGCGTTCTCGGTGGCGTGCCGGGCCGGGGCTTCTACCAGCTGATGAAGGAGCTGGCCTGGGAGCGCCTGTCCATCGCCATCTCCTGCATCTCGGGAGCGCAGGCGGTGCTCGACAGCACCATCGACTACACCCGCGGCCGCACGGTGTTCGGCAAGCCGATCATCGATTTCCAGAATTCGCGCTTCAAGCTCGCCGACCTGAAGGCGGAGATCGTCATCGGCCAGACCTATGTCGACCGCTGCATGGAACTCTGCCTGGAGCACAAGCTGACCACCGAAGCAGCTGCCGCGGCCAAGATGTGGTGTTCGGACCTGTACTCCAAGGTGGTCGATGCCTGCCTGCAGCTGCACGGCGGCAACGGCTACATGCTCGAATACCCGGTTGCCCGCCACTACATCGACTGCCGTGTCACCCGCATCTATGGCGGTGCCAACGACATCATGCGCGAGCTGATCGCCCGCACTCTCTGATCGACTTTTTCGAGCGCCGCCGTGCTTCGTGCACGGCGGTTTTTTTATTTCTGGCGGGGGCAACAGCTCTTGTAGGTTGGTGCTGAACGCAGTGAAGCCCAACGACGGCAATGTTGGGCTTCGCAAGCTCAGCACCAACCTACGAGACATGTGCTCGAACCCACTCCATGCCACTCCCCATGGGCGGGATACACCACCCCCCGCTTGCGCAACCATTGATCCATCAATAAACCCGGCTCGACTGCCAGCCGGGACACTGTCAACTGAGCGTGGAGAAGAAGATGTCGCAGAAAACCTATGTCGTTGGCGTTGGCATGGTCCCGTTCGCCAAGCCCGGCGCGAGCAAGTCCTACATCGAGATGGGCGCCGAGGCCGTGCGCCTGGCACTGAAGGACGCCGGCCTGGATTTCAGACTGATCCAGCAGGCCTATGCCGGCTATGTCTACGGCGACTCCACCTGCGGCCAGTCTGCCCTGTATGAAGTCGGCATGACCGGTATCCCGGTGATCAACGTCAACAACAACTGCGCCAGCGGCTCGACCGCGCTGTTCCTCGCCCGGCAGGCGGTGGAAAGCGGGGCGGTGGATTGCGCCCTGGCCTTCGGTTTCGAAGAGATGCAGCCGGGTGCGTTGAAGAGCTTCTGGACCGATCGCGAACCGACCATGGGCAAATCCTATCGCGCCGCCTCCGAAGTCTTCCCGGAAGGCGCCGGCATGCCGGGTGCGCTGATGCTCTTTGGCGGCGCCGGTCGCGAACACATGCAGAAGTACGGCACCAAGATGGAAACCTTCGCCGCCATCCGCGCCAAGGCCAGCCGCCATGCGGCCAACAACCCGCTGGCGGTGTTCCGCAAGGTGGTCACCACCGAGGACGTGATGGCCGACCAGGTGGTCTGGGAAGGCGTGATGACCCGCCTGATGGCCTGTCCGCCGACCTGCGGCGGCGCTGCGGCGATCCTCGTATCCGAGCGTTTCGCCAGGAAGCATGGCCTGCGCACCGACGTGGCCATCCTCGCCCAGGCGATGGCTACCGACACCCCCGATGCCTATGAGCCGCCGTCGATGATCAGCGTGGTCGGCACCGGCATGACCCATGCGGCTGCCCAGCAGGTCTACGAGAAAGCCGGCGTCGGTCCGGAAGACATCCGCGTCTGCGAGCTGCACGACTGCTTCGCCCACAACGAGCTGCTGACCTACGAAGGCCTGGGCTTCTGCGCGGTGGGCGAGGGCGAGAAGTTCGTCCTGGATGGCGACAACACCTACGGCGGCCAGGTGGTGGTCAATCCGTCCGGCGGCCTGCTCTCCAAGGGCCACCCGCTGGGCGCCACCGGCCTGGCGCAGTGCTATGAGCTGAGCCACCAGCTGCGCGGCACCGCCGAGGCCCGTCAGGTCGAAGGCGTGAAGCTCGCCCTGCAGCACAACCTCGGCCTCGGCGGCGCCGGTGTCGTGACCCTCTACGGTCGCGGCTGATCAGGCACGACACGCGCGCCCGGTAGGGCGCGCCACTTCAAGACAACAACAGGAGCCAACCGAAATGGCAGACAAGAGCCTGATCGGCCGATCCACCGGCACCACCACCAGCGAAGTGGAGAAGGGCCGCCTGCGTTTCTTCGCCAAGGCCATCGGTGAAACCAACCCGATCTACAGCGACGAGGCCGCCGCCAGGGCTGCCGGTTACAAATCCCTGCCGGTACCGCCGACCTTCCTGCTGTGCCTGGAAAGCGAAGGCCGCAATCCACAGGCCATCGTCGAGGACGTCATGGGCTTCGACCTCGGCCGCATCCTGCATGCCGAGCAGGAGTTCACCTATCACCGCATGGCCTTCGCCGGCGACGTGCTGACCTTCGATACCCGCATCGCCGACGTGTACGAGAAGAAGGGTGGGGCGCTGCAGTTCGTGGTCCAGGAAACCCGCATCACCAATCAGGACGGCGAGCACATTGCCGATCTCCGCTCGTCCCTCGTCCAGCGCTGAGGAAATGGCCATGAATATTCCGCAATACAGCGATGTGCAGGTTGGCGACGAGCTGCCGCTGATGAAGCTGCGTCCGGTCGACCGCACCATGCTCGCGCTCTATGCCGGCGCTTCCGGCGACCACAACCAGATTCACATCGACATCGATTTCGCCCGCAAGGCGCGCGTCCCGGACGTATTCGCCCACGGCATGCTCTCCGCCGCCTACCTTGGTCGCCTGCTCACCAGCTGGGTGCCGCAGCCGCAGATCCGCAAGATCGCGGTGCGCTTCACCGGCATCACCCAGATCGGCCATATCCCGCACCTGAGCGGGCGTGTCGCCGAGAAATTCGAAGCGGACGGCGAGAAGCGCGTGCGCCTGGAAATCCAGTGCGCCAACCAGTACGGCGAACCCAAGATCGTCGGCGAAGCCGTGGTGGCGCTGGCCTGATATCCCATACGAACAAGTCGTAGGGCGGGTGCAACCCGCCAGGTGGCCACTCCGGCCCGGCGGGTTGCACCCGCCCTACGGCTGAAGCAGACAACCGAACAAGAAAACACAGGTAAGGAACAATGAAAAAGCTCGAAGGTAAAGTTGCCCTGGTGACCGGTTCCGGTCGTGGTATCGGCCGCAGCGTGGCCCTGAAGCTGGCCGCCGACGGCGCCCGCGTGGTGGTCAACGATCTGGACCAGGCGCCCGCCGAGGAAGTGGTCGCGGAAATCCGCGCTGCCGGCGGTGAAGCCGTTGCCTGCGTGGGCAGCGTGACCGCCGTCGACTTCGCCGACCGTTTCGTGCAGACCGCCGTGCAGAACTTCGGTGGCATCGACATCATCGTCAACAACGCCGGCTACACCTGGGACAACGTGATCCAGAAGATGTCGGATGAGCAGTGGTACGCGATCATCGATTGCCACCTGACCGCTCCGTTCCGCATCCTGCGTGCCGCCTACCCGGTTATCAGCGCCGCCGCCAAGGCGGAAGCCGCTGCCGGCAAGGTCGTGCACCGCAAGGTCGTCAACATCTCCTCCGTCGCCGCCGCCGGCAACGCCGGGCAGACCAACTACTCCACCGCCAAGTCGGGCATCCTCGGTATGACCAAGACCCTCTCGAAGGAGTGGGGCCGTCACAAGGTCAACGTCAACGCCGTCGCTTTCGGCCATATCGAGACCCGCATGACCCAGGCGCTGGCCGGCGAGAACAGCAAGACCGTGAACATCGAGGGCCGCGAGATCAAGGTCGGCATCCAGCAGTCCGCCATCGAGGCGAGCAAGATGATGTGCCCGCTGGGTCGCCCGGGCAGCCCGGAGGAAGCCGCCGGCGCCGTCTACCTGTTCTGCATCCCCGAGTCCGATTTCGTCTCCGGCCAGGTCCTGGTCTGCGGTGGCGGCCTGGGCACCGTGTGACCTGAGAGGAATTCGTCATGCAACTGGATAACTACCGTTCCGCCTGGATGACCGACGACCTGTCGGCTTTCGGCGACAGCATCCGCCGCTTCGTCCGTGAGCGGATGGCGCCGAACGAGGACAAATGGCGCGCACAGCACCAGGGCGACCGCGAAACCTGGCTGGCCTGTGGCGAGATGGGCATGATCCTGCCCGACGTTCCGTCCGAGTACGGCGGCGCCGACGGCACCCCGGCGCATTACGCCGTGATGCTGCAGGAGCTGGCCTACGGTGGCGCGGCCAGCATTGCGCTGAGCATCAGCCACATCGTCGGCCACTACATCCTCGCCAGCGGTACCGAGGAGCAGAAGCGCCAGTGGCTGCCGAAGATCGCCTCGGGCGAGTGCATCTGCTCCATCGCCATGACCGAGCCGGGCACCGGCTCCGACCTGCAGGGCGTGCGTACCCGCGCGGTGAAGAAGGGCGACAAGTACGTCATCAGCGGCTCCAAGACCTTCATCAGCAACGGCCAGCTGAGCGACATGGTGGTCGTGGTCGCCAAGACCGACATGGAAGCCAAGGGTTCGCAGGGTATCTCGCTGTTCATCGTCGATACTAGGACCCCCGGTTTCATCCGTGGCAAGTGCCTGGACAAGATCGGCATGCCGGGCCAGGACACCTCGGAGATGTTCTTCGACGAGTGCGAAGTACCGGCCGACTGCCTGCTCGGCGGCGCCGAGGGGCAGGGCTTCTACCAGCTGATGCAGCAGTTGCCCTACGAGCGCGCGGAAATCTCCATCCAGGCCGTCGCGCAGATGGAGCGAGCCCTGGCGCTGACCGTGGAGTACACCAAGGAACGCAAAGCCTTCGGCAAGGCGATCCTGGACTTCCAGAACACCCGTTTCACCCTCGCCGATGTGAAGGCCACGGTGGTCGCCTCGCGCACCTTCGTCGACCTGATCATCCAGCGCTGGGTGGATGGCAGCCTGGATACCACGCTGGCGTCCATGGGCAAGTTCTGGCTGACCGAGCGCCAGGGTGAGGTCATGGACCGTTGCCTGCAGTTCTTCGGCGGTTTCGGCTACATGAACGAGTACCCCATCGCCCGGATGTACGCCGACGCCCGCGTCGCGCGTATCTACGGCGGCGCCAACGAGATCCAGCGCGAGTTGGTCGGTCGGTCGTTGTAACAGTGGATCAGGGCGGTGTTCAGCCACGAGAGCGCCGCCCACACCGCCAGGGAAGGCCTTTCAACCAGCGGGCTGTCGTCAGCCTGCCAGCTACAAGAGAAGACTGCGATGGCGGAACACGCATCGGAAAACCAGCGGCGGCGCCTGCTGCACACCCGGCAGGTCAGCTGTGAGGGTTACCTGCGCGAGGATGGCCTGTTCGAGTTCGAAGGACGGCTGCGCGACACTAAGTCGTACGACACCACCCTGCTGTTCAGCAGCATTTCCGCCAACCAGCCGGTGCACCAGATGCTGATGATCATGACGGTCGACCGGGACCTGGTGATCCATGACCTGAAGGCAGTCACCGAGGCTGGCCCGACGCCGTTCTGCCGCCAGATAAACGGCGCCTACGCGGCCCTGAAGGGGCTGCGTATCGGTCCAGGCTTCAAGAAGCGGCTGCTCGAACGCGTGGGAGGAGAGCAGGGCTGTACCCACCTGACCGAGCTGCTCGGTCCGATGGCGACTACCGTTTACCAGACAGTTTCCATGCTCGCCTACGGCACCCCGAGGGAGCGGGCGGCGGTCGACCGGGCCAGCGAGTTCGCCGGCAACAAATGGGTGATCGGCACCTGCCATGCCTACCGTCGCGGTGGCGAAGCCGAGAGAAGACTACTGGCCCGCAGCCGATCGGCCGAATCGCCGGCATTGGCTGCAGCCGTCGATTGAAGGCCCGCAGAGGGCATGAGTGATCAGGCGTTGCATGCGGCGAACACAGAGCGCATCCGCCAATGACAACAAGAGTGGAGGTTCAGATGTACATCACCCAGGGTTTACACCGCCACATGCAGCAGCGCCCCAATGCCACTGCCATTCGCAGCCAGGGGCGCAGCGTGACGTTCGCCGAGCTCGGCCAGCGCGTCGCCCGGCTGGCCGGCGCGTTGAAGGGGCTGGGCATGGCCAGCGGCGACTGCATCGCCATGCTCTCGCGCAACTCCCAACGCTACATCGAGTACAGCCTGGGCGTGCCGTGGGGCGATGGTGTGCTGAACCCAGTCAATACGCGCTGGAGCGTCGCCGAGATCGTCTACTCCCTGGATGACTCGCAGTCGAGCATGCTGGTCGTCGACGATACGTTCAAGGACATGGGCGGGGTCATCGCCCAGCAGGCGAAGACCATCCGCCACGTGATCTACGCCGGCGACGAGCAGACCCCCGAGGGCATGCTGTCCTACGAGGAACTGATCGCTGCCGCCGAGCCGGTGGAGGATGTGCGCCGCAGCGGCGACGCGCTGCTGGGCGTTTTCTACACCGGCGGCACCACCGGTTTCCCCAAGGGCGTGATGATCAGCCAGAACAACCTGGCCTTCGCCTCGCTGGCTTCCCAGAACAGGGGCTTCTTCAAGTGCGGCACGGCATTCCTGCATGCCATGCCGATGTTCCACCTGGCCGATTTCTCCGCCATGTACAGCTTGCTGGTGTCGGGTGGGGTCCATGTGATCCTCCCGGCATTCACCGGCGAGGCGGCCCTGCAGGCCATCACCCGCGAAGGCGTGTGCGACCTGATGCTGGCACCGACCATGATCCAGATGCTGCTCGATGCCCGTGACGCCAGTCCGGAATGGGCCGGGGTGGAGCTGGAGTCGATCTGCAACATCATCTATGGCGCTTCGCCGATTTCCCCGGCGCTGCTCGATCGTGCCTGGGCGGCATTCCCGGCTGCACGGTTCTTCCAGGGTTATGGCATGACCGAGCTGACCACCGGTGGAACCCTGCTCGACCCCGAGTACCACTGCGCGGAACACCAGGCCAGCGGCAAGATGTATTCGGCCGGTCGGGCGATCAATTGCGTGGAAATACGCATCGTTGACAGCGAGTCCCGCGAGCTGCCGCGCGGCTCGGTAGGGGAGATCGCCGTGCGCGGTCCCAACGTCATGCTCGGCTACCTGAACAAGCCGGAAGCCACCGCCGAGGTGCTGAAGGACGGCTGGATGCATACCGGTGACGGCGGCTACATGGACGAGGAAGGCTTCGTCTACATCGTCGACCGCCTCAAGGACATGATCGTCAGCGGCGGCGAGAACGTGTATTCCGCCGAGGTCGAGAATGCCATTTCCAGCCATCCCGCCGTGGCGCAGTGCGCGGCCATCGGCATCCCCTCGGACAAGTGGGGCGAGTCGGTGCACGCGGTGATCGTGCTCAAGCCCGAGCATTCGGCGAGCGAAGAGGAAATCGTCGCCCATTGCCGCGAACGCATCGCCGGCTACAAGTGCCCGCGCAGCGTGGAATTCCGTGAGGCCATGCCGCTGTCGAGCGTGGGCAAGATCCTCAAGAACGACCTGCGCAAGCCCTACTGGGAAAACCACTCGCGCAACATCGCCTGAGCGGAGCCGGATCTTCGCGTGCCTGGCCGAGGAGGACGGGCGCGCGAAAGGACCGGCGACTGCATCCCGACCTTCCAACCAGCCGCCCTGCGGGGCGGTTGCCGGAAGTTTTCCTGCCTGAAGATACCCACTTTCGTTGCCCCGCCATGAGCATGGCGTCCTGGTGGTTGGGCGGTGCCCATGGAGTGGGGAAGGAGTGGGGTGGTCTGGCCGGAATGGGCGGGTTCCTGCACAAGCCGAGAGGAATAGCATCCGTTCATGGGCCGACCGGTCCGCAAAACAAGAACAGAGAACTTGCGAAATGAAGAGATTGAACAAATGTCTGCCCAGACTCGGCCTGGCAGCATCATTGCTTGGAGCTGCGCTGAGCGTCGATGCGGCGGACAAACCGAACGTCCTGGTGATCTTCGGCGACGACATCGGCTACTACAACATCAGCGCCTACAACCAGGGGATGATGGGTTACGAGACGCCGAACATCGACCGCATCGCCCATGAAGGCGCGTTGTTCACCCACGCCTATGGCGAGCAGTCCTGCACCGCTGGCCGCTCTGCCTTCATTCTCGGCGAACATCCGTTCCGCACCGGCCTGCTGACCATTGGCATGCCCGGTTCCGAGCACGGTATTCCGGACTGGGCGCCGACCCTGGGCGATGTGATGAAGCAGCAGGGCTACACCACCGGCCAGTTCGGCAAGAACCACCTCGGTGACCGCGACAGGCACCTGCCGACCAACCATGGCTTCGACGAGTTCTTCGGCAACCTCTATCACGTGAACGCCGAGGAAGAGCCGGAAACCTACTACTACCCGAAAGATCCGGAGTTCCGGAAGAAATACGGCCCGCGCGGCGTGATCCATTCCTATGCCGACGGCCGCATCGAGGACACCGGCCCGCTGACCCGCAAGCGCATGGAGACCATCGACCAGGAGTTCGTCGAAGCTACCGAGAACTTCATCGACAAGGCGCACAAGGCCGACAAACCCTTCTTCGTGTGGTTCAACAGCACGCGCATGCACGTCTGGACCCACCTGAAGAAAGAGTCGGACGGCAAGACCGGGATCGGCCTGTATCCGGATGGCATGGTCGAGCACGACGGCCAGGTCGGCCAGTTGCTGAAGAAGCTCGACGACCTCGGCATCGCCGACAACACCATCATCGTCTACACCACCGACAACGGTGCGCAGAAGGCCAGTTGGCCGGACGGCGGCACTTCACCGTTCAATGGCGAGAAGGGCACTTCCAATGAGGGCGGGCACCGGGTACCGATGCTGGTGAAGTGGCCGGGCGTGCTCAAGCCGGGCAGTCACTACAACAACATGATCGCCCTCAACGACTGGATGCCGACCCTGGCCGCGGCCGCTGGAAACCCCAACCTAGTGGCTCAGTTGGCCAAGGGCAGCGAGCTGAACAGCAAGCAGTACCGGGTGCACCTGGACGGCTACGACTTCCTGCCGTTCTTCAAGGGTGAAGCGAAGGACAGCCCGCGTGAGGAGTACTTCTATTTCGGGCAGGGTGGCGAGCTGAATGCGCTGCGCTGGAACGACTGGAAAATCGCCTTCGCCAGCTTCGAAGGTTCCGTCTCCCGGGCGTCGCGCACGGTCCCCAACTGGCCGAGCCTTACCAACCTGAAGGCCGATCCCCTTGAAACCGCGCGTAAGGATTCAGGGTTGTCCGCGCGCTGGGCCGCCGACCAGATGTGGCTGTTCGTGCCGGTACAGGCCGAAATCAAGAAGTTCATGGCGACACTGGGGCAGTACCCCTTCCAGGAAGGCGAGAACCTCAACCCGGCCAACATCAATTACCAGAGCCTGGCGATCCGGAAAGCCCTGATGGGTTTGCAGAAATCATCTGCCGAGCAGTGATCCCTCAGGGGGCTGCGCGCCTCGCAGAACCCTTGGAACGCCTGCAACAGGGCCAGCAACTTTGGGGCCCATTCAGTTAGGAGCAAGCATGTTCATTCAGAAGAAAGTGCGCGCCCTGGGCTTGCTGCTGGGGCTTTGTGCCCTGGCGATCCAGGCGCATGCCGAGACGATCCTGCCGAAGCCGGACTACCACTATCCGGGATATGTCGGGCGCACCAAGCTCGACAGTGATCCGCCGCAATTCCCGCCGCTGGAACGGCCGCCGAAAGGCGCACCGAACGTGCTGGTGATCCTGCTCGACGATGTCGGTTTCGGCCAGTTCGACGCATTCGGCGGCGCTGTGCCTTCGCCGAGCCTGGACAAGCTCGCCGCCGATGGCGTGCGCTTCAACCGTTTCCACACCACCGCGCTGTGCTCTCCGACCCGCGCCGCGCTGCTCACCGGGCGCAACGAGCACCAGGCCAACTTCGGGGTGATCTCCGAGCTTGGCATCGGTTATGACGGTTATACCGGTATCCTGCCGAAGAGCACCGGCACCGTCGCCGAGGTCCTCCGGCAGAACGGCTACGCCACCGCGCAGATCGGCAAGAACCACAACACGCCGCCCTGGGAAACCAGCGAAGTGGGACCGTTCGACCGTTGGCCGACGGGCCTCGGCTTCGACTACTTCTACGGTTTCAACGGCGGGGATACCAGCCAGTTCGAGCCGATCCTCTATGAAGGGCACAGCCTGGTGCCGCGCTCGAAGGACCCGAACTACCACCTGACCACCGACCTGGCCGATCACGCCATCACCTGGGTCAACAAGGCCAAGGCCATCGACCCGCAGCGGCCGTTCTTCCTCTATGTCGCCCCCGGCGCCGCCCACTCGCCGCACCAGCCGCCGGCCGACTGGCGCGACAAGTACAAGGGCCAGTTCGACATGGGCTGGGACAAGTACCGAGAGCTGACCCTGGAGCGCCAGAAGAAGCTCGGCGTGGTCCCGGCGAACGCCCAACTGACGCCGCGCCCGGCCGATCTGGCCGCCTGGGACTCGCTGCAGCCGGATCAGAAGCGCCTGTATTCGCGGATGATGGAGCTGTTCGCCGCCTTCAGTGCGCATACCGACTACGAGATGGGACGGATCATCGACGCCGTGCGCAAGCTGCCGGACGGTGACAACACCCTGATCATCTATATGGTCGGCGACAATGGTGCCTCTGCCGAAGGAGGGATGGATGGCCGCACCAACGAGTTCTCGATCTTCAACGGTGTGCAGGAAACCTGGCAGAGCAATCTCAAGGTCATCGACGAGCTGGGCGGGCCGAAGCATTTCAACCACTTCCCCTCAGCCTGGGCGCATGCCATGAACACCCCGTTCCAGTGGACCAAGCAGGTCGCCTCGCACTTCGGTGGTACGCGCAACCCGCTGGTGATTTCCTGGCCGGCGAAGATCAAGGACAAGGGCGGCCTGCGCAGCCAGTTCGCCTATGTCACCGACATCACGCCGACCATCCTTGAGGCCGCCGGCATCGAAGCACCGAGCGTGCTCAATGGCGTGACGCAGAAGCCCATGGATGGCATCAGCATGCTCTACACCTTCAATGACGCGAAGGCCAGGGACCGCCGTCGGGGTCAGGTGTTCGAGCTGTTCCGCAATCGCGGCATCTACCAGGACGGCTGGTTCGCTTCCTCGATTGGTTCCACGCCGTGGAATCCGGATCGCGACGAGTTCGACGTGGATAAGACCACCTGGGAGCTGTACAAGATCGACGACGATTTCAGCCAGGCCCATGACCTTGCCGCGCAGTATCCGGAGAAGGTCAGGCAGATGGATCAGCTGTGGTGGGCCCAGGCGCAGAAGGCCAACATCCTGCCGCTGAACTGGGACGGCGTGAAACGCTTCAACGCCGAGCTGATGGGCCGCCCGAGCCTGGCGGCCGGGCGCAAGCAGTTCGTCTACAACGGCGCACTGGCGGCATTGCCCGAGGGTAATTCGCCGGGGCTGCACAACCGTTCGTTCTCGGTGACGGCGGAGGTCGAGTTGCCGGAGAGGGCCAACGGCATGCTCTTTACCCAGGGCGGTTTCACTGGCGGCTGGGGCTTCTACCTCAAGGATGGACACCTGATCGCCGTGCACAACTACCTTGGCATGGCCAGCTACCGTGTGGACAGCGAGTTGGCGCTGCCGGCCGGCAAGACCACGCTGAAGATGGACTTCGACTACGCCGGCAACGCCAAGGAACGCGGCAAGGGCGGCACCCTGCGCCTGTCGGCCAACGGTAAGGTCATCGCAGAAGGGAAGGTGGAGCGCACCGTGCCATTCATCTACTCGCTCTACGAGGGACAGGACGTTGGCCTGGATTCCGGCTCCGCGGTATCGGCCGACTACACACCGCCGTTCACCTTCGAAGGCAAGCTGGACCGGGTGACGGTGGACCTTCGCTGAGTTCTCGGACGCTCCTCGATATCAATAAGAGAAAGGACAAATACACATGCTGAGAAAATGGCTCGCAACCTTCCATGCCGTGGCAATCCTCGCGATCGCCACCCTCCCTGTGGCTGTCGCCCAGGACCAGGGCAAGCCCGCGACGATGAGCCCTGCGGCACAGGCCCAGGCGATTTCCGAGGAGGAGATCCAGGCCATTGCCAAGGACGCCTACGTCTATGCCTACCCCCTGGTACTGACGCACCTCACCTTGCAGCAGTTGAGCAACTTCGCCGAGCCGAACGAGTCGGTCCGTGGCCCGGCCAACCGGTTCTATCACGCTCGCGGGTTCCCGGACCCCAGCCGCAAGACCGTCATTCGCCCGAACGTCGACACCCTCTACTCGGCTGCCGTGCTCGACCTGAAGGCCGAGCCGGTGGTGCTCTCGGTACCGGCCACCGACCGCTACTTCCATCTGCCGATTCTCAGCCTGTGGACTGATGTGTTTGCCGTGCCCGGCACTCGTACTACCGGCCGGAATACGGCGCGCGATTTTCTCGTGGTCGGGCCGCAGTGGCACGGCATCGTACCGGCAGGTCTGGAGGTGATCAAAAGCCCGACCCGCTATGCGTGGATCATCGGTCGGACCCAGACCAACGGCGTAGCCGACTACGCGAAAGCCCACGCGATCCAGGACACCTTCAAACTGGTGCCGCTCTCCGCCTGGGGTAACGGCACGTACGTAGCGCCCAAGGGCCAGGTCGACCCGACCATCGACATGAAGACGCCGCCGCCGGCGCAGGTGAAAAAGATGGACGCGGCCACCTTCTTCGGCCGTTTCGCCGAGTTGCTGAAGGACAATCCGCCGAACCCTAACGACTACCCGATGATCCATCGCCTCGAGCGGGCGGGATTCACGGTAGGGCAGAGCTTCAACCTCGCAGCGGCGCCAGCGAGCGTCCGGCAGGCATTCGAACGCGGTTTCGCCGACGGCATGGCGCAGGTGGCGACCGAGGGCAGGAAGGCCGCCGGCATTGGTGGTCAGGGATGGATCTACACGACACGTGCAGGCGCATACGGGGTGGACTACAACTACCGCGCCGCCGTCGCCAACTTCGGTTTGGGCATGAACCTGCCGCAGGACGCGATCTATCCCTCGCTGGCGAAGGACAGCGAAGGCCAGCAACTCGATGGCAACAACCGCTACGTGTTGCACTTCGAAAAAGGCAAGCTGCCGCCGGTGGATGCCTTCTGGTCGGTGACGGCCTACGACACCGACGGCTACTTCATCCCGAACCCGCTGAAACGCCAGGCGATCGGCGACCGCGACAAGCTCGCCAGCAACGCCGACGGCTCGCTCGACCTGTATATCCAGGCAGAGTCGCCCGGAGCGGACAAGGAAGCCAACTGGCTGCCGGTCGACAAGGCACCGTTCAACCTGCTCATGCGCCTCTATTCGCCGCGCGGGGAAATCGTCGATGGCTCCTGGACGCCGCCGGCGGTGGTACGGCAGTGAATAGCCGGTGAGGTGCCTGGTCTGGGCTGGTCTCCGAGGGTAGAGCGCACCGTGCCTTGATTCCGCGTCCGTGGTGTCGAACGGCTACATGCCGCCGCTTACCTTCGACGGCAGGCTGGATCGGGTGACGATGGACCTGCGCGGATATCTCGTATGAAACCGGGGCCAGCAAATGGCTCCGGTTTGAGGACAGCGTTGAGTTCGTCGTGCCGTCAAGCGAACGTCGCAGGGGCGCGGGCATAGTTCACTGGGTTCATCGCGTGGTTGATGAACATGATGAGATGGTTGCCAACCTGATGTTGGTTTTGCCCACCAGCCGGAGCATTGAACAGCCGCTTCCACTTGGTCATGCCCGGCGGCATGTCGGCAACCTCGATTTCTTGTAGCAGCCGCTCGATTTGCGTGCCGCTAAAGCTAAAGCCACGTTTGGTGTAGGCCAGAACACGGCAGGTAGAGGTAGCGTCAAGGTGCAGTGAGCTGAAAGGGGCAATCCGCGTTGCCAATGCCTGTCTTCATCGGCAGGTATCAGATGATGGCCTGCAAGCCCTTGTCGGCGATGACGTTGAGCAGTTTGAGCGCCGGCCCCGTGGGGTGGGTTTCGCCTTGCTCCCACTTACGTACAGTTGAAGCCGATGTGTGCAGGTGGAGCGCGAACACTGGCTGACTGAACTTCAGCCCTTCGCGCAGACGCTTGATGTCGGCGGCACTGAACTCCCGCACCGGCGGCGGGCAGATAGCGTCGAACTCGCGCATCGTCACCTTGCTGATCGCTCCTGCTTCGTGGAGCGCAGCCAAGTCGCCACGCAGGGATTCAATGATCTTGCTCACAATGCACCTCCAATAACACGCCTGACTGCAATGCTTTCAGCAAGGCTTCCGCGGACAGCTCCAGGAACACCTTGCCGGCGAATTGCAGCGCTTTCTTCTCGTCCTGCGTAATGTTCGCCTTGTCGCTTTTTGGAAACCCATGCAGGAACACATAGCGGCTACCGATTCGGGCCGACAGTAGCGTACGGTAGCCGCCACTCTTGCCGCCGCCTGCGCGCGCCACTCGTTTCTTGTAGAGGTGGCCGCCCAAGTCGGCGTCGATCAGGCCGCTTTCCATCTCCTTGACTGCCTTGCACAAGGCAGCATCGGGCAGCTTCTCAACCTCCTGCCACCGCGCGAAATCCTTCCGCTTGAAAATGCACATCATCTCTACCTCCAAACTATACCCGAAACGGGCATACTTTACTAACACTCAGTGCTGTCCCCTCCGGGAAGGGGGTTGATTGCCGTGACGGCAGCACGACAATCAGGGCCCGCATGGCAGGCTTCTGTCCGCTGGTCATAAGTCCACTGGTTCTTGCTGCCGGTGCGCACCGACAACAGACTTGCGTCGGGTCGCTACAAGCTCGGCCGCCTTGCGCACCGGGTCATCCTCGGTGTGGACGTAGCGCATGAACATCGCCACGGTCTTGTGTGCCGTCAGTGCCATGCCGACCTTGACCGGGATGCCGGAGTTGGCGATGTCGGTCGCCGAGCGGTGGCGGATGCCGTGGGTGCCGACTTTGGGCACGCCGGCGCGATCGAGGATGCGTCGCCATGCCTGGTAGTAGGAGTGGGAGCTGAGTGGCTTGTCGTGATCGAGGATGGCCGGACAGACGTAGGGCGATTTGCCGTACCGAGGCGCGTTCGTCAGCAACCGGCGGGCTTCCTTGCTCAGCGGCTTGGACATATCGCCCGTCTTGCTGTCCGGCCAGACGACCCGGCCGTTGGGCAAGTCGAGCCAATCCCACTGCAACAGCAAGATCTCTGACATACGGGCCGCGAACTCGAATTGCAACCGGACGGCCAGTAAGTAGATTGGGTGCTCCAGCCCCTCGACCTCAGCCTTGTCCAGGTAGGCGAACAGACTGACCATCTGCTCGTCGGTGATGAGGCGGGTCGAGCCTTTCTCCGGGTATTTGGGGACGTGGCGGCAAGGATTGGAACCATCAGGCCTGTAGCCCCAGAGTTCGGCCAAGTTGAACATCTTGCGAGCAAGCGATAGCACACGGTTGGCCTGAACGGGGGATTTCTCCATGCGCTTCATCAGCGCGGTGATATCGTGGCGGGTGACCTCGTGGACTTTTTTGCTGCCAAAGGCCGGGATAATGAAGCTGTCGATCTGGTACTGATAGCCGTCCTGTGTGCTCGGCTTGTTGTGCAGCTTGGAGTAGTCTTTCATGAACCGGCCACACAGCTCCTTGACTGTCGGCGCCTTGCGAGCCTCGGCCTTGTCGTGCCCGGGATCGCCGCCGCGCCGGACTTCGGCGAGCCAATCCTGCGCCAGCGACCGTGCCTGTTCGACGGTCAGTTCGCCGAACTGGCCGAGCGCCGGCTTGCGACGCACACCGGAGTTCGTGCGGTACTGAAGCATGAATACCTTGCGGCCAGTTGGGGTAACCTTGCACAGGAAGCCCGGAACTATGGTATCCCGGAGTTCGACGTCACAGGTCTGTGCCTGAGCCGCGTCAACAACGCTTTTGGTCAGCTTGATCTTTGCCATTTGGTGCTCCTGGAGTTCCCCGATTCCAGGAGCCGGCTAGGAGCCAAGCGAAAGAGAACCGGGGCGGTTTGCATCGCGCACCGGCCTATGATCCAAGGCGTTGAACTTACGGAAAACCTGCTGCAGCAAGCTGTATCCAAGCCGAGGGGGCAATCGGTGCAAAACCGATGCTGTGGCTTAAAATCTCTCGCTCGCAAGGGCGTGCCGGTTCGAGTCCGGCTTCGGGCACCATTTGACTGTTTCCGGATGTCTCTAAAAGTCTACGGAAACCCTCTAGGCCGGCACTTTCAGCCGGCCTTGTTGTTTTTGCTTGTCTCTCCTTATCTCTGTACATATTCCTATTTTAGGAATAAGAATAGGGATACGCCGGTTCGGTAAGGAGATCGTATTCCTATGGCGCGTCCAGTTACCCCGCTGACAGACCCCAAGTGCGAGGCCGCCAAGCCTCGGGACAAGGAGTACAAGCTGTTCGACGGCCAGGGCCTGTACCTGGCGGTGAAGACCAGCGGCGCCAAGACCTGGCGCTTCAAGTTCACCCGCCCTGATGGCCGTGCCGGTCTGGCCACCTTCGGCAACTATCCCGCCCTTGGCCTCAAGGCCGCCCGAGGACGACGCGCTGCCGCGCTGGAGTTGCTGGCAGAAGGCATCGATCCCATTGAGCATGAACGGCAGGAGAGGGCGGACGCCGAGGCTGCAGCTGGTAACAGCTTCAAGAGCATCGCCCTGGACTGGCATGCGGCCGGCGCCCGCAAGTGGACGCCGGATCACGCCGCCAAGATACTGCGCCGCATGGAGCTGTACCTGTTCCCACCCCTCGGCCATCGTCCGGTGACTGATCTGAAGGTTCGTGATCTGCTGGCCCCGCTCAAGGCCGCCGAGCAACGTGACACCCTGGAGTTGGCCAGTCGGCTGCGCCAGTACATCAGCGGCGTGATGCGCTATGCCGTGCAGCATGGGCAGATCGAGACCAATCCGGCCAGCGACCTGGTTGGCGCTACCGCCACCCGCAAGGCCCAGCACCGGCCGGCGCTTGTCTTGGAGCGCTTGCCGGATCTGCTGCAGCGCCTCGATGAGTACAAGGGGCGTGCCCTGACGCGCCTGGCAGTCTCCCTCACCCTGTTGGTGTTCATTCGTTCCAGTGAGCTGCGCTTCGCCCGTTGGGGCGAGATCGATATGGATCGCAGCCTCTGGACGATCCCGGGCGAGCGCGATGCCATCGAGGGCGTGAAGCACTCCGAGCGAGGCGCCAAGATGCGTACTCCGCACTTGGTGCCTCTCAGTCGTCAGGCCCTTGGGTTGCTGGGGCAGGTGCACATGCTCTCGGGCCGCTACGAACTGGTATTCCCCGGCGATCACTATCACCACAAGCCGATGAGCGAGAACACCGTCAACGCCGCTCTGCGGCGCATGGGCTACGACACCAAGATCGAAGTCTGCGGGCATGGCTTCCGGGCGATGGCGTGCTCTGCCCTGGTGGAGTCCGGGCTGTGGAGCCGGGAAGCGGTGGAGCGGCAGATGAGCCACCAGGAGCGCAACACGGTGCGGGCCGCCTACATCCACAAGGCCGAGCACCTGGAAGAGCGCCGGCTGATGGTCCAGTGGTGGGCGGATTACCTCGATGCCAACCGCGAGCGGCACGTGACCCCCTACGACTTCGCGCACCGCTGGGAGGGTGCTAGCAACGTCGTGCCGGGCCAGTTCGGCAGGCAGGTCTGAGCTGTACTTGGAGCTCTTGCGTAAACAGATATAGACTATCTGCTATCACTGTTCGGATAGCCAGTGTCCGGGCAGGGGCTAGATGGTCAATCTCGCAGGGAAGCGTTCCCCTAGCGCAGGCGGGCCGATCCGGTAAGGACAAGGATTGCTGGGGGCAGCATGCGTTCTCACGACAAACTCATGACTTTAGAAATGGCCTGCACTGCGCTGAAGCAGAAGGACGTTCGCCTCCTCGCGGCAGTAGCTGATCAGCTGTCTTCAATTCTGATCCCTGAGTCTGAGTTCAACCCGGTAACGGTTCGCTACGCCGATCAGGACCCGCTCAATCCAGAGTACCCGATCACTTATGGGGATCTTGCTCAGTACCTGAATGCTGCCACTGGACGGTATGTCCCAGTCCTGTTTGAAACGCCAGATCGTACGGTCGAGTCTTGCCGCGTGCTGGTCAATAGGGACTGGTTTGACAGGCAGGCTACTGCTGCCAAAGAGAAGCTCGGGCTAGCCATTACGGCTCAGTCACCTGCAGCCAATCAGATTGCTAGCGTGGCGCAGTCTGCCAATGCAATACGTGGTCATTGGGCTGAGCAGCCTGCGCCAATGAGTAGCGATGGCATCCAGAACCTCCATCTGATGCTCGCGCATCAAAATGACCAGCGAAAGGCCCAACTGGCGGCGAGTAAGGACGTCGAAGCGCGAATTCGGGCCGAGGAAAGGTTGCACCTCCTGGAGGCACAGTTGTCCGAGGCCACTGCGAAGGTTCGAGCTCTTGAGGTCGAGAATCGCGCTCTTGATCTCGAAGTGCGCACAAGCGACCGTCGTCGTCAGGACGCTGAAATCGAAAGAGATGGCTACAGGGAGAGGCTGGCGGTGTTTGCCGCCTGCTTGGACCCGCACAGCAGCGTTTACCCATCGGAGTTGGCGATTGCTTTCAAGTGCTGGTGCGACCTCACTAACAACGGAAGCCATGACCCGACCAGCTCAAGTAAACGAGGAGTCCACAAACTGGTTAACACCTGGGCGGATCAGCACTGCCCGGACCTCCTTCCAGATCAACTGAAGCGGATCAGGGCCGTTCTCAGCTGGAGAAAAAGGGGCTCTGGAGCCATTGGGTCGAAATAAATAGGCAGCCTATTTTCGGACCCTGTGTTTTCGGGCCTTTCAGCCACATCGCCGTACCCCAGAAGCCGGAATAGGCCGTGTATTTATTGCAATAGGCCGCCTATTCGGTGGATAACTTCTTCCGCCAGTCTGTACCCGTCTCCACCAGTAACGGGAAACAGTCATGGACAATATCCGCCCCCTCCAGGCCGCCAGCGCCTCCATTCCGCAGTTCGACCCCACCACCGTCATCATCCGCATGCCGGAGCTCGAGGCCCTGACCGGCTACAAGCGTCCGACCATCTACAAGCGCCTGAAGGACGACCCCACCTTCCCGAAACCGGTTCCGCTGAGCGATAGCAGGTCGCGTGGTGCTCCGGTTGGGTGGGTGCTGGCCGAGGTACAGGAGTGGGTACGCAAGCGCATTGCCCTGCGGGGTGTCGCAGCATGAGTGCTCGAATCATTCCTTTCGACTTCCAGGGCCGGGCTGTGACTTTCACCTCGGATGGCTGGATCAACGCAACCGAGGCGGCTGCGCGCTTTGGCAAGCGCCCGGTGGACTGGTTGCGCCTCGATGAGACTGCCGCCTATGTCGAGGTCATGGCTGGCGCCCTTGGCCTGGAGGGCAAAGTGAGCCAAAACCACTTTGGTCTGGTGCGGGCGAGCCGTGGCGGGAAATCTCCCGGTACTTGGCTTCACCCGAAGCTGGCGGTGCGCTTCGCCCAATGGTTGGACGTTCGCTTTGCCGTCTGGTGCGACCTGAATATCGACGACCTGCTGCGCGGCGACGGCAAGCTCTGGGCGAACGCCCGGCGCGAGGCATCCATCGGCTATCGCGGCCTGTGCGATGCGCTGGCGCTGAACTGCGAGGCCCAGGGCAAGGCGCCGCAACGGCACCACTTTATCAACGAAGCCCGACTCATCAACGAAGTCATTACCGGAACCTTCTCCGGGCGTGACCGTGACCAGCTCAATGCCCACGAACTGGAGATCGTCACGCTGGTCGAGCTGCGCGATTCGGTGCTGATCGGCCAGGGCATGGCCTACGCCGACCGCAAGGGCAATCTCTTGCGCTACGTGCAGCAGTTGCTCGCCAAGCAAATCGGGGGGTATGCGGCATGAGCAACCACCCCATCGATCCCTGGTTCCCGGAAGTACACCACCCCTTCATCAATGACGAGCTGATTCCGCTGCTGACCGACTACATGACCCGAAACGGCTATCCGCCTGGCGCGGTAGTGGCGGCCGTTTTCATGTCCATGGTGACGTCTGCGTACGCCTGCGGACAGTCGTTCACCGAACTGGAGCGGATGATGGCGTTCGCCTGGCAGTGCGCCGATCAGGCGGAAGGTGCTGCCGGGAGGGTGCTGCAATGAAGGCCCTTGCGTCTCAATCTGTCTACGGGTATCGTCAGGGCGTCGCAGTAAATCCTGCGGCCGACCTTGGCCGGTCGAACTATCAAGGCGCACAAGCGCCCTCCATCCGAAAGCAGGCGCTTTTTTTGTGCCTGCAGTTTCGTGTTATGGCGGCTGTGCGTGGGACACCTTCGGGTGTGCCGGTTTCCTTGATGCCGGTCGGCCAACCCGCGTACAGCTGCCTCCCTAACTCGCTTGGCCGCGAGCGGTGGCAGCTCCTCAATCAAGGAGTCTCGCCCATGAACACCCGCAATCCGTCTGCGCACGCCTCCGCCTGGAAGGCCCGCGCCCTCTCTGCCCTTCGCAGCAACTCCTCCCTCTCCGTTCGCCTCCGCCGTTACAACGAAGCCATGGCCCGCGCCCGTGCTCTCGAAGCACAGGAGGTGCGCCATGCGTAATCAACTGGCCAAGAGCAACAACAACCTGCCCGGCGTGCTGTATGCCGCCAGCGGAGAGCTGGACGGCTGCCGCGCCAGCGTTATGGCCGACGGGCGCAGCGAAGTAACCATGACCTTCGGCCCGGCCAGCGTCACCCTGTCGGCGGCCGCCATGATCGAACTGATCACCCACCTGCACAAAGCCATGGGTGCCGTCGTGGATCACGCCGAGAAGGAGGGTCAGCAATGAACCTTGCGACTCCCCTTACTCGCAACGACGCTCATATGGAGCGCTCCCGTGCGCTCGAAAATGTGGATGTAGGAGGTGAACAATGAACGCTTGCGTGAAACCTCTGTTTGCGACCTCGGCCACTACCTTTGCGGTATCTGACTCTGATGGCAATCACGCCTTCTCTGTACCTGGCGGAGTCCCGATGGATAGCGCTCATGAGTACTCAAGCTGCTTGCTCTGCGAGGCGCTTGATGTATTGAACGAGCATTCTGAACAAGGCCTGAGCACATCGATGGTCTATCTGCTCCAACACCATTTGGAGTCGGCCAAGGCGTTAGTTGACGCAGCGGCCAGCGGCCTTATGAAAATGGAGCAGGTTGGAGGTGAAAAATGAACGCCAAGGCAAACTTCACCCGTAACGAACTGGCCTCAATCGCCGATCACTCCATCGACTTCATGCGGTATGGACAGCAACACACTCGCTGGCTGGCAGCCTTAATGGCTGCGATTGACGACACGCTTCAGCGTGGCCCTGCCATTCTGGAAGCGCGAGTGAGTCGGGCACGCGATCTTGCGAGCTTAGGGCAGTACTTGGCTGATGACTGCTCGAACTACCTCGACTGCGAAGCTGAACGGGTGCAAAGCGCACTGGACGAAGAGGAGGTCAAGATTGGTGGTTTGAGCAAGGTGGTTGCAGAACCTGGGGGTGAAGCATGAATGCCCATGTAAAAGTCGGCGCCAGCAGTGCTCGACATGCCATCGCTTGCCGCGATGACCTGAGTTTCACCGGCAGGACTGCAGATGATCGTGGCCACATGATCAATTGGGCGCCGGTGCGTGTTCCCACCCAGCGTGATCAATGGAACATCGAGTTTCGCCTCGGCGAAGGAATGGTCGAAGAGGTAGGGGAACTTTGCTCGGTTGATGAACGTGCGGCTTACCACTCGATCCGTTTCGCCATGACCGCCCCCACTTGGAGAGTTTGCGGTGCTGGGGCAGAGAGTGGATTTGCTGCAGCCGTTGCTGCATTGGCCGTACTTGGCATGCGGGCCTTGCGGTCGGGCGAGTTGCCCTTCGACCCTGACGCCGTAGAGGACTAATCCATGACGAACTTCCCTCCCCGCCGTTTGGCGGGGACGGGTTCGGCTTGCCTGGAAAAAGTCGAACTCGTCTTTCGTGAAGAACTTCAGGCCATCTTCGGACAACTCGATTGGCTGCCTGTAGCGGACGGAGCAATCCACCGATTCCACGTCCCGGGTGACCGCACCGGCACCTACAACGGCTGGTATGTGTTGTTCGCCGATGGCATCGCTTCCGGTTGCTTCGGCAGCTGGAAGGCTGGCAGCTCGCACACTTGGAGCAGCCGGGATCCGGCGAATCCGGTCGAGGCCGAGCAGGTGCGCCAGCGCATCGAGCAGGCCAGGCTGCAACGGGAGTCCGAGCGCGAGCGGTTGCAGGCGAATGCTGCCGAGTACGCCAATCGCCGCTGGCGCGATGCTCGGCGTGCCGATCCTGAGCATCCCTACCTGCTGGCCAAGCAAGTTCGCTCCTACGCCCTGCGCCAGCACGGCGACCTGCTGTTGGTGCCGCTGTACCACGGCGGTCAGTTGGTGAACCTGCAGCGCATCGGCCCGGATGGCAGCAAGCGCTTCCTCTCCGGTGGTCAGGTCAAGGGCGCCTATTCGCCCCTGGGCCGCATCGAGCCCGGCTGCAGGCTGTACGTCTGCGAAGGCTGGGCCACTGCCGCCACGATCCACCAACACAGTGGATGCCCGGTCGCTGCGGCGATGAACTCCGGCAACCTCGAACCTGTGGCCAAGGCCCTGCGCGCCAAGTACGGCGAGCTGATCGAGCTGGTGATTGCCGGTGATGACGACCGCCAGACCCTAGCCGAGGGCAAGGGCAATCCTGGGCGCAGCGCTGCGATGGGGGCAGCGATCGCGGTCAACGGCCTGGTGGCCTTCCCCGACTGGCCGCCCGGCGCGCCGCTCAACCTCTCGGACTTCAACGACCTGGCCAACTGGAGGGCTGCCAATGAGCGCTGAGCCTGTCGCAATCATGAAGCAGCCGGTGTCTCCAAGCTGGCGCGCTGAATTGGCCCCTGCCTCTTCCATCATTCCGATGCCGATCCGCTGGTTGTGGCCTGGTTGGGTTGCCCGGGGCAAATTGACCCTCCTGGCTGGGGCAGGCGGAAGCGGCAAGACCACTCTCGCCATGGGCCTGATTGGCACGATCACCAATGGCGGACGCTGGCCGGACGGGGAGCACTGCCACGAGCCGGGCAACGCCCTCATCTGGTCCTCCGAAGATGACCCGGCAGATACGCTGATCCCGCGCCTGATGGCTGCCGGTGCAAACCTGAATCGCGTCCATATCATCCAAGGGCGCATCAATGCCCTGGGCGAGCGTGAGCCATTCGACCCGGCAACCGACTTCGATCTGCTGTGCGACGCTGTGGAGGCAATCGGCGGGGCCTCTCTGCTGCTCCTCGATCCGGTGGTCAACGTGGTGAAGGGCGACATGCACAGGGCCAACGATGTCCGCCGGGCGCTCCAGGCCGTGGTGGACTTCGCGGAACAGCAATGGTGCGCCGTGCTGGGCATCAGCCACTTCAGCAAGGGCAGCGGCGGCGCCTCGCCGGCGGATAGGGTCATCGGCAGCCAGGCTTTCGGCGCCCTTGCCCGCGCCGTGCTAGTGGCCGCCAAGCAGGAGGACTCCGACGTCCGTGTCCTGGCCCGCGCCAAGTCGAACATCGGTACCGACCATGGCGGGTGCTCCTACACCATCGAGACCTGCACCGTTGGCGATGGGCTGGAAACAACCCGCGTGCTGTGGGGCGACACCATCGAGGGCAGTGCCCGGGAAATTCTCGCAGAAGTGGAACGGATCGAGGGGGACGACCAGACGGATGACGACGATCCCGCCGACGCACTGCGCCGCATTCTGAATTCCGGCCCACTGTCCGGGAAGGACGCCAAGCGCCTCATGACCGACAACGGCTTCACGCAAAAGCAGATTCGCACTGCCCGTGAAAAGCTGTCTGTCGTGACCACCCGCGAAGGCTTCGGCAAGGACATCAAGTCCTACTGGTCACTCCCGTCATTCGTGCCCAATTCTCCATTCGTGCCCTCGGAATCCCATTCGTGCCCACTCTCCAGCGTGGGCACGAATGAGGAAAAAGGGCACGAATGGGCGAATGGCTTCCCTGGTGACGACGATCAGGCAGACATCGAAGACCGCCAAGAAAGCACGAAGAACGCCACAGAAAACAGTGACGGCCTTCAGGAAAAAGCGGCGGCCTTCGGAGACCAGCGCGAACCCGACGACGACGGGGAGGATCTCTGATGGCCGCCCTCGACTATCTGACCGAGCGAGGCTTTGCCGCCCGCAAGGTGGGTATGCGCGTTCGCGTGTCTCCGGCCTCGAAGCTCACCGAGGACGTGCGCAAGTACGTCAAGACGCATCGCCTGGAACTCCTCGCCGAACTCGCGGCAAACGACGGTCAGGAACGCCGCTGCCACTGGCGGATCACCCGCGGCGGGAAACCGCTCTGCACGATGATCGGTGAACCCATGACCCGCACCGAAGCCCTGGAATCCGCTCGCTGGCGCTGGCCTGATGTGGAGGTCGATCATGGCTGAGTCATTCGAGCAGCGAGTCGAGGCGACTGCGAGGATGCTGCTGGCGGCTTGTCGGGAGCAGGGCATCGTCCTTACTGGCGATCTTCGAGTGAACGAAGCTGGTGCAGCAGCTCTGCTCAATATCTCGGCCGGCCATTTGAAAAATATGCGAACGCAAGATGGCAGTGCGCCACGGCATTACCGTATTCCGATGGCTGGGTGCCAGGTCAGCTATCGGTTGCGCGACATTGCCGTCTGGATAGAGATCGGCACTGAGTAGTACCAGGCAACATGGGGCATCACCTGGCGGCATGGTTTACCGGTCGCCAAGTTGTGACCATATCTCCAGCGTCCTTTCCTGGAGAGTCCCAATGCGCGAACTTGCTCTTGTCCACTACGTGAAATCGATACTTGCCGCCGACGGCAGGCCTGCGAATGCCCTTTCAGATGCCAAATCACAATACGGTCATTCCAACCCCGTGCTGCGCTTTCTGGAGAAGGGCGCCGTTGGCACCTGGGACCTTAATGCGGATCCTGACTTTCGTTCTGCAGGCAGGGCCTTCATCGAACAGGTTCAGGTTCGATCCCTAATCGGAAAGATCAATGCGATTTCGCCCTTCCGCTCCGTGCCGGCAAACACGCGAGTGTTGGCTCAGACCGAAAGTCCGGTCGCTTACTGGACTGCTGAGGGCGCGCAGAAGGTTGCCTCGCACGCCGCATTTGAGCAGAAGAAACTCGACTCCAAGAAAATTACTGGCCTGCTGGTGATGACCAAGGAACTCTTGGACGGACAGGGCGCTGCCTTCGAATCCGCAGTGACCAATGACCTGGTGAACCCCATCGCCGCTCTAGAGGGGATTTCTTTCCTCGATCCCAGCAACGGCGGCATTCCCAATCAGTCCCCGGCATCTGTGACTAATGGCGTGACGCCTGTGCCGTCCTCTGGCACTGATGCCGATGCGGTGCGGGCAGATATCAAGGCTCTCTTCGCAGCCTTTGATGGATCGCTTGAAACTGCTGTGATGGCAATACACCCGGAGACCGCCTTGTCCCTGTCCCTTATGCAGGCGGCGCTCGGCGAAACCGGCTTGACGGTGCGCGGTGGTGATTTCTTCGGCGTGCCGGTGGTCACGAGCGACTCGGTACCGGTCGACTCCAACGGAGCTGTCGTCGCACTGATCGACCCAGCCGGAATCCTGCTCACCGATGAGGGTGTGCAGATCAAACATTCCAATCTTTCTACCATCGGGATATCCGGAGAGCAGTACCTTTCCCTCTGGCAGAACAACCTGACCGCCGCCTTGGCTGAGCGCTTCCTGAACTGGGAAGTGGCCCGCGCTGGCTCTATCGCCTGGCTGTCCGGCGTTCAGTGGGGTGCGTGATGAGCGCCGCAGCCGATAAAGCCGAAGCGCTGGTTAAGCGGATCATCGACCAGGCGAAGGAGTTTGTAGACCAAGGGGTCAAGTCAGACGCATATGCGATGGCTGCCAGCGGAATTCTCGCCGCGCAACTGATCAAGGCCCTCGACCGCATCGAAGGTCTCGAAGGTGACATCAAGTTGCTGACCGACCTTTTGGCGAGCGTGGAAGAAAAGCGATGACCCCCGCACTTGCTCAGCGCCTCGCAGAGGTTCGGGCCATGTGTGGGGAGGTCCAGGTCGTGAAGGAAGAGACGGACCGTCTAGTTGTGCTGGTGCTGGATGGAGATCCGGACCCCTTCCTCATGGTGATCAATCTGGATGCTCTCAATCAGCAGCACCACTGATTCACAGGACAAGTCGTGAGTGTCCACAACAACTGCGACAGCCTGCGCGGGCAGCCCTCCTAGCGAATCAAGCGCGATATCGCCGGCCCGGCGGCAGGCAACCTACTCGATATGAAAGAGGTGAAACATGGCAACACGATCGCTCGGCACTCTTACGCTGGATCTGATTGCGAAGGTGGGCGGTTTCACGGCCGGCATGGATAAAGCCGATCGCAGCGCCGAGAAGTGGCGGAAGCAGGTTGAAAAGAGCGCCGCAGCGGCAGGCAAGGCTATTGGTGCCGCATCCGTCCTTGCCTTCGGTGCCGGCGCCGTCTGGATCAAGTCGACGGTCGAAACCGCGAATGAGATCGCCAAGCTGGCCCAGGTATCGAATGCCAGCACCACGGAGTTTCAGAAGGCGGCTTACGCGGCCCAGACGGTCGGCATCGAGCAGGACAAACTGGCTGACATCTACAAGGACGTAAACGATCGTGTTGGCGAGTTCCTGGAGACTGGCGGCGGCCCCATGCTCGATTTCTTCAAGAACATCGCGCCCTATGTGGGAGTCGCCGCTGACGAGTTTCGCAACCTCTCGGGCCCGCAAGCGCTTGGGTTATACGTCCAGAGCCTTGAGAAGGCCGGGCTGTCCCAGCAAGAAATGACCTTCTACATGGAAGCCATGGCCAGCGACACTACGGCGCTGATCCCTCTGCTGCGCGATGGTGGGAAGGGAATGGCTGATATGGCCGCCCAGGCCGACACGCTGGGCATCGTTCTCGATGACAAAACCATCAAGGCCGCTCAGCAATTCAACCGAGATCTCGACACCTTCGGCAAGATTGCTGGTGGGGTCGGGCAGAAGGTGGCGGCGGAACTGCTACCCGAACTGACGCAGCTCACTGCCCTGCTGAAAGATCCGAGCACTGCCGAAGCAGCAAGCAAGCTTGCCAAAGCTATCGTCACCATCACGTCCGGAACGATCGAGGCGGTTAAAGGCACCGTCGATTTCATGGGCTGGATGGGGGATAGCATTGCCGCTTCCGTCACCGGCCCGGCGCTGGACGACATCATTCGCATCGAGGATCGTCTCGACAAGCTGAAGAGCCACGCCGCTCTCTTCGAGAAGGGCGGACAGGCGGTGCCTCCGTCGATCTTGGCGGAAATCGACGAGTTGAATGCAAAGCGCAAGCTGGCTATCGAGCTTCAGGAGCAGCAGGCGGTCGCCGCTGCTGCTGCTCAGAAGGCGGCAGAAGCCCAGGCCGCAGCCGATAAAAAGGCCGCAGAGCAGGAGGCCGCTAACGAGGAAGAAGCTCGTCGCCGCCGAGAGAAACAGCGCAAGCTCGATGAAGCGGCGGCCGAAGCGAAGAAAGAAGCGGAGAGGCTGGCGAAGGAAGCCGAGCGCAAAGCCAAGCAGGCGGCTGACGAAGCCATAGCCGCTGCCAAGCGTCGAGCAGAAGCCATCGCTGAAGTGATCACTAACCTGGAATACCAGGTGAAGACCTTGGGGATGTCGGCTGATCAAGAGCAGTTGTACAAGCTCTCCACTGAGGGGGCGACCCAGGCGCAACTGGAACACGCCGCCGCGCTTCTGGAAACAGTTACAGCCTACGAGAAGAACGCGAAGGCCGCTGAGGATGCGAAGTCCAAACAGGATCGAATCAACGAAAGCGCCGCGTCTGTTATCGAAGGCTTGCGAACCAGGGAAGAGGCCGTAAAGGATTCCTATGATCGACAGCGCAAGCTGATTCTGGACGCCACCAATGTAACGGAAGAGCAGCGGGCAGATGCCCTTCTCCGCCTTCAGCAGAAAACGGATGACGAGCTGCTCGAAGCTAATGCCGGCTATTGGGAAAAGTGGCTTGCCGCCGCACAGGAAAACCTAACGTCTTTCAATGAGCTCGCAGGAACCGTAATAGAGGACTTTACCGGTCAATTCGGTGATGCTTTCGAGTCAATGGTATTCGACGCGGAAAGCCTCGAAGATGCGGTCGGCGGAATGGCGGAGGGCATGGCCCGGTCTGTCGTGAATGCTGTAGGGCAGATGGTTGCGCAGTGGATTGCTCTTCAGGCCGTGCAACTAATGACGGGCAAGACCACCCAGGCGAGCGCCGCCGCTACCCTCTCGGCAAATGCCCAGGCGACAGCGTTACAAGCGGGCCTTGCAGCATTTGCGTCCACTGCTGCCATCCCTATCGTCGGGCCGCCAGCCGCACCAGCGGCGATGACGGCCGCCCTGGCGGTTGCTGAGCCGATGGCTGCGGCGATTGGAGCCATCTCGCTTGCTGGCATGGCGCACGACGGCATTGATTCCGTCCCGCAGACAGGCACCTGGCTCTTGCAGAAGGGTGAACGTGTCACTACCGCAGAAACCAGCGCGAAGCTCGACAGAACGCTTGATCGGGTCCAGTCCGGGATATCTTCGACGAGCAACGATAACCGGAGCAGCAGCAACATCAACGTCACCGTCGCCTTTCCTGATGGAAGCCCAACCAGGGAACAGAGGTCCAGCGGAGCGCAGATTGGCCGCCAGATCGCACGCATCGTTGACAGCTCGCAGAGGTACACCTGATGGGGAAGCTGCTTCAGCTGCCGCCTAGCGAAGAGCTGGCCTGGCGCCGCCAGATGGGTGGCTTACGCAAAGAGATCGCAGCCAAAGGAGCGAGCCCGGCTGCCACTGAAAAGGTCATGGCGGAGTTTCGCGGCTATCACCGAGAGCTGGCGCCAGACTCGATCATCACCTTCAACCTGTGGTGCGAAGAAGGGTTCTCGGATGTCCAGCACCAAGCCCTAACTGAAGCGGTCTATCGGCTGCGAGAAGATTTCGATGAGTACTGCGATACCCGCATCGGCATCGCCAAAGACATCATCCTGGATTTGCTGGTGGAGAAATACCGCTGATGGCCAAGCTGCTGGGGCGGGGGTCAATACTCTTCATCCTTGCGCCAGATGACCGCGCCCGGAAGTCTCCTTTCATTAATCCGTAGAATTTTGGTGAAAACTGCCAAGAAAGGGGGGTAGGTGAAAGTTCGGAAACCTCCGAGCTTCTAGACCGCGCGCCCTCGCACGCGCAGAAAAAATTCCCCTTTTGAGCCGCTGTTAACACCCCTGTTAACAACCAGATGGCATTAACAACCAACCCGTAGCCCAAGCACCACTAGGCATACAGCCAGTTTTGACCTCGACTGGGTCGTTAACTTTCTTGTTTACCGGTAAAACCTTTACCGCCCTGCTGGCGACAGCCGATCAACAGGATGTAATAACGAAGCCAAACGGTGAGCTAACGGTGCCTGCGTTACTCGCGTTGGACAGGTGTTGCTATGACAGCAACGCCTGGCCCGGTAAATAGCCCTGATTCAAGGTATTTGCCTCAGATCAGAGAGATTTAATAAGTGAGGCTGATCACCTTTTCACCATGGTGGAACCTAGCCATAACAGGCGGGGTTTTCTTGGGTTCCTCCCCAGATCGGAGAAAGAAATAGAGGTCGAATCGATCGACGACTTGGTGGTGGAGCGGGCAGAGCTGCCGGCACCGTTCTGAGGCGGAAAAAAGCCCGCTCAAGGCGTAATGCTGTTCACTTAAGCATTTGAGCCTCAGCGGGGCCTTCCCTGAAAATCCGATGCCAGACTTCTGGCATCGGATTTTTTATGTCTTTCCAACAGCATCTGCTCGACTTGGGCGACCTGTTCAACTTCTCCGATCTGAGCACCTTCACCCAGAACATTCCGGTCGAGTGGGTGGAATCCGCGCTGCACCTTTCCTCGCAGGCCACCATCCGGCGGCGGCGCCTGCCTGCCGATCAGGTGCTCTGGCTGGTACTGGGCATGGCGCTATTCCGCGATGAGCCCGTCCATGAAGTGGCCAGGCGCCTGAATATCTGCGCCCAGGGCCTG
>NZ_FNIJ01000005.1 GCF_900103845.1 Pseudomonas jinjuensis
CCCAACCCCCGTCGTCCTCGCGAACGCGGGGATCCAATGGGCCGTGTAGGAGCGGGCCATGCCCGCGAATCGCGCGCATGGCGCGCTTCTACCGGTCGGGGTACGGCTCTGTTTTCGTAGGAGCCAGCTTGCTGGCGATCAATTGGTTTCCCTGTGCACAGCGTTGCCGGCTGATACCTCGGATCGCCAGCAAGCTGGCTCCTACAGGTTCGGTGTGCTGCGGGGATGAGGGTGGATGGCGCTTTTCCATCCACCATTGCGGGGCCGCATGCGCGGCCATGGTGGATCGATGGAGCGTGATCCACCCTACAGTCCGTGCCGTGCGTATAGCGAGTGCCGAAACCTGTAGGAGCGGGCCATCGTGCGTCCTTTTCAGAACAGCTTCAGCACGTTCAGGTACAGCCGCGGCGCCTTGCCGTTGTCGTTGTCCAGCTCTTCGGCGGAGACCTTGCGGGTGAGCGGGAAGGCCACTTCCGGCGAGATGTAGAAGTCCTGCAGCACCTCGAAGTGAATGCCCAGGCCTGCCGACGACAGGCTCTCCGAGCCGGTGTAGTCGGGGTCGTTGTTCCACACCTTGCCGACGTCCCAGAAGCCGTAGTACTGCGTGGGCACCGGATGGTCGGCGATTTCGTGGTGGCGGTTGTACTGCAGCTCCACCTTGCCGGCCAGGCCGTTGTCGCCGGCGATCTCCGAGGGGTCGTAGCCGCGGCCGAACTGGCTGCCGCCGACGCCGAACTGTTCCGGGGTGAGCAGGGCGTTGCCGAACGCCGTCTGCCCGGTGAATGCCAGGTAAAGGTTCAGGCCGTCGGTGATGACGCTCAGGTCCTGGATGCGCTGGGCGTCGAACTGCACCTTGACGAAGTCGGTCTCGCCGCCGAAGCGCGAAGGGTTGAGACGGTCCTCGTCGCTCGCGCCCATGATGCCGAGGCCCTTGCTCAGCTCCGCCTTGAACAGGTTGGCGCCGCCGTAGCGGTCGGTGAAGTCGTAGGCGGCGCCCAGGCGGATGGCGCGGATGCGGTCGTCGCTGGAGGGCGGCAGGTCCGGGTTGTCGAGGTATTCGGACTTGCCGTTGAACCAGGTGAAGGCCGCCGACGTCCTGAAGTTCTCGTCGCGGCTGCGAATCCACGGGTGGATGACGCGTACCGCGAAGGTGTCGCCATTGCTGTTGGCGTTGAGGAAGCTCAGGGTGTCGGCGTTGCCGTCGTTGTGCTGGGCGAGGACGCTCAGCACGGTTCCGTCGTCGCGGATGGGCAGCTCGTACTGGCCTTCGTAGAACGACATCTTGTCGCCTTCCAGCGAACGGCCGTAGCGGATCGCCAGATGGTCGCCGAGATCGAAGGGGTCGTTCAGGCCGACGCCGCCGTACATCTGCCACGGGCCGAAGTAGCGGCTGTCGCGGTTGTCGATGCCGACGAAGCCTTCCCAGCGGCGCTGCTGGTTGTCGATGGCGAGATCGGTGCCGGCCTTGCCCTGCGAAGCCACCAGGGTGCCGCGCGTCTCGTTGCCGGAGATGTCGTTCATCAGCAGCAGGTTGCGCTCCAGGGTCTCGCCCTTGAGCGGGACTTCCTTGCGGATGTTCTCGGCATAGCGCTCCATCGCCCGGTTGCTCGGGCCGTTGATGGTGACCTGGTTGACCTGGCCTTCGATGACCCGCAGGTGCAGCACGCCGTTGTCCAGGCGCTGCACCGGGACGAAGGTGCGCACCAGCACGAAGCCGGCCTTGCGGTAGCGCTGGGTGATCCGCTCGGCCACGGCGTTGACTTCCGCCAGGCTGACCTTGCGGCCTTCCAGGGTCGCCAGCAGCGGCTGGAAGGTGTGCGGCGGATAGCTGGTGGCGCCGTCGAGAATCACCTTGTTCACGTGGAAGGTGGCGCCCGCCGGAGCGGTCATCGTCGGCGGGGTCTCCTCCTGCAGCAGCGGCTGGGCGGACGATGCCGCACCGGGCTGCGCCTGGAGAGTGCCGGGTATTTCCGTGGGCGATACGCGCCGGCCGCTGGCGTCCGGCGTTTCCACGCGGCCGGGGTTGAGCGTCGTCAGCGGCGAGGCCAGGGCGCTGCCGGCCGGCAGGGTCAGGGCAGCGAGGCCGGCGCAGATGGCGGCAGCCAGTGTCTTGTGCAGGAAAGCGGGGGACTTTTTCATTTCATTTGCCTCCCTCGGTCTTCTTCCCGAGGTCGCGCGGAATCACGCTGCGGTTCCAGTCGGGCAGCTGGAAGCGGCCCTCCCTGAGCAGGCCGTTGGCGTAGTTGATGAGGTCCGTCTTGTCGGGCAACTGCTCCTCGGGCGAGCCGTAGGCGCGCGGCTTGCAGACCAGCTGCACGCTGTAGGTGCGCACTATCGCGGGGGTCGCGGTGTGGCTGGCCGATACCGACTGCGGCGACTCGATGGGCGAGCAGCGTTCGCTGGTCGCACCCTGGGTGAGGGCGGGGATGGCCTGCCAGGCTTGCGGGGCCGGAATCGGACCGGGGGTGGGGCCTGGATCAGGGATCGGACCGGGGTTCGGGTTGGGACCTGGGTCAGGGATCGGGCCGGGATTCGGATTGGGACCCGGATCGGGGTTGGGACCGGGATTCGGATCAGGAGTCGGGTCGGGTGCGACCGGTCCGTCGATGCGCAGGTTGCCGTCGATGAAGGTCACGGTGTAGTTGGCGCTGACCAGCCGCGTGCCGTCCTTCTCGAAGATCCGGTAGTTGCCGGCGGCTTCGCCGGGATCGCGATCCAGGGTGAAGGCGCGCTCGTCATCGGCGAACTTCCAGCCCTGGGCCTGGTAGGTGAGGGCGGGGTCCTGCTGGCCGACCTGCTTGGCCTTGTTGTCGACGGTGACTACCAGCGGCGCCGGATCGATGGTGAGCGTGGCGTCGCCGAAGCTCACGTCATAGCGTCGGGAGATGTGGCTATCGGAGCCGACGCTGTGGTTGTTGGCGATGGTGTAGGTGCCGACGTCGCTGGTCGGCGTCGCCGTGGTCGTGGCGGGGCCGGCGGTGATGTCGCTGCGGCCGAGCTGGCCGTCGACGAACTTGTCGACGTCGCGCACGGCCTGCGCGGCGGAGTTCAGCGTTTCAGCCGAATGATCCAGTTGCGGATTGGCCTCGCCGTAGGTGCGGCGCTTGTCGTTGGCATCGATCGCCAGCGTCGCCTTGTCGCTGCTGATCTGCACGCCGTCGGCGGCGGTCACGGAGTTGAAGTAGTGCGCAATGGCCGTTTCGTGCAGCGGGCCGACGGCGGGCTGCCCGTCGACGGTACCGAACCAGCCGGTCTGGTCCACGAACAGCCATCCCAGAACCGCCTCGATGCCGGTGGTTTTTCCGGGCAGGGAGAACACCACCTGCTGGGTATGGTCGGTCGCCTGGTTGTGCTGGATTTCCGCGTCGTTCTGCGCACCGTGGATGTCCCAGCCGATCACGCCCCAGCCGTCGTTCAGATTGCCGGCGAAGTCCGAAACCGCGAGGGTGCCGCCGTTGGCGTTGATCAGGAAGCCGGTCGGTACCGAATTCTGAACCTGGCCGTTGAGGGTGATCCTGGTGAGGCCGTCGCGCGAGCCATCCGGTTCGAGCTTCCACTGGTTCCCAGCCTTGTCCGTGAAGCTCAGGCCATGGACGAGGTAGTCGGAACTGTCCAGGTAGTTGAGCATGTCCTCCTGGCTGATCGGCATCCAGCCACCTTTTCCGTCCGGCCGCACGTAGCGGGACGCCTCGAACAGCACGGCATCGAATTCCTCGCCGTTGTAGCTCAGGTTGAATGTGCTGTATGGGCTGCCGGGGCCTGCGGCGCTATCGGCGACGATCTGCTGGCTGCCGAGATAGACCATCTGCCGCGCCCGCACTTCGCCGAGCGATTCGGCGTTGTACGGCGATTGCACGGTGGACGTCTGGTCGACCGTGCCGCTGGCGTTGGTCTGGGAGAAGCGGAACTTGCCGTTGGTGGCGCGGCCGGCGATGACGCGGGTGGAGTTCAGCGCGCTGTCGAGCTTGACGCCGCCGCCCCAGGCCGCGGTCTGGTCGGCGATCACTGCGGTATTGGCGTCCTGGAGCACCGACGCGCTACCGCTGGTCTTCAGCCAGGCGATGCCCTTGCCGAGGTCGATGATCGCGCGCCTGTTCCAGGCGCCCGTGCTGGTGTCGCCGGGGGCTCCGTCGATCAGGCGGATGTCGCCGGTCGCGGAGATGAACAGGTTGCCGTCCCGCAGCAGGATCGGCGCCGTGATGTGCACCGAACCGCTGTCGCTGGTCGGGTCCATGCCTTCCACGTAGCTGGAGAAGGGTGCCACCGTGCCGTTGGCGATCAGCGCCAGGGTATAGGGCTTGTTGCTGCTGCCATCCTTGCCGACGAGGGCGGCGACGATCGGCGCGTCGATGTTGATGCGGTTGCTCGCCAGGAGCTGCACGTTGCCGGTCTTCAGGCCTTCGGCGATGGCCTGGTTGGAGATGGTCCAGGCGTTGCCGGAGCCGGTGGCATTTCCGTTCGTGTCGAGGCCGGCATTGGTGGTCGTATCCACCACGCTGATGGTGTCCGGGTCCAGCAGCCAGGTGCCGCCGGTCTTGCCGCCGCTGGTGTCGACCCTGGCGTCGGCGGTGACCTGCAGCTGCCTGCCGGAAGTCTCGACCACGCCGCCTTTCTCGCCGCCTTTCGCGCTGGCATTGCCGGCGAAGCGGGTCTGGCCGGTGGACCAGGCGACCACGGTGCCGCCATCGGTCTTGCCATCGGCCTTGAGCTGCGCACCTTTCCCCACTGTGGTGGTTTTCGCCTGCTGCTCGCTGCCCTTGCCCTGGAAGTTGCCGCCGACCAGTACCCGGCCGCCCTTGTCCCGGGTGCCGGAGGCGTCGAGCTTCGCGCTGCCGGCGACGCTGACGTCGTCGCCCAGCACCTTGATGCTGCCGCCTTCGCTGCCCTTGGCCGACAGCGTGCCGCTGACGCGGGTGTGCTCGGCATTGCCGAGCACGATGGCGCCGCCCTGTTCGCTGACCGAGTCGGCGACCACCGAGCCGCCGACGCTGACCACCGACTCCAGGTGCCTGGCCGCGCGCTGGGCGCTCATCGCCACCACGCCGTTGCCCACGTCGATCTGGCCGTCGTTGTGGACGCCGCCCTTGACGTTCGGATCGACGGATTCCTTCTCGCCGGGCGTGCCGTCCACGGCCACGCTGATCAGGCCGTCGCCGTGGAAGTCGAGCGTGGCCTTCGGACCGGTCGCCAGGTGCACCTGGCCCTTGCGCGCCTGGATGACGCCGGCGTTCTCCACCTGCGCGCCGAGCAGCGCCACCAGGCCGTGATCCTCGACGTTGATCCGGCCCTCGTTGCGCACCTTGCCGGACAGCTGGAGATGCAGCTTGCCGGTGTCCCTGAATTCCTGGAGCTGTTCGTCGGTGATGCGGCCGGCCGCAGCCGTGAGCGCCGCGGTGGAGACCTTCGAGTCGGGGCCGAACCAGATGCCGTTGGGGTTGAGCAGGATCAGCTTGCCGTTGGACGTCAGCATGCCGTAGATCTTCGACGGATCGGTGCCGGTGACACGGTTCAGCACCACCGAGGTGCCGTCGGGCTGGGTGAAGCGCACGGTGTTGTCCGGGCCGATGCTGAAGCTCTTCCAGTCGATGGTGGCGCGACGCTGGTTGGTCATCACCTCCATGCTCTTGCCGTCCGGGGAAATGCTGATCGACCCGGGTACGACGGACTGCACTTGCGGCAGGTCGGCGGCGCTGGCCAGCGGCATGACACCTGCCGCTGCGGCGGCGATGGCCAGCCAGAGCAGGTTGCGTCTGATGAAGCCGCCATGGGGCGTGCGGCAGGGGAAATCGGAGTGGGATTGGGTGGTCATTGGATTGCCTCCGGGACGGCGAAGCCGTATGGGAGGCAATGCTCGGGGAGAGCGTCTGACCGAACGATCAGATAATTAGGAAGTTTCTGTAGTGCGATTCCTACAGCGTAATGGCGTCACGGGGACTGGAGCGCCTGGGCGAGACGCAGCACGACCCGGATGGTCTGGCGTCCGTCATCCCATTCGCACAAGGTCAGGCTTCCGTTCATCAGCCTGGCCAGCCGCCCGGAAAGTGCCAGCGCCAGGTCCGACTGGTCCGGCCAGGGCTCGTGGAAGACTCCGCCTGGCATGGGCTCGTCACCGATCTCCAGGCACCAGTGCTGTTCCGTATGCAGGGTCTGCTGCAGCTGCCAGCCCATGTGCTGGGCCGAACCGGCATGTGTCTCGATGTAATGCAGCAGTGCGAGCAGCATCTGCCGATAGCGCTGGACATCGACCCAGGCCATGGCACCGCGTCCGGCGCCGTTGACGCTGACCGGCAGCGAGCCGCGTTCGCGGCGCTTCCGGTTGCATTCGTCGACGATCTTCCCGCTGAGTTCTCCGAGTTCGGCCACGCGGGGCACCAGCATCAGGCTGCCGCGCTCGATGCGGACGATGTCCAGCAGCGTGTCCAGGAACAGCTGTATTTCCATGAGATAGCGGCGCACCTCGTCGAGGCTGGCGGCATGCTGCGCCGGGACTTCGAGCTGCCGGACGAGGTGCAGGGCTGCCTCCACCTTGCGCAGCAGGGCTTCGCCGGAATCATTGAGGAACAGCGTGCGGTTTCGTCTCACGGCGATCAGGTTCTGCCTGGAATCGGACAGGGCTGCCAGTTCCGTGTCGTGGTCGGTGATATCGACGGACGAGCAGAGCATGCCGAGCATGGCGCCTGCCTCGTCCCGATAGGGCACGCCCCAGGCGCGGAGCACCGTGCGCTTGCCGTTCAACTGGAATTCGATTTCGGCGTCGTAAGGCTGCTCCCGCGACACCGCGTCGAGGTAGCGCTGGTGCAGGCGTGACGCTTCCCGTGGGTCGAGGCCCGGAATGTCCGGGAGTGTCGTGCCTATAGCGGAATCGCCGGTGAGGCCATGGACCTCCTGGAATTTCCGGTTGCACGCCAGCAGGACACCATCCTTGTCGCGCAGGGATACCGGCATCGGCATGGCATCGAACAGCTGGCGGAACAGGTCGTGACAGGATTCCTGCCGGCCTTGTCCCGCAGCGGCGCCGCCGCCCGCCATGGGCTTGAGCAGGCCGTTGCGCCAGGCGAATTCCACCAGTTCGGCCAGGGAGCCGACATTCAGCTTCTGATGCAGGCGGGCCTTGTAGGTGCTGACGGTGCGATCGTTGAGCGCCAGGTCGTCGGCGATCTGCCGGTTGCTCCAGCCATTGGCCAGGTAGCGCAGCACCGTCAGCTCGCGGGGCGACAGGCTGCCGAGCTGGTCGCCTTCGGAACGCAGGTCGAGCCCTGGCGCCACGGTGCCCAGGGTGCGTTCGGGGAAGAAGCGATGACCACGGAGCAGGGCGCGGATGGCGTCCTTGAGAATCTCCACGTCCGCCTGCTTGGCGACGAAGCCGGAGCAGCCGGCCTGCAGGCAAAGGCTGGCGTAGTGTTCGTTGCTCCTGCCGGTATAGATCAGCACCGGCACGGCATTGCCTTCGTGGCGCAGCTGGCGGGCGACCTCCAGGCCGCCCAGGCGCGGCAGGGTGAGGTCGAGGATGAGCAGCGCGGGGGCCTCGCGCTGGCTGTGCAGCAGGGCGTCACGTCCGTTGTCGAATTCGACGACTACCCGGTGGCCGTCTTCCTCCAGGCAATGGCGCAGCGCCTGGCGGACCAGCGGGTATTCGTCGGCGATGATGACGTCGGCCATCTCCCGGCCTCCTTGGTGGGCTTCCCGATCCCAGCATAGAAGCTCGGGCTGGAGCCGTGGGGCATGGGGCCTGCGTGGCTGCTCATGGCCCGCTTGACGGCATACCTGTAGGAGCCAGCTTGCTGGCGATCCGGACTTGCCGGCGACCACCGAGCCGCCGATTGGCATGGATGATCGCCAGCAAGCTGGCTCCTACGAAGAGCAGCGTCTCGGCGTGGCATGCGGGGCAGGTGCAACCCACCGATGGTTCGCGAGCAAGCTGAGCTCCTACAAGGGTGGCATCCAGCGTGGATCGGGCACCGGACGCTCCTGCGTCCCGCAGCCCTGTAGGGCGGGTGCAACCCGCCTTCACTGAGGCCGGCGATACAGCTCCGGCCGCAGCAGGTCGAGATAGCGGAACGCCTCCCGTGTCCGCTCCACGCGAGCGCGGTCGAGATCGGCGACCAGCAGCTGTTCGGGCTGGCTGCCCAGCGCCAGTACCTCGCCGTCCGGCGCGACGATGCTGCTCAGGCCGCAGTAGTCGATCCCGCCTTCCTTGCCGTGGAAGTTGGCGTAGGCGAGGAACACCTGGTTCTCGTAGGCGCGGGCGCGCACCACCACTTCGGCGACGAACTCGTACGGGCGCATGTTGGCGGTCGGCACCAGCACCAGGTCGGCGCCGGCGGCGGCCAGGCTGCGCACGGTCTCGGGGAATTCGACGTCGAAGCAGATCAGCAGGCCGATGCGCCAGCCGTCCAGCTCGAACACCGCCGGCGGCTGGTCGGAGGCGCTGAACTGGCTGCGGTCCAGCTCGCCGTAGAGGTGGGTCTTGCGGTAGTTGGCGCGCTGGCTGCCAGTGCGATCGATCAGTTGCACGGAGTTGTAGATCGCACCGTCTTCGCCACGCTCCGGATAGCCGTAGAGAATCCCGATGCCGATTTCCCGGGCGAGCAGGGCGACCGCGTCGGCGGTCGCTCCGTCGGCCGGTTCGGCCAGGGCGGCTACCCGCGCGGCGCCGATGTTGTAGCCGCTGGCGAACATCTCCGGGCAGACCAGCAGGTCCGCCCCCTGTTCCGCTGCCTGGTGGGCGGCCTGTTCCAGTCGCCGCAGGTTGCCGGTGACATCGTTCGGTAATGGCGGACATTGGAACAGGGCCAGGCGCATGGGGTGGTTCTCCTTCAGTCGGGCAGCACGATGGGGCCGAGTTCGGCGAAGCGGTCGCCCGGGCCGGGGTTCTGCGGATGGGAGGTGCCGCCGAAGTGCTTCATGATGCCCCATACGGCGTTCAGCGAGGTCTGCACCGCGCCTTCCACCCAGGCCGGGGTCCAGGACACGTCGTCGCCGGCGATGAAGATGCCGCGCTGTTCGGCGGGCATGTCGTCCTGCATGAAGTGGGCGTACATGCGCTGGTTGTAGCGATAGTGGCCCGGCAGCGCGCCCTTGAAGGCGCCGAGGAAGTGCGGGTCGGCCTCCCAGGACACGGTGATCGGGTTGCCGATGACGTGGCCGGCGATGTCCACCTTCGGGTAGACCTTCTTCAGCGCGTCGAGGGCCAGTTGCACGCGCTTCTCTACCGGATGCGGCAGCATCTTCATGGCGTCGCTCATCCATGAGTAGGACAGGCAGATCACCCCCGGCTTGTCGTCGCCGTTGTCGAACAGGTAGGTGCCACGGGTCAGGCGGTCGGTGAGGGTCATGCTCATCAGGTCGCGGCCGGTCTGCGGGTCCTTGTCCTTCCAGAACGGCCGGTCGACCATGACGAAGGTCTTCGACGACTGCATGTAGCGGGTGCGGTCCAGGGCCATCCACATCTTCTGCGAGAACAGCGATTCCTCGCATTCGATCTGGGTGGTCAGCAGCCAGGTCTGGCAGGTCGCGAGGACCGCGGCGTAGTGGCGGGTGTCGCCCCAGTAGTCGGTCACGGCGAAGCGGCCGTCGGCGTCGCGGGCGATCTTCTTCACCCCCGGGCGCGGCGCGCCGTTGTGCAGCGCGGCGAGGGAAGTGCCGGCCGGCCAGTGCGCGCATTGCTCCGGCACGTGGTTCCAGATGCCGCGCGGCACCTGCTCGACGCCGCCGACGACGAGATGCTGGTTGTCGTCGCAGTTGGTCATCACCACGCGGAAGATTTCCAGCATGGAGTTGGGGAAGTCGGAGTCCCAGCCGCCGGTGCCGAAGCCGACCTGGCCGAAGATCTCGCGGTGCTGGAAGCTCAGCCTGGAGAACGCCTTCGAGCTGGCGACGAAGTCGTAGAAGGTGCGGTCGTCCCACTTCGGCACCAGTTCGTCCCACAGCGCCTTGAGCTTGACCGTGTCGCGCTCGCGGATGGCGTCCTGGACTTCGCCGAAGCGCGCGCCGTCTTCCAGCGCGTCGGCCCAGGCCTGGGCGACTTCGCGGAAGATTTCCGGCAGGTCGTCGAGCTTCTCGGCGTAGTGGCTGACGCCTTCCAGGTCCACCACGGTGCTGCCCGAGGCCGGGGTCAGCGGGTTGGGGAAGGGCCTGGTTTCCAGGCCGAGCATGTCGACGTAGTGGTAGAAGGCCGTGCTCGATACCGGGAAGCGCATGCCGCCCAGCTCGGCGATGATGCCCTCGGCGCCTTCGAAGGGCTCGGAGCGCAGGCGGCCGCCCATCTTCGACGCTTCGTAGACCACCGGCTTGAGGCCCAGCTTCATCAGTTCGTAGGCGGCCACCAGGCCGGAGATGCCGGCGCCGACGATGGCCACTTCGGAACCGTGGGCGGATGGCGGAATGCTGCCTAGGCCGGCCGGGTGTTCGATCCAGTCGTCGAAGGGGAAGGGGAAGTCCGGGCCGAAGATGGTGACGGGCTTCTTGCCGTGGCTGTCGGGATGGCGATTCTTCTTCATTGGATTCTCCCAGCTGGATGGGCGCCGGTCCGGGCTTTCAAGCATCGTCCAGGGCGCAAGGCTTTGCATGGTCGCCCGGCGCAACCGGCGTGCGGGCCGATGGACGGGCAGGGAGCCGCAAGGAGCGGCTCAATGTCGGGCCACACTATTCCAGAGGGCTTCGTTGAAATGAATCCGCGAATCTGTCATATGGACGAGTAATTTCTTACAGATTGATCAGAGAGTTCTGCAAAATGACGAAAAGCGCCGACGCGGCCCTGCTGAACCTGCTGCGCGCCAACGCCCGCGAGTCGGTATCGGAGCTGGCGCGCAGGCTCGGGGTGTCGCGTTCCACGGTGCAGAGCCGGATCGAGCGCCTGGAGCAGCAGGGCATCATCAGCGGTTATTCGATCAGGGTCTCGGACAGCTACGCGCAGTCGCTGGTGCGCGCCCATGTGCTGGTGACCGCGCTGCCCAAGCTGTCGCACCAGGTGGTGCAGGCGCTGGAGAAGATCCCCGAGGTGAAGACCCTGCATTCGGTGAGCGGCAACTTCGACATGATCGTGATCGTCGAGGCGCTGTCGATCCGCGACCTGGATGCGCTGCTGGATCGCATCGGCGCGCTGGACGGGGTGGAGCGGACGATGTCGTCGATCATCCTGTCGACGCGGATCGATCGGTGAGGGGAAACGTCATGCCGCTGCAGGAGCGGGCCATGCCCGCGATTTCATCGACGCGGGAGCGTCGAGGGCGGCATTCCCACGCAGGAGCGTGGGAACGATAAGGGTGGTGACGTTGTAGGAGCGGGCCATGCCCGCGACCCGGTCATGCCTGTCGCGGGCATGGCCCGCTCCTACAGGTTCCTCAGGCCCGGGCGCTGGCCGCCCTGGCCGTCATCTTCTCGATGATCTTCTGCTCGCCTTCGAGGATTTCCTGCAGGGTAGGGCGCGCCACCACGCGCTGCACCAGCGCCGCCAGGCCCGGCCAGCGGCTGGCGTCGACGTTCTCGCCGCCGTGGCGCATGTTGACCAGCTGGGTGACCAGGGCGATGTCCGCCAGGCTGAAGCGGTTGCCGACCAGGTAGTCCTGGCCATCCAGGCTGCGCTCCAGATAGTCGAAGTGGCGCGGCAGCTTTTCCTGCAGCGCGCTGGCGACCGCGGTTTCATCGCATTCCTTGCCCATCAGCGGCTTGAGCAGACGGTTGCGGAATACGGTGAAGGTCGACAGCGGGGCGACCTCGTAGTCGGCGTACTTCTCCAGCCAGCGCACCCGCGCGCGGGATACGGCGTCTTCGCCGCACAGCGGGGCGAGCTCCGGATTGCGTTCCTCGAGGTAGTGGCAGATCACACTGGAATCGGCCAGCACCAGCTCGCCATCCTTCAGCGCCGGAATGCGTCCCAGAGGGTTGAGTTCCAGATACCACTCCGGCGGAGTGAACGGCTGGACGTTCTCCAACTGGTAGTCCAGGCCCTTTTCGGCGAGGAAAAGGCGGACCTTGCGGACAAAGGGCGACAGCGCGGCACCGAAAACGGTAATGCTCATCGAGGGGCTCCTGGTTTGGAGGTGGCCGGGGGAATCGGGATTTCGACGCTTCAATCGTCGTAAAGGTTCTTCTTCTTCCACAGATCGTCCTCGTCGAGGGCGCGCAGCCCGTCGGTCAGGACGCTGTCTTCTTCCGTGGTCGGCCGGGCGCTTTCCAGCACCATGGCGTTGGCGCGTTCGAGCTGCTGCTGGAGCTGCTGCAACTGGGCCTGGTAATGGCCGACCTCGGCCTGCTTGCCGAGATACTGCACGCCGCGCTCGAACGCCAGCCGTGCCTGGCGCGGCTGGCCCTGCTGCAGCGCCTGGTGGCCGAGATTACCGAAGAATTCGATGTGCAGCAGCGTCAGCAGGTGGCGGATTTCCCGCTGCCAGTGCTGCAACTCGTTGCCGGGCAGCTGGCCTTCCTGGGAGAAGCGGCCGAGCTGGGTATGCAGCGCCTCCAGCAGGAAGCGCACCGCCTTGGCCCGGGTCTCGCTGAGAACCGGCTGCGGAGCGTTCTTCACCGCAATGGAGTCGCCCTGGGCGACCAGCGCCTTCAGTTCGGCGATGCGCTCCGCGAGCTGGGCGTTGTCCTTGTCCAGCGCCAGCAGGCGTTCGCCGAGGTTCAGTTCGAAGCGGCCGAGCAGCAGCTTGAGTGCGGGCGACATGAACTGGCCGGGCAGCGTTTCGGATATTTCTGAGCAGCGCCGTGAGCGGTCGAGGAGGTCGGCCTTCTGGCGGGCCTGTTCCAGCTTGCGGTTCTCGACCAGATGATTGACGTAGCCGATGGCGATCAGGATGGCGATGCCGATGACTACCAGAGCGGTAATGAGGAGGGGCGACACCGTGGCAGGCTCCCGGACGACTTTTTTCAGCGAGTGTAATGTCTTGCTGCCATCGCTGATAGCGCCAGCTCACTTTTTGTTCAGAAGTCTTTGATTTAAAAAAATTTTTCTGGAAGGGTTGACGACCTTTCGGCGGCTCCCTAGAATGCGCGCCATTCCGACGCAATGCTGAACGCAAGCGTAGGAATCTGGAAAGTCTGTTGTAAGTTCCAGGCCGCGTCCCCTTCGTCTAGTGGCCTAGGACACCGCCCTTTCACGGCGGTAACAGGGGTTCGAGTCCCCTAGGGGACGCCAATGCGGGAATAGCTCAGTTGGTAGAGCACGACCTTGCCAAGGTCGGGGTCGCGAGTTCGAGTCTCGTTTCCCGCTCCAAATTCTCGGTCAGCGCCACTGGCGATGGCTGAAAAGAAATGGCGTCAACATCCGCGAAAGCGGATGCGCAACAAGTCGATGCGGGAATAGCTCAGTTGGTAGAGCACGACCTTGCCAAGGTCGGGGTCGCGAGTTCGAGTCTCGTTTCCCGCTCCAAATAGTGATCTGTGGATTTCGACTGGAATCTGCAGATCATTCAGAAAAGGGCCGAAAGGCCCTTTTTTCGTTCCGGCGCCGTCTGCCGGAATCCATAACTGCCCCCTGAATCTCCGCCTTATCCGACGTCCACAGGCACTCCGTCTGTTCGGGCGCGCATCCCTGCGCCGGTGCCCTCAATGCGGGCGGACGGCGCGGACCTCGCGGGCGGTGCAGCCGAAGTGCTGGCGGAAGGCGCGGGTGAACTGGGCCTGGTCGGCGAAACCCCAGCGGAACGCCAGTTCGCCGATGGACAGGTGGCAGTGCGGGTCGCGCAGCTGGCGGTGCACCGCCTCCAGGCGCTGCTGGCGCACCCATTCGCCGAGGGTGTAGGGCGTGGTGGAGAACAGCTTGTGCAGGTAGCGCAGCGACAGGCCACAGGCGCTGGCGATGGATTGCGGCGAGAGTTCGGGGTCGCCGAGGTTCTGCCGCACGTACTGCTCGACGCGCGTCAGGTGCAGGGTGCCGAGGTTGGAGCCTTCGCTGCCGAGCACACGCTCGTCCTGTTGCAGCGCCAGCAGCAGGGTCGACATCGCCTGCTCCAGCAGCAGATGGCGGGCGGCGCTCGGGCAGGTTTCGAAGTGCCGCGCGCAGAGGTCCAGCTGCTCGACGAAGATGCGCCCCAGGCCCTGGGTGGCGTCGAAGCAGTAGCGGGTGTAGCGCTCGTGGCCGCGCAGGTGGCCCTTGAGGGCGCGCTCGGGCAGCTTGAGCACCCAGAGGTCGTTCTCCGCGCCGTAGTGGAAGCGATAGGGCGCGTCGCCCCGTTCGACGATGAAGCCGCCGGGGCCGCAGCTCAGCTGGCGGCCGTCCTGCTCGAAATGCACGTCGGTGCGGCTCGGCACGGTGACCAGATAGAAGGCGTCGTGGTCCTGGCCGATCTGCGCCTTGCTGCGCGAATAGCCGAGCTGGCTGGAGCGCAGGCGCGAAAGGCTGACCGGCGTGCTGGGCGTGCTCCAGCGCTGCAGGTGGCCATCGAAGGGCTGATCGGCGGCGAATTCGAGGCTCAGCGCGAAGTAGGTGTCGCTGATGGCCTCGGCCCAGCGCGCCTGGCGTTCGGGCTGTGCCCAGCTGTGGGTCGATAGTTCTGTGGGCATGGTTCGTCCTTTTTCAAAGAGGCAGCATTGAAAAAAGGAACTGCAAGCAAGCTACTCAAGCAGCTCTTGTTATTGTGCAAACAGCCCGGCAGCGCGAGGCTGCCGGGCTGGTATCACGCCGATGATCGACGTCCGCCAGCGCCAGATCAAGCGCCGCGTGTCACCCGGTAGGTGGCCGACGGCTCCAGGGTGGCCTTCCAGCCCGGGGGCACCACGATATTGGTGGTGTCTTCCTCGATCACGCAGGGGCCCTGTACGGACTGCCCCGGCAGCAGGCGGTTGCCGTTGAACACCGGGGTGGACTGCCAGTCGCCGTCGGCGCTGAAGAGCATCGGGCGCAGGCTGTCCGGCGTCGCCGCCGGCGGCTCGGCCGGGCCTTGCAGCTCCGGCTGCGGCGGGCGCGGCAGGTGGCCGATCACCGAGCATTCCAGGTTGACCAGTTCCACCGGGCTGTCCGGCTCGCTGTAGGAGTAGAGGGTCTGGTGGCGCCCGTGGAAGGACTCGATCAGCTCGGCCAGCCCGGCGGCATCCAGTTCGTGGCGCGCCAGCTCCACGCTGCACTCGTGGATCTGCCCCAGGTAGCGCATTTCCAGGGTGTAGTGGCAGCTGCTGGCCTGGTCGCCGAAGCCGTCCTCGCGCAGGTTCGCCAGGCCCTGCTGGCGCAGGTCGGCGAGGGCGCGGTTGAGTCGCGGCAGGTCCACGTGCTCCGCGTCCAGGCGCATCGACAGGCTGGTGAGCTGGTCGTAGCGCACGTCCGAGAGGATCTGGCCGAAGGCGCACAGGCCCGAGGCCACCTTGGGAATCAGCACGGTCTGCATGCCGATCTCCTCGGCCAGGCGCACCACGTGCATGCCCGCCGCGCCGCCGGCGCCGATCAGGGCGAAGTCGCGCGGGTCGTGGCCGCGTTCGATGGACACGCGGCGGATGCCGTTGACCATGTTCAGGTTGACCAGGGTGGTGATGCCGAAGGCCGCGCGCTCGACGCTGATGCCCAGCGGGTCGGCGATCCTGCTGCGGATGGCGTCCAGCGCGGCCTGGCGGTTCAGGCGGATGCTGCCGCCGAGCAGCGCGCCATCGGGCAGGTAGCCCAGGGCCAGGTTGGCGTCGGTCACGGTCGGTTCGGTGCCGCCCTTGCTGTAGCACACCGGCCCCGGCTTGGCGCCGGCGCTGCGCGGACCGACCTGGAGCATGCCGAACTCGTCGAGGTGGGCGATGGAGCCGCCGCCGGCGCCGAGGGTTTCCACCTGGATCATCGGCACGCCGATGCGCTGGCGGAGGAAGTCCACGTCCTTGCTGAAGTTGGTGCGGCCGGCGTTGGTCAGGGTGATGTCGAAGGAGGTGCCGCCCATGTCCACGGTGATGACGTTGTCGATGCCGAAGGGACGGGCCACCGACAGGCCGGCCTGGGGCGCCGAGGCCGGGCCGGAGTTGATCGCGTTCACCGCGCGCTCGCGCATCAGGTGGCCCGGCGCCAGGCCGCCGTTGGACTGGAAGTAGCGCACCGGCTGCTGCGCGCCGAGTTCCTCGAAGAGCGCGTCGATGCGCTTCACGTAGCGCGCCATCACCGGGCTCAGGTAGGCGTTGACCACCGTCGTGGAGGTGCGGGTGTATTCGCGGATCTGCGGGAACACCTCGTAGCCGGTGCAGACGAACACGCCGGGCAGGGCGGCGCGCACCAGTTCGGCGGCGCGCTTCTCGTGGCTGGGGTTGCGCACCGACCAGACGAAGGAGATGGCGACCGCCTCCACGCCCTCGGCGCGGAAGTACTCGATGGCCTGGTGCACGGCGCGTTCGTCCAGCGGGCTGTGCTCGCGGCCGTCGCCGAGGATGCGGCCGCCGATGGGGCGGCGCAGGTGACGCGGCACCAGCATGTGCGCCGGCGGGTAGTGGGCGTCGTAGCGGTAGCCTTCTTCCTTGTGGCCGAGGCGGATTTCCAGGCTGTCCTCGTGGCCCTCGGTGCAGAGCAGGCCGACCTTGACGCCGGTGCGCTCGATCAGCGCGTTGAGGGCGACGGTGGTGCCGTTGATGCACAGGTCGCTGCTGGCGATCACCTCGGCCGGGGTGCGGCCGGTGGCGTCGGCGATCTGCGCCAGGCCGGCGCGGATGGCCAGGGTGCCGTCCTGCGGGGTGGAGGGGGCCTTGAACAGCTGCACGCCGCCGTCACGGTCGGCCAGGATGAAGTCGGTGAAGGTGCCGCCGGCGTCGATGCCCAGGCGATATTGGTTGCGCATGTCGGATCTCCGGTCAGAACTGGCCGCGGGCGGCGCGGGTGGCGGTTTCGTCGAGGTGGCCTGCGGCGTCGAGGATCACGCCGTACTCCAGGGCCGCGCCCTGGGGCGAGACCAGGCCGTTGCGGACGTCCTGCAGGACCGCGGCGACGGGGCGGCGCAGCGGGTCGCCGTAACCGCCACCACCGGGGTTGATGTTGATGATCCGCTCGCCGGGCTGGATGCTGAGCATCGGGTTCTGGGTGTAGTGGTCTTCCTCGCCGTCGGCGTGACGGTGGATCAGGCGGCCGAGCTTGGGCTCCACCAGCGCATTGCGCGCCCCGGCGGCGCCGGCGGTGGGCAACTGGCGGCCTTCGCCGAAGCCGACCACGGTCATGGCGTGCTCCAGCGGCTCGATCTCCAGACGGGTCCCGGAGCCGCCGCGGAATTCGCCGGCGCCGCCGCTGTCGGCCATCAGGCTGTAGCGGTGGATCAGCACCGGGTAGGCGTGTTCCAGCAGCTCGATGTCGCCGCTCATCAGCGCGCCGAAGCAGCACAGCGGGCCGCAGGCGTGCCAGCCGTCCATCACCTTGTTGGCGCCGGCGCCGGCGATGATCGAGGCCAGCACCATGGTGACGTACTCGCTGTTGCCGTTGCGCGGATCGTGGCCGGCGATGTTGATGCCGCTGGCGTGGCCCCAGGAGGCGGTGACCCGCTGCGGCGAGGCCTGCTCCAGGGCCAGGCGCACGGCGTCGGCCAGGGTTTCCATCGGCGTGGTGGTGCAGTTGACGTGGGGCGCCGGTTCCTCGGCGTTGCACAGGGTGCCCCTGGGGCCCACGTCGACGGTCACGCAGCGGTACAGGCCCTCGTTATAGGGTGGGGCGACCTGGGCGAACATCATCAGGCCGAGATAGACGCCGGAGACCGAGTTGCCCTCGTAGGAGTTGATGAAATAGGGCACCTGGGGCGGGCTCTCGATGCGGATGTGCGCCTCGTCGCCACGGATTTCCACGTGGGCGGTGATGGCCAGCTCGCCCAGCCCGTGGCCGGAGTCTTCCAGCACGGCGGTGCCGCTGTAGCGGCCGTCCGGCACGTCCCGCAGCAGGGCGCGCATGTGCCGGTCGGCCATGTTCTTCAGCTCGGCGATGCAGGCGCGCACCTGCTCCACGCCGTACTTGTCGAGCAGGTCCAGCAAGTGGCGCTCGCCGACCTTGCAGGCGCCGTACTGGGCGTTGAGATCGCCCTCCTGGTAGGGGCGGGCGCGCATGTTGGTGAGCATGAAGTTGATCACGTCCTCGCGGCGCTTGCCCTTTTCCCACAGCTTGACCGGCGGGATGCGCAGGCCTTCGGCGTAGATCTCCCTGGCATCGGGGTTGTAGCCGGCCGGCACCGGGCCGCCGACGTCGGTGAGGTGGCCCTTGCACACGGTCCAGAAGACCAGCTCGCCCTTGTAGAACACCGGCTTGTACATGCAGCAGTCGAGGATGTGGCTGCCCTTGTAGGCCGGGTCGTTGTGATAGATCACGTCGCCTTCGGCGATGTCGTCGCCGAAGAATCCGGCCACGCACTTCATCGCGGGAATCAGCGAGCCCAGGTGGATCGGGATGTCCTGGCCCTGCAGGATCATCTCCGGAAGATGGTCGAACAGGGAGTTGGAATAGTCATGGGCCAGGTTGAACACACTGGAACGGCCGGTCTTTTCCAGGGTCAGGGTCATCTCGCGCTGCGCTGTCTCCAGCGCGCCCCGGACAACCGCAAGGGTGATCGGATCAACTGTTTTCATAGGTCACCAACGTTTCTTCTTGTGCTTCGGGTGGAGCCGCCTGCGGCGGCCCGTGGTGGAAAGGCTACGGCCGGGACGGGGTGGCTGGCTTGTCGCTGGGTGTACCCCTTGTTGCGTTTGGGCGCACTCGGCGGAGCGCGCCCCCGCCGGGGTCAGAAGTAGTAGCCGATGTTGCTGTACAGCTGGTTCTCCCACTGGTCGGTGCCGCCCGCGCCCAGGCTCTGGGTGTAGCTGCTGCCGCCGATGTACGGGTCGTTCTTGCCGTGCAGCCACTCAAGGGCGATCCACAGCGGCCCGAGGGTGAAGGAGCTGCCGGCGATGAAGCGCTGGGAGTCCTGGAAGTCGCGCTCGTCCTTGTCGAACAGGCTGTAGTTGGCATACAGCCTGATGCCCGACAGCCAGCCGTACTGCCCCGGCACGCTGTAACTGAGGTCGGCCACGTAGAGGTTGCCCTTGGCCGCCACGTTGAAGGTGCCGTCGAAGCTGCCGAAGCTCACCAGGCGGTCGTCGCCGGGGTTCTCCGGGGTCATCCGCTGGCGCGCGGCCTGAAGCTGGACGCCCCAGGGGCCGTGCTGCGCGGTGGCGTGCAGGGCGGCGGCGACGCGCTGGCCGTCGCGGTGGGTGTCCTGGTTCTCCAGGGTGGAGGCGAGCAGGGAGGCGCCCACCTCGCCGCTCCAGCCGTCGGCCTGGTAGGCCCGCGCGACGCGGCCGACGAGGATGTCCTGCTCGTGGTTGTCGCTGCCGTCCAGCACATAGTCGTCGGCGCTGGCCACGCTGGTGCCGTAGGTGCGGCCGCCCCGGCTGGTGCCCCGGCCCTGTTCCGCCGGGATCGGGTAGTAGGCCGCCTGCAGGTCCCAGTCGCCGCGTCTGGCCAGGTACTTGAAGCCGATGTCCTGGGTGTCTTCCAGGCCGATCACGTTACCCAGGGTCTCGAAGAAGGTACTGCCGAAGTAGGGCGCCAGGCCGAAGGGCACGGCGGTCTGGCCCACCTGCAGCTGTTGCTCCGGGGTGAAGCGGTAGCCGATCCAGGCGTATTCGGCGAAGGCGATGTCGCCCACCCTGTCGGTGTACTCGTAGGGATAGGCGTCGCCGTAGAAGCGGTACTTGGCGGCGGCGATCCAGCTGTCCGAGTGGTAGTCGGCGGTAAGGAAGAAGGTGTCGAAGCTGAACTTGGAGATGTCCCGGTCGGGGTCGTAGTCCAGCCGGCCGCGGATGGCGCCACCGAGGTCGAGGTTGTCGGTGATCTCCACGGCGGCGGCGGGCTGGGCCAGGCCGAGGGCGAGCAGGGTTGCGCAAAACGAGGTAAGCCGAGTGCATTGCGGGTGCATGAGCCGCTCCGGTGTTCTTGTTGTTGTGGTGAGGTGAGGAGGCCGCCCGGGTGGGCGGCAGGGGATCAGCCCAGGTCGCCCTGGGGCTGGCCGCGGCGCAGCAGCAGGGGCGCCGCGAGGTAGCCGAGGAAGGCGGTGATGAAGGCGGCCGGTGCCGAAGCGGTCGCCAGGGTGGCGTCGCCGGACAGGTGCAGGCCGATGCCCACCGCCGCCGACAGCAGCCAGGCCAGCAGGCCCCGGGCGCGGAACGCGGGCAGGCCCTCCAGCCGGTAGCGGGCGCCGCGGGAACCCAGCAGGTGGGCGAGGGTGATGGCGACCCAGCCGACGATGAACAGGCTCTGGTAGGCCAGCGCCTGGAGGATGTAGCTGAACACGTCGAACAGCATCAGCAGGTAGACCACCACGCCGGTCAGCAGCGCCCAGGCCACGTAGGGCACCTTCGCCAGGCCCAGATGGGCGCAGAAGGCCTGGAGGTTGGTGGCGGCGAGGAAGAAATTGCCGGTGTTGATGCGGGTCTGGCTGATCCACACGAAGAGCAGGCCGCCCAGGCCCATGAGCTGGATGATCGCCAGCACCACCGAGACTTCGGAGAGGCCGCCTTCGGTGGGGATGGTGGCGGCGAGGAAGATGCCGACCAGGCCGTTGAGCAGGAAGGCCACGGTATAGAAGGGCATGCCGAAGTTGATCCGCGCGTGGTAGCGGCTGTCTTCCTGCTTGCCGAAGCGGGCGTAGTCCCAGGTGTACATCATCAGCACCCAGACGCCCATGAAGTAGGTGAAGCAGTTCCACCAGCCGTTCGGCACCGGGCCGCCTTCGGGGGCCAGGGCCAGCCAGGCCGGGGAGTAGCCGTACTCGTCGATGGCCATGACCACGGCGGCGACCAGTCCGGCCAGGTAGAAGGGCAGCAGCACGCCGTTGAGCTTGTCGAGCCAGCGCATGGCGTTGCCGAAGATCAGCAGCACGCTGTAGACCACCACGACGAGGAACGCCGCGTGCAGCTCGAAGCCCGGCAGGTAGTGATGCAGCGCCACCGCCATCACCGAGCCTTCGAAGACGCTGTAGTAGATCGCCGTGGCGCTGAAGATCAGCGTCGCCAGCGCGGCGCCGGTGCGGCCGAACAGTACCTGGGAGAACTGTGCGACGGACAGCCCGCTGGCGATGGCATGGCGGGCGATGATGGCGTTGATGACGCCGTAGCTGACCACCGACAGCACCAGGCCGATCAGCGCGTTCAGCGTGCCGTAGCCCATCGCCAGGGCGGCGGCGACCACCAGGTAGAACATCGCGCTGCAGATGCCCCACCAGGCCATGGTGAGGGAGCCGCGGCTTAGCCGATGCGCCTCCGGGACCGGTTGTTCAGGGGTTGATTGGGAGTTGGAAAGTGCTCCAGCCATGACCGTTATCCTTCTTGTTGTGGGGTGAGGGGCTCCAGAACAGTAAGGAAACGCGGCGAACCGGGATTGGCGTTTGGCGCACGTGTTTTTGCGTTTGAGTGTACATCGGTCGTGATCGGCGCCGATCACGACGGGACTGCAGGGCTTTGGACCGGGGTTATCGCGTGCCCTGGCCGATGCCTTCGGCGTGCATGATCTCGGCGATGATCGGAACGGGGGTCATCAGGTGCGTGCGCATCATTTCGCTTGCGCGCCTGGCGTCGCGGGCGAGGATCGCGTCGACCAGCGCCGCGTGCTCCTGACGCTTGAGCTCCAGGGCCTGTTCGGAGAATACCGTCTGCGTCAGCCACAGGTGGCGATAGCGCTCGGCCTGGTCGAACAGGTAGGTGCGCGCCTGCAGCAGGTGCTTGGAGCCGCAACCGGAGGCGATGGCGGTGTGGAAGGCCTTGTGGCGCTCGTCCCAGACATCCAGGCGCTGCTCGCGGGTCTTCACCTCCACCACCTTGGCCAGGGTATGGGAGCTGGCGAGCACCGAGGCTTCCCAGGCGTCGTCGCCGCGCTCGATGGCCAGGCTGACGATCATTGCCTCCAGGTTGGCGCGGGCATCGTAGATGTCCCTCATCTCGTCCAGCGACATGGATGCGACGCGATAGCCCTTCTGGCTGATGGCGACCACCAGGTGCTCGGCGACCAGTTGCGAGAGGGCCTCGCGCAGCGGCCCCACGCCGAGGTCGTAGCGCTCCTTCAGGGCGCTCATCAGCAGCTTCTCACCCGGCTTGAAAACGCCGCGGATGATGTCCTTCTTGAGCCGCTCATACCCGCTGAAGGCCGAGTTCTGACGAGGGGCGAGTGCTTCCAAATCCAGCTCCTGTGGGGTTTTGCCCCGGATCATACCCAAATGTCGGATAGACGAAAAACAATAGACAAGGCTGTGTTTTGTTGTCGTTTTATAAAAATGTAGACATTTTTAGTTTATGGCGATATTTTCCCTCCTGCCCGCCTGATCCAGGTCAATGCCGGACGGCGCCAACCCACCTTTGCCAGGACACCGCCATGAACGCCTTCACCTCCATCCAGGACCTCGTCATGCCCCTGCCGCTGGAAACCCGCGGCTACTCGGTAGCGCCTTCGGCGCAGTCGCCGCGCCTGCTCGAGCTGACCTTCGCCCGCGAAACCGTGGAGGCGTTCGTCGAGGCGGTGGCGCAGTGGCCGGTGCAGGCGCTGGAGTACAAGTCGTTCCTGCGTTTCCGCCTCGCCCAGATCCTCGACGAGCTGTGCGAAGGCACCCTGCGCCCGGTGCTGCTGAACACCATCCTCGACCGCGCCAGCGGCGGCATGCTGGTCAAGCCCGAAGGCCTGGATGACGTGGCCCGGGCCGAGGACATGGTGAAGTTCTCCACCGCCGTGGCGCACCTGATCGGCCGCTCCAACTACGACGCCATGAGCGGCCAGTTCTATGCCCGCTTCGTGGTGGTCAACAGCGACAACTCCGACAGCTACCTGCGCCAGCCGCACCGCGTCATGGAGCTGCACAACGACGGCACCTTCGTAAATCAGATCACCGACTACGTGCTGATGATGAAGATCGAAGAGAAGAACATGGAGGGTGGCAATTCCCTGCTGCTGCACCTGGACGACTGGAGCGAGCTGGACGAGTTCTACCGCCACCCGCTGGCCCGCCGCGAGATGCGCTGGACCGCGCCGCCGAGCAAGAAGGTCAGCGAGGATGTGTTCCACTCGGTGTTCGACTGCGACGCCGAAGGTCGCCCGACCATGCGCTACATCGACCAGTTCGTGCAGCCGAAGGACTTCGAGGAAGGCATCTGGCTGAACGCCCTGTCCGAGTCCCTGGAAACCAGCCCGGCCAAGCTCTCGGTGCCGGTGCCGCAGGGCTGCTTCCTGCTGATCAACAACCTGTTCTGGCTGCACGGCCGCGACCGCTTCACCCCGCACGAGGGCCTGCGCCGCGAGCTGATGCGCCAACGCGGCTACATCGCCTACCAGAAGCCGCTGTACCAGCGCGGCCAGTAAGTCCCCGGCGTCACCCTTCCCACGGGAGCGAGCCTGCTCGCGAAGGTCCGCGCACGGCCTTCGCCTGCCGGCCCGCTCCTGTGGGGCTTCTTCAGCTGAGCCAGTGCGCGAGGTAATTGGCTGTGTACGATTTCATCATCATCGGCGGCGGCATCGTCGGCATGTCCACCGCGATGCAACTCACCCAGGTCTACCCGGACGCGAAGATCCTCCTGCTGGAGAAGGAATCCGGCCCGGCGCGCCACCAGACCGGGCACAACAGCGGCGTGATCCACGCCGGCGTCTACTACACCCCCGGCAGCCTCAAGGCGAAGTTCTGCCTGGCCGGCAACAAGGCCACCAAGGCCTTCTGCGACAGGCACGGCATCCGCTACGACGAGTGCGGCAAGCTGCTGGTGGCCACCAGCGAGCTGGAGATGGAGCGCATGAAGGCGCTCTGGGAACGCACCGCCGCCAACGGCCTGGAGCGCTACTGGCTGAGCGCCGGCGAGCTGCGCGAGCGCGAGCCGAACATCGTCGGCATGGGCGGCATCTTCGTGCCCTCCAGCGGCATCGTCAGCTACGCCGAAGTCACCGCCGCCATGGGCCGCGAGTTCCAGGCCGCCGGTGGCGAGATCCGCTACGGCGCCGAAGTCGTCGGCCTGGACGAGCGCGCCGAGGAAGTGCTGGTGCGCACCACCGGCAACGAATTCCGCGGCCGCTACCTGGTCACCTGCTCGGGCCTGATGGCCGACCGCATCGTGCGCATGCTGGGCCTGCAGCCGCAGTTCATCATCTGCCCGTTCCGCGGCGAGTACTACCTGCTGCCGAAACAGCACAACCAGATCGTCAACCACCTGATCTACCCGATTCCCGACCCGTCCATGCCGTTCCTCGGCGTGCACCTGACGCGGATGATCGACGGCACCGTCACCGTCGGCCCCAACGCCGTGCTGGCGATGAAGCGCGAGGGCTACCGCAAGCGCGACATCAGCCTCTCCGACATGTTCGAGACCCTGACCACCCCCGGCATCCTCAAGGTGCTGGCGAAGAACCTGCGCCCCGGCCTGACCGAGATGAAGAACTCGCTGTTCAAGGGCGGCTACCTGAAGGAAGTGCAGAAGTACTGCCCGGGCATCGTCAAGAGCGACCTCACCGAGTACCCGGCCGGCGTGCGCGCCCAGGCGGTCTCGCGCGACGGCAAGCTGATCGACGACTTCCTCTTCGTCAATACCAGGCGCAGCGTCAACGTCTGCAACGCGCCGTCGCCGGCCGCCACCTCGGCCATCCCGATCGGCGCGCACATCGTCGAGAAGGTCCGCGAACAGGTCACCGCGCTCGGTGGCAACTTCGTCAAGGCGACCACCCCGGACAACAACCTGCGGGCCGCCGGCTGAGCCGCCCGCCACCCATAACGAGGAAGAACCCGTGCAACTCAAAGACTCCAGCCTGTTCCGCCAGCAGGCCTATATCGACGGCGCCTGGGTGGATGCCGACAGCGGCCAGACCCTCAAGGTCAACAACCCGGCCACCGGCGAGACCATCGGCAGCGTGCCGAAGATGGGCGCCGCCGAGACCCGCCGCGCCATCGAGGCCGCCGACCGCGCCCTGCCGGCCTGGCGCGCGCTGACCGCCAAGGACCGCGCCAACCGCCTGCGCCGCTGGTTCGAGCTGATGATCGAGAACCAGGACGACCTGGCCCGCCTGATGACCATCGAGCAGGGCAAGCCGCTGACCGAGGCCAGGGGCGAGATCGCCTACGCCGCTTCGTTCCTCGAGTGGTTCGCCGAGGAAGCCAAGCGCGTCTACGGCGACATGATCCCCGGCCACCAGCCGGACAAGCGCCTGATGGTGATCAAGCAGCCCATCGGCGTCACCGCGGCCATCACCCCGTGGAACTTCCCCTCGGCGATGATCACCCGCAAGGCCGGCCCGGCCCTGGCCGCCGGCTGCACCATGGTGCTCAAGCCCGCCTCGCAGACCCCGTACTCCGCCCTGGCCCTGGCCGAGCTGGCCGAGCGCGCCGGCATTCCGAAGGGCGTGTTCAGCGTGGTCACCGGTAGCGCCGGCGAAGTCGGCGGCGAGCTGACCGGCAACCCGATCGTGCGCAAGCTGACCTTCACCGGTTCCACCGAGATCGGCCGCCAACTGATGGCCGAGTGCGCCAGGGACATCAAGAAGGTGTCCCTGGAGCTGGGCGGCAACGCGCCCTTCATCGTCTTCGACGACGCCGACCTGGACGCTGCCGTAGAAGGCGCGCTGATCTCCAAGTACCGCAACAACGGCCAGACCTGCGTCTGCGCCAACCGCCTGTACGTGCAGGACGGCGTGTACGACGCCTTCGTCGACAAACTCAAGGCTGCCGTCGCCAGGCTGAATATCGGCAACGGCCTGGAGCAGGGCATCACCACCGGCCCGCTGATCGACGCCAAGGCCGTGGCCAAGGTGCAGGAACACATCGAGGATGCCGTGAGCAAGGGCGCCAGGGTCGTCGCCGGCGGCAAGCCCCATGCCCTGGGCGGCACCTTCTTCGAGCCGACCATCCTGGTCGACGTGCCGAAGAACGCCGCCGTCGCCAGGGAAGAGACCTTCGGCCCGCTGGCGCCGCTGTTCCGCTTCAAGGACGAGGCCGAGGTGATCGAGCTGTCCAACGACACCGAATACGGCCTGGCCGCCTACTTCTACGCCCGCGACCTGAGCCGCGTGTTCCGCGTCGGCGAGGCGCTGGAGTACGGCATCGTCGGCATCAACACCGGAATCATCTCCAACGAGGTCGCCCCCTTCGGCGGCATCAAGGCCTCGGGCCTGGGCCGCGAAGGTTCGAAGTACGGCATCGAGGACTACCTGGAAATCAAATACCTGTGCATCGGCGTGTAACGCGCGTCCGCCCACCCATTCCTGACCTGGAGACAGCATGAACAGCAACCAGAGCCTGCAACAACGGCGCATGGCCGCCATCCCGCGCGGCGTCGGCCAGATCCACCAGATCTACGCCGAGCGCGCCGAGAACGCCACCATCTGGGACGTGGAAGGCCGCGAGTACCTGGACTTCGCCGGCGGCATCGCCGTGCTCAACACCGGCCACCTGCACCCGAAGGTGATGGCCGCCGTGCAGGAGCAGATGGCCAGGCTGACCCACACCTGCTTCCACGTGTTCGGCTACGAGGGCTACGTGGCCCTGGCCGAGAAGATCAACGGCATGCTGCCGGGCGACTTCGAGAAGAAGACCCTGCTGGTGACCACCGGCGCCGAAGCGGTGGAGAACGCCATCAAGATCGCCCGCGCCGCCACCGGCCGCAGCGGCGTGATCGCCTTCACCGGCGCCTACCACGGCCGCACCCACTACACCCTGGCGCTGACCGGCAAGGTGGTGCCGTACTCCGCCGGCCTGGGCCTGATGCCCGGCGGCGTGTTCCGCGCGCAGTACCCGAACGCGCTGCACGGCGTGTCGGTGGACGAGTCCATCGCCAGCATCGAGCGCATCTTCAAGAACGACGCGCAGCCGCGCGACATCGCCGCGATCATCCTCGAGCCGGTGCAGGGCGAGGGCGGTTTCAACCCGGCGCCGAAGGACTTCATGCAGCGCCTGCGCGCCCTCTGCGACGAGCACGGCATCGTGCTGATCGCCGACGAAGTGCAGACCGGCGCCGGGCGTACCGGCACCTTCTTCGCCATGGAGCAGATGGGCGTCGCCGCCGACCTGACCACCTTCGCCAAGTCCATCGCCGGCGGCTTCCCGCTGGCCGGGGTGGCGGGCAAGGCCGAGCTGATGGACGCGGTGGCCCCGGGCGGCCTGGGCGGCACCTACGCCGGCAACCCGGTTTCCTGCGCCGCCGCCCTGGCGGTGATCGAAGCCTTCGAGGAAGAGAACCTGCTGGACCGCGCCAAGGCCGTGGGCGAGATCCTCGGCGCCGGCCTGCGCCGGATCGGCGAGCGCCACGCCAGCATCGGCGAAGTGCGCACCCTCGGCGCCATGGTCGCGGTGGAGCTGTTCGAAGCCGACGGCCAGACCCCGGCCGCCGAGCTGACCGCCAGGATCGTCGCCAAGGCGCGCGACAAGGGCCTGGTGCTGCTGTCCTGCGGCACCTACTACAACGTCCTGCGCATCCTCGTGCCGCTGACCGTCAGCGACGCCGATCTCGAGCGTGGCCTGGCCATCATCGGCGAGTGCTTCGACGAACTGGCCTGACACCTTCAGTCACCCCTGGTCTTTTGCTCAACCCGTCTCTGCCCTGGGTACCGTCCCGGGCAGGACGGGCTTTTTTGCTCCCGCGTCCGGTGATCGCGGGTGCCGATATCGCTCTCACGGGCACGACAAGAACAAAGGTAATGCCATGCAGACACACCAGAACAACTTGAGTCACGGGTTGAAATCGCGGCATGTCACCATGCTGTCCATCGCCGGCGTCATCGGTGCCGGCCTGTTCGTCGGTTCCGGCCGCGCCATCGCCGAAGCCGGTCCCGCCACCATCCTCGCCTACATCCTCGCCGGCGCGCTGGTGGTCCTGGTGATGCGCATGCTGGCCGAAATGGCCGTCGCCTCGCCGGATACCGGCTCCTTCTCCACTTACGCCGACCAGGCCATCGGCAAGTGGGCGGGCTATACCATCGGCTGGCTCTACTGGTGGTTCTGGGTCCTGATCATCCCCATCGAAGCCAACATCGCCGCCACCATCATCAACAGCTGGGTGCCGCAACTGGATATCTGGGTGTTGTCGCTGGCGATCACGCTCCTGCTGACCGCCACCAACCTGTTCAGCGTGAAGAACTACGGCGAGTTCGAATTCTGGCTGGCGCTGGTGAAGGTCGCCGCCATCGTCGGCTTCATCATCCTCGGCGCCTGCGCCATCTTCGGCCTGTTGCCCGGCTCGGGCGTCAGCGGCGTTTCGCGCCTGTGGGACACCGGCGGCTTCATGCCCAACGGCTTCGGGGCCGTGCTCAGCGCCATGCTGATCACCATGTTCTCCTTCCTCGGCGCCGAGGTGGTGACCATCGCCGCCGCCGAATCCGACGAGGCCGGCAAGCATATCTCCAAGGCCACCAACTCGGTGATCTGGCGGATCACGCTGTTCTACATCCTGTCGATCTTCATCGTCATCGCCCTGGTGCCCTGGAACGATCCGCGCCTGGCCAGCGAAGGCTCCTACGTCACCGTGCTCGACACCCTTGGCGTGCCCCATGCCAAGGCCATCATCGACTTCGTCGTGCTGACCTCGGTGACCAGCTGCCTCAACTCCTCGCTCTACACCGCCTCGCGCATGCTCTACTCGCTGAGCCGCCGCGGCGACGCCCCGGCCTGCGCCCAGGCGACCACCAGCAGCGGCACCCCGATCTATGCCGTCCTGCTGTCCACCGGCGCGGCCTTCCTGGCCGTGATCGCCAACTACCTGGTGCCCTCCAAGGTGTTCGGCTTCCTCATGGCCAGCACCGGCGCCATCGCCCTGCTGGTGTACCTGGTCATCGCCATCTCCCAGCTGCGCCTGCGCAAGCGCATGATGGCCAGCGGCAGGATCCTGAGCTACCGCATGTGGCTGTTCCCCTGGCTGACCTGGGGCGTGATCCTGTTCATCAGCGGCGTTCTGGTGCTGATGCTGTTCCGCCCGGATCACCGCGTCGAAGTGGTTTCCACCATGGTCCTGGCCGTCCTCGTGGTCTGCTCCGGCCTGCTGATCACCCGCCGTCGGGCACGGGAAGAGCAGGGGGCCGCAGTGGCGCAGGGAGTGCGGGGCTAGGTCTTCGGTCGAGCCCGGTCGAACAAAGGCACGCCTTCGGGCGTGCCTTTGTTCGAGACCGGAAAGGGCCGCCTGCAGGTGATGGCCGGACGAATGACCGGGGAAGTGGAAAAGTTGGCGTTGGATCTTGCCAAGCACGATTGGCAAGTCCATAATTGCGCCCGCTGTCGCGCTGGCTGGCGAGAAAAACTCTTATTAATCAAGGAGTTAGGTTAAATCTCGGTTGCCGCGCCAGGCAGCTGAAAGAGGCCGCAAGTCCTTTTTCGATTCTTGCCGCAAGGCAATATGCGGGAATAGCTCAGTTGGTAGAGCACGACCTTGCCAAGGTCGGGGTCGCGAGTTCGAGTCTCGTTTCCCGCTCCAGATCATGATCTGCAGACGGTTCATCGAAGTCTGTAAATCGTTGAAAAAAAGGGCCGAAAGGCCCTTTTTTCGTTCCAGCAGATTCCACTGGAATCCAGGGCCTTGGCCCGGACGGCTGGAAAACCCTGGCCCTCCCTGGCCTCGATGGCCTCTCGAGTGCATACCTCCAGGTGCCTGTCCCGGGATCGCTCCTCGGGAAGCGCGTGCGCTTGACACAGCGGCCCCACCGCCAAGACTGTCCGATAGGAAGACCGGATCTGGTTCCGCACCCGACCCGGTTTGGCGCAACGGGGGCGGGCAGGCCCGGGAGCGAACAAGATGAAAATCCGTATCTATCGTTATCTTCCGGACGAAGATGACGCGCCGCGCATGCAGGACTACAGCTACGACCTGCAGCCGGGCGAGGACATGATGGTGCTCGACCTGCTGGAGCACCTGAAAACCCAGGACCAGACGCTGACCTACCGGCGCAGTTGTCGCGAGGGCGTCTGCGGCTCCGACGGCATGAACATCAACGGCGCCAACTGCCTGGCCTGCATCACCAGCGTCTCGACCTTGCTCAACGGCGGGCAACTGCCGTCCGGACAGCCGATCAGGCCGCTTCGGGGCGATGTGGACATCGTCATACGGCCGCTGCCCGGCTTGCCCGTGATACGGGACCTGGTCGTCGACATGAGCATGTTCTACAGGCAGTACGAGCGGATAAGGCCCTATCTCATCAACGACGAGCCGCCACCTGCCATCGAGCGGCTGCAGTCGCCGGAGGACCGGGAAAAGCTGGATGGGCTGTACGAATGCATCCTGTGCGCGTGCTGCTCGACGCAGTGCCCATCCTGGTGGTGGAACCCGGAGCGGTTCATCGGCCCTGCGGGCTTGTTGAACGCCTACCGCTTTCTTGTCGATTCCCGCGACACGGCTACCGAAGAACGACTGGCGGCCCTGGACGACCCGTTCAGCGTGTTCCGTTGCCGCTCGATCTACAACTGCATTTCGTTCTGCCCGAAAAGGCTCAAGCCGCGGGCGGCCATCGGGCATATCGAGAAGATGCTGCTGAAGCGGGGCACCTGACCGCTCTCCATTCGACGCGGCCCCGGAACGAACTCCGGGGCCGCGTCTTTCTTCACGCCGCCGAAATCATCCGTTCGGCCGGCACGATCAGCTGATAGAGATCCTTCGGATTTTCCGGCAGCGGCACCAGCTCGATGTTCTGGCCGATGTTCAGCCGGCGCGCCGTGTCGTGCAGGTAGCGCAGGGCGGAGAAGTCCTCGAGGGCGAAGCCGACCGAGTCGAACAGGGTGATCTGCTCGTCGGACTGGCGGCCTTCGGCCCGGCCGGTCAGCACCTGGTGGAACTCGGTCACCGGGAAGTCCGCCGGCATCTGCTGGATTTCGCCTTCCGCGCGGGTCTGCGCTTCGAATTCGACTATCACCCGCGCCCGGTCGAGGATCGCCGCTTCCAGCTCGGTCTTGCCCGGGCAGTCGCCGCCCACGCCGTTGATGTGCATGCCGGGTTCCAGCATATCCGCCGTGAGGATGGTGGCGTTGGTCTTGTCCGCCGTCACCGTGGTGACGATATCGGCGCCGCGCACCGCCTCGCGTACCGAGGCGGCGGGGATGACCTTCAGGCCCGGCACGCCGGCGAGGTTGCGCTGCAGTTTCTGCGTCGCCGCCGGGTCGATGTCGAAGATGCGGATCTCGTCGATGCCGAGCAGCTCGTGGAAGGCGATGGCCTGGAACTCGCTCTGGGCGCCGTTGCCGATCAGCGCCATGCGGCGGGAATCCTTCCGCGCCAGGGACTGGGCGACCAGCGCCGAGGTCGCGGCGGTGCGGATGGCGGTGGTGAGGGTCAGCTCGCTGAGCAGCACCGGGTAGCCGCTATCGACGTCGGCCAGCACGCCGAAGGCCATGACGGTGAGCATGTCGAAGCGGATGTTCTTCGGGTGCCCGTTCACGTACTTGAAGGAGTACAGCTTGCCGTCGTCGGTCGGCATCAGCTCGATGACACCCTGGGGGGAATGGTTGGCGATGCGGGCGGCCTTGTCGAAGCTCGGCCAGCGCCGGTAGTCCGCCTCGATGTAGGCGGCCATGGTCCTGATCGCCGGGGCCAGGCCGACCCTGCCGACCAGCTTGCCGACATCTTTCACATCAACATATAGCGTCATGGAGTGCACCCTTCGATCGTGCTTGCACGACCCCTGCTGCGGGCTGATGCGATGGTCCGGGTTCGAAGCCCGACGGCACGCTCATCGTATCGGCCGGGTCGCTTTACTTGGAAGTGCTACCAGTCTATCTACCGGAGTGGGAAATTCTTTGCTTTCGAGTGCGCGCTTTCCGTTCAATCGGGAAAGACCGACCAAATTGGTGCCAAATGAAGAAAAAACATTCCAAAGGCGCGGAGCTCGATGCGACCGATCTCGCCATGCTCGATCTGCTCCAGCGCGATGCCAGCCTGTCCAATGCCGACCTGAGCGAGCGCCTGTCGCTCAGCGTCACGCCCTGCTGGCGGCGGCGCAAACGCCTGGAGGACGAGGGCTACATCGCCGATTACCAGGCCAACCTGGACCGCCACCGGCTCGGCCTGGACATCCTGGCGTTCGTCCACGTGCGTTTCGCTTCCCATGCGGACAATGCATCGGATCGCTTCGAGGAACTGGTGAAGGGACTGCCGGAGGTGCTGTCCTGCCACAAGATCACTGGCGACGCCGATTTCCTGTTGCAGGTGCTGGAGAAGGACCTGGATGCCTACAGCGATTTCGTCGAGAACGTGCTGCGCAGGCAGCCGGGCATCGCTTCGATCCAGTCGAGCCTGGCGCTGCGGGAGATCAAGTCGACCCACCGCATCCGGGTGCCGCGGCCGACCTGATCCTGATAGGGCGGGTCAGTGCTTCGGCGCGTCTTCCGGCAGCGCCAGCAGCTGCTTTTCGCGGTTCCAGTCGAAGGTTTCGCCGCGTTCTTCCGCTTCGAAGCGGCGCTCGTCGAGCTGCTGGTACATGGCCAGTTCGTCGTCGGGCATGAAGTGCAGGCAGTCGCCGCCGAAGAACCACAGCAGGTCGCGCGGCACCAGGTGGGCGATCTGCGGATAACGGTGGAACACCTGGGAAATCAGGTCCTGGCCGAGGTACTGGGCGCCGACCGGGTCGCGTGGCAGCTCGGCCAGCAGTTCGTCGAAGCGTTCGAGGAACAGGCCGTGGTTGTCCTCCGGAACCTGCTCGGCTTCGCCCAGGGCGCCGAGAATGGTGCGCAGGTGCTGGAGCAGGGCGAAATGATGGTCGAGATAGGCGTTGGCCATGGCGGTCCTCCGGGGGGCGAAGCTGAAACGGCAGCGGAGTATATAGGTTCGCGCCGCGGAACGCCGGACGGATCAGCGGAAGGGAGCGGACTGGATCACCCGCTGGCGATTCTGGATGGTCTGCCGCTGCAGGTCGATCTGCTGCTGTTGCTGCTGCAGGCGGAACTGCTGCATGTCGCTCTGCTGGCGCTGGATCATCTGGTCCTGCAACTGGCGCTGCTGGTTCTGGCGCTGCTGGGCGTCGTATTCGCGGTTGAGTTTCTGCTGCTCCACCTGCAGGCGCTGGTCCTCGTACTGCAGGCGGCGCGTTTCCTGGTCGCGCTGGCGCTGGTCGGTCTGCCGGCGCAGGACGTCCTGCTGCCGTTGCGTCGGATCGACCAGGTTCGGCAGCGGCTGGTAGGGGATGGGTTTGCTCGGATACAGCCAGCTGTCGGCCCCGGCACCGGTGGCGGCGCCGATCAGCAGCAGGCCGGCGAGCAGCGAAGGCAGGGGACGCATGGCATCGCTCCGTGGGGCTTGGACTCCAGTGTGCACCCGCCGCGTCCCTGCGGCGTGTCGGGCTGACCGTCGGGTTCCGCCAGCCTCAGCGGGCGCCGAGTTCATCCCTGGCGAAGTCGTCGACGTCGATCACCTGCCGGCGCGCGCGTTCCGCCTGTTGCAGGCGTTCCGCCGCCTCGCTGTCGATGGCGCCGGCCGCCAGCGCGGCGCTGATCGGCGATTCGCCCGGAGCCGGCCGCACCCGGCCGTCGCGCAGTGCCTCGTGCAACTGCTTCTGCGCCGGCGCGGCGTCGCGCAGCAGGTCGTAGGCCACCGCCAGCTTGCCGACCGGGTCCTCCGGATCGCCCGGCAGGTAGGCGCCGGCGAGGATCGCCTGCAGCGCCGGGTCGCCCAGCGGATGGCCGAGGATGCCGGCGATCTCCGCGTCCAGCTTGTCGCCCGGGCCGCGATGGCGGCGGCCCAGAGGCAGCACCAGGGCCTTCAGCGCGCAGCCGAGCCAGCAGTTGGGGAAGTTGTCCAGCAGCCCGGCCAGCGCCGCCTCGGCCTTGCACAGGTTCTCTTCCAGCGCCCAGCGCAGCAGCGGTTGCAGGTACTCCGGGTTGTTCTGGTCGTGGTAGCGCTTGAGCGCCGCCGAGCCGAGGTAGAGGTGGCTCAGCGCGTCCCCCAGCCGGGCGGAGAGGCGCTCGCGGCGCTTCAGCTCACCGCCGAGCAGCATCATGCTGAAGTCGGCGAGCAGGGCGAAGGCCGCCGCCAGGCGGTTCAGCGCGCGGTAGTAGCGGCGGCTGACGCGGTCGCCGGGCACCTGGTCGAAGGCGCCGAAACCGAGGCCGAGCAGCAGGCTGCTGGCCGCATTGCTGACGGCGAAGCCGACGTGCCTGAGCAGCAGCCGGTCGAACTCGCGCTCGGCCTGGGTGGTGTCGTCGCGCTGGGCCAGGGCCATTTCCTCCAGCACGTAGGGATGGCAGCGGATGGCGCCCTGGCCGAAGATCATCAGGTTGCGCGAGAGGATGTTGGCGCCTTCCACGGTGATCGAGATCGGCGCGGTCTGCCAGGCGCGGCCGAGGTAGTTGTTCGGCCCGAGGACGATGCCCTTGCCGCCGTGGATGTCCATGGCGTCGGCGATGCAGTCGCGGCCGCGCTCGGTGAGGTGGTACTTGAGGATCGCCGAGAGCACCGAGGGTTTTTCGCCGAGGTCCACCGCGCTGGCGGTGAGCATGCGCGCGCTGTCCATCATCCAGGCGTTGCCGCCGATGCGCGCCAGGGCTTCCTGTATCCCTTCGAAGGCGCCGATCGGCACGTTGAACTGCTCGCGGATCTGCCCGTAGCGGCCGCTGACGTAGCTGCACGCCTTGGCCGCCGCGGTGCCGGCCGCCGGCAGGGAGATCGAGCGGCCGACCGACAGGCAGTTCATCAGCATCATCCAGCCCTTGCCGATCATTTCCTGGCCGCCGATGACGAAGTCCAGCGGCACGAACACGTCCTTGCCGGAGTTCGGCCCGTTCATGAAGGCGGCGCCCAGCGGCAGGTGGCGGCGGCCGATCTGCACGCCGGGGGTACTGGTCGGAATCAGCGCCAGGGTGATGCCGAGGTTTTCCTCGCCGCCCAGCAGGCGATCGGGGTCATGGCACTTGAAGGCCAGGCCGAGCAGGGTGGCGATGGGGCCGAGAGTGATATAGCGCTTTTCCCAGGTCAGGCGCAGGCCGAGCACTTCCTCGCCTTCCCACTGACCCTTGCAGACCACGCCGACGTCGGTCATGCCGCCGGCGTCCGAGCCGGCCAGCGGGCTGGTCAGGGCGAAGCAGGGGATTTCCTCGCCCTTCGCCAGGCGCGGCAGGTAGTGCTGGCGCTGTTGGTCGGTGCCGTAGTGCAGCAGCAGCTCGGCCGGGCCGAGGGAGTTCGGCACCATCACGGTGGAAGCCAGATCGCCGCTGCGGGTGGCGAGCTTCATCACCACCTGGGAGTGGGCGAGGGCGGAGAAGCCCTTGCCGCCGTATTCCTTCGGGATGATCAGGCCGAAGAAGCCCTGCTCCCTGATGAAGGCCCAGGCGTCCTCCGGTAGGTCCATGCGCCGGCCGAGCTCCCAGTCGTCGACCATGGCGCAGAGCTGCTCGGTGGGGCCGTCGACGAAGGCCTGCTCCTCTTCGCTCAGCTGCGGGCGCGGGTAGTCCAGCAGCTTGTTCCAGTCCGGCCGGCCGCTGAATAGCTCGCCGTCCCACCACACGGTGCCGGCCTCGATGGCCTCGCGCTCGGTGTCGGACATCGGCGGCAGGGTCTTGCGGAACCAGGCGAACAGCGGCGCGCTGAACAGCGTGCGGCGCAGGTCCGGCAGCAGCAGCGAGAGGGTGACGGCGAGCCACGGCAGCCAGAGCAGGATCATCCAGGCGTGGGCATGGCTGAACAGCCCCATGAGGATCAGGTAGACGGCGACGATGCCGAGCGCGAGCGCCGGAGCGACGCGCCGGTGGGCCAGCCAGGCCACGCCGAGGATCAGTACCACCAGCCAGAGCAACAACATGCGGGATTCCCTCTCGATAAGCCGCGCCAGTCCATCAAGCTTAGACGGCTGGCAGCGAAGCGCTCTGGAACGGGCTTGCGCGGCTCTCCCATAGACGCAGCCCGGATGGATGAACGCCATCGATAGTCATCATCGATATGCCAGCCTTTTTTCTTCCGGGCTTCCCCGCTAGGGTGGTCGAATGCGGCGCCGCATGCGCCGTCACTCCATCAACCGGCGGAAGGATTGCAAGGCATGCTGAAGATCTGGGGCAGGAAGAACTCGTCCAACGTGCGCAAGGCGCTGTGGTGCGCCGAAGAGGCCGGGCTGGCCTACGAGCGGGTGGAGGCCGGCGGCGCCTTCGGCGTGGTCAACGAGCCCGAGTACCGGGCGAAGAACCCCAACGGCCTTGTGCCGATGATCGAGGACGGCGACTTCGTGCTCTGGGAGTCCAACGCCATCGTCCGCTACCTAGTGGCGAAATACGCGCCGCAGTTCCAGCCGGTCGACCTGCAGCTGCGCGCCAGCGCGGACCGCTGGATGGACTGGACCACCTCGTCCTTCGCCGGGCCGTTCCGCACCGTCTTCTGGGGCACCCTGCGCACCCCGCCGGAGCAGCGCGACGAGGCCGCCATCGCCGCCGCCCTGGCCGAATGCGGGCGCCTGCTGGCGATCCCCGAGCGGACGCTGGCGACGCAGCCGTACCTGTCCGGCGAGCACTTCGGCATGGGCGACATTCCGCTCGGCAGCTTCATCTACGCCTGGTTCGAAATGCCCATCCAGCGCCCGCAGCTGCCGTACCTGGAGGCCTGGTACGGGCGGCTGCAGCAGCGCCCGGCCTATCGCAAGGCGGTGATGACGCCGCTCACCTGAGATGCAACAAAAGGTTGCAATTAACGGTCTCGACCCTTATCTAGCTGTTCCTTTTTCCGCTCTGCCACGGGAAACCCAATGAGTTCCGCGCTTTCCATCCGTCAATTGACGAAGACCTACGGCAACGGCTTCCAGGCCCTGAGGGGCATCGACCTGGAAGTCGCCGAGGGCGATTTCTTCGCCTTGCTCGGCCCCAACGGCGCCGGCAAGTCCACCACCATCGGCATCCTTTCGACCCTGGTGAACAAGACCAGCGGCAGCGTCAGCGTGTTCGGCCATGACCTCGACCGCGAACCCTACGCGCTCAAGCGCTGCCTCGGCGTGGTGCCCCAGGAGTTCAACTTCAACCAGTTCGAGAAGGTCTTCGACATCGTCGTCACCCAGGCCGGCTACTACGGTATTCCGTCGAAAGTCGCCAGGGAGCGCGCCGAGAAGTACCTGACCCAGCTCGGCCTGTGGGACAAGCGCAATTCCGCCTCCCGCGAACTTTCCGGCGGCATGAAGCGGCGCCTGATGATCGCCCGCGCGCTGGTCCACGAGCCGCGCCTCCTGATCCTCGACGAACCCACCGCCGGGGTGGACATCGAGCTGCGCCGCTCGATGTGGAATTTCCTCACCGAGCTGAACCAGCAGGGCATCACCATCATCCTCACCACGCACTACCTGGAGGAGGCCGAGCAGCTCTGCCGCAACATCGCGATCATCGACCACGGCACCATCGTGGAGAACACCAGCATGCGCAAGCTGCTGAAGAAGCTGCACGTGGAGACCTTCCTGCTCGACCTCAAGGCCTCGGTGCAGCAGCTGCCGGCGCTGGACGGCTACCCGGCGCGGCTGGTGGACGACCATACCCTGGAAGTGCAGGTGGACAAGCAGCAGGGCATCAACGGCCTGTTCACCCAGCTCGGCGCCCAGGGCATCGAGGTGCTGAGCCTGCGCAACAAGACCAACCGGCTGGAGGAGCTGTTCGTGTCGCTGGTGGAGAAGAACCTGTCGAGGGTGGCGGTATGAGCAGCGAGCTGAACGCCAACTGGGTCGCCCTGCAGACCATCGTCTACCGCGAAGTGCGCCGCTTCGTGCGCATCTGGCCGCAGACCCTGCTGCCGCCGGCGATCACCATGGTTCTGTACTTCGTCATCTTCGGCAACCTGATCGGCCGGCAGATCGGCGAGATGGGCGGCTTCACCTACATGCAGTACATCGTGCCGGGGCTGATCATGATGTCGGTGATCACCAACTCCTACGGCAACGTGGTGTCGAGCTTCTTCGGCAGCAAGTTCCAGCGCAACATCGAGGAGCTGCTGGTATCGCCGGTGTCGCCGCACACCATCCTCCTCGGCTACATCGCCGGCGGCGTGCTGCGCGGGCTGGCGGTGGGGGTGATCGTCACGGTGCTGTCGCTGTTCTTCACCAAGCTGCAGATGCACCACCTGGGCATCACGGTGCTGGTGGTGTTCCTGACGGCGACGATTTTCTCCCTGGGCGGCTTCGTCAACGCGGTGTTCGCGCGCAACTTCGACGACATCTCGATCATCCCGACCTTCGTGCTGACGCCGCTGACCTACCTGGGCGGGGTGTTCTACTCGATCCACATGCTGCCGGCGTTCTGGCAGACCGTGTCGCTGGCCAACCCCATCCTGCACATGGTCAATGCCTTCCGCTACGGCATCCTCGGCGTGTCGGACATCCGTATCGGCACGGCCGTCGCCTTCATGCTGGTGGCGACCGTGATCCTCTATTTCTTCTGCGTGCGGCTGCTGGTCAGCGGGCGGGGGATGCGGCAGTAAGCTTCCTCCAATGGTGGGGGATGCCCGAGTAGGGCGAATAACGCGCCAGCGTCATCCGCCGCAAATGCATATCGGCGCATGAAGCGTTCCGCTTCATGCGCCCTACGTTCCGGGAGCCTGGTTGAGCGTAGGGTGGACGTCGCTTTTTACGTCCACCACCCTCCAATGGCGCACAGGTATTTGTAGGAGCCAGCTTGCTGGCGATCCTGGATTCCAGTCCTGCCGCGGAGTCGCCGGTAAACGCGATTGATCGCCAGCAAGCTGGCTCCTACAGGATTGGCGCGGTTGGGAGGGTGATGATGAACCGCGTCGATCCTTCCGCCGACTCGCAACGAATCTCCCCACCATGTGACCGCGCGATGGAACGGCAGATCGCCAATCCCAGCCCGGCGTGTTCGCCCCGTCCTTCCCGGCGGGCCGGGTCGGCGCGGTAGAAGCGCTCGAACAGGCGTGGCAGGCGTTCGGCAGGAATGGCCGGGCCCTGGTTCTCGACGCTGATCCGCCCCGTCTGCAGGCGAACCCGAATTGCCGAACCGTCCGGACTGAAGCGCAGGGCATTGTCCAGCAGGTTGGCCAGCACCCGCCGCAGCATGCCGCGATCGCCGCGCACCTGCATGTGTCCTTCGCGCTCCAGGCGGATTTCCCGGTCCTCGGCCAGCGGCGCGTAGAACTCCAGCAGCGCATCGACCTCATCGGCCAGCTCCAGCGGCTGCAGGTTAGGCGCCAGCAGGCCGTGGTCGGCCTTGGCCAGCAGGAGCATGTCGTTGACCATCGCGGTGAGACGCTGGAGTTCCTCCAGATTGCCGTGCAGGGCCTCGCGGTAGTCCTCCAGCGTGCGCGGGCGCGACAGCACCACCTGGGTCTGGGTCAGCAGGCCGGTGAGCGGTGTGCGCAGTTCGTGGGCGATGTCGGCAGAGAAGCCCGACAGGCGCTGGAAGGCGTCTTCCAGGCGGGCCAGCATTGCATTCAGTTCCTCGGCCAGGCCGCGCAATTCGACTGGCAGACTGCTGCTGTCCAGCCGCGTGGTCAGCGATTGCGCCGAGACGTTCGCCGCCGTCGCACTGATCCGCCGTAGCGGGCGCAGGCTGGCGCGGGCGGCCCAGGCTCCTAGCAGCGCGGTGGCGAGCGCGGCCAGGCCCATGGTCAGCCAGATCAGCCGCTGCATGCGCTGCAGGAAGTGCTGGTGGTGGGTGATGTCGAGCAGCAGGGCCAGGCGGATGCCGTCGGGGCGCGCGGGATCGAGCGGCGCGGCGAGTTCGCGCAGGGCTGGCGCTTCCTCGCCGGGCATGGCGGCCGCGGGCAGGCGTTCGAACCACGGACGGCCATCGGCACCATCGATACGCAGGCCGAGATCGGGATGGCGCTGCAGTTCCAGCAGCGCATTGGCCGAGGGTTGGCGTGCGGACGCGTCGAGCCCGGCGAGCGCCTCGCGGAAGATCGGCAGCTTGCTCGCCAGCAGTTGCCGGTCCAGTTCGACGAAATGCGCTTCGGCGGCGCGATTGAAGATGATCCCGGCGATCAGCGAGACGGCGGCGGTGACCGCGGCGAACAGCAGGCTCAGGCGCGTGGCGAGGGACGGCTTCATGGGTCGCGTTCTTCCAGCACGTAGCCCATGCCGCGCACGGTGTGGATCAGCCGGCGCGGGAAGTCGTCGTCGACCTTGGCGCGCAGGCGGCGGATGGCGACCTCGATGACGTTGGTGTCGCTGTCGAAATTCATGTCCCACACCTGCGAGGCGATCAGCGACTTCGGCAGCACCTCGCCGTGGCGGCGCAGCAGCAGCTCCAGCAGGGCGAATTCCTTGGCGGTCAGCTCGATGCGCCGGCCGCCGCGCTGCACCCGGCGGCGCAGCAGGTCGAGCTCCAGGTCGGCCAGTTGCAGGGTGGTTTCCTGCAGTTGCTGGCTGCCGCGACGGAGCAGGGTGCGCACGCGGGCGAGCAGTTCGACGAAGGCGAAGGGCTTGACCAGGTAGTCGTCGGCGCCGAGTTCGAGGCCGCGCACGCGGTCTTCCACGGCGTCGCGGGCGGTGAGGAACAGCACCGGCACCGCCAGCCCGGCCTGGCGCACGGACTGGAGGATCTGCCAGCCATCGCGGCCGGGCAGCATCACGTCGAGGATCAGCAGATCGTGGGCACCGGAGAGGGCGAGCTGCTCGCCTTCGGCGCCGTCGGCGCACAGGTCGACGGCGAAACCGGCCTCGCTCAGGCCCTGCTGCAGGTAGTGGCCGATGCGCGGCTCGTCTTCGACGATCAGCAGTTTCAATGCGGTTCTCCAGGATGGCGGACGACGGCGATTGTAGCGCCCGGGCGTTGCGGGCCGGGCCAAGCTGACAGAACTGTAATCTTCCTGACAGCGAGGTGGCAGGGGCGGTGGCGCACCATCGCTGCAATCCATCGCTACAAGGACCGATGCCATGCAACTGCGCCCGCTGTTCTCCGCCGCTTTCCTCGCCCTGGCTGCCACCATCAGCCTCCCGGCCCTGGCCCAGCCCGGGCATTCCTACGATTTCGGCAAGCCGGCGAAGGCCGAACAGGCCACCCGCACCGTGGAAGTGGTGATGGGCGAGATGTATTTCGAGCCGAAATCCCTTGACGTGAAAGCCGGCGAGACCGTGCGTTTCGTGCTGAAGAACGAGGGCAGCCTGCTGCACGAGTTCAACCTCGGCCGCGCCGCCATGCACGCCGAGCACCAGAAGCAAATGCAGCACATGCAGGACATGGGCATGCTCACCCCCACCGGCATGCAGCACGACATGGGCCAGATGAACCACGCCATGCCCGGCATGGACCACGGCCAGATGATGATGAAGCACGACGACCCCAACAGCGTGCTGGTGGAGCCGGGCAAGACCGCCGAACTGACCTGGACCTTCGGCAAGGCCACCACGCTGGAATTCGCCTGCAACGTCCCCGGCCACTACCAGGCGGGGATGGTCGGCGAACTGAACGTCAAGCCTTGATGTCGGGGGCGATCATGGGCAAAGGGAGATTGCTGCTGGGCGGCGTCCTGCTCGGCCAGGCGCTGCTGGCCGAGGCGGGCGTCTATGAACTGACCATCGGCGAAGGGCGCCTGCAGCTGTCCGACGGTCCGCGCAAGGCGCTCACCGTCAACGGCCGGACGCCGGCGCCGGAGCTGCGTTTCAGGGAAGGCGAGGAGGTCGAGATCCGCGTGCGCAACACCCTGGACCGCGACACCTCGCTGCACTGGCACGGGCTGATCCTGCCCTATACCCAGGACGGCGTGCCGGGCATCAGCTTCCCCGGGATCAAGCCGGGGCAGACCTTCACCTACCGCTTCACGGTGAAGCAGTCGGGCACCTACTGGTACCACGCGCATTCGGATTTCCAGGAAATCGAGGGGCTCTACGGCCCGCTGGTGATCGAGCCGAAGGGTCGCGAGCCGTATCGCTACGATCGCGAGTACACCCTGCTGCTGGCGGATTGGCACGACACCAAGCCGGAAACCGTATTCGCCAACCTGAAGAAGCAGAGCGACTACTACAACCACAGCCAGCGCACCCTCGGCGATTTCTTCGCCGACGCCAGCGCCAACGGCTGGTGGGCGACGGTCAGGGATCGCCTGGACTGGGGCGGCATGCGCATGACGCCCACCGATATCGCCGACATCGCCGGCTTCCGCTTCCTGGTCAACGGGCTGGACCCGCAGCAGAACTGGAGCGGGCTGTTCAAGCCCGGCGAACGGGTGCGCCTGCGGCTGATCAACGGTTCCGGGATGAGCTACTTCGACGTGCGCATCCCCGGGCTGAAGATGACCGTGGTGCAGGCCGACGGCAACGACGTGCAGCCGGTGACGGTGGACGAGCTGCGCATCGCCGTGGCGGAGACCTATGACGTGATCGTCCAGCCCCAGGACGAGCGCGCCTACACCGTCTTCGCCGAGGCCATGGACCGCAGCGGCTACGCCCGCGCCACCCTGGCGCCGCGCGAAGGCATGCAGGGCGAAATTCCGCCGCTGCGCGAGCGGCCGCTGCTGGGCATGGCGGACATGGGCATGGCCCACGAAGGGATGGATCACTCGGCCATGGCGGGCATGGACCATTCGGCGATGGGGCATTCCGCGCCGACGCCGCGTTCCGACTACGCCCCCGGCAGCGGCCTCACGCCGCAGCCGGCCAATCCGGGCGACCGGCTGCTGGTCTATGCCGACCTCAAGGCGATGCGGCCCTACGCCGACTACCGCGCTCCGGACCGCACCATCGAGTTCCGCCTGACCGGCAACATGGAGCGTTATTTCTGGTCGATGAACGGCAAGAAATACTCCGAGGCCGAGCCGATCCGCCTGACCTACGGCGAGCGCGTGCGCATCCGCTTCGTCAACGACACCATGATGACCCACCCCATGCACCTGCACGGCATGTGGATGCAGCTGGACAAGGGCAACGGCCGTTTCAACCCGCTCAAGCACGTGGTCAGCGTCGCGCCGGGCAGCACCCTGGACGTCGACGTGCCCGCCGACGCCATGGGCGAATGGGCGTTCCACTGCCACCTGATCTACCACATGGCCGCCGGGATGATGCGCAAGGTCATAGTCGAACCCGCGCCGGCCGCCAAGGCGCTCTAGGAGGCAGCATGAAAGGTATTTCGTGGGTTGCCTGCGTCGCAGCCCTGGGCCTGGCGCTGCCCGTGGAAGGCGCCGAGATGGACGACATGCCGCTGGGTTCGCTGCTGATCCAGCGCCTGGAAAGCCGGCTGCATGGCAACGACCATGCGCTCGCCTGGGAAGCCCAGGGCTGGTACGGCACCGACTACCGGAAGCTGCGCCTGAAGCTGGAAGGCGAACGCGACGCCGGCGGGCCGACCACCGACAACGAGGTGCAACTGCTCTACCAGCGCATGGTCGCCGACTTCTGGGACCTGCAGGCCGGCGTCCGCCACGACGACCAGCCCGGACCATCGCGCAGCTATGCCGTGCTCGGCGTGCAGGGGCTGGCGCCGCAGTGGTTCGAGGTGGACGCCAACCTGTTTGTCAGCGAGCGCGGCGATCCGTCGCTGCGCCTGGAAAGCGAGTACGAGGTGCTGCTGACCCAGAGGCTGATCCTGCAGCCGTCGCTGGAATACAACCTGGCCCTGGCCGACGACCGCGATATCGGCGTGGGCGCCGGCGGCAGCGAGCTGGAGCTGGGGCTGCGCCTGCGCTACGAGATCCGCCGGGAGTTCGCGCCGTATTTTGGCTACCAGTGGAACAGGCTGTATGGCCGCAACGGGGATATCGCCCGGAGCGAAGGTGAGGATGATGAAGAGGGGCAATGGGTGGTTGGGGTGAGGATGTGGTTCTGAAGATGGGGGAACGGATGGCGTAGGGCGGGTGCAACCCACCAGTCCACGCGGGAGATGCCCATGGTTCCCACGCTCCCGCGTGGGAACCATCCCGGGCGCTCCCGCGCCCCATTCGACGCGGGAGCGTCGAGAGCTGCATTCCCACGCAGGAGCGTGGGAACGATAATCCTGCCGGGCATCCCAAGGCTGAACTCGCCGCCCGATTTGTATACACTTGTCGCCCGCCGGCGACTCTGCCAGGCGTCGATCGATCCAGCAGGTTCCTTGTCATGCACCATCCCGCCGAACATTCACCGCTGGGCAAGTCCAGCGAGTACGTTTCCACCTATTCGCCCGAGCTGCTGTTCCCGATTTCCCGGGCCACCAAGTGGGCGGAACTGGGGCTGAGCGCCGAGACCCTGCCGTATCGCGGCGTGGACATCTGGAACTGCTACGAGCTGTCCTGGCTGACCCCGTCCGGCAAGCCGGTGGTGGCCATCGGCGAGTTCGCCATCCCGGCCGATTCGCCGAACATCATCGAATCCAAGTCGTTCAAGCTCTACCTCAACTCGCTGAACCAGAGCGCCTTCGAAAGTCCCGAAGCGCTGCGCGTGGTGCTCGAGCGCGACCTCTCCGCCGCGGCCGGCAAGTCGGTCGGCGTGCGCGTGCGTGGTCTCGACGAGGTGGCGGACGAGGGCGTCGCCAAGCTGGCCGGAACCTGCATCGACGATCTCGACGTGACGGTGGAGAGCTACGACCATCCGCGCCCGGAACTGCTGCGCTGCGACGACACGCAGCGGGTGGACGAGGTGCTCTACAGCCATCTGCTGAAGTCCAACTGCCCGGTCACCGGCCAGCCCGACTGGGGCACCCTGGTGGTGGAATACCACGGCCCGGCGCTGGACCCGGCCAGCCTGCTGGCCTACGTGATTTCCTTCCGCCAGCACCAGGACTTCCACGAGCAGTGCGTCGAGCGCATCTTCCTCGACCTGCAGCGCCTGCTGCAGCCGTCGCGCCTGACCGTCCATGCGCGCTATGTGCGCCGTGGTGGACTGGACATCAACCCGTACCGCAGCACGGAAGACGTGCGTCCGGACAACCGCCGGCTGGTCCGCCAGTGATGCGCGGAAACAGGGAATGCCTTTCGCGTAGACCACGCGGAGTCTGAAACCTTATGCGGGGCTCCCCTGATCGAGGGGCTCCTGGGAAGGGAAGAAAACGAGTAGCGCACTGCTTGCCAGCAAGCCTGCCGTACCCAGCCACAGCGCCGCATTGAAAGCCCAGCCAAGTTCAAGCACGAAATTCGCCGCTATAGGGCCAGCAAGTTGGCCGGCTGCGAATGCAGCGGTCATCGCCGCCAACAGCTTTTGTGCGTTGGCGCCGGCCTGCTGACGCGCTTCCTGCAGGCCGAGCAGCGTGATCAGCATGAAGGTGCCGCCCACGCACAGGGCGGCCACTGCGAGTCCAGCCAGGCCCGGCAGCATGATGGGCATCGATACCCCAACGGCCATGACCATTTGAGCGCTGGCCCATGTGTACTTTCGAGGCCAGCGTGTGAGGAAGGCGATACCCAATGTGGAGAGGGCGGCAGTGGTGCCGAAGAGTGGCCAGACCCAGCCAAATAGCGCCGGATCGTCAAGCAGCAAGCGCGCCTGGGATGGCAGGTAGGTGGCTGGAAGAATGTAGCCAAAACCGAAAAGGCCGTAGCACACCACCAGCCGATGAGTGCCTGTCGATTCATTCTCGGCAAGCGCTGGCGGCACATTTGCGTTTGAGTTTTTCACGCCCACCGATGCTTTTTCCGCACGTACGAGCAGCGTCCCCATAAGCGCGAGTGCTGCCAGCACCAGCCAAAGCGTAGCTGCCCCGGCCCCGAACAGAGCGCCGGCGTGGCAGATCAGGCCGGCCAGGGCGATACCTGTTCCCACCCCGGCAAACACAAGTCCGTCGAGGTGCCGCGCGTCCAGTTCCGCCAGGCGGGCCAGCACCGTGGTTGCCGTTCCAACCAGGACCCAGGCACTGGCTGCCCCGGCGATGAAGCGCATGGCGATCCACCATGCGAACGGCCCCGAAAGAGCCATGGCAGCGGTACTCGCGACGACCACCCACAAACCACATCGCATCAGCAGGGCGACAGGCATGCCCCGTCCGCCAGCCAGCACTGCACCCGCGAAATAGCCCAGGTAGTTGGCGCTCGCCAACCAGCCACCGGCTGACAGCGAAAGTCCCAGGTCGGCCTGCATCAAGGGCAATTGGGGTGTGAAGGCAAAACGGCCTATTCCCATTGCCACAGCCAGCGCAATGAGGCCGTTCAGAACAATGCCAAGGGTAGGCGAAGCGGGTGTACGAAATCTGTCCATGCACCATTCTGGCGCGCTATAATTTTCTCTTAAATTGAATAATTAAGAACGACATTTCTTAAAATGAGAAACTTCGATCTAGATGATCTGGCGATCGTTCAAGCGGTAGTGACACATGGTGGCGTAGCGCGTGCGGCGCAGGCGTTGCATCGTGTGCCATCCAACATCACTACCCGAGTCAAACAGCTCGAAGCGCGCATGGGGCTGGAGCTGTTCACGCGTCGTGGCCGCAGCCTGGTGCCGACGGAAGAAGGCCGCTTGTTGATCAGCTACGCAGAACGCTTGTTGCGCCTGGCTGACGAAGCAGAGTCCGCATTGCGCACGGGCAGGTTGCTCGGCACGCTCCGCATCGGTTCGCTGGAAAGCACCGCAGGTAGCCGCCTGCCTCGGCTTCTGGCCCGCTACAACCAGGCCAACCCTGCGGTACGCATCGAGTTGGTGACAGGCACGACTGGGGCATTGATCAGCAGACTAGCCCGCCATGATGTCGAGGCAGCCTTCGTGTCGGAGCCTTTCCATGCCCCTGGAGTCGCTGCCCAGCCAGTATTCAACGAAGAACTCGTTCTCATTACGGCGCCACATATCCGCTCGCTGGCCAGCCTGGCCAAAATGGAAAACATCACGCTGATTGTGTTTGCCAGTGGCTGCTCCTACCGCCGCCTGCTTGAACAGTGGCAGAGCGAACAAGGAGTGGGTGTTTCAGGCGTACTGGAGTTCGCCTCCTACCCTGCGATCGTTGCTTGTGTCGCGGCCGGCACCGGAGTAGCCATCGTTCCACGTTCAGTGCTTGCTGGATTGCATGCCGCGAAATCCGTGCAAGCCCACGAGCTTCCTGCGCATCTGGCTCACAACCGAACTCATCTGATCTGGCATGAAGGGCAAGAGTCTTTGGCTCTGCAGGGGTTGCGTCAATTATTGGAGACGCATGATGTCGCCGAATGACTCCAGGCAATGCCTGCATGGACCCGTGACTCTCATCTTTAGAAACAAAAAACCCGGCCTCGAAGCCGGGTTTTTTGCGCTGGGGAACTCAGATGCCCATGTTCGCCAGGCTCTGCACGATGGAGCGCAGGGTGCCGGCCAGGGTCGGGTGGCTCACTTCGAAGCGCTCCACTGCGAGGTTGATGCCGTCCACCAGGCTTTCGTCGGCCAGCGCTTCCTCGTTGGCCAGCTGGATCTCGATGTCCTCGATCAGCGTCTCTATCGATGCGCGCTCCTCGTCGTTCAGCGGCGGGTCGCGTTCCAGCTGGTCACGCAGGGACTGCAGTTCTTCCCGGAGACGTTGTGTCGGCATGGTGGTTTCCTTCTGCGGTGCATAACCATGATGGAACCCCAGGGGGATATCCATCGCCATGCCTTACAGCTTAACTCGCCTTGCGCAGCCGTGTGGGGTGCTGATTGTCGCGCAGCAGGCGTTCGAGCAGCGGGAAGAAGTGCTCCAGCTCCGGGATGCGCATGGCCGGGTCCTTGCCCAGGTCGTCGAGCCGGCGCAGGGTGATCGCATCCTGCGCGTAGGGCGCGGCGAGGAAGGCGTTCACGGCGCGCTCGTCGAACGGTCCGCCCTGCAGGGCGAGGCTGTGCCGGGAGGCTTCCGAGAGGCTGGCATGGTAGGTCGTGTCGATCGCGCAGAGGTAGCGCTTGGCGGCCACGTGCAGGCGCACCGGCTGCCAGACCGCTTCGGGGAAGCGGTTGCGCAGCAGCCTCGCGCCGAACTCCTCGTGGCGCAGGTCGCTGGCGTCGATCAGCGCCGGGTCTTCGTAGAGGTGGCCGATGTCGTGGAGCAGGGCGGCGGCGACCAGGCTGTCGGCGCATCCCGCGCGTTCCGCCAGGGTCGCGCACTGCAGGGCATGTTCGGCCTGGCTGATCGCCTCGCCGTAGGGCTCCGCACCGTGGCTGGCGAAGCGTTCGGCCAGTTCGTCGAGGAAGCTGTGGCGTGCATTGCGCATGGGGTTCTCCTTGTCGAGGGCCGGCGCCGGCGGGGGCCAGAAGCCTAGCGCCGCAATGTGACGTTGCGGTTAAGCTATCCCGCGCCGCTGGGCGTCATCGGGCGTCGCTATAATCGCAACGCCCCGATCGAGAGAGCCCTGCATGCCGGCCGAGCAACCCCGCCACTACCTGCGCATCCGCGACCAGCTGGCCCTGGAAATCGCCGAGGGCGCGCTGACCCGCAGGCTGCCCGCCGAACGCGAGCTCGCCGAGCGTTTCCACTGCACCCGCATCACCCTGCGCGAGGCGTTGCAGCAGCTGGAGACCGAGGGCCTGGTGTATCGCGAGAACCGTCGCGGCTGGTTCGTCTCGCCGCCGCGCATTCTCTACAACCCGACCCGCACCACCGGTTTCATGGATTACGTGGCCGCCCAGGGGCGCGTGCCGCGTACCGAGACCCTCGGCGCCGAACTCCGTCCCGCCGGCGCCTGGCTGGGCCGGCGCATGGAGCTGGCGGCGGCGCACCCGGTGTTCTTCGTGCAGCGCCGGCGCTGGGTGGACGAGCGGCCGGTGATGCTCGAATGGATCGCGCTGGACGCTTCCTGGTGCCCGGGGCTGCTGGAGATGAATCTGGATACCTCATTGACCCGGCTGCTCCGCGAGAGTTTTGGTAAATCGCCGAACCGCTGCCGCCTGGCCATGCATCCCACCGCGCTGGATCGCGCCCAGGCAGAACCGCTGCAGCTGGCGCCCGGGTCGCCGGCCCTCTATCTGGAGCGGCAAAGCTATGCGGAGGAGGGCAGGATCGTCGAGTTCGACCAGGAGTTCTGGCGACCGGATGCCCTGGAGGTGGTCATCGAGGCCAGCTATCAGGACTGACGTGCCAGGTCGACTGCTCTTCCAGGCTGAAAATTGCCAGCATCTCTATATACTGCGCAGGTTTGTCGGTCCGCTTGGCGGGCCGGAAGGTTCATAAGGAGATAAGTCTGATGCGCTGCGATGGCGTGAACTGGATGCAACGCGGTATTCGTCTGCTGGCGGCTGCCAGCCTGGTGCTGGCTCCCGTCCTGGCCCAGGCGGAGAGCGAGGATGATCCCTGGGAGAGCGTGAACCGGCCGATCTTCGTGTTCAACGACACCCTCGACACCTATGCGCTCAAGCCGGTCGCAGAGGGCTACCAGAAGGTCACCCCGCAGTTCGTCCAGGATGGCGTGCACAACTTCTTCGGCAATATCGGCGACGTGCGCAACCTGGTGAACGACCTGCTGCAGGGCAAGGTGCGCGATGCCGGCGTGGATACCAGCCGCCTGCTGTTCAACACCACCTTCGGCCTGGCCGGCTTCATCGACGTCGCCACCCGCATGGGCCTGCAGCGCAACGACGAGGACTTCGGCCAGACCCTGGGCGCCTGGGGCCTCGGCAGCGGTCCCTACGTCATGCTGCCGCTGCTCGGCCCGAGCACCCTGCGCGACGCGCCGGCGAAGTACCCGGACAGCTTCCTCGGCCCCTATCCGTACATCGACGATGTTTCCGTGCGCAACAGCATTCGCGCGGTGGACGTGGTCGATACCCGTGCGGACCTGCTGAAATCGGAAAAGCTGATCAGTGGCGACAAATACACGTTCATCCGCAATGCTTATCTGCAGAACCGCGAGTTCAAGGTAAAGGATGGACAGGTCGAAGACGATTTCTGACACGCGACAGCCGCGCCCGCCAAGGCGCGGCGCCGGCCTCCGCGGCCCGGCGCCATGCTTGAACCGGCGGGCGGATGGGAGTAGTGTCTGCGCCTTGTCGATACCGACCTGCGTCAAAGTCACCCCCGAAGAGCGCCATTTTTCATCACTTCCGGCGCCGATCTGCCTGGATAACCCATGCACAAAGCCAGTGCCACGCTGCTGATCATCGATGACGACGAGGTAGTGCGAGAGAGTCTCGCGGCGTATCTCGAAGACAGTGGTTTCACCGTCCTGCAGGCGACCAACGGTCTGCAGGGACTGCAGGTTTTCGAACACGAACTGCCGGACCTGGTGATCTGCGACCTGCGCATGCCGCAGATGGATGGCCTCGAACTGATCCGCCGGATCGGCGAGAAGGCCGTGGAAACGCCGGTGATCGTGCTTTCCGGCGCCGGTGTGATGAGCGACGTGGTCGAGGCGCTGCGCCTGGGCGCCGCGGATTACCTGATCAAGCCGCTGGAAGACCTGGCGGTGCTCGAGCACTCCGTGCGCCGCGCCCTCGATCGCGCCAATCTGCGCGCCGAGAACCGCCGCTACCGGGAGAAGCTGGAAACCGCCAACCGTGAGCTGCAGGCCAGCCTGAACCTGCTCCAGGAAGACCAGAACGCCGGTCGCCAGGTGCAGATGAACATGCTGCCGGGCACGCCATGGGAAACCGACGGCCTGGTGTTCGCCCACCAGATCATTCCCTCGCTGTACCTCTCCGGCGACTTCGTCGACTACTTCCGCGTCGACGACCGGCGCATCGCCTTCTACCTGGCCGACGTTTCCGGCCACGGCGCTTCCTCCGCCTTCGTCACCGTGCTGCTGAAATTCATGACCACCCGGCTGCTCTACGAGTCGCGGCGCAACGGCACGCTGCCGGAGTTCCAGCCTTCCGAGGTGCTCGGCCACATCAACCGTGGCCTGATCAACTGCAAGCTGGGCAAGCACGTGACCATGCTCGGCGGGGTCATCGACCTCCAGGCGAACCGCCTCACCTACAGCATCGGCGGCCACCTGCCGCTGCCGGTGCTCTATACCGAAGACGGAACGCAGTACCTCGAAGGGCGCGGCCTGCCGGTCGGCCTGTTCAACGAGGCGACCTACGACGACCACGAGATGGACCTGCCCGAAACCTTCAGTCTCTCGCTGTTCTCCGACGGCATCCTCGATGTGCTGCCGGGCACTACGCTGAAGGAAAAGGAAGCGGCGCTCCCGCAGCAGGTGGCCGCTGCCAAGGGCACTCTGGATGGCTTGCGTCAGGTCTTCGGGCTGGCGAAGTTGTCCGAGATGCCGGATGATATTGCCTTGCTGGTGTTGAGCAGGAACCTTGCATGAGTACCGGTAAAATCCAGTTCGCCGAGCAGGAAGGCTCCTTTGTCCTGAAGTTCGTGGGCGAAGTCCGACTGACCCTGTGTTCGGCGCTGGATGCCACCATCGAAAAAATCTTCGCTGCGCTGAATTTCACGGCGATCATCATCGATCTCACGGAAACCCAGAGCATCGACAGCACCACGCTCGGCCTGCTGGCCAAGCTGTCGATCCTTTCGCGGCAGAAAGTGGGGTTGCTGCCGACCCTGATCACCACCAACCCGGACATCACCCGGCTGTTGCAGTCGATGGGCTTCGACCAGGTGTTCAACATCGTCGACAAGCCGATGCCCTGCCCGGAATGCCTTACCGACCTGCCGCCGCAGGACCAGTCGGAAGATGTGGTGCGCAGCAAGGTTCTCGAAGCGCACCGCATCCTCATGGGGCTCAACGAGTCCAACCGCGAAGCCTTCCACGATCTGGTCAGCGCATTAGAGCGGCCGTAAGCAAGGCTTTGGCTGAATGAAAACCGGCGCCCTTGGGCGCCGGTTTCGTTTTGTGCGGGGTTCGCTATCAGCGCTTGCCGGCCAGCAGCGCTTCCAGCTTCTCCTGGTCGCGGGCGAACAGGCGGATGCCTTCGGCCAGCTTCTCGGTGGCCATGGCGTCCTCGTTCAGCTGCCAGCGGAACGCGCTTTCGTCCAGCACCTGGCGGGCCTCGCCTTCGCCCGGCTGCAGGTTGCGCGGCAGCTCGCCCTGGTCGTCGGCCAACTGGTGCAGCAGGTCGGGGCTGATGGTCAGGCGGTCGCAGCCGGCCAACTGCTCGATCTGCCCGAGGTTGCGGAAGCTCGCGCCCATCACCACGGTCTTGTAGCCGTTGGCCTTGTAGTAGCGGTAGATCCGCGAAACGGACTGCACGCCGGGGTCTTCGGCGCCGACGTAGTCGCGGTTGTTGGCCTTCTTGTACCAGTCGTAGATGCGGCCCACGAACGGCGAGATGAGGAACACCCCGGCGTCGGCGCAGGCGGCGGCCTGGGCGAAGGAGAACAGCAGGGTGAGGTTGGTCTGGATGCCGTCGCGCTCCAGCTCCTCGGCGGCGCGGATGCCTTCCCAGGTCGAGGCGATCTTGATCAGTACGCGGTCCTTGTCGATGCCCTGTTCGGCATACAGGTCGATCAGGCGCCGGGCGCGCTGCAGCGTCGCCTCGCGGTCGAAGGACAGGCGCGCATCCACCTCGGTGGAGACGCGGCCGGGAATCACGCCGAGGATGTCCTTGCCCACCGCCACGGCGAAGTGATCGCAGGCCAGGCCGGCGTCGCCCTGGCCGTCCGCGGTGGCGCGGGCCAGATGCTCGGCGTAGCGGGGCAGGGCGGCGGCCTTCAGCAGAAGCGACGGGTTCGTGGTGGCATCTACTGGTTTGAGACGGGAAATTGCGTCGAAGTCGCCGGTGTCGGCAACCACGGTGGTGTATTGCTTGAGTTGTTCCAGCTTGGAGGTCATGGCGGGTCTTCCGGTTGCGGTCCTTCGACCTTACCCGAGCCCGCCGCGCCGCTCAACGGGACTCAGTGGCCGGCGAGAAGTTCTGTAGCCTGGTCGAGCAATGCCAGGGGATCGGCGGCCTTGTGCACGTCCACCGAGAGCATCTGGCGGAAGCGCCGGGCGCCCGGGAAACCCTGCGCCAGGCTGAGCACATGGCGGGTCACGTGATGCATCGCGCCGCCCTCGGCGATATGCCGCTCGATGTACGGCCGCATGCGTGCCAGCGCCTCGGCGCGGGTGATCGGCGCGGCGTCGTCGCCGAACAGCTCCGAATCCACCCGGGCCAACAGGTAGGGGTTGTGATAGGCCTCGCGGCCGAGCATCACGCCGTCGAAGGTCTGCAGATGCTCGCAGCAGTCCTCGATGGTCTTGATGCCGCCGTTGAGGATGATCTCCAGGTCCGGGAAATCGCGCTTCAGCTGGGCCGCCACCTCGTAGCGCAGCGGCGGGACCTCGCGGTTCTCCTTCGGCGACAGTCCTTCGAGGATGGCGATGCGCGCGTGCACGGTGAAACTGCGGCAACCCGCCTCGCGCACCTGGCCGACGAAATCGCAGAGTTCGGCATAGCTGTCGCGGCCGTTGATGCCGATGCGGTGCTTCACCGTCACCGGCACGGCAACCGCGTCCTGCATGGCTCTGATGCAATCGGCCACCAGCGCCGGATGCGCCATCAGGCAGGCGCCGATCATGTTGTGCTGCACGCGGTCGCTGGGGCAGCCGACGTTCAGGTTCACCTCGTCGTAGCCGGCCTCTTCGGCAAACCGCGCCGCCGCCGCCAGCTCTGCCGGCACGCTGCCGCCCAGCTGCAGCGCCAGGGGATGCTCGCACTCGTCATGGCGCAGGAAACGCTGCCGGTCGCCATGCAGCAGCGCGCCGGTGGTGACCATCTCGGTGTAGAGCAGGGTATGGCGGGAAAGCTGGCGCAGAAAAAAACGACAGTGACGGTCGGTCCAATCCATCATGGGCGCAACCGAGAAGCGGCGACTCACCGAAAGGCGCGTATTTACTGGGTTTGAAGCGGTTTTCATAAGTTTCTCGAATTGCGCGTTTCGGGGGTAAAGAGGGTCTTTGGGGTGTTTCAAGAGTCGGCTCGCCGCAAAACTTGCATGTACCACCGTGGCGACTACCAGCGCTCGCCAGAAGACTGACGGCGCCGCCAGTTGCACGGTCCAGATCCGGCTCAAGAAAAAAGGGGTGGTAGTTTACTCCGAAGCTCAGGCTTTCGCTCGGAAGCAGGGCTGCAGTGGCCTGGGCGAAGCGTCGAGAGACGGAGCTGTCAGAGCCGGGAGCTATCGATCCGGCGCTGCGTGGGGATGTGGATAGTGATTGCCCGTCGAAATCGAGACCTACTAGCCGACAAGTCCTGCTGTTGAACCGCTGGAGCTGGCCGGTTAGCGGACATGGGCAACGCCGAGACAATCGGGGGGCAGGTTCCTAGCGCTTCACGCAGACAAACAATGCATTCCCGGACGTTCCGCCCCAGGGAGTGATGCGTTCGTAGTCATGCTCGAAGACCTGCACCTCGAAGTGCGGCTGCAGCTTGTCTACCGCGTTGAAGCAGAACACGCCGTTATCTTCCAGCGCGCCGTGCACGCTGGCCAGGCACGCCCGCAGTTGCTCCAGCCCGGCGTTGTAGTGGATCGAGTAGAGGAAACAGGTGATCAGGTCCAGCGGCTCATCCACTTGGAAGCCCGCCATGTCCTGCCGGCCGAACTGTGCCTAGGGGCAGCGCAGCCGGGCGATATCCAGCATTGGCTGATTGATATCCAGTGGATGTCCGTCTTGTGCATTTCGCTGATGGCGGGTTTTGGCTTCGCCACCGTGTCGCCGATCCAGAAGCTGGTTCTGGATAAAGCAGCGGCTGCGGGTGCTCCGACCCTTGCTGCCGCAGTGAACATCGGACTCTTCAACCTGGGAAATGCCATCGGAGCCTGGTAGGTGGCTGGGTGATCAGCGCGGGCTTCGGTCTTGTTGTCCCGAATTGGGCCGGTGGCTTCCTGTCTCTCGGCGCTCTGACGCTTGTCCTGATGTCCGGTGCACTGGACAGGCGCGAAGCCATGGGGCTTCCCCGGCAGGCTTGAACGGGAACTGGCGAACGCCCTCACCGGATGGGCGTTGCGGTCTTTACTGCTGAACGAGTGTTCATCTATAAGGATGTTCCCGACGCTCAGAGCACGCCGAGCGTACTGGGAACACCACAGCTTTCTTCCCCGGGGCGGTTCACGCCGCCCCTTCGATGCTCTTCGCTGAATCGGAGTGCCCATGCGTAACCAGCTGTTCAGAACTCGCATTACCGAGATGCTCGGTATCCGTCATCCCATTCTTTGCGGCGGCATGGGCCCCAGCGTGTCAGACGCGCGCTACGTCGCGGCGGTGGTCAACGCAGGCGGGATGGGATTTGTGGTTGCCGCCGGCTTCCCCGATCTGGATGAGTTTCGCGAACAGCTTCGCCGGTGTCGTAGCCTCACCTCGGGAAAAGGGTTCGGAGTGAACCTCTACCTTTCCGGCCAGGCCAACGCGACTGAGCGCCTGCGGCAGCAGATAAGGATTCTTGCTGAAGAAGAAGTGCTCTGTGTCGAGACATCGGGTGGAAGCCCGGAGGATGTTCTGCCAGCGCTGCAAGAAGCGGGTATCAAGGTTCTGCACAAGGTTCCTGCGGTTCGCTACGCGCGCTCAGCCGCGCGTCTTGGCGTGGACGCGGTGATCGTCGTTGGCAACGACTGCGGCGGCCATCCAGGAACCTACGGCATCAGCAGCATGGTTCAAGCATTGGATCGAAGAGAGTTTCGCCGATGGTGCGCCCTGGCGTTCTCCGTGAAGCCTCGCTTCAGGCAATGGTTCGCGAACATTTTCCAACGTCCCCTTCGGGTCGATAAGGCCGATACGTGGGCACTGCGCCAGCCGAGTGCATGGCTCCGCGCATCTCCACGCGGGAGTACAGGCGCATTGTGCAAGCCTGGGTAACTTGCATTGGCCTCGCCCCTGCGATGTACGGCAGGTGCCACCGGTAGAACGGAAGAAGCCGGCCAGAAACAAATTCAGGCCGTCTCGGATTTGCCTCCCAAATGGGCAAGCAAGCTTTGCATCGGAGCGGACAACTCATTCCAGTCCCTGAAGCACAGGCATAACTGTCTTCGTGCCCAATCATCCGTCAACTGAAGCGTTTGCAGGGAATACCGCTGCCTGTAACGCTTGGCTATGCCCTGAGGCAGAATCCCGATTCCTACGCCATGAGCGACCATTTCACATAAGCCTTCGAAGGTTTTCATGTGAATCCGGAGGTCGAGCGTTCTGCCTGCCGCACGAGCGTGGTCGTTGATGTGATCCTGCAGAGCGCTTCCTTGAGATAGACCTACGAAGGGTTGATCCAGGACTTCCGGGAAACTGATTTTGTTGCGCTGCGATAATGGATGCCGCGCAGCCACAATCAAAACCAGGTGGTTCTTCGCAACTGCTTGTAACTGAAGGCCTTGTGCCCTAACTGCATCTGAGACAACGCCGGCCTCGGCCAATCCGGACGCCACCGTGCGGACGATGTCGGTACTGGTGCGTTCCTTGAGATCGATACGCAAACGAGGACGCTCAGCTAACCAGGGGGCAAGCCGGCCGGGAAGAAACTCGGTGAGTGCGGCTGTGTTGGCATAGAGATGAATCGTTCCTCTGGCACCAACAGCGAAGTCCTGAAGCTCGTCTTTCAGGAGCTCCTGCTGCCGAAGGATTAAGCGCGCGTGATGTGCAAGCGCCTCTCCTGCTTCGGTTGTTATGACCCCCCTTGGCCGCCGTTCCAGCAAGGCTATTCCGGCGGCGCTTTCGATACTTCGTAATCGCTCGCTCGCTGAGGCCAAGGCAAGATTCGCGCGAGCTGCTCCGGCTGTGATGCTGCCGGCATCCACGATACATAGGAAGAGCTGGAGATTCGCTAAGTCGAGCCGCATGGGTTTCCGTTCGTTTTGCCTTCGGATTTACCGAAGGCTGAGCTGATGTTTCCGCATTGTGCCGGGCATTGCCAGGGGCTTCAATCTGGCTCCGTTGACATGCGATCCGAGCGTCCTATGCACGATTCTGTTATGTACCTTCTGCTGTTGGTCGGCACCTTTTTAGCTGCTGGTGTGGTGAAAGGCGTCACTGGTATGGGACTGCCTACGGTCGCCATGGGGTTGCTTGGAACAGTGATGCCCCCGGCTGCCGCTGCGGCAATTCTCGTCGTGCCTTCCTTCGTGACCAATGTGTGGCAGCTGTTTTCCGGCCCGTCGGTAGTACAGCCGGTACGCCGGCTCTGGCCGATGATGCTTTGCATCGTCATCGGCACGGTTGGAGGCTCGGCATTACTGGTTTGGGTCAATCCGGTTTGGTCCGGGTTCGGTCTTGGCGTAGCCCTGATTGTTTACGCAACCTATGCACTCGTCGCGCCGGCTTTTTCCGTCCCAAGACGAATTGAGTGGTGGCTGTCAGCAGTGATCGGTCTGATAACCGGAGTAGTTACCGGGGCCACCGGCGTTTTCGTGATGCCGGCGGTCCCGTATCTCGGGTCACTGGATATGAACCGGGAAGAACTGGTTCAAGCGCTTGGCCTGTCGTTCACCGTTTCCACGGTGGCACTGGCCATAGGGCTCTTCACGTATGGTGCATTTCAAGTAGGGCAGCTCGGTACATCCATGATGGCTATCGTTCCGGCTTTGATCGGAATGTGGGCTGGTCGATTCGTGCGGCTGCGGATCAGTCCCAGGCGCTTCCGCCAGTGCTTCCTGCTCTTCCTTATTGCGCTCGGCCTCGAGCTTTCGTTCCGACCTTTCCTTTGATCCTTCGACATCGGGACCCGGCGCCCGCTTCTGACTAACCCTTCAGCGCAGCTTCGATCGCGGCGATATCGATCTTGTGCATGCTCATCATCGCTTCGAACGCACGCTTGGCCGCTGCTCGATCAGGATTGGTAATCGCGGCCGTCAATACGCGTGGGGTGATCTGCCAGGACAGCCCCCACTTGTCCTTGCACCAGCCACAGGCGCTTTCCTGGCCCCCGTTGCCGACGATCGCGTTCCACAAGCGGTCCGTCTCGGCCTGGTCGTCGGTCGCCACCTGGAACGAGAACGCCTCGTTATGCTGGAACGCCGCGCCGCCGTTAAGTCCGAGGCAAGGAATGCCCATCACCGTGAACTCGACGGTCAGGACCTCGCCCTGCTGGCCCGCAGGATAGTCGCCAGGCGCGCGGTGGACGGCGCCCACCGCACTGTCCGGGAAGGTCTCGGCGTAGAAGGTCGCCGCATCCAGCGCGGTGCCGTCATACCAGAGGCATATCGTGTTTTTGCTGATCATCTCGGTTCTCCGCCATTGGAGCTGATGCGCGGGCTCTGGCCACGCAGCGGGTCTGGAACCCGACAGGGCATGCCGTTTCCAGTCTGCGGTCGGCGCGCCACTGGTGGGCGGCGACCCATGACGGACATCGAGCAAGCCGCGGGTTCCCCTGGGGTTTTCGATCAGGGTTGCGCTTCAAGCCCCACCGACTTGCATTCCGTCCTGGCCACGTAGTGTAGCGATGTCCCGCCTGGGGGGCGTGCCGAACAGGCGGCTGTACTCACGGCTGAACTGGGACGGACTTTCGTAGCCCACCGCGAAGGCAGCTCTCGATACGTCCAGGTGCTCATTGAGCATCGACCGCCGCGCTTCGTTCAGGCGCAGCCATTTCTGGTACTGCAGCGGGCTCATCGCGTTCGCCAGACTGACCGCGTTCTTCCAGAACAATCTGAAGTAGTTCCGCCCGGTGCTCCTTCCGCACGTCACCCGCCTGGTGCCGTGCGCCTTCGAGCCGGTTCGATCCGGCGATGCTCCGCTCCGGCGGAGTGACGTTCCATGCAACACAGGATTTGCCGTTCCATGATCCCAACCGCCCATTCTGCAGGCGCTCATCGAGCAGGCTGAATTGCCCGTCGATTTCCTTGCGGCGATGCCGACCTGCGCGAGCCGTACTGGCGCCGAGCGTGGCGCTTACCTGGTTTTCGGCAGCGCCCATTGCGCCGGCCTGCCAGCGGCAGGCGCCGGGTGTTCGGCCGTGCGCAGTTCGCGCACCGGGAAGGCGAATTCGACGCCCAGGGCTTCGAGCCCGGACAGCAGCTGCAGGTTGATCGCCTGCTGGACATCCATGTAGCGGTTGTAGTCGGCCGTCTGCATGATGTAGACGACCTCGTACAGCAGGCGGCTTTCCTCGAAGGAGAAGAGGTGCGCCCGGTCGAACTTCGCCTCGCTCTGCTTGCCGATGATCTCCCTGACCAGTTCCGCCACGGCCTTGGCCTGGTCGGCCGAGGTGCGGTAGCTGATACCGAACTGGAACACGATTCGCCGCGTATTCATGCGCTTGTAGTTGTGCAGCGTCTGCTTGAGCAGCTCGGTATTGGAACAGACGATCTGCTCGCCGCTGAGGCTGCGGATACGCGTGGTCTTGAGCCCGATATGCTCGATGGTGCCGGCCACGCCGCCGAACACCACGAAGTCGCCGACCTCGAACGGCTTGTCGAAGCCGATCGAGAGGGATGCGAAGACGTCGCTGAGTATGGTTTGCACGGCGAGCGCCACCGCAATGCCGCCGACGCCGAGGCTGGCGATCAGGGCGGTGATGTCGACGCCCAGGTTGGCCAGGATGGAGAGCAGCATCACGGCCCAGACGACGATGAGGATCACCACCGAAATGATCGTCGCCATCACCGGGTTCTGGATGCCGCCGAAGCGTGCGAGGGTCAGGTCCCCGGTCCACAGCCGCACGCAGGCGTCGAGCCAGAGCGCCACCTGCAGCGCCAGGACGACGAACCATCCATGGGCCAGCGCGGCCTCCCAGTTGGCGGGAAGGGCGACCAGCTTGAGGGCCAGCATGAGCGAGAAGACGAATATCAGGATGTTGCTGGTCCTGTTCGCGATGGCCGAGACATAGCGGGCCCAGTGGCTCGTCCTGCCCTCCAGGCGCTTGCGCAGGGCGCGGATGACGAAACGGAGCAGTCCGTAGCCGACGATGGCCGCGATCGTCACCAGCAGCAGATGGCTGAGGAAGGCGATATCCAGCCAGGAATTCAGCTGCGCCATGGTGTCCTCCTTGTCGACTCGGTATGAATAGTTTTTGTCGGGTCGAGGCCGGAGAAGTTCAGGGGAATCGATGATCTGCGCGGGTTAGGGCTGGTCCAGGTCGCAGGCCCAGAAGTCCACCGCCGGGGTCGCCGCCGTCGGCGGTCCCAGCCAGTGCGACAGTGCCCGGCAGCCCCGTTCCGTGCACAGCTGGTAGTCGCCGGCCTCGGGTGTGCGGCCGGCGTGCAGCGGTTGCAGTGGCGGCAGGTGGCGCCGGTAGTGCCAGGCGCCGTCGCGCAATACGGCGTCATCGGGTATCTCCATGCCGGCGCCGTTGCCGCGTACCCGCGCCTCGCCCAGCACCAGTCCGGCCGGAGTCACCCGGTAGTCCTCCTCCCAGCGGATCTTCTCGATGCTGTGCTGCCAGGCGAGGGTGAAATGCTGCAGCGGCAGGCTGGCCCAGATCACCCCGGCCAGCCCCAGGCACATCCCGGTCATGCCGGCTGCCCGGATGCCGCGCGATGGCGCCACAGGTGCCAGCCGACCAGCGCCGCGCCAAGGGCGAAGCCCGCCTCGTCGCTGATCGGCAGGGCGAGGATCAACAGCAGCCCGGCGGCGAACGCCAGAGCGCGTTCCCACCAGGGCATGGGCCCGCTGAAGTGGCCGGTGGAGGCCATGCCCCAGAGCGCCACCGCGAAGATCGCCTTGACCAGCATGTAGAGGGTGGCCATCCAGCTGTCGCCCTGCATCATCAGCGCCGGGTCGTATACCGCCATGAAGGGCACGACGAAACCGGCCAGGGCGATGCGTACCGCCCAGAAGCTGATCTTCAGGCCCTTCTCCTGGGCGATGGGCGCTGCGGCGAAGCAGGCCAGCGCCACCGGCGGCGTCAGGTCGGCGAGGATGCCGAAATAGAACACGAACATGTGCGAGACGATCAGCGGCACGCCCAGCTCCAGCAGGGCCGGGGCGGCGATGGAGCTGGTGATGATGTAGTTGGGGATGGTCGGGATGCCCATGCCCAGCACCAGGCAGGTGAGCATGGTCAGCACCAGCGAGAGGAACAGGTTCTCGCGACCCAGGTCGAGGATATAGCCGGCGAAGGTGGTGGCGACGCCGGTCAGCGAGATGACGCCGATGATCACGCCGACCAGGGTGCAGGCGATGCCCACCGGCACCGCGTGGCGCGCGCCCTCGGCCAGGGCCATGACGCAGGCGCGCAGGGTGGCGCGGCCGCCCCGGATGAAGAAGCAGGCCAGCGCCAGGGCGGCGATGACCAGCAGGATCACGCCGATGCCCAGGCGGAAAAAGCCCGAGCAGAGCACCCCCAGCGCTACCCAGAAGGCGACGCGCAGCCAGGCGTTGCTGGCGCGCAGGATGATTGCCGAGCCGAGAATCACGATTGCCGTCAGGGCCAGGCCGACCATGCCCGAGTACAACGGGGTGCGCCCGGAGAACAGCAGGGCGATCAGCACCAGCAGCGGGATCAGCAGGAACCAGCGCTGGCGCAGCGCGCCCCAGGCGCTGGGACATTGCTCGCGCGGCAGGCCGTGCAACTGGCTGCGCCGCGCCTCCAGGTGGACCATCCAGTACACCGAGCCGAAGTACAGCAGCGCCGGGATCAGCGCTGCCTTGGCCACCTCGGCGTAGGGCACGTTGATGGTCTCGGCCATGATGAAGGCCACCGCGCCCATTACCGGCGGCATGATCTGGCTGCCCATGCTGGAGGTGGCCTCGACGCCCCCGGCGAAGGCCGGCGAATAGCCGAAGCGCTTCATCAGCGGGATGGTGAACTGCCCGGTGGTGACCACATTGGCCACCCCGGAGCCGGTGATGGTGCCCATCAGCGCCGAGGAGAACACCGAGACCTTGGCCGGACCGCCGCTGCGATGGCCGAACAGGCCCATGGCGAAGTCGGTGAACAGGCGGATCATCCCGGCCTGTTCGAGGAAGGCGCCGAACAGGATGAACAGATAGATGTAGGTGGCCGAGACGTAGGTGGGCGTGCCGTACAGCCCCTCGGTGCCGAACGACAGCTGGTTGACCAACTGGTCGACGCCGTAGCCCCGATGCGCCAGGTCGCCCGGCAGGTACTGGCCGAACAGCCCGTAGGCGAGGAACAGGGCGCAGATGATCGGCAGGGCGATGCCCATGACGCGCCGCGCGGCTTCGAACACCAGCACGATCAGCAGCAGGCCGATGAGCATGTCGCCTTGGGTCAGTTCGCCGGAGCGCTGGATCAGGTCGGCCTCGAAGATCCACTGGTAGGCCGCCGTGGCCATGCCCGCCAGGCCCAGCAGCCAGGCCAGCGGCTGCCAGGGACGCTCGTGGCCGCGGGCGGGGTAGCACAGGTACACCACCAGCAGCAGGAAGCCCACGTGTATGGAACGCTGGACCTGGGTGGAAATCAGCGGGAAGGCCGCGGTGGCGACCTGGAATATCGAGAAGGCCAGGGCGACGGCGAACAGGCTGGCGGGCCAGCGTTCGGTGTCGGCGTGCAGACCGTGCGGGGTATCGCTCATGCGGGGGGCTCCTGCGGGGGCCGGCTCCTCGCGCGGGGCCGGCCCGATGGCTCAGGGAAGCAGACCTTTCTCCTTGTAGAAGCGCTCGGCGCCTGGGTGCAGGGGGATCGGCAGGTTCTTCGCCGCGTTCTCCAGGCTGATGTCCTTGGCCGCCGCATGGGCGGTGACCAGGCGCGGCAGGTTGTCGAACATCTGCCGGGTCATCTGGTAGGCCAGATCGTCGCTGACGCCTTCGTGGGTCACCAGGATGTTGACGATGGTGGCAGTAGGCACGTCCGTGCTCTGGCCGTCGTAGGTGTCGGCCGGAATGTTGGCGCTCTGGTAGGCGTTGTTGCCGATCTTCGCCACCACCTCGGCGGGAATCGGCACGAAGACTACCGGCAGGGTCGCCGCCAGGTCGCGGATCGACGCCTGGCCGAGGCCGGAGGATTGCAGGGTGGCGTCGAGCTGGCGGTTCTTGATCAGCTCCACCGACTCGGCGAAGGGCAGGTACTCGACCTTGCCCATGTTCTCGTAGGTCAGGCCGGCGGCCTTGAAGATGGCGCGGGCGTTGAGTTCGGTGCCGGACTTGGGCGCGCCGACCGAGATGCGCTTGCCCTTGAGGTCGGCCAGCGAGCTGATGCCCGACTCCTTGCTGGCGACGATCTGGATGTAGTTGGGATAGGTGCCGGCGATGGCCCGCAACTTCTTCAGCGGGGTCTTGAAGCCTGCTTCGGCGTCACCCTTCCAGGCATCGGCCACCGAGTCGCCGAGGGCGAAGGCCAGCTCGCCACGGCCGGCCTGCAGCAGGTTGAGGTTCTCCACCGAGGCCTTGGTGGCCTGCACCGAAGTCTTGCTGCCTTCGATGCCGTGGCTGTAGATCTGCGACAGGCCGACGCCCACGGGGTAGTACACCCCGCTGGTGCCGCCGGTAAGGATATTGATGAAGGTGGGAGCGGCCTGGGCCGTGGCGCAGACAGCGAGGAAGGCGGCGCTGGCCAGTGCCAGGCGGGTGCGTCGTATCATGGGTCGTCTCCAGACTGTTGTTCTTATGCCTGAATGACTAAACCTAGAACGATTGGCGATGGACTGCCCACTTTTTTGGCCAGGAGTCCGCTCGCGTGAGATCGCCCAAGGGGCCGGGACCGGCAACTCCGGAGCCCCCGCCGGCCTCATGGTGGAGGTGAAAAACCACGTCCACCCTACGCCTGCGGATGCATCCCGGTAGGGTGAATGACGCCTGAGGCGTTATCCACCATCCGTTCTGGCTGAAGCAGTCGCTGCATATTTCCACCCAGCTGCCCCGCGGTCGCGTGAATGCTCCGGCATCACCGTTCCCCATGATGGTGCCGCGCACCGCGGCTGGCGGGTCCGGCAGTCCTTTTGGGGTATCGCCCCTCGGTATCGATCGACTTATATATGCGGGTCATCCGTTTCCCCCGTGGGTCGGCCGTACCGCTGGCCTGTCATAGATCTGAGGAGCACCTCGATGCACATCAGCTATACGCCGGACGAACTCGCCTTCCGTGACGAAGTCCGCGCCTTCCTGCGCGCCGAACTGCCGGAGCGCCTGTCCCGTCGCGTCCTCCAGGGCAAGCACCTGAACAGGGAAGATTCGGTCGAGTGGATGCAGATTCTCAGCAAGCGCGGCTGGCTCGCGCCGGGCTGGCCGGTCGAGCACGGCGGCACCGGCTGGAGCGTGGTGCAGAAGGACATCTTCGACGAGGAATGCTTCGCCGCGGGCGCGCCCACGGTAGTGCCCTTCGGTGTGAAGATGGTCGGCCCGGTGATCATCAGGTTCGGCACCGAGGAGCAGAAGCGGCGCTTCCTGCCGCGCATCCTCGACAACAGCGACTACTGGTGCCAGGGCTATTCGGAGCCGGGCGCCGGTTCCGACCTGGCCTCGCTGAAGACCCGCGCGGTGCGGGACGGCGACCACTACGTGGTGAACGGCCAGAAGATCTGGACCACCTACGCCCACTACGCCGACTGGATCTTCTGCCTGGTGCGCACCGATCCGGAGGCCCAGCAGCAGCGCGGCATTTCCTTCCTGCTGATCGACATGAAGACCCCGGGCATCACCGTGCGGCCGATCATCACCCTCGACGGCGAGCACTCGGTCAACGAGGTGTTCTTCGACAACGTCCGCGTGCCGGTGGAAAACCTGGTCGGCGAAGAGAACAAGGGCTGGACCTGCGCCAAGTACCTGCTCACCCACGAGCGCACCACCATCGCCGCCATGGGCCAGACCAAGGAGATGCTGTCCCGCCTGAAGCACGTCGCCAGCACCGAGCTGCGCGATGGCAAGCCGCTGATCGAGGACCCGCTGTTCGCCGCGCAGATCGCCGACGTGGAAATGCAGGTCATGGCCACCGACATCCTCAACCTGCGCACCCTGGCCGCGGCCCGTGACGGCGGAGTGCCGGGCGCCGAAAGCTCGATCCTGAAGATCAAGGGCACGGAGCTGCGCCAGCAGATCGCCTGGCTCATCAGCAAGGCGGTGGGCAGCTATGCGCTGCCGTACGTCGAGGCGGAACTGGGTTACGGCAGCGGCGAAGATGAATTGCTGCACAGCGAGTTCAGCAGCGCCGCCACCAGTCAGTACCTGGATACCCGCAAGGCTTCGGTCTACGGCGGCTCCAACGAAATCCAGAAAAACATCATCGCCAAGATGATTCTCGAGCTGTAAGGGGAACGGACCATGGACTTCAAACTCAGCGAAGAGCAGCAGATGCTGCAGGACACCGCGGCCCGCCTGGTGCGTGACGCCTATGGCTTCGAGGAACGCGAGAAGTATCGTCAGAGCGAACTCGGTTTCAGTGAGGAAATGTGGCGGCAGTTCGGCGAGCTGGGCCTGGCCGCCGTGCCGTTCGCCGAGGAATCCGGTGGCTTCGGCGGCAGCGGCGTGGAAACCCGCCTGATCATGGCCGAACTGGGTCGCAACCTGTGCCTGGAACCCTACCTGCACTCGGTGATCTTCGCCGGCGGGCTGGTCGAACAGCTGGGCAGCGCCGAGCAGAAGGCCGAGCTGCTGCCGCAGGTGGCGAGCACCAGCCTGCAACTGGCGGTCGCCCTGGAAGAAGCGCAGAGCCACTACCAGCTGCACGACGTGAGTACCCGCGCCGAAATGGTGGAAGGCGGCTGGCGCCTGAATGGCCGCAAGGCCGTGGTGTTCGGCGGCCACAGCGCCGGGTTGATCCTGGTTTCCGCCCGGGTTGCCGGTGCGCAGCGCGACGAGGCGGGCATCAGCCTGTTCCTGGTCGATCCGCAGGGCGCAGGCGTGCGCCGTCGCGAGTACCCGACCATGGACGGCCGCAAGGCCTGCGAGCTGTTCCTCGACAACCTGGTAGTGCCCGCCAACGCGCTGCTCGGGGCGAACGGCGAAGCCCTGGCTGCGCTGCGCTACCAGCAGGGCCGCGCCATCGCCGCACAGTGCGCGGAAGCGGTCGGCAGCATGGAGGCCGCCTGCGCGCTGACCCTGGACTACCTGAAGACCCGCAAGCAGTTCGGCGTGGTGATCGGCCAGTTCCAGGCCCTGCAGCACCGCATGGTGGACATGCGCATGGAGCTGGAACAGGCCGCGTCGATCGCGATCCTCGCCGCCAGCGTGGCCGACGAGCCGGACAGCGAGGAACGCAGCCGCGCCCTGGCGGCGGCCAAGTACATCGTCAGCCGCGCCGGCCGCTTCATCGCCGACAACGCGATCCAGTTGCACGGCGGCATCGGCCTGACCTGGGAATACGTGCTGTCGCACCACGCCAAGCATCTGCTGATGCTGGCCCGGCAGTTCGGCGACGACGACCAGCATCTGCGTGATTTCGTGCGGTTGATGAAGAGGGCGTGAGCCGGGAAGCCACTGCAGGGTTGCACCCTCACCCAGAGGGTGAGGGGACCGGCAACTCCGAAGCATCCCGGCGGCGCCAACTGTAGGAGCGGGCCATGCCCGCGAACCCTCGCGGCCTCAATCCCGACCCCTCACCCCTGCATCCCATAGAAGCGCACCGCGTTGTCGCGGAAGATCGCCTTCAGCGCGCCCATCCCGTAGGGCGCGACCACCCGCAGATTGGCCTCGATGATGTCCGACAGCCGCGCGGTGACCTTGTCCATCGGGAAGTTCGACGCGAACATCAGGCGCTCCGGACCGAACACCCGGATCGCATGCTCGATGCACGGCGAAACCAGTTCGGCGATGGTCTCCACCCCGGCCAGTTCGCGCCGGCGGTGGAAGGCGTGGCCGAGCACCGGCATCAGCAGCCCCGAAATCTTCCCATGCACATGCCTGTGCTGCGCCAGTTCGGCGAGGTCGTCCTTCCAGCGGGCGTAGATGTCCGAGCGTTCGCCGACGCTGCGTCCGGTGAAGCGGCCGACCGGGCCGAACATGCCCACCGGGGTGGCGAGGTGGTCGATCACCAGCGGCACTTCCGGGAAGTTCTTCGCCAGTTGGATGACGTCCGGCAACTGGGTGGAATAGGCCCAGGCGTCGAAGCTCAGGCCGTGTTCGGCGAGGCGGGCATAGCCGCGCTGGAAGGCCGGGTCGCGGTACAGCCCCGGGCGCCGGCTCCAGTCATGCACGCCGGGGTCGTCGTGATGCGCGGCCATGCGGCGGATGCCGCGGAACAGCGGCGAGGCCTTGCGGTGTTCGGCCAGCACCTGGTCGAAGCAGGCGGCGGTCGGGTCGGCGGTGCCGATGATGGCGCCGAGCCGCGGCTTGTCCGCTCCGAACGGCAGTCCGGCGACCCAGCGGGTTTCGCCGACCACGCCGAAATCCCTGTGCTGGTGCCAGCCCGCCTCGATGTGCACCACCGCCTCGACGCTGTAGGCGCTGCAGTCCGCCGCATAGTTCTCCGGCCGGTAGGGCGCCAGCACGTGGTCGGTGAGGCCCACGGTATCCAGCGTGGCGCGCGGCTGGGTGGCGCGGACCACGCGCTCCAGCAGGCGCGGATGCCTGCCGAGCAGCCTGACCGCGAGGCCGGCTCTGTGCGGCGTGGTGTACGGGTCCCACTGGTGGATGTGGGGATCGACGATGGCGAAGGAGAGCGAGTTCAAGGTGATTCACCTTTTGCGCGGTGTTTTCGGCCCGGGCTGTTCAGGATAGATGGCAATCGGCCGGATGCTTGCGGTTGGGGGCGCTTGTTGGCGGTCCGGGTTTCATCCGGCGGCGGTGTGGCCGGGTAGCGAGATTTTCGCTGTGGAGGTCGCCGGCAGCTCGGGGAATCCCCCCTTTACGAGTAGTGCGTTTCGATTGTCGAGTACCTAAGGTAGTGCGATCGAATGTCTGGGGGCTTGTCGAATGAAACGTCGCGTCAACGTGCTGGGGGTGGGCGTCACCGGGTTCAGCCGCCCGGGGGATGCTCCGGGCTTTTCGCAGCTGGCCGCCGAGGCCGCTCATCTGGCGATCGCCGATGCCGGCGTCGATCCGGCGCAGATCAGGGCCGCCTATGCCGGCTTCGCCGGCGGTCATATCTCCCGCGGCTGCGGAGTGCAGGGCATGGACCTGGCGGGCCTCCCCGACCTTGGCGCCATCTGTTGCGGCTGCAGTACCGCGGCGTTCCATCTGGCCAGCCAGATGATCGAGACCGGCAGCGCTGAATGCGCGCTGGTGGTCGGCTTCGAGTGGCTGGAAGCAGGCGAGCCGGAGAGCGTGGCGCTGGATCTGGACCGTTCCTTCGCTGCCCAGCTGCAGGCCCTGCAGGGCAGCCGGAAGCTTGCCGGCCGTGGGCTGGCGCAGCAGATCTTCGCCGGCGCGGCGCGCGAATACATGCAGCGGCATGGCGCGCGCCGGGAAAACTTCGCCATGGTCGCGCTGAAGGCGCACGAGCATGCCAGCCGCAATCCCCGGGCCTTGTACGCACGCAGCCTGACGCTGGACGAGGTGCTGGCGGCGGAACCGGTCATCGACCCGCTGACCGCGCTGCAATGCAGCCAGCCCGCCAACGGCGCGGCGGCGGTGGTGCTGTGCTCCGACGACTTCGCCAGACGCCACGCCGGCGCGCGGCCGGTGCGCATCGCGGCGCAGGCCAGTGCGCGGATGCTGCTGGGGGAGGGTGGCGACGGCTCCTTCACCTGGGCTGCCGGCCACGGCCTGAACGCGACGGCGGCGCAACTGGCCTACGAACAGGCGGGCATCGGCCCTGACGAAATCCAGGTCTGCGAGCTGGACGACAGCTTCACCGCCAGCGAAGTGCTGCTCTACGAATCGCTCGGCTTCTGCCGCGAAGGCGGGGCGGAAGGCTTCATCGAGGACGGCGACAACTCCTACGGCGGCAGGCTGGTGGTCAACCCATCCGGCGGCGCGCTGTCCTGCGGCTACGCCCGTGGCGCCATGCCACTGGTGCAGTGCGCCGAACTGGTAACGCAACTTCGCGGCGCCGCCGGCCCGCGCCAGGTGAAGGGAGCGCGCAATGCGCTACAGCAGTTCCTCGGCCTCGGGGGCAGCAGCGTGGTGACCATTTACCAGGTGTGATCGGGGCTGGGGGCGATAGCGCCCGTGACATCATGTTCATATCGTTCCCACGTTCCCGCGTGGGAACGCAGCTCTCGACCCTCCCGCGTCGCCTTGCCCTTGTCGTCGGTGTGGAACCAGTACTTGTCGATGCACACCCTGGCGCCGGTCGTTGTCACCTGAATTCCTATAGGTGTTTTCCGATGCCTACGAGCAGTCGGAGGGCGTTCTCGTGGGCGACAGGTTGCACTGGCATGTCCGTATGACAAAACCTGGCTGGGCTACTCATATCCCATACCCACATCAGATTCATGGATAAATTAAGAGTGCTCTGAAATATTTTTCCGTGAATCTTCTTTACCTTCAGCCTAGCCAAAATTGCTGCAGGTCTATCCATGTAAAGATGAAACTTCTGCAGTACCGGCTCTCCAGTGTTGGCTGCAATTTATTACGGCGCGTCTCTATATTGCAGTGGGCGGAATAAACGAACTGGTTGGCAGTTGATGCTCGCAATTTTTGTTGGCCCTTATTCGCTTGCCTATTTGTAATGAACATAAATAGCAACCAATACCTTTTCGCAATGTCGCCAGTTCCTGGATTGCATCGAAATGCACAGTCGCCTGCTCTGGCGATACGGCGTCTGCCTCCATTTAATTCCGCACTTCTGCCAAGCCGCCACAGCGCCGTGATGATATGCGCCGGAGTAGTAATTCGCGCCTGCGGTCGCCCGCCATGTGCTGCGTGCTATCGAAGTTGTTTCCCCAATCCTGCTTCCCCCTGAAACGTCCGTCGATTCAGTAATAAATCGTTGTGCTGTAACCCATTCCAAATTATTTCCCATTGAAATCAGTAGTGGGCCGTGCGCCTGCCCAGAGGTTTTTGTGAACAAGACTTATCGAGTTGTCTGGAGCGAAAGCAAGGGTGGTTATGTCGCTGTTGCAGAGACGACAAAAAGTCGCAAGAAAACCAAGTCGATAGTTTCCAGCGTGGTACTTGCAACTGCGCCATTGTTCCTGGTTGGGGGGATTTATAGCTCGGCAATGGCGGCACCGACGTCAACCATCCCCGGCGTGCCTGCTGGAGCTCCGGGATCCAGCGGCTCTAATGGTCAGCCGGGCATATGGGTCAACGACAGCACGGATGGGGGCTGCATCGTGGCCTATGACGCCAGCAGTGGTTCCGGTGGCGGAACTGGAAACCAGTGGTATGGCATCAATGGGTCCACGTACAAGAACTACCTGCCAGGTTGTGACGCCACTGGTAATCTGGGGGCCGGTGCCTACAATACCCAGACGAATCGGACACTGTTCTTCGGCGACGGCACCAGTGCCATATCGCTGAGCCTTGGCGGAAGCCTCTATGTCAACTCTGGTCGTGTGGGCCTGAACAACAAGGTTGATGGCACCAACTCCATGGCGATCGGCAACGTCGACGAAAACGGAGGAGGAACGTCGGCCACCGGGAATGACTCGATCTCGATAGGCAATGATGCCCAGGCAGCGGGAGACAACAGTACCGCGCTGGGTACGGATGCCCAGGCATTGGAAAACAACGGTACCGCGTTGGGTGCGGACGCCAAGGTATCCATAGCGGACGGCGTGGCTATCGGTAGCAAGTCGGTTTCAGACAGGCCGGCGGACGTGGATGGATATGTGCCGACTGGCGCTAGAACAGAGCTAAAAGCCGCAATCGAGGCCACCAGGAGTACGCTGGGTGGCTTGAGCGTCGGCGATCCCAACAATGCCACCTTGAAGCAGTACCGCCAGATCACCGGAGTTGCCGCAGGCACCGAGGATTCCGATGCCGTCAACGTGGCGCAGCTCACGGCCGCACAGACTCACTACTACAGCGTGAACGACAACGGCGTCGTTGGTGGCAATTACGCCAACGATGGAGCCGCGGGCCTAGGTGCATTGGCCGCCGGCATCGCTGCCGGCGCCACCGGAGATAACGCCACGGCAGTGGGTGCGAGCGCCTCGGCGAATGCAGATGCGGCTACAGCGATTGGCTATCAGGCTATGGCGCTTGTGACCAACTCGATCGCCCTGGGTAGCGGAGCGAAGGCTTCCGTCACCGACGGCGTTGCTCTTGGCGCAGACTCGGCGGCCGATACTGCTGCTGGTGTTGCGGGGTACGACCCATTAACGAAACTGGCTTCCACCGACACCAGCGCTACCTGGAAGAGCACCCAGGGTGCCGTCAGCGTGGGTGATGTCGCCACTGGCAAGACCCGTCAGATCAACAGCGTCGCAGCCGGTACAGCCGACACCGATGCGGTCAACGTTGCCCAATTGAAGAAGTCGATTTCCGGCTCGGCAACACATTATTACAGCGTCAACGACGGCGGCACTGTAGGCGGCAACTACAACAACGATGGCGCCACGGGCGCGAACGCACTCGCTGCCGGCGTGAAGGCCGTGGCCAGCAGCCAGAAAAGCATTGCCATCGGTTACGACGCGCAGGCCACCGGCACCACTGGCGACGCCATTGCCATCGGCTCCGGCTCCAGGACTACGGGCGACCAGGCTGTGGGGATCGGAAAAGGCGCTTCTGCCGGCGGAGGCAGCGCCGTGGCAATCGGATCGGCAGCGACTGCTACGGGCGGATCCAACGTCGCCATTGGCAATAACGCAAAGGCGGAGGGCGGTAGCTGGGCTACGGCAGTAGGCTTTGGCGCAAAGACGAGCGACGTCGCGGCTGCGGCGCTGGGCTACAACGCGCAGGCGGGCTACTACGGCACTGCACTCGGAGCAATTGCTGTGGCGGGAAACAATGCGACGGCGGTGGGCACCAAGACGACCGCCAGCGGAAGCACGTCGCTGGCCGCGGGCTACTCCGCGAACTCCTCCGGGCAGTACTCCACGGCCGTCGGCCCGTACGCCAAGGCATCTGGCCAGGGCAGCACGGCGCTGGGCGGTGACTACAACCTGGGAGCCAGTGCGGTTTCGGCCAATAGCGTTGCGCTCGGCTCCGGTTCGGTTGCCAACGTGAACAAGAATATCGTGGGCGTCGATCCGCGGACCGGCCTGGCTTCGACCAGCGTGACGTCCGTCTGGAAAAGTACGACTGGCGCGGTAAGCGTGGGCGACGTCGCCAACGGGGTTACCCGTCAGATCGTCAGCGTGGCAGCCGGCACGGCCGACTCCGATGCGGTCAACGTGGCGCAGTTGAAGTCGGCCACCACGCACTACTACAGCGTGAAAGACAACGGCACGACTGGTGGCAACTACGCCAACGATGGCGCCACGGGATCGGGGGCGTTGGCCGCTGGCTTCAGTAGCGCTGCCGCCGGAACCCAATCCACGGCAGTGGGTTACAACAACAACGCCAGCGGGGATTCGTCCGTTGCCGTGGGCAGCCGCAACCTTGCGACTGCCGATGGCGCCATTGCCATCGGCAACCAAACAAAGGCGACAGCCGCGAATACGGTGGCTATCGGCACCTTTGCGCAAGTAGACAACGCCTATGGTGTTGCCATTGGCTACCAGGCCGCTACATCGACTGGGTCGGCTGGCGTTGCCGTGGGCGATCAGTCCAAGGCCACTGGCACCGGTGCCGCCGCTTTGGGCTATGGGGCCAAGGCTAATGGAGATAATTCGACGGCATTAGGCGCAGGGACCAATGCCACCGAATATTCGACGGCGGTGGGTATTTCTTCCGTGGCGCAAAAATCCTCGTTGGCTGCAGGGTATTTTGCCAGCGCTACCGGCAATAATTCGGCCGCCTTGGGCTACCGCGCCAATGCCCTGGGGGACTTCTCCGTGGCGCTGGGTACTCACGCCAATGCCTCTGCGGCGGACAGTGTGGCGCTGGGCAGGTATGCGGTGGCCAACACTGCCGCAGGTGTGGCGGGCTATGACCCTGTCACCCAGGCTGCATCCACCCAAACCTCCGCGACCTGGAAGAGCACCCTGGGCGCAGTCAGCGTGGGCGATCTCGCCAATTACCGGACGCGCCAGATCACGGGCGTGGCCGCAGGCGCGCTGGATACCGATGCCGTGAACGTGGCGCAGCTCAAGGGCGTGCAGGACCTGGCCACCGCCGGCTGGAACGTCAGCGACGCCGACGGCAACAGCGCCAACATCGGCCCGAACGGCAAGGTCACCTTCAATGGCGACAGCAACATCGACGTGGCCCAGAGCGGTGCGGACCAGGACGGCAAGATAGCTGTCACCCTCAACCGCGACCTGGACCTCGACAGCGTCACTCTGGGCGACACCCTGATCGACACCACCGGCCTGACCATCGCTGGCGGTCCGAGCATCACCACGTCCGGCATCGATGCCGGCGGTCTGGTGATCTCGAACGTGGCACCGGGCGTGGCGGGCACCGATGCGGTGAACGTCGACCAGCTCAAAGATCTGGCCGATACCCCGCTGACCTTCACCGGCAACAGCGGCAGCGTGGAGCGCAAGCTCGGCGATACCCTGACGATCACCGGTGAAGCCGGCACCACTGGCGACTATTCCGGCGCCAACCTGAAAACGGTGGTTGACCCGGCGACCGGGGTGATCAGCCTGCAGATGGCCGAGTCGCCGAAGTTCGGCAACGTCACCATCAACGCTGCCGACAGCGGCAAGATCACCGGCCTGACCGCCGGTACCGACGACACCGACGCGGTGAACGTCAGCCAGCTCACCGAGGTGAAGGACCTGGCCTCGGCCGGCTGGAACGTCAGCGACGCCGACGGCAACAGCGCCAACATCGGCCCGAATGGCAAGGTCATCTTCAGTGGCGACAGCAACATCGACGTGGCTCAGAACGGTGCGGACCAGGACGGCCAGGTGGCCGTCACCCTCAACCGCGACCTGGACCTCGACAGCGTCACCCTGGGCGACACCCTGATCGACACCACCGGCTTGACCATCGCTGGCGGCCCGAGCATTACCACGTCCGGCATTGATGCCGGCGGCCTGGTGATCTCGAACGTGGCGCCGGGCGTGGCGGGCACCGACGCGGTGAACGTCGATCAGTTGAACGAGACCAACGCCAACATCACCAACATCTACGAGACCGGCACCAAGTACTTCCACGCCAACTCCACTGGCGCCGACTCGATCGCTTCCGGTATAGATTCGGTGGCCATCGGCATGGGCGCGGTATCCAGCCATGACGGCAGCGTTGCTCTGGGTGCCGGCTCCCTCGCGGACGGCAGCACCCTGGAGCATGAGGCCTATCTGGTGGGTGGTACCGCCACTGGCGAAGTGAGTATCGGCGACCGCCGCATCACCGGCCTGTCGGCCGGCGCAGATGACACCGATGCGGTCAATGTGGGGCAGCTCAAGGCAGTCACTTCCGCGTCGGTCGCCGATGCGGTGATGTACGACGACAGCACCCACAACAGCGTGACCTTGGGTGGCGACACCTACAACAGCGTCACCAAGACCGGCGGCACCCGCATCAGGAATGTGGCAGCCGGCGTGGATGGTGGCGATGCGGTGAACGTCGATCAGTTGAACGCACAGGGCGACGAACTGACCGCCAAGGGCCTGGACTTCGCCGATACCGCAGGCAACATTCTGCACCGTGATCTGGGCGAGCTCCTGACCATCAGTGGCGAGGGCAGCACTGCCGGCGACTACTCCGGTGCCAACCTGCAGACGGTGATCGATCCGCTGACCGGCACCCTGTCGCTGCAGATGGCCGAGTCGCCGAAGTTCGGCAATGTCACCATCAACGATGGCGGCAGCGGCAAGATCACTGGCCTGACCGCCGGTACCGACGGCACCGACGCGGTGAACGTCGACCAACTGACCGCCCTTGCTGATCAAGCCGTCCAGTACGACCTTAATGGCGACGGCACCGTCAACTACAACTCGGTGACCCTGGCTGGCGACACCTACGACACCGTCACCAAGACCGGCGGCACCCGCATCAGGAATGTGGCAGCCGGCGTGGATGGTGGCGATGCGGTGAACGTCGATCAGCTCACCGACATGGGTGACGACCTGACCGCCAAGGGCCTGAAGTTCGACGGTAACGAAGGTGGCATCGTCCACCGTGACCTGGGCGAGACCCTGGTGATCACCGGTGAAGCCAGCACTGCTGGCGACTACTCCGGTGCCAACCTGAAGACCGTGACCGACCCGCTGACTGGTGCGATCAGCCTGCAGATGGCCGAAGCGCCGAAGTTCGGCAACGTCACCCTCAATGATGGCGGCAGCGGCAAGATCACCGGCCTGACCGCCGGTACCGACGACACCGATGCGGTGAACGTCAGCCAACTGACTGCAGCCACCGCCGATGCGGTGATGTACGACGACAGCACCCACAACAGCGTGACCCTGGGTGGCGACACCTATAACAGCGTCACCAGGACCGGCGGCACCCGCATCAGGAACGTGGCGGCCGGTGAGGACGGTGGCGACGCGGTGAATGTCGATCAGCTCAACGACGTGAAGGACCTGGCCTCGGCCGGCTGGAACGTCAGCGATGTCGACGGCAGCAGCGCCAACATCGGTCCGAACGGCAAGGTCACGTTCACGGGCGACAGCAACATCGGCGTAGCCCAGAGCGGTGCGGACCAGGACGGCAAGATAGCTGTCACCCTCAACCGGGACCTGGATGTCGACAGCGTCACCCTGGGCGATACCCTGATCAACAACGCCGGCCTGACCATCAACAATGGTCCGAGCATCACTGTGGGTGGTATCGACATGCACAACACCAGGATCACCAACCTCGCCAAGGGTGAGGATGGTGGCGACGCGGTGAACCTCGATCAGCTCAACGAGATGGGTGACGGCCTGACTACCAAGGGCCTGAAGTTCGCCGGTAATGAAGGCGATACCGTGCATCGTAATCTGGGTGAAACCCTGGCTATCAGCGGCGAGGCCAGCGCGGCGGGCAGCTACTCGGGTGCCAACCTGAAGACTGTGACCGATCCGCTGACCGGGACGATCCATCTGCAGATGGCAGAGTCGCCGAAGTTCGGCAACGTTACCCTCAACGATGGCGGCAGCGGCAAGATCACCGGCCTGACGGCAGGTGAGGACGACACCGATGCGGTGAATGTCAGCCAACTGACTGCGGCCACCGCCGATGCGGTGATGTACGACGACAGCACCCACAACAGCGTGACCCTGGGTGGCGATACCTACGACAGCGTCACCAAGACCGGCGGCACGAAGATCACCAACGTGGCCCGTGGCGAGGACGACAGCGACGCGGTGAACAAGTCGCAGCTCAACGAGACGAACGCAAACGTCACGCACCTGGGCGACACCATCACCCACATCGCTGGCGACACCAGCACCACCTACACCGACGTGCATGGCATGGGCATCCGTTACGTCCGCACCAACGAAGCCGGTCTGGTGGAGAGCGACTCCTCGGCCGAAGGCCAGGGCAGCACCGCGGTGGGCTATAACGCCATCTCCATGGGTGAAAGCAGCCTGGCCCTGGGCCGTGAGGCGCAAGCCAACAACACCGGGGACGTGGCGCTGGGCGCAGGCTCGGTGACCGATGCAGCCGTAGGCACGGCCGGCGTGACCATCGCCGGCACCGACTACGATTTCGCCGGCACCAGTCCGACCAGCACCGTCAGCGTTGGCTCGGTGGGCAACGAGCGGACCCTCACCAACGTCGCCGCCGGCCGCCTGAGTGCGACCAGCACCGACGCGGTGAACGGTTCGCAGCTGTATGCCACCAACCAGGCCGTCGAAGACCTGAGCACCCAAGTCGTCAATATCCATGACAACGGTGTGAAGTACTTCCACGCCAACTCGACCAAGGCCGACTCGACTGCCAGCGGTGCGAACTCCGTGGTTGCCGGTCCGGCTGCCGTCGCCAGCGGTGCCAGTTCCGTCGCCATGGGTGACGAAGCGCAGGCAACCGCCGACAAGGCGACTGCCGTCGGCGCCAATGCCACGGCATCGGGTACTGGTGCTTCGGCCTTTGGCAACAACGCCAAGGCAGAGGGCAATGGTTCGCTGGCCATGGGCGATGGCGCCAGGGCCACCAAAGAGAAGAGCACGGCCATCGGTAGCGGCGCGGAGGCTACGGCCAGGAACGCTGTTGCCCTGGGTGCCGATTCGGTGGCCGATCGCGACGACAGCGTATCTGTTGGCAGCAAGGGCAAGGAACGGCAGATCACCAACGTCAAGGCCGGTACGGCTGATACCGATGCGGTCAACGTTGCCCAGCTCAAGGGTGTCGACCAGAAGATCACCAATGTCGCTGGTGATGTGACTGACGTGAAGAACGATGTGAAGAACATCGACAATCGTGTCACCAAGGTCGAGAACGGCGAGGCCGGCATGTTCCAGGTCAACCAGACCAGCAAGCCGGTTGCACCCAAGCCCACGGGCGTGGATGCGGTTGCGGGTGGTTCGGGTGCCGAAGCTTCCGGGAAGAACAGCGTTGCCATCGGTACCAAGTCCAGGTCTTCGGGTGAGAACTCGGTTGCCATGGGTAACGGCTCCAGCGCCACGGCGAAGAACTCGGTGGCTCTGGGCACCAACTCGGTGGCGGATCGCGAGAACAGCGTGTCGGTGGGCAGTGCGGGCAACGAGCGGCAGATCACCAACGTGAGGGCCGGTACGGCCGATACCGATGCGGTCAACCTCAGCCAGCTGAACAAGAGCGTGGGTGATGTCCTCAACAACGCCAATGCCTACACCGATGCGCGTTACAGCGACCTGAAGCACGACATCGCCGAGCAGGACAATACCCTCAGCGCGGGTATCGCCGGCGCCATGGCCATGGCCAGTCTGCCGCAGCCCTACGAGCCGGGCGCCAGCATGGCCGCCGTCGGTGTCAGCGGCTATCGCGGCCAGTCGGCGCTGTCGGTCGGCGTGTCGCGCATCTCCGACAACGGCAAATGGGTGACCAAGCTGCAGGGCAGCGCGGACAGCCAGGGTGAAGTGGGGGTAGGGGTTGGCGTCGGCTACCAGTGGTAAGTCAGCCCAGCCCCGGGCCCGGCATTGGCCGGGCCTTCACCCACGACAGGAATTCAAGGTACTCAACATGTTCAAGGCAACCCGCAATACCCTCCGCTTCGCCGTAGCGGCGACCGCCCTGGCGGCCCTTGCCGCCTGCGGCACCCGCACCATCAGTGACGTCGATTCCCAGGGCATCACCCAGGAACCGGTATTCCCTGAAACCAGCCAGGCCACCCGCCCTGACGGCAGCTACGCCAACCTGGAAAACCTCGGCAAGATCGCGAGCGGCATGACCAAGGCGCAGATCCAGGAACTGATCGGCTCACCGCACTTCAAGGAAGGCATGTTCGGTGTGCGCGAGTGGGACTACATCCTGAAGTTCCGTCAGCCGAACGGGCAGCCGGACCAGGTCTGCCAGTACAAGGTGCTGTTCGACGAGAACCTGCTGGCACGTTCCTTCTACTACTACCCGGAGGACTGCCGGGCCAGGGCTGAAGAGCAACCGGCGCCGGTGAAGAGCGAATCGCTGACACTCTCCGCCGATGCCACCTTTGCCTTCGGCAGTGCGGTGCTGAGCGAGCCGGGCAGAACCGAGCTGGCCAGCCTGGCCGGCTGCCTGGGTGGCGCCGGTAACTTCCGGATCGCCAGCAAGCTGGCTCCTACAGGGGATAGTGTTCTGGCTGAGTAATGGGGGGCACGCGGCGGGTTGTACCGCCCTACGCGGAACTCAGGGGGGCAGCGAACGTAGGGTGGATGGCGCTCTTCCATCCACCATTCCGGGGCCGCCTGCGCGGCCGTGGTGGATCGATGGAGCGTGATCCACCCTACGTACTGGCCTTGCCCCCACGGGTAGAGGCACGGTATCTACGAGTGTCTCAGGCCCGTTCGGACGCGGGGCGTCGGGGGGCTGCTCTTCGTAGGAGCCAGCTTGCTGGCGATGGATGTGCCAGCCGGCTGCCTGGGTGGCGCCGGTAACTTCCGGATCGCCAGCAAGCTGGCTCCTACAGGGATAGTGTTCTGGCCGAGCTACGCCCACGCGGCGGGTTGTACCCGCCCTACGCGGAACTCAGGGGGGGCAGCGAAACGTAGGGTGGATGGCGCTCTTCCATCCACCATTGCGGGGCCGCCTGCGCGGCCGTGGTGGATCGATGGAGCGTGATCCACCCTACGTACTGGCCTTGCCCCCGCGGGTAGAGGCACGGTATCTACGAGTGTCTCAGGCCCGTTCGGACGCGGGGCGTCGGGGGGGCTGCTCTTCGCAGGAGCCAGCTTGCTGGCGATGGATGTGCCAGCCGGCTGCCTGGGTGGCGCCGGTAACTTCCGGATCGCCAGCAAGCTGGCTCCTGCAGGGATAGTGTTCTGGCTGAGCTACGCCCACGCGGCGGGTGGCACCCGACCTACGATTTTCCCAGTTGTCTGACGTCGATATGTTAGGGATTTCCTGCCGGAGCTGTAGGAAGGAGCGGGCAGCAATTGCCCGATCTGTAGTCACTTTCCATGCTCGCAGGATGGCCGAGGGACTGCTTTGAGAGTTCGCAGGCTGTCTATTACGCGGCTTCCCGGCATGCCGCTGCGGCGGAATAGCGCACGGGTAGCGTGCCTGCAAGCTTCCCAAACTCAGAGCCACTCCTACAGATGAAGCCAAAGTGCTCTGACATATTCCTCCTTCAGCCCTCCGTAGCCTTCGCGCATCGAACGCCGCTGGCGGGTGCTCCAGGGTGGAGAAGAAACACCGCACCGGTTCGGCAGTATCGAGGCATCGGTGTCGACCGCCATCCTTTCATGGATCCGCCAATACCGCGGTGCCTTCACTGATCGAACTGGCAACCCGCGCCAGATAGCTCGCGTTCGCAAGTTTTTACTCCTTTCCCAGTTATCCCGGGGCACGGTTCCCGGCAGGAGTTTCATTGTGAACAAGATCTATCGTCTGGTCTGGAACACTTCCCAAGGCGGCTGGGTGGTCGCCTCCGAGCACGCCAAGGAGCATGGCAAGCAGGGCGGCTCACATGTAATCGGCGAGGGCGAGGCCCTAGTGGGCCGCGAGAGCGACGGCTTCCTGCGCGTGATGGCGCATCCCTCGACGCCGATCGGCGCGGTCCTGACGCTGACGGCTGCGCTGATGGGCGGCGGCATGTCGGAAGAGGCCATTGGTGCTCCCGGGTTGTTCGTCAATGACAGCGACAAGGTATCGGGGGCTGACAGCGGTTGCATTCGTGTCCTCGATACCGGTGCTCAGGGACAAACCGGCTGGCAGTACCTGACACAAGCTGACAATCCCAATGCGATCGCCAACTGTGATTCCGGCGACAAGGCATCGCAGACCGGCCGCGTCCTGTTCTACGGATCGGGCACCCAGACCGGCAGCGACTCGCTGACTCTCGGCAACGAGCTGTTCGTCAACGGTGGCCGCCTTGGCCTGAACGATGTGCGCAACGGCACCAACGCCATGGCGATCGGCAACGTCTCCGCCACCGATGGCACCACCGCCACCGGCCAGGACTCCATCGCCATCGGCAACAACGCGCAATCCTCCGCAGCGAGCGCCCTGGCCCTGGGTACCGGCGCAGTATCCAGCCATGATGGCAGCGTCGCCCTGGGTGCCGGCTCCGTCGCGAATGGCACCACCCTGGTTAATGAGGCCTACCTGGTGGGCGGTACCGCCACCGGCGAAGTGAATATCGGTGACCGCCGCATCACCGGTCTGTCGGCCGGCGCGGATGACACCGATGCGGTCAATGTGGCGCAGCTCACGGCCGCACAGACTCACTACTACAGCGTCAACGACAACGGCACGGTGGGCGGCAACTACAACAACGACGGCGCGACCGGTATCAACGCACTGGCGGCTGGTGTAGGCGCGACGGCCACCGGTCGAAGTGGCATTGCCATGGGGGATGCGGCGAGGTCCACCAACAACGACACCATTGCAGTGGGGCACAACGCAGTAGCGTCGAGTGCGAATTCGGCGCATACCGACATGATTGCGATTGGCCTGAATTCAAGCGCTTCGAACGACCATGCCTTGGCCATCGGAACATCGGCAACCGCGTCGAGCAACAACACGACGGCCGTGGGCGCGAATGCCGTGGCGAGCGGAGCTGCGGCTTCTGCATTGGGTCACTCTGCCACTGCCAGTGGCTCCTTCAGTACGGCGGTGGGCTCGAACGCCGTCGCGTCCAGGGGAAGCGCGGTTGCGATCGGCAACGGATCGAATGCGGCCGGCGACAATTCGGCGGCGATTGGCTATCAGGCTGCTACGTCGGCGACCAATGCTCTCGCCATTGGTAACAATGCCAAGGCCCAGACGGGGGCCAACAGTGCCATTGCCATCGGTAACGCCGCGGTGGTTTCGACCGGAGCTGTCAACTCGATCGCCCTGGGCAACGGAGCGACAGCTTCCATCACCGACGGTGTTGCCCTTGGCGCAGGCTCGGTCGCCAATACTGCTGCCGGTATCGCGGGGTTCGACCCGTTGACGAAGCTGGCTTCCACCGATACCAGCGCTACCTGGAAGAGCACTCTGGGTGCCGTCAGCGTAGGCGATGCGGCTACCGGAAAGACTCGCCAGATCACCGGTGTGGCCGCAGGTTTGCAAGAGACCGATGCCGTCAACGTGGCGCAGCTCAAGGGCGTGGCCGATCTGGCCTCGGCCGGCTGGAACGTCAGCGACGCCGACGGCAACAGCGCCAATATAGGCCCGAATGGCAACGTTACCTTCAGTGGCGACAGCAACATCGGCGTGGCCCAGAGCGGTGCGGACCAGGACGGCCAGGTGACCGTCACTCTCAACCGTGACCTGGACCTCGACAGCGTCACTATGGGCGACACCCTGATCAACAACGCCGGCCTGACCATCAACAATGGCCCGAGCATCACTGTGGGTGGCATCGACATGAATCACACCAGGATCACCAACCTCGCGCCCGGCGTGGACGGTGGCGATGCGGTGAACGTCGATCAGCTCACTGATGTGAGGGACCTGGCCTCGGCCGGCTGGAACGTCAGCGACGCCGCCGGCAACAGCGCCAACATCGGCCCGAACGGCAACGTTACCTTCAGCGGCGACAGCAACATCGGCGTGGCCCAGAGCGGTGCGGACCAGGACGGCCAGGTGACCGTCACTCTCAACCGTGACCTGGACCTCGACAGCGTCACTATGGGCGACACCCTGATCAACAACGCCGGCCTGACCATCAACAATGGTCCGAGCATCACTGTGGGCGGCATCGACATGAACCACACCAGGATCACCAACCTCGCGCCCGGCGTGGACGGTAGCGATGCGGTGAACCTCGATCAGTTGAATGCGCAGGGTGGCGAACTGACCACCAGGGGCCTGGATTTTGCTGGCAACGAAGGCGACCCCGTGCATCGTAACCTGGGAGAAACCCTGATCATCAGGGGTGGGGCCACCACCGCAGGCACCTACTCCGGCGCCAACCTGAAGACCGTCGTCGATCCGAATACCGGTATCGTCTCGCTGCAGATGGCCGATGCGCCGAAGTTCGGCGACATCACCATCAACGACAACGGCAAGATCACCGGCATCGCCGACGGTGACGTCAGCGCGGACAGCACCGATGCGATCAACGGTTCGCAGCTGTTCGACGTCAGCAACCAGATCAACAACATCAACAACGGCGGCGGCATCAAGTACTTCCATGCCAATTCCGTGAAGGCCGACTCGCAGGCTATCGGCACCGACTCGATCGCGGTCGGCCCCAACGCGCAGGCATCGGGCGCCGGCTCGATAGCCATGGGTGACGAGGCCAGTGCGTCCGGCGCGGGCAGCACCGCCGTCGGCCAGGGTGCCAATGCCTCGGCCAGCGGCAGCGTGGCGCTCGGCCAGGGCGCCAGCGACAACGGCCGCGGTGCGGAAAGCTACGTCGGCAAGTACTCCAATGCGCAGAACGACACCGTCGGCACCGTCTCGGTGGGTAACGCCGCCACCGGAGAAACCCGCACCATCAGCAACGTCGCCGACGGCAGGCAGGCCACCGATGCGGTCAACCTGCGGCAACTGGACGGCGCGGTAGCCGAGTCGAAGCAATACACCGACGACTCGATCAACCAGGTCAACACCACCGTCACCAACGTGGACAACCGCGTCACCAACGTCGAGGGCACCGTCAACCGGATCGATACCTACGTGACCAACATCGACAATGGCACGGAAGGCATGTTCCAGGTGAACAACACCAGCCGCCGCGCGCATCCGCGGCCGACCGGAGCCGACGCGACGGCTGGCGGCGCTGGTGCCATCGCCTCCGGCGCCAACAGCACGGCTATCGGCTCCAACGCCCAGGCCACCGCCGACAACTCCGTCGCCCTGGGCGCCAACTCGGTGGCAGACCGTGCCAACAGCGTGTCGGTGGGCAGCGCCGGCAACGAACGGCAGATCACCAACGTGGGGGCCGGTACCGCAGGTACCGACGCGGTCAACCTCGACCAGTTGAACAAGAGCGTGGGTAGCGTTGCCAACAACGCCAATGCCTATACCGACTCGCGTTACAACGCCCTGAAGAACGACCTCGACGAGCAGGACGACACCCTCAGTGCGGGGATCGCCGGGGCCATGGCCATGGCCAGCCTGCCGCAGCCCTACGAGCCGGGCGCCAGCATGGCCGCGGTCGGCGTCAGCGGTTATCGCGGCCAGTCGGCGCTGTCGGTCGGCGTGTCGCGCATCTCCGACAACGGCAAGTGGGTGACCAAACTGCAGGGCAGTGCGGACAGCCAGGGTGAAGTGGGCGTCGGGGTCGGCGTCGGTTACCAGTGGTAACCCTTCGCCGCTAGGCCCGGGCCCGGCGCTCGCCGGGCCTCACCCACTACAGGAATTCGAGGTAATCAACATGTTCAGGGCAACCCGCAATACCCTTCGCTTCGCTGTGGCTGCAGCCGCACTGGCAACCATCACCGCCTGCACCAGCACCGTCAGCAAGGTCGACTCCCAGGGCATGACCCAGGAGCCGGTATTCCCCGCCGTCAGCAAGGCCACCCGTCCCGACGGCAGCTACGTCAACCAGGAAAACCTCGGCAAGATCGCCGACGGCATGACCAAGGCGCAGATCCAGGAGCTGATTGGCCCGCCGCAGTTCAAGGAAGGCATGTTCGGCGTGCGGGAGTGGGATTACATCCTGAAATTCCGCCAGCCGAACGGGCAGCCGGACAAGGTCTGCCAGTACAAGGTGCTGTTCGACAAGGACATGCTGGCGCGTTCCTTCCATTTCCAACCGGCAGACTGCCTGGCCCAGGCTGAAGAACCGGCCCCGGCGAGGGCGGAATCGCTGACCCTGTCCGCCGACACCACCTTCGCCTTCGGCAGCGCGGTACTCAGCCCGCGCGGTGAAACCGAGCTCGGCCATCTCGCCGACCAGCTCGCGACCCGCCAGGTGCGGAGCATCCAGGTCACCGGCTACACCGACCGGATCGGCAGCCAGGAGAGCAACCTGGAACTCTCCCGCCAGCGCGCCGCCAGCGTGCGTGATCTGCTGGTACGCCGTGGCGTGCCGGCCAACGTGATCAGCATCGCCGGCCTCGGTGCCGCCATGCCGAAGATCGAATGCCCCGGCCCGGCCACTGCCCATGTGATCGAATGCCTGGCGCCGAACCGCCGGACCACGCTGGATATCGTCTATCAATGACCGCTGCGGGCCCGGGCGGCGTGGCCCCCGGTGCCGCACATCCAACCGGAAGCCCGGCGCTATCCTGCGTAGCGCCGGGCTTCCGGCTGTCCGCTGGCTGCCGATCCGTGGTGAACTAAGCTACAGCGTCGGGAAATGCCGCAGACGGAAACTCTGCCATGAGCACAATCCTGATCGCGGATCGTCTTCCGGTGATCCGCGCGGCACTGCGTTCGATGCTGGAACGCGCAGGACACGAGGTCATCGGTGAGGCGGACAACGGACCGGACGCCCTGTCGCAGTGCCGGCAGCTCAAGCCCGATCTGCTGATCACCGAACTCGGCATACCGCGCCTGGGCGGCCTGGATCTCGTCCGTCGGCTGAAGTCCGGCGGCAACGGCACGCGGGTGGTGATCTACAGCAGCCAGGAAAGCGACCTGTATGCCAGCCGTTCCATGCAGGCCGGGGCGGATGCCTATGTCAGCAAGATCGAGGCCCTGGACGACCTGGAAATCGCGGTCAGTTCGGTCCTGCACGGTCGCTGCTATTTTCCCAGCGTCGTGGCCCAGTCGAAGGATTTCGACACCTCCGCAGCACAGCGGCGAAACGAAATCGGACAGCTGTCCGCGCGCGAACTGACCGTGCTGCAGCTGCTCGCCAAGGGCTTGAGCAACCAGCAGATCGCCGATCAGTTGGCACTCAGCTACAAGACGGTCAGCACCTACAAGGTACGGCTCCAGCAAAAGCTCCATGTCAGCTCGACCTTCCAGTTGCTGGAGGTGGCGCGCACCACCGGGTTGGTGAAAACGGTAGCGGATGTCTCCGCTCCGCCCGCCGAACTGCCCCAGGCCGCCGAACTGGAGAAGGAGCACACCATGCTGCGGGCGCTGGTGGACGCGGTTCCTGCGCCGATGATGGTGAGGGACCGCGAGGGGCGGCTGCTGATGTGCAACAGTCATTTCCTCGAACGGGTGGGCGTCAGGAGCTTCGAGGAAATCTGTGGGCTCCGGCTCGAGGATTCGCCCTGGTACTCGCCGGAGTTGCGCGAACGCATCGCGCGGCGTTACCGGGAAGCCGTCGAGAACGAGGAGTCCCTGGCCCTGGAGAGTGTCATCGAGGAACACGGCCAGGCCCAGCCGACCTATGTCTGGTGCACGCCCTACCGGGACTCGCAGGGCAGGGTGATCGGCATGGTTGGCGGTACGCGCAATCTCTCCCGGCGGGACTCCGTGCTGATCGAGCTGCGCCACGAGAAGGCGCTTGTCGAATCGATGAGCCGGATGAAGAGCGAGGCACTGTCGGCCGTTGCCCTGGAGCTGTATCCGCTGCTGAAGGTCATGGATTCGCTGATGGCGGCGGCGAACCGGCTGGACGATATCGAGCAGATACGCAAGGCGCTGGGGAATGGGGCCCACGTGCTGAGCGACATGCAGAAGGTGCTGGACAAGGTGGAACTGCTGATCGACCTGGACCTGCTGCAGACTGCGCCAGGCACCGAGGCGCGTCATCTGGGCGAGCTGACCGGAGAGATTCTCGAAGCGCTGCGTGGCCAGTTGCTGGAGGGAGGAGGGGAACTGGTGATCGATTCGCACGATCTCGCCCTCACTGTGGCCTGGATCGATGTCGCGCATTACTCCCAGTTGCTCGATTCGTTGCTGCGGCTGCTGGTCCGCGGCGAGGCAAGGCCGCGAATACGTCTGACGCTGCATTCGAGCGTCATTCCCGGCGGCTTCATGAAGTTCCTGCTGGAGATCCATTCGACGGGGGAACATGCCGCTGGGGCTCTGGACGGGCAGGGCTCCGACCGGTTGACGCTGGTACATCTGCGGAGCCTGCTCGATGTCCTGGGCGCGCAGATCCGGCGGCAGGATCCGGCGGGCGGCGCTGACGGGGAAGTCTGGCTGCTGGAGTTCAAGTTGCCGCTGGCCAGGTCAGCGCCCGGATCGGTCTGAGCCAGCCGCGCGAGGCCGTCACCCATCCCCGAATGCCGCTCGCAACGGCTCCGGCATGAGCTCACCCAAGCTTCCGTCGAGAGCCCCCGCCGCGGCGGGGGCCGGATGGGCGCGCACTGAACCCGGGGTTGGGAAGTTCCTACCCAACGGCGCAACGACAACGCCCTCTGCGGGGCTGTTCATGGCGCCGGAACAGCTCCGGAAAGCATGAATATCACCCTCGAGGGTGACCCCAAAAATCACCCGAGCAGGCGCTTTGGCGGGTTCCGGCGGCTGATTAGCATGCACTCACTAAACGCAACATCCACTTGGAGCACCGCATGCCAACAATAACAATGCGCGGAATTTTCCGACCGCATGCCCTGGCCGCCGCTGTAACCCTGGCGGTCGCCTCTCAGGCTCAAGCCGTGAACTTTTCCATTGGGGAGATCGAGGGGCAGTTCGATTCGTCGCTGTCTGTAGGCGGCAGCTGGTCCACCACCAGCCCCGACAAGGATTTCATGTCCAACAACGGCGGTGCCACCGACGGCCGGGCTTCGACCCGTACCGCCGACGACAACCGCCGGAACTTCAAGAGTGGCGAGAACTTCTCGACCATCTTCAAGGGCGTGCATGACCTGGAACTGAAATACGGCGATGGCGGTGCTTTCGTGCGTGGCAAGTACTGGTACGACTTCGAGCTGAAGGACGGCCACCAGCACTTCTACGACATCGACGACAGCGGCCGTGATCGCGCGGCGAAGTCTTCCGGGGCGATGTTCCTCGACAGCTTCGTCTACTACAACTACAACCTCGCTGACCTGCCGGGCAACGTGCGCCTGGGCAAGCAGGTGGTGAGCTGGGGCGAGAGCACCTTCATCCAGAACAGCATCAACTCGATCAACCCGATCGACGCCGCCGCCCTGCGCCGTCCGGGCGCCGAGGTGAAGGAAGGCCTGATTCCGGTCAACCTGCTCTATGTCTCCCAGGGCCTGACCGAGAACCTCACCGCCGAGGCCTTCTACCAGCTCGAGTGGGACAAGACCGTCACTGACAACTGCGGCACCTTCTTTGGCAACGACGCGCTTCCGCAAGGCTGCAACGACCGCCTGGTGGCCGCCGGCCTCGACCTGCCGCAGGGAGTTTCCGACAACGTGGGTCTGCCGGATGCCGACACCAACGTCTTCGTCCCGCGTATCAAGGACAATGACGCCAAGGACAGTGGCCAGTTCGGCATCGCCCTGCGCTGGTACCTGCCGGAGCTGAACGACACCGAGTTCGGTGCCTATGCGATGAACTACCACAGTCGCAACCCGTACCTGAGCACCGTTCGCACCACCGGCGCGGGTGGCGCAACGATCCCCGCCCTGGCGCAGATCAACTCGATCCGCAATAGCGGCTATTTCATCGATTACCCGGAAGACATCCGCCTGTATGGCCTGAGCTTCCAGACCAACATCGGCGGAGCCGCGCTCGGCGGCGAAGTCAGCTACCGTCCGAACATGCCGCTGCAGCTCAATACTGCCGACCTGCTCAGCGCGACCTTCGGCTCGGCGGTTTCGCCGCTGGCAACCACCGGCTTCATCACCACGACTCCGGGCGGGGTGGTCAACGGTTACAAGCGCATGCCGGTCCTCCAGGCACAGACCACCGTGACCAAGTTCTTCGACCAGGTGATGGGCGCCGAGCGTCTGACCGTGGTCGGCGAAGTGGGCTACAACCGCATCAATGGCCTGGGCGACAGCGACGGCACCGACCTGCGCTTCGGTCGCAGCCCGATCTTCGGCTCGGGCATCCTGCCCGGCGCAGCCGGTCTGGCGAGCTGCCGTGGTACCGGCGTGGGTACTCCCGCTGCCAGCAACCCGGCGCAGGAGTGCAACAGCCACGGCTTCTACACCACCAACTCCTGGGGCTACCGCCTGCGCGGCTCGCTGGATTACCCGAACGTGATCGCCGGCATCAACTTCAAGCCGAACATGGCGTGGTCGCACGACGTGGAAGGCACCGGCCCGAACTTCGACGAAGGTTCCAAGGCCATCAGCGTCGGTGTGGATGCGGACTACCGCAACACCTACACCGCGAGCCTCAGCTACACCGATTTCTTCGGTGGCGACTTCAACACCAACACTGACCGCGACTTCGTGGCGCTCAGCTTTGGTGTGAACTTCTGATCATTCAGAAATACGAGGGTTATTACATGAAAACAAGAACAATGATCCATGTCGGCGCCCTGGCCATCACGCTGCTCGCCAGCAGCGTGATGGCCGCGGTCTCCCCGGAAGAGGCGGCCCAGCTGGGCACCACGCTGACTCCGCTGGGTGCCGAGAAGGCCGGAAATGCCGACGGCACCATCCCGGCCTGGACCGGCGGCCTGCAGCCTGGCGCGGCCAAGGTGGAAAACGGTTTCCTCAGCGATCCGTTCCCGGATGACAAGCCGCTGTTCACCATCACCGTCGCCAACGCTGACCAGTACAAGGACAAGCTGACCGCTGGCCAGATGGCGATGTTCAAGCGCTATCCGGATACCTACAAGATTCCCGTGTACCAGACCCGTCGCACCGCCGCGAGCCCTCAGGCGATCTATGACGCCGCAAAGCGCAGTGCGCTGCACACCGAGGAGGCGAATGATGGGAACAGCCTCGCCAACTTCACCGATTCGCGCAACTACGCCTTCCCGATTCCAAAGAACGGCCTGGAGGTGGTGTGGAACCATATTACCCGCTACCGTGGCCCGAACCAGCGCCGGCTGACCGCCCAGGCGGTGCCGCAGGTCGATGGTTCCTTCACTCCGGTGACCTTCGAGGAGGATCTCGGCTATCCGCAGTTGCTCAAGGATGACGATCCGAAGCAGACCGAGAACGTGCTGTTCTACTACAAGCAGCGCGTGACCAGTCCGGCGCGTCTGGCCGGCAACGTGCTGCTGGTGCACGAGACCATCGATCAGGTGACCGACGGCCGCCAGGCCTGGGCCTACAACGCCGGCCAGCGCCGCGTGCGCCGCGCCCCGCAGGTCGCCTACGACGGTCCGGGCACCGCTGCCGACGGCCAGCGCACCTCGGACGACTCGGACATGTACAACGGCGCTCCGGATCGCTATGACTGGAAGCTGATCGGCAAGAAGGAAATCTACATCCCCTACAACAACTACCGGCTGTGGTCGCCGAAGCTGAAGTACGCCGACATCATCCAGCCCGGTCATATCAACCAGGACCTGACCCGCTACGAACTGCACCGCGTGTGGGAAGTGGAGGCTACCCTCAAGCCCGGCCAGCGCCACATCTACGCCAAGCGTCACTACTACTTCGACGAGGACACCTGGATGGCGGTCGAGTCCCAGCTGTATGACGGTCGCGGGCAGCTCTGGCGTGTCGGCGAAGGTTTCGCGGTGAACAACTACGAGCAGGGCACGGCGTTGTACGCGGCGAACTCTTTGAACGACCTGATCTCCGGCCGCTACCTGGTCATGGCGCTGCAAAACGAATCCAAGCGTGGAATCGACTTCACGCTGCAGGCCAAGTCCAGCGACTTCACCCCAGCCGCCCTGCGCAACGCGGGCATCCGCTGATACAGCGCAACCGACGCCGCTCCTTCGGGGGCGGCGCCGGTGCGTCTACTCCACCGCTACTCCGTAAGGGCGATTGTCCCGCAAAGGTGTGAATGGTCTGCTGACGCCAGAAGAACAATCCAGTCGGCGGAATTCACATGTCCAGCTCCAGTCCCCGGGTTTTCTGTCACGGTCATTGTCCTGCGCTGCCTGCGGCGCACGTACCGCGTTCCCGTCTGCTCGACCTGCTGCGTAAACCCAGGCGCCTTCGCCTGCTGCGCGCGCCTGCCGGTTACGGCAAGAGCACGTTGCTCAGCGAATGTCTGCAGAGCCTGCCGGCGGGGCAGGTGCGCGTCTGGATCGGCTTCGGCGGCCAGGCACTGTCGATGGAGCGCTTCTGCGCTCATCTCGCTCGCGCACTGGGTTGCGAATCCCTCGATCGCGCGAGTCTGCGCCGCCTGCTGGAGGAGCGCCGGGAGCCGCTGTGGCTGGTTCTCGACGACTACCCGCAGCATGCCTGTGCGGAAATGGATGAATGGGTCGACGATCTGCTTGCCCAGCCCGACCTGCCGCTGCAATTGCTGGTGAGCAGCCGTCAGCGGCCGGCGTGGAACTTGCCGCGCCTGCTGCTGGAGGACCAGTTGCTGGAACTGGATGCCCGTGAACTGGCGTTCACCCGCGACGAATTCGACGCACTGGCTTCCCGTCTCGACGGGCATCCTGCACCGCGCGCGGCCGAGCGAATCTGGCGAGACACCCATGGCTGGTGCGCCGGGGCCTGCCTGTCGCTGCTGGCACTGCGCGATGGCAGCGATGCTACGGCCTGGCTGCGGGGGTTCCTGCAGCGCGAACTGCTCGGTCGCCTGGATGCCGCCGAGCAGGCGGCGCTGGCGAGCATCGCCCATCTGCCCAAGGTTTCCGAGACGCTGTGCGACCAACTGTGGGAAGGGCAGGGCGGTGGTGCGATGTTCCGCTCCCTGCTGCAGAAACAGTCGCTGTTGCAACCGGTGCCTGCCCGTGAGGGCTGGTACCAGTTGCTGCCGGCCTTCGTCCCGGCGCTGCGCGAACTGGCCGACAAGGCGACGCTGGGCCGCCTGCAATTGCACGCCTGCCGCATCCTCGGCAGGCTGGGCGAGGTGGACGACGCCATCGACATGGCCCTCGGCGCCGGCCAGCCGGAAGTTGCCGTCAGCTTCATGGATCGCCTGGGGCTGGACTGGCTGCTGACCGAGGACCACATGAAACAACTGCTCGACTGGCGTCGAAACCTGCCCGCCGAGCTGATGGAAAGCACGCCCCGGCTGATCTTCCAGAACACCCGGGCCCTGCTCTTCAGCTGGCGCCTGGACGAGGCGCAGGTCTGCCTGGACAGGCTCGGCAACTACCTGCCGCAGCCGAGCGCCGCACGCAACATTCGCCTGCTGGCCAACTGGCAGGCCCTGCACGGCGCGGTGCAGGGCCTACGCGGCAATGCCGCGGCGGCGCGTGAACATTGCCAGGCCGCGCTGGGCTGGCTGGGCGACAGTGACGGCCGTGCCGCCTTGCTCTGCCATTTCACCCTGGGCAGGGTGGCGATGGCGAGCGGGCAGCCGGAGGAAGCCCGGCGCCTGATGCAGGCCGCCCTCGAACTGGCCAGGCGCGAGGAGTGCCTGGCCAGCGAAGTGCTGGTCAACTGCGACCTGATCCGCCTGGAACTGCTCGCCGGCGAACACCAGCGTGCCGCCGTTCTGCTCGACGAGTCTCTGCACCTGGTGGAGCGCAGCGGCCGGCAGCACGACCTGCTGCTCTGCCGGCTGCTCCTGCTGCGGGGCGAGATCCACTTGCTGCGCGGCGCTCTGCCGGCGGGCGAGGAGGTGCTGCTGGACGCCGTGCGGCATGCTCGCTCGGCCGCCGATCCGTTCATCCTCCATGGGTGTCTGTGTCTGGCGGAAATCGCCGCCATGCGTGGCGAACACGATCGCGCCCGCTCGCTGCTGGACGAGGCTGAACGGCACATGCACTGCGCCCGGATCCTGCCGTTCTGCTACGAAGGAACCCTGCAAATGTTCGGCATGCGCCTGCTGGCGCGGCAGGGCGACTGGCAACGGGTGTTGCGCATGGCCCGGGACGAAGAGGTCGATGCGACGCGGCTACCGCCCCTGCACGTGCCATCCCTGCGCCAGCGCTGCCAGTTCCTGCAGGCGCTCGCCGAGCTTGGCAGCGGTCAGCATGCCCAGGGGTGGGCGCGTCTGGAGGCATTGCGCCAGACTTGCGAGCGCCTGCAGTTCCGCAACGTCGCCAGCCTGGTGCAGAGAGCCTTCGGCTGGCTCGACAGCGAATGCCGGTCGTCCGGCGGCACTGCGGTGGAATGCCAGGCAGGCCCCGATGCCGGCCTGCAGCGCGCCCTGCAGAACTGGCTGACGCCCGCGCCGGCGGAATGCTCCCGCGCCGAACCGGCGGTGATGCCGGAAAAGGAACCGGACAGCCTTCTGACCCGCCGCGAGGTATCGGTGCTCAAGCTGCTGGCCGACGGCCTGTCCAACGAGGAAGTCGGCGCCAGCCTGTACATCTCCCTGAACACGGTGAAGACCCACACCAAGAAGATCAACAGCAAGCTCGGCGTCAACCGCAGGACCCAGGCGATCATGCGGGCGAAGGCGATGGGGATTCTGGCCTGAGGGCGTTGGCGGTATCGGAGGCTTTCTTCGCGAGCAAGCTCGCTCCTGCAGGCAAGGTCACGCTCTCCATATGCAGGAGCGAGAGGTCACGTTTTTGTAGGAGCGAGCTTGCTCGCGAATAGTAGGAAGGTAGGCCGTAGGGTGGAAAACGCCTGGCGCTTTCCACCCTCAGGTCAGTCCAGCAACCCCCTTGCCCGCGCGATCGCCACCGCCTCGACCCGCCCCTGGGCGCCGAGTTTGGCGCTGATGTTGCGCAGATGGGTCTTCACGGTGAATTCGGAGAGGAACATCTTCTCGGCGATCACCTTGTTGCGGTAGCCCGCCGCCAGCATGCGCACCACCTGAATCTCCCTGGCGGTCAGCGCCTCCTGGGAGCCGCCGGCCCGTGCCGGGTTGGCCGCTTCGTCCGCGCTGCCGATGCGCTGCAGCAGACGGGCGAGGAAGCGCGGCTCGATGCCCAGGCGGCTGCTGGTGGCCTGGAACGACCTGGCCCAGTCCTGCAGCAGCCTGCCGAACGTGGGACCTTCGTCGAGGAAGATGCGGATGAAACCCTCGTGGCTGGCGAAGCGCAGCGCCTCGGTCAGTTCGTCGAAGGCCGCCTCCTGCTCGCCGAGGCCGTCCAGCGCCAGGGCGTGCAGCAGGCGCAGCTTGAGTACCCGGCGGCAGAGTTGCTTCTGCTGGTTCAGTTCTATGGCCTGGTGCAGTGTCTCGGCGGCGTCGGCGAACTGGCCGGTGGCGATGCGCAGGCGCAGGCGGGCGATGCTCGGCGTTTCGGTGTCGTTGGCGTAGAAGTGGATATCCGGGTCTTCCCAGTCGCCATAGATCTCCGCCGCCTGCAGCAGGTGTTCGGCGCTTTCCAGGCGGTTCTCCAGCACCGCTATCCGCGCCCGCTCGAGCCGCGCCGAGCAGACGATGCGCGCCGAGCCCGAACGGGTGCCGATCAGCTCCAGATCCGACAGGTAGCGCTGGCAGCTGTTCTGTTCGCCACGCAGGTAGGCGATGCGCGCCAGCAGGACATGGCAGTTGATCAGCGAATCCGGCGGGCTGGCGTCCTTGACGTAGGGCATTGCATCGGAGAGGCGCTGGGCGACCTCTTCCAGTTCATCGACTTCGTAAAGGGTTGCCGCCAGCACCATGTCCAGCGACGGCTGGCCGCCGAAGACCTTGCCGGTGTTGCGTGCGAGGTTGCTCTCGAGCGTCGCCTGCAGGCGCGACAGCGCGGCGCCGATCCGACCCTGGACCAGATCGATGATGCCTTCGATGCTGGTGGTGATGATGCGCAGGAAGCTCGAACGATGCGAGTCGCGCAGGGTGGCACGCGAAATCAGGCGCCGGGCTTCATCGTAGCGGCCGATGGTGAGCATGCTGAAGGAGAGGGCGTTGACCACCACGCCGTACTGGAAGGTTTCTTCGGGCGGCAGCCGATCGATGTGACGGACGCCGGCCTCGTAACATTCCTGCGTGCGGTCGGTGAGGACCAGTACCAGGCAGCGGACGGTTTCCGCCTTCAGCCGCAATTCCTCGTCATGCATGCCTTCCATGCGCTGCACCCACTTCATGGCTTCGTCGTAGCGCCGATGCAGCGCCAGGCTCCAGGCATAGGCCAGGCACAGATGTGGGTAATGCTGCAGGATGTCCGTCGGAATCTGGTCCGGCCAGCGCAGCAGCAGGCGCGAACGGCCGGCATCGGTGAGTTCCACCACGTGCCGGTCGATCTGCTCGGCGGCTTCGGCCTTGGCGCCGGCCAGCAGCAGGTGCTCGATGGCGGTGACCGGCCGCTGCTGTTCCAGGAACCAGTGCGCCGCACTGCGGTGCAGCGTTTCGGCGCGGCCGGGATGGCTGCGCTCCAGGGCGTCGCGCAGGAAGCTGGCGAACAGGCTGTGGTAGCGGTACCAGTGGCGGTCGTTGTCCGTGGGATAGAGGAACAGGTTGCTGCGTTCCAGGTGCTCGAGCATCTCGGCGCAGTCGTTGCGCCCGGTGACCGCCGCGCAGAGTGGTGCGCTGAGCTGGGTCAGCACGCTGGTATCGAGGAGGAACTGGCGGCACGACTCGCTCTGCCGGGCGAGGATGTCTTCGGTGAGGTACTCCGCCAGCTCCAGGTTGGACCCGGAAAACGAGGCGACGAAGGCCGCGCGGTCGTCGCGCCCCTGCAGGGACAGGCTCGCCAGGTAGATGGCGGTGATCCAGCCCTCGGTACAGTTATAAAGAGTGGTGATCTCCCGATCGCCCAGCGCCAGCTGGTGTTTTTCGCGGATGAAGCGGGTGGCTTCGTCGAGGGAGAAGCGCAGCGCTCCGGGGTTGATCTCCAGCAGCTGGCCGCGCGCCCGCAGGCGGCCGAGGCCGATGTCCGGGGTGGTGCGCGAGGTGACTACCAGCACGCCACAGGCCGGCATGAATTCCAGCAGGCGCTGGATGAAGTTGAGCAGGGAAGGGTTGTGCAGCACCTCGAACTCGTCGAGGAAGATGGCGAATGGCCCATCCAGCAGATTGATCCGCTCGAGCAGCTCCAGGCCGAGATCCTGCTGGTCCATGGCGGCCGGCACGGGATCCGCCGCCTCGCCCGCGGCGAGCCGCGACAGGCCGGCCTCCAGGTGGGTGATGAAGCGGGACAGGTCGTTGTCCGCCGAGTCGACGTTCAGCCACAGCGTCTTGCGCCCATTGGCCTGGCAGCGGTGGTGGAACTGCTGCATCAGAGTGGTCTTGCCGAAGCCGGCGGCGGCGCGGATCAGGATCAGGCGCTTGCCTTCCAGCCGCGACATCTGCTCCAGCAGATCTTCACGCAGCAGGTGGCTGCCGAGGGTGGCGGGAACGGCGAGCTTGCCGGGCTGGATGCGGCAGGTGACGGGGGCGCCGATGTCCACAGAGTGCGGATTGGGCAGGAATTCACCGGTGTCCGCCGGAATAACGCCTTGGAAAAGGTCCGGTTTGCGTGGCATGGAAACTCCGCTTGCGAGTCACCGGTATGTGGGGCATGCCGGTGTGCATCTTGTTCTTGTGGGTGGGTCGATTCTGCCACGTTAGCACTAGCTCCGACCTTACTCCATTTGGCGTATACATCCCGTCGCAGGGCATTCCGCCGGGGGCGTGCGCTCCTTCGACCTGTCGCGACTGCATTCCGGCCTCCTCGTGCCCTCACCCCGGCGGGGGATGCGGGCTGTGCCGATGAATACTCCAAATCTCACTCGTTCGACCGAGGCGTGTGCTGTGCCCGATCCCTAGCATCGAAAAACACAACAACAAGTTCCTCAGGAGACGAGTATGTACCTGACCCAAGGGCTGCATCGCATGCTGCAGCAGCAGCCCGATCAAGTCGCCACGATCTTCCGTGGACGCACTCGCACCTTCCGCGAGGTGGTCGACCGCGTGGCGCGCCTGGCTGCAGGCTTCCGCTCTCTCGGCATGTGCGATGGCGATCGCGTCGGCATGCTGGCTCTGAACTCGGACAGCTTCTACGAATACATGTACGGCACCTGGTGGGGCGGTGGCGTGCTCAATCCGGTGAACATCCGCTGGAGCGTGCCGGAAATCGTCTATTCGCTGGACGATTGCGACACCCGCATTCTGCTGATCGACGACAATTTCCTGCACATGGCTGCGGAGATCGTCGCCACTGCCAAGGTTCCTCCCGTACTGGTGCATGTCGGCAGCGGCCCGGCGCCGGAAGGCATGCTCTCGTACGAGGGCCTGATCGCCGAGCACCAGCCCATCGCGGACGCGCTGCGCGGCGGCGACGATCTTGCCTCCATCATGTACACCGGCGGCACCACCGGACGGCCGAAGGGCGTGATGCAGTCGCACATGAACCTGTGGTCTTCCGCGATCATGCGCATGGCCGACTACGCGTCCATCGAGGGGAGCGTGACCCTGCACGTGGCTCCGATGTTCCACACCGCCTGCATGGCGCGCGTGATAGCCCAGACCATCTCGGGGCGGCCGCACGTGTTCGTGCCGTCATTCGATGCGCTGGACGTGCTGCGCACCATCGAGAGCGAGAAGGTGGTCGACATCCTGCTGGTCCCGGTGATGCTGCAGGCGCTGATCATGCACCCGGAATTCCCCAACTTCGACCTGAGCAGCCTGAAGCGCCTGATCTACGGTGCCTCGCCGATCACCCAGCCGGTGCTGGAGCGGGCCCTGCAGCTGCTGCCGGGCGTGCAGTTCCAGCAAGGCTACGGCATGACCGAGGCGTCGCCGAGCATCTCCATCAGCGGTCCGGAAAACCATACCGCCGAGGCGATCGCCAGCGGGCGCGTGCGTTCGGCCGGACGGCCGCTCATCGGCGTCAACGTGCGCGTCGTCGACGAGGACGGCAACGAAGTGCCGCGCGGCATCGTCGGCGAGGTCATCGCCCGCGGCCCGAACGTCATGCTCGGCTACTGGAACCGGGCGGAAGAAACCGCCGAAACCCTGCGCGATGGCTGGCTGCATACCGGTGACGGCGGCTACATGGACGAGGATGGCTACCTGTACATCGTCGACCGGATCAAGGACATGATCGTGACCGGTGGCGAAAACGTGTACTCGGCGGAAGTCGAGAGCGCGCTGGCCGGCCATCCCGCCGTGGCGGCCTGTGCCGTGATCGGCATCCCCAGCGACCGCTGGGGCGAAGCGGTGCATGCCGCGGTCGTCCTCAAGCCGGGCCAGCAAGCCGGCGAGACAGAAATCATCGAGCACTGCCGCAAGTTCATCGCCGGCTACAAGTGCCCGAAATCCGTGGAGTTCATGGCGGCGCTGCCGATGTCCGGTGCCGGCAAGATTCTCAAGCGCGACCTGCGCGCCCCTTACTGGAAGGACAAGACCCGCGCCGTCAACTGACGTCACGGCCTCCCTACTCATCCCTGGAGAAATAGCATGAGCAACAAAGTAGTTGTGGCCGGCGTCGGCATGATCCCGTTCACCAAGCCGGGTGCCAGCGACGAATACCACATCATGGGCGCCAACGCCGCCAAGGCCGCCCTGGCCGATGCCGGCATCGATTACCACCTGGTGCAGCAGGCCTATGCCGGCTACGTCTTCGGTGACTCCACCTGCGGCCAGGCTGCACTCTATGGTGTTGGCCTGACCGGCATCCCGGTGGTGAACGTCAACAACAACTGCGCCACCGGTTCCACCGCGCTGTTCCTGGCTCGCCAGGCAGTGGAAAGCGGCGCCGTCGATTGCGCCATCGCGCTGGGCTTCGAGCAGATGGTTCCGGGGGCCCTGAAAGGCGCCTATACCGACCGCACCGGCCCGATGGACCGCTTCGCCAGGACCATGAACGAACTGCAGGGCTTCGAGGAGCAGACTCCGCGCGCCGCGCAGTTCTTCGGTGGCGCCGGTCGTGCCTACATGAAGGAATACGGCATCGGCCGCGAAATCTTCGCGATGATCCGCGCCAAGGCCAGCCAGCACGCCGCACGCAACCCGCTGGCGGTGTTCCGCAACGTCGTCAGCACCGAAGAAGTCCTCGCCACGCCGATGATCTTCGACCCGCTGACCCGCCTGCAGTGCTGCCCGCCGACCTGCGGCGCGGCTGCCGCGATCGTCTGCTCCGAAGCCTTCGCCAAGAAGCACGGTCTGCGCACTGACGTGATCATCGCCGGCCAGTCCATGACCACCGACCGCAACAGCACCTTCGACGAAGGCGACATGCGCAAGGTGATCGGCTACGACATGGCGCGCAATGCCGCCCTGAGCGTGTACGAGCAGGCCGGTGTCGGCCCGCAGGACGTGCAGGTCGTCGAGCTGCACGACTGCTTCACCGCCAACGAGCTGCTGACTTACGAAGCCCTGGGCCTGTGCCCCGAAGGCGGTGCCGAGAAGTTCATCCTCGACGGCGACAACACCTACGGCGGCCGCGTCGTCACCAACCCGTCCGGTGGCCTGCTGTCCAAGGGCCACCCGCTGGGTGCCACCGGTCTGGCTCAGTGCTTCGAACTGACCCGCCAGCTGCGCGGCACCGCCGACGCCACCCAGGTGGAAGGCGCGCGCTTCGGCCTGCAGCACAACCTCGGCCTGGGCGGCGCCTGCGTCGTCACCCTGTACCAGCGTCAGTGATCGGAGCCCATCCATGATCGACAAGAGCCATATCGGCGCGGTGGTTTCCAGCCACACGCAACTGATCGAAGCCGGCCGTCTGCGCTTCTTCGCCAAGGCCACCGGCCAGAAGGACGCGCGCTACACCGAAGGCGACCGCCTGCCGGTACCGCCGACCTTCCTGTTCTGCCTGGACATGGAATCCGGTGGTTCGGGCTCGACGCTCAAGCGCCTGGGTATCGACATCGGCCGCATCCTGCACGGTGAGCAGAGCTTCACCTACCACAAGATGGCCTTCGCCGGTGATCGCCTGAGCTTCGAGACCAAGATCGTCGACATCTACGACAAGAAGGGCGGCGCCCTGGAGTTCGTGGTGCGCGAAACTCGCGTGACCGACGAGCAGGGCGAACTGGTGGCGGAGCTGCGCAACAGCCTCGTCGTGCGTAACTGAGGAGCCGACCGTGAACTTTGCAAACCTGGAAATCGGCCACGAACTGCCGTCGTTCACCACCGCACCGATCAGCCGCCTGGACCTGGCGCTGTACTGCGGCGCCTCCGGTGACCACAACCCGATCCATGTCGACATCGACTTCGCCAGGAAGGCCGGCATGCCCGACGTGTTCGCCCACGGCATGTTGTCGATGGCGTTCCTGGGCCGCCTGCTGACCGACTGGGTGCCGCAGGAGCAACTGCGCCACTTCTCCGTGCGCTTCGTCGCCATCACCCACATCGGCGATGCGATCACCTGCTCCGGCAAGGTGATCGAGAAGGACGAAGCCAGCCGCACCGTGCGCCTGGAAATCACCACTCGCAACCAGGCGGGTGAAATCAAACTGTCCGGCGAAGCCGTCGTGGCCCTGGACGCCTGAACAAGAAGGAAAAAGCAATGAGCAAGAAACTCGAAGGCAAAGTCGCCCTGGTAACCGGCTCCGGCCGTGGCATCGGCCGTGAAGTGGCCCTGCAACTGGCTGCCTACGGCGCCAAAGTGGTCATCAACGACCTGGACGCCGCTCCGGCCGAGGAAGTGATCGCGGAAATCCGCGCCGCCGGCGGTGAAGCCGTTGCCTGCGTGGGCAGCGTGACCGCTCCGGACTTCGCCGATCGTTTCGTCAAGACCGCGGTCGACAACTTCGGCGGCATCGACATCATCATCAACAACGCCGGCTTCACCTGGGACAACGTGATCCAGAAGATGTCCGACGAGCAGTGGCAAGCCATCATCGACTGCCACCTGACCGCTCCGTTCCGCATCCTGCGCGCCGCCCAGCCGATCATCAGCGCCGCCGCCAAGGCTGAAGCCGCCGAAGGCCGCGAAGTGTTCCGCAAAGTGGTCAACATCTCCTCCGGCGCTGCTGGCGGCAACGCTGGCCAGAGCAACTACTCCGCCGCCAAGGCCGGCATCCTCGGCATGTCCAAGACCCTGGCCAAGGAGTGGGGCCGCCTGAAGGTCAACGTCAACGCCGTCGCCTTCGGCCTGATCGACACCCGCCTGACCCAGGCCCTGGCCGGCGACGCCAGCAAGACCGTCAACATCGAAGGCCGCGAGATCAAGGTCGGCGTACAGCAGGCGCGTCTCGACGCCGCCAGCACCGTCATCCCGCTGGGCCGTCCGGGCAAGGCTGAAGAAGCTGCCGGCGCTGTGGTCCTGTTCTGCCTGCCGGAATCGAACTACCTGTCCGGCCAGGTCGTGTACTGCGGCGGTGGCCCGGGCCAGAACTTCTAAGTAGTGCCCCAGCGCGCCCTGCATTACGCAGGGCGCGCTTCCCCAAAAAATTCCCTGATTGCCTCCGTACCTGAGGAATGCCATGACTGCCTACCAATCCCCGTGGATCGTCGACGATCTGCCGATCTTCCAGGAATCCGTGCGCCGCTTCGTCGCCGAGGAACTGGTCCCCAATGAAGAGCGCTGGGCCCAGCAGCATCACGTCGATCGTGAAATCTGGACCAAGGCGGGCGAGTGCGGCATGTTGCTGCTGAGCATCCCGGAAGAGTACGGCGGCATGGGCGGCAACTTCGCCCACGACGCGATTCTGACCCTGGAGCAGTCCCGCCAGATCAGCAGCAGTCTTGGTACCAACGTACACAGTGGCATCGTCGCCCACTACCTGCTGCGCTACGCCAGCGAAGAGCAGAAGAAGACCTGGCTGCCGAAGATGGCCAGCGGCGAGATGGTAGCTGCCATCGCCATGTCCGAGCCGGGCGCCGGTTCCGACCTGCAGGCGATCAAGTGCCGCGCCGTGCGTGATGGCGACCATTACGTCATCAACGGTTCCAAGACCTTCATCACCAACGGCTACCACGCCGACCTGATCCTGGTGGTGTGCAAGACCGACCCGGAGAAGGGCGCCAAGGGCACCTCGATCGTCGTGGTCGAGACCAAGGACCTGCCGGGCTTCCGCCGTGGCCGCATCCTCGAGAAGATCGGCCAGCGTGGCCAGGACACCGCCGAGCTGTTCTTCGACGACGTCCGCGTGCCGGTCGCCAACCTGCTCGGCCCGGAAGAGGGCAAGGGCTTCATCCAGCTCATGCAGCAGCTGCCGCAGGAGCGCATGATCATCGCCCTCGGCGCGCTGGGCAGCATGGAGCGTGCGCTGGCCGACACCATCGAGTACACCCGCAGCCGCAAGCTGTTCGGCAAGCCGTCGCTGGACCTGCAGAACACCCGCTTCAAGCTGGCGGAAATGCAGACCACCTACACCATCGCCCGTACCTTCATCGACGACTGCATGGTCAAGGTGCTGAAAGGCGAGCTGAGCGGTGAGGTCGCGGCCATGGCCAAGTGGTGGGCCACCCAGCGCAACTGCGAAATCATCGACGAGTGCCTGCAGCTGCACGGCGGCTACGGCTACATGGTCGAGTACCCGATCGCCCGCCAGTACATGAACGCCCGGGTCAGCAAGATTTTCGGCGGTTCCAACGAAGTCATGAAGGAAATCATCGCCCGCACCCTGTGACGGACGAGGCCGCCCGTTGCCTGCGGGCGGCGCTTTCCTTTGTTCATGGCTGAGGAGAAAAGTCCATGTCGACCATACAACTCACCATCAATGACGGGCTGGCCACGCTGGTCATGAGCCGCCCGGAACGCAAGAACGCAATGACCGGGCAGATGTTCGTCGAGTTGCTCGACGCCCTGACCGAGCTGCGCCGCAATCCTGATGTACGCGCCTTGCTGCTGACCGGCGCCGGCAGCGACTTCTGCTCCGGCGGCGATGTTTCCACCATGCAGGGCGGCGTCGAAGCCAGCTTCATGCGCATGCGCATGACCGAGAACAACCGCCTGCTGGCGGCACTGGCGGACTTCGACCGTCCGGTAGTCGCAGCCGTGGACGGCGTGGCCTTCGGCGCCGGCTTCAGCGTGGCGCTGGCAGCCGATTTCATCATCGCTTCCGAGCGCGCGCGTTTCTGCATGGCCTTTGCCCGCATCGGCCTGGCGCCCGACCTTGGCGCCTCGTATTTCCTGCCGCGCCTGGTCGGCCTGCCGAAGGCCCGCGAGATCATCTACACCGCGCGCGAGATCGGCGCGAATGAAGCACGTGAACTGGGCCTCGCCCTGGAAGTGGTGCCGGCCGGGGAACTGCACGCCCGCGCGGAGACCATTGCCCGCAGCCTGTCCATGCAGTCGACCTGCGCCTTCGCCATGACCAAGCGCCTGCTCGGCCGTTCCCTGGAAAGCGGATTGCACGAGCTCCTCGATGCCGAGGCCGCCGCCCAGGCCGTGGCTCTCAGCTCCGATTATCTCAAGGAAGCTTCCGCGCGCTTCGTGCGCAAGGAGCCGCCACTGTTCCAGTGGCCGGAGCGCGATTGATCCACTGACAAGAACGACAAAAGAACGCATAACGGAGTTATCGCGATGAGTGACAAGCAAACCGAATACAGCGCCGCCGAGATCCGTGCGGTGCTGGACAAGCAGCGCGCCGCACACTTGGCTGGCGCGCCCATGAGTGTCGAGCAGCGTATCGAGCTGATCGACCGTGCCATTGGACTCCTGGTCGACCACCAGGAAGAGATCGTCGAGGCGGTCTGTGCCGACTTCGGTCATCGCAGCAAGGACTTTTCCCGTGTCACCGAAGTGCTCTCGCCGCTGATGGTGCTGAAGCAGAGCAAGGCCCAGGTCGCCGGCTGGATGAAGCCGGAGCCTCGCCACACCGACCGTGGCGAGGCCTGGGTGGAATACCAGCCGCTGGGCGTGATCGGCATCGTCAGCCCGTGGAACTTCCCGGTGAACCTGGCCTTCGGCGGCCTGGCCGGCGCCCTGGCCGCGGGCAACCGGGTGATGATCAAGCCCTCCGAATTCACCCCGAAGACTTCCGAGCTGATCGCCCGCATGATCCGCTCGGTATTCGCCGAGGAAGAAGTCGCGGTGATCACCGGCGGCCCCGAGACCGGCCATGCGTTCTGCTCGCAGCCGTTCGACCACCTGCTGTTCACCGGCGCCACCAGCATCGGCAGGCACGTGATGCGCGCCGCCGCGGAGAACCTGGTACCGGTGACCCTGGAACTGGGCGGCAAGTCGCCGACCATCATCTCCCGCAGCGCGGACTTCCAGAAGGCGGTGACCAAGATCGTCTCCGGCAAGATGCACAACGCCGGGCAGATCTGCGTGGCGCCGGACTACGTGTTCGTGCCCGAGGAATCGCTGGAAGACTTCGTCGCTGCGGCCAAGGCCGTGGTCGCCGGCTTCTTCCCGACCCTGAAGGACAACCCGGACTTCACCTCGGTGATCAACGCCCGCCACTTCGAGCGCCTGCAGGGCTACCTGAGCGAAGCGCGCGACGCCGGCGTCGAGCTGATCGAGCTGAACCCGGCCAACGAGGACTTCGCCGGCCAGGCGCACCACAAGATCGCCCCGACCCTGCTGCGCAACCCCGGCGACGAGCTGAAGGTCATGCAGGACGAGATCTTCGGCCCGCTGCTGCCGATCAAGCCGTACAAGGACATCGCCGAGGTGGTCGCCTACATCAACGCCCGTCCGCGTCCGCTGGCCCTGTACTGGTTCGGCAGCGACGCTGCGGAAGAGCGCTACGTGCTCGATCGCACCCTGTCCGGCGCGCTGTGCATCAACGACGTGATCCGCCACGTCGGCGTCGAGAGCCTGCCGTTCGGCGGCGTCGGTGCCAGCGGCATGGGCGCCTACCACGGCTTCGACGGCTTCAAGACCTTCAGCCATGCCCGCGCGGTGCTGCGCACCGCCGATGCCCCGGACCTGATGCGTCCGCCCTTCGTCGAGCAGGTCCGCCAGATCGTCGGCTCCCTGATCGCCCGCTGAACCTCACCTTCCCACCCGGGTCGCTGACCCGGGTTACTGCCAACTACTAGAGGTGCTCCATGAAAGCAGCCGTTTTCCATCAGCCCGGTTCCCCGCTGACCATCGAAGAAGTCAGCATCAGCAAGCCCGGCCCGCGCGAGGTGCTGATCCGCACCGTCGCCAGCGGCGTCTGCCACTCCGACCTGCACGTGGTCGACGGCACCTATCCCTACCCGCTGCCGGTGCTGCTGGGCCATGAGTCGGCCGGCATCGTCGAAGCGGTTGGCGCCGATGTGCGCAGCGTCAAGCCGGGCGACCACGTGGTCACCTGCCTGTCGGCGTTCTGCGGCTGCTGCAGCGATTGCGTGACCGGCCACATGAACCGTTGCCAGTCGCCCAGCACCAAGCGCGCTGCCGACGAAGCGCCGCGTCTGAGCTACGTGCAGAAACCGATCCCGCAATTCATGAACCTCGGCGGCTTCGCCGAGCAGATGCTGGTTCACGAGAACGCCTGTGTGGCGATCCGCCGTGACATGCCCCTGGATCGCGCAGCGCTGCTCGGTTGCGCGGTCATCACCGGCACCGGCGCGGTGTTCAACACCGCCCAGGTGCGTCCGGGCGAGACCGTCGCGGTGATCGGCTGCGGCGGTATCGGCCTGGCCACCATCAACGGTGCGGCGCTGGCCGGGGCAGGGCGGATCATCGCCATCGACATGCTCGACTCCAAGCTGGAACTGGCCAAGCAGTTCGGCGCCACCGACGTGGTCAATGGCAAGGATGGCGATGCGGTACAGCAGGTCCTCGAACTGACCAAGGGTGGCGTGCACTATTCCTTCGAGTGCATCGGCCTCAAGCAGACCGCTGAACAGGCCTTCGGCATGCTGCGCCGCGGCGGCACCGCCACCGTGATCGGCATGATCAAGCCGGGGGTGAAGGTCGAGCTGCACGGCCTGGACTTCCTTGGCGAGCGCAAGATCCAGGGTTCGTTCATGGGCTCCAACCGCTTCCCGGTGGACCTGCCGCGCCTCGTCGACTTCTACATGCAGGGTCGCCTGAAGCTCGACGAGATGATTTCCCAGCGCCTCAAGCTGGAGCAGATCAACGATGCCTTCGACGAACTGCGCCGTGGCGAGCTGGCCCGCTCGGTGATCATGTTCGACCAGTAATACGGATGCCAATGGTTCCCGCGCTCCCGCGTGGGAACCCATCCGGGGACGCTCCGCGTCCCATGGCGCGGGAGCGCCACAGGCTGCATTCCCACGCAGGAGCGTGGGAACGATGAAACCACGCAGAGGCAACAGAACACGATGAAAACTCGCATTACCGAACTGCTCGGCATCCGCTACCCGATCATCCAGGGCGGCATGATGTGGGTCGGCCGCGCCGAGATGGCCGCGGCGGTTTCCAATGCCGGCGGCCTGGGAATCCTCACCGCGCTGACCCAGCCGACTCCCGAAGCGCTGGCCGCGGAGATCGAACGCTGCCGCTCCATGACCGACAAGCCGTTCGGTGTGAACCTGACCCTGCTGCCGTCGATCAATCCGCCGCCCTATGCCCGCTACCTCGACGTGATCATCGAGAGCGGCGTGACGGTGCTGGAAACCGCCGGCAACAACCCCGGCGAGCACATCGCCCGGGCCAAGGCCGCCGGCCTCAAGGTGATTCACAAGTGCGTGGCCATCCGCCATGCGCTGAAGGCGCAGAGCCTCGGTGTCGATGCGATTTCCATCGACGGCTTCGAGTGCGCCGGCCATCCGGGCGAGGACGACGTGCCCGGCCTGGTGCTGATCCCGCTGGCGGCGCGCAAGCTGGACATTCCGGTGATCGCCTCCGGTGGCATCGCCGACGGCCGTGGCCTGGCCGCCGCCCTGGCGCTCGGCGCCGAAGGCGTGAACATGGGCACGCGCTTCTGCGCGACCCAGGAAGCGCCGATCCACGAGAACATCAAGCAGGCCCTGGTGAACGCCAGCGAGCGCGACACCAACCTGATCTTCCGCACCCTGCACAACACCGCGCGCGTGCTGAAGAACCCGATTTCCGACGAAGTGGTCGGCATCGAGCGCAAGGGCGGGGCGAAGTTCGAGGACATCCGCCATCTGGTCGCAGGCGCCCGTGGCCGCGCCGCGCTGGAAGCGGGCGAGCCGAACGACGGCATCGTCACCGCCGGCCAGTGCGTCGGCCTGATCGACGACATCCCCACCTGCGCCGAGCTGATCGAGCGCATGGTCGCCGACTGCCGCGAGCGCCTGAGCGTCGCCTCCGCCTGGGCCGAATGATGGCCTCGAACGGCGGATAACGGCGGATAACGGCTGTCCCGTTGTCGACGCAGGGCGGATGAAGCGGAACGCTTCATCCGCCGAAGGGATGGGCGCGGAGGATTGTGGCGGATAACGCTGGCGCGTTATGCGCCCTACGTTCGGTCGACGCTCTCGAAGGGGATAACACGGAGGAATGCACGGTGGATTTCGCTTTCAGCGATGAACAGCAGATGCTGCGCGACATGCTCGCGCGCTATCTGGACGAGCAGTACGGCTTCGACCGGCGCATGGCGGCAGTCGCGTCGGCCGAGGGCTGGCGGCCGGAGTGCTGGCAGGCGTTCGCCGGCGAGCTGGGCATTCTTTCCGCCGCCTTCCCCGAGTCCCTGGGCGGGCTCGGCGGCGGCGCGGTCGAGAACCAGATCGTGATGGAGGCGATCGGCCGCTCGCTGGTGCTGGAGCCCTACCTGTCCACCGTGGTGCTGGCTGGCGGCCTGCTCCGGCGTGCCGGCGGCGCGCTGGCCGAACGCTTCATCCCCGGCATCATGGCCGGCGACGTGCGCATCGCCTGGGCGCAATCCGAAGTACAGGCGCGCAGTTGCCTGCACGACATCGAGACCCGCGCGCGCCGCGAAGGCGACGCCTACCTGCTGAACGGCCACAAGACCATGGTGCTGGATGCGGCCTCGGCGACGCATCTGCTGGTCAGTGCGCGTACCGCAGGCAGCCGGCGCGATCGCGACGGCATCAGCCTGCTGCTGGTGGAGAAGAACGCCGCCGGCATCCGCACCCGGGACTACCCGACGGTGGACGGCGGACGGGCTGCGGAAGTCTGGTTCGACGACGTCCGCGTGCCGGCATCCGCATTGCTCGGCGCCGAGGGTCGTGGCATGGACCTGCTCGAGCCGGTGTACGACGAAGCGCTGGTGGCGCTGTGCGGCGAAGCGGTCGGGGTGATGCAGAGGATGCTGGCGGACACCGTCGCCTATGCCAAGGAGCGCCGCCAGTTCGGCGTGCCGATCGGCTCGTTCCAGGCCCTGCAGCACCGCATGGTGGACATGCACATCCATATCGAACAGGCCGCCGCGCTGACCTGGATGGCGGTGATGCAGCTCGACGCTCCGGCGCGCGAGCGCGGCATGGCCGCCAGCGCCGCCAAGGTGCGCATCGGCAAGGCGCTCAAGGCCGTCGGCCAGGGCGCGGTGCAGATCCACGGTGGCATGGGCATCACCGAGGAACTGGCGGTGGGGCACTACTTCAAGCGCGCCACGGTGATCGAGCAGCAGTTCGGCTCGGTCGACCATCATGTGCGCCGCTACGGCGAACTGGCGGGGGAGAGCAGCCATGAATCTTGAGTATTCCGCCGACGAACAGGCTTTCCGCGAGGAAGTCCGCGCCTGGATCGCCGAGGCCTACGACGACGAACTGCGCGAAATGATGGCGCAGTCGAAGAACGGTTACCTCGACAAGGAAGGCCAGCGCCGCTGGCAGAAGAAGCTCCATGCCCGCGGCTGGGTTGCGCCGGACTGGCCGGCCGAACATGGCGGCCCCGGCTGGACGCCGACCCAGCGCTATCTGTTCCAGGCCGAGATCGCCGCCGCCGACTGCCCGCGGGTCTCGCCGATGGGCATCATGATGGTCGCCCCGGTGATCATGCGCTTCGGCAGCGACGCGCAGAAGGCGCGCTTCCTGCCGCCGACCCTGGCCTCCGACATCTTCTGGTGCCAGGGCTATTCCGAGCCGGGCTCGGGCTCCGACCTGTCGTCCCTGCAGATGAAGGCGGAGCGCGACGGCGACCACTACGTGCTGAACGGCTCGAAGATCTGGACCACCCAGGCGCAGTGGGCCGACTGGATGTTCTGCCTGGTGCGCACCAGCCGTGACGGCAGCAAGCAGGCCGGGATTTCCTTCCTGCTGGTGGACATGACCACGCCCGGCATCAGCGTCGATCCACTGCCGCTGCTGGACGGGCCGATGCCCGGCGAGCAGGAGGTCAACCAGGTGTTCTTCGCCGACGTGCGCGTCCCCGTGGAGAACCTGATCGGCGAGGAAGGGCAGGGCTGGACCTGCGCCAAGTACCTGCTCGAATTCGAGCGCGGCAATGCCTACGGTCCGTCGTTGCGCCAGCAACTGGACAAGGTGCGCTGGATCGCCGCGCAACAACCTGGCGATGACGGCGGCTGCCTGCTCGACGATGCGGATTTCCGCTGTCGGCTGCTGGAGCTGGAAATCCAGGTCGAGGCGGTCAACGCCGCAGAACTGCGCGTCTTCTCCGGCATCGCTTCCGGCACGTCCATCGGCGCCGCCTCGAGCATGATCAAGCTGGCCGGCACCGAGACCAAGCAACTGATCAGCGAGCTGGCGGTGGAAGCGGTCGGGCCCCAGGGCTGGCCGTTCATCCGCGACACCTGGGCGGAAGTCCAGGGCCGCGCCACCGCACCGCGTCCCGGGCCGGATTACGCCGGGCCGCTGCTGCCGCGCTACTTCAACTACCGCAAGACCTCGATCTACGGCGGGTCCAGCGAGATCCAGCGCAACATCATCGCCAAGCTGGTGCTTGGCCTGTAGACCGACGCGCCCAGTCAACGGAGAACAATAATGAGCGCCATGGACATTTCCTCCCCGATCCCCGACGGCTTCGTGCCGATGGTGCGGCTCAACAACGCTGCGCCGGGGTTCGTTCAATGCTGCCGCGGCATCTACTTCAAGCCGGAAACCGGCGAAGTCGCCGCGTTCATCCTCGCCGAACACCTGAACCCGCTGAACATCGCCCACGGCGGCTTCCTCGCCACCCTGGCCGACACGGCCTTCGGCGCCTACATCCGCGTCCAGGGCGGGCTCGAACTGCCACCGGCGACCATCGAGCTGAGCGTCGACTACATCAGCCCGGCGCGGCCGGGGCAGTGGATCACCGCGCATGTGGAGATCCACAAGATCGGCCGCACCCTGAGCAATGCCAGCCTAAGCCTCATGGATGGCGAGCGCCTGGTATCCCGGGCCAAGGGCACTTTCATCTCCAACACGCGGAGCCTGCACGCGCCGGTTTCCACGTCCCAGCAATCTTGAATCCATCAGGAGCATCTCATGGCAGCAAATGAGCAGCCTGCCGCCGCGGCCGTCGGGCCCGAGGCGCAATACCAGAACTTCCTGCAACAAGGCCGCTTCATGCTGCAACGCAGTGCGTCCACCGGTCGCTACGTGTTCTACCCGCGCGTGCTGATTCCCGGCAGCGGCGAAACCGACCTGGAATGGGTCGAGGCCAGCGGCACCGGCACCATCTACGCGATCACCGTGAACCGTGCGCGCAACGGCAGCCACAACGTGGCGCTCATCGACCTCGACGAGGGCGTGCGCATGATGTCACGCATCGAGGGTGTGGAAACCGCGCCGATCGGCAGCCGCGTCAAGGCGCGAATCGTCGAGGTGGATGGCGTGGCCGGAGTGGTGTTCGATCTGCTGGAGGACAAGGCATGAACCAGGCAATCCGCGGCAAGACCGCCATCGTCGGCATCGGCAGCGCCGGTATCGGTGAAGCCCACGGCTTCAGCCCCATGGAACTGCTCGGCCAGGCTTCGCTGAAGGCCATCGCCGACGCCGGCCTGAAGCTCTCGGACATCGACGCCGTATTCGCCGCCACCAGCTCCCATGCCTTCCCGACCCTGTCGGTGTGCGAGTACCTGGGCATCAAGCCGAAGTTCGTCGACGGCACCAACGTCGGCGGCTCCAGCTTCGAGATGCACCTGCTGCAGGCGACCCTGGCCCTGGAGGCCGGCCTGTGCGACGCGGCGCTGATCTGCTACGGCTCCAACCAGCGCACCGCCGGCGGCCGCCTGGTGTCGATGAGCGAACCGCAGTGGCACGAGACCTTCTACAAGCCGCGCCACCCGATCACCTCCTACTCGCTGGCGGCCAGCCGCCACATGCACCAGTACGGCACCACCCGCGAGCAACTGGCGGAAGTCGCCGTGTCGGCGCGCAAGTGGGCCAACCTCAACCCCGAGGCCTTTGCCCGCGGCCCGCTGAGCATTCAAGACGTGATGGCCAGCCGCATGGTCAGCGACCCGCTGACTTCCGCCGACTGCTGCCTGGTCACCGACGGTGGCGGCGCCTGCGTGATGGTCCGTGCAGACCGCGCCCGCGACCTGCCGCACAAGCCGGTCTACTTCCTCGGCGCCAACGGCGCGCAGTGGCATCGTTCGATCCAGGCCATGCCCGACCTGACCGTCACCGCCGCCTCGGAAAGCTGCCCGCGCGCCATGGAAATGGCCGGGGTGAAGCACGCCGACGTCGACCTGGTGATGCTCTACGACGCCTTCACCATCAACACCATCCTGTTCCTCGAGGATCTCGGCTTCTGCCCGAAGGGCGAGGGCGGTCGCTTCGTCGAAGGCGGGCGCATCGCCCCCGGTGGCGAGCTGGCGGTGAACACCAACGGCGGTGGCCTGTCCTGCGTCCATCCGGGCATGTACGGCATGTTCCTGATCCTCGAGGCGGTCACCCAGATCCGCCGTCAGGCCGGCGAACGCCAGCTGGACAAGTGCGACATCGCCCTGCTGCACGGCAACGGCGGCACGCTGTCCAGCCAGGTCACCGCGTTCCTCGGCAGCGAAGCGGTGCTCTGATCTGTAGGAGTGGGCCATGCCCGCGACCCAATGCCTGGGCATTGGCCTGGGGTTCGCAAGCAAGCTCGCTCCTACGAAGAGCAGGTGCTACCTGTAGGAACGAGGGGGGGCGCCTAGCCCTTGCTCGCGAACAAAGCCGCAAGCCCGCCAGCCCGGCGGGTTTCACCCGGCAATACCCCTCAAATTGCTCCGAACGAACTAGGGCCATCCTGCGCCCACTTCCCGATACTCGAAGACCGATATACCTGCGGCCGGGGCGACCTGGCCGATGCCAGAGCCGGCGGTACAGCCGGTCCGACAACAATGCTTGAGGAACTCCTCGATGGATATCCATTACACGCCCGAAGAGCTCGCCTTCCGTGAAGAAGTGCGTGCCTTCCTGCGCGAGAAACTGCCGGCCGACCTGGCGGCCAAGGTCAAGCTGGGCAAGCGCCTGAGCAAGGAAGACAACATCTTCTGGATGCGTACCCTGAACGAGCGCGGCTGGCATGCCTCGCTGTGGCCGGTTGAATACGGCGGCACCGGCTGGAGCGTGGTCGAGAAGTACATCTTCGAGGAAGAATGCGCCACCTTCGGCGCCCCGCGCGTGCTGCCGTTCGGCGCCGTGATGGTCGGCCCGGTGATCATCAAGTTCGGTACCGAGGAACAGAAGGCGCACTACCTGCCGCGCATCCTCGACATGACCGACTGGTGGGCGCAGGGCTACTCCGAGCCGGGCTCGGGCTCCGACCTGGCCTCGCTGAAGACCCGTGCCGTACGCGATGGTGACCACTACATCGTCAACGGCCAGAAGACCTGGACCACCCTCGGCCACAACGCCGACTGGATCTTCTGCCTGGTCCGTACCGACCCGGAAGCCAAGATGCAGCGCGGCATCTCCTTCCTGCTGATCGACATGAAGTCGCCGGGCGTCAGCGTGCGTCCGATCATCACCCTGGATGGCGAGCACGAAGTCAACGAAGTGTTCTTCGACGACGTCCGCGTACCGGTGGCCAACCTGGTCGGCAAGGAAAACGAAGGCTGGACCTGCGCCAAGTACCTGCTTACCCACGAGCGTACCGGCCTGGCCGGCATCGGCTTCTCCAAGCAACTGCTCAAGCAGCTCAAGGCCATCGCCAGCCGTGAACTGAAGGGCGGCAAGCCGCTGATCGAGGACCCGCTGTTCCGCGCGCAGATCGCCGAAGTGGAAATGCAGCTGATCGCCACCGAGATGAGCAACCTGCGCATCCTCGTCGCGGCCCGCGATGGCGGCGGCACCGGTGCGGAAAGCTCGATCCTCAAGGTCAAGGGCACCGAGCTGCGCCAGGCGCTGACCCACCTGCTGCGCAAGGCCGTCGGCCCGTACGCGCTGCCGTTCCTCGAAGAGGAAATGGACCAGGCCTTCGGCGGCGAGCTGCTGCACGCCGACTACAGCGCAACCCTGGCCAGCCAGTACTTCATCATGCGCAAGCTGTCGATCTACGGCGGCTCCAACGAAATCCAGAAGAACATCGTTTCCAAAGTGAACCTCGGACTCTGACAGGCTGCCGACCATGGACTTCAAACTGAGCGAAGAGCAGCAGATGCTGCAAGACACGGCGGCGCGTCTGGTACGTGACGCCTACGGTTTCGAACAACGCGAAGCCTACCGCCGCAGCGAACTGGGCTACGGCGCCGACTTCTGGAGCCAGCTCGGCGAGCTGGGCCTGACCGGCGTGCCGGTCCCGGAAGCCTTCGGTGGCTTCGGCGGCAGCGGCGTGGACACCATGCTGGTGATGACCGAGCTGGGCCGCGGCCTGTGCCTGGAACCCTACCTGCAGTCGGTGGTGTACGCCGGCGGCCTGCTCGCCCAGCTGGGCAGCGACGTGCAGAAGGACGAGCTGCTGAGCCAGGTCGCCGCCGGCCAGCTGCAACTGGCGGTCGCCTTCGAGGAGCCGCAGAGCCACTACAACCTGAATGACGTCGCCACCCGCGCCGAAGCGGTGAACGGCGGCTGGCGCCTCTCCGGCCGCAAGGTCGCGGTGATCGGCGGCCACAGCGCCGGGCTGATCCTGGTGTCGGCGCGCGTGTCCGGCGGCCAGTTCGACGAGGACGGCATCGGCCTGTTCCTGGTCGACCCGCAGGAAGCCGGCGTGAACCGCCGCGTCTACCCGACCGCGGACGGCTTCAAGGGCTGCGAACTGTTCCTCGACGGCGTGTTCGTCGGCGCCGAGAAGGCGCTCGGCGAGCCGGGCAAGGCCCTGTCCGCCATGCGGTACCAGGAAGGCCGCGCCATCGCCGCACAGTGCGCGGAAGCCGTGGGCACCATGGAAGCCGCCTGCGACCTTACCCTCGACTACCTGAAGACGCGCAAGCAGTTCAACGTGACCATTGGCAGCTTCCAGGTCCTGCAGCATCGCATGGTCGACATGCGCAGCGAGCTGGACCAGGCCACCTCCATGGCCATGCTGGCCGCCTGCGTGGCCGACCAGCCGGACAGCGACGAGCGCAGCCGCACCCTGGCCGCGGCCAAGTTCATCACCACCCGCGCCGGTCGCTTCATCTGCGAGCAGACCATCCAGCTGCACGGCGGCATCGGCCTGACCGACGAGTACGTTGGTTCGCACTATGCCAAGCACCTGGTGATGATCAGCCACCAGTTCGGTGACGACGACCATCATCTGCAGGCCTTCAGCCGACTGATGCAGGTCGCCTGAGTCCGGCTCGCAGCGAAAACCGGCTGGACGGGTTCTCCCGTCCAGCCGGTTTTTTGCGTTTTGCTGGAGAGATTCTTGCTTTCCTTCTGGACAGGATAAAAACAAGCGACAACAAGGAACCTCGCGATGAAAAAGAACGTCTTGCGTGTGGGCGTGATCGGCACCGGTGCCATCGGCGGCTTCTACGGCATGCTGCTGGCGAAGGCCGGTTACGAAGTGCATTTTCTCCTGCGCAGCGACTATGCCGCGGTGCGCGAACTCGGCCTGACCCTGAAGAGCCCGGCGCTCGGCGACTACCGTCCCGAACCGCTGCACATCTACGCCGATGCCGACGCCATGCCGCCCTGCGACTGGCTGCTGGTGGGAGCCAAGACCACCGCCAATCCCGGCCTGGGGGCGGTGATCGACCAGGTCGCCGCGCCGCAAGCCAGGGTGGTGCTGCTGCAGAACGGCCTGTCGGTGGAAGACGACATGCGTCCGCTGATCCGTGACGACCTGCACCTGCTCGGTGGGTTGTGCTTCGTCTCCACCCATCGCCGGGGGGCCGGCGTGATCGAACACTACGGCGGCGGTCGGCTGACCCTCGGCTACCACTCCGGCCCGGGCGACGCGGCAGGCGCGGTGCTGGAGGAGGTCGAGGCGCTGTTCGCCGCTACCGCCATCGAGGCCAGGGCGATGGACGACCTGGACCGGGCGCGCTGGCAGAAGCTGCTGCTCAACGTGCCGCTGAATGGCCTGTCGGTATTGCTCGGCAGCGGCTCGCTGGAGCTGATGAGCCGGCCCACCACCCGTGCGCTGGTCAGTGAGCTGATGGAGGAGGTGTTCGAAGGCGCCGCCGTCTGCGGCCATGCGCTTTCGGCCGAAAGCCTGGAGGCGGCCTGGAAGGCCACCGACGTGCGGACCGACTACTACCCGAGCATGTACCTCGACTACCAGGCCCGGCGGCCGCTGGAGATCGAGGCGATCTATGCCGCGCCCCTTCGCGCCGTGGCCTGCGCGGGTGGCGAGATGCCGAAGATCGAGATGCTCTACCAGTCGCTGAAGTTCCTCGACGAGCGCAATCGCGGGTAGGGCGGTTGGATGCTGGAGCCTGTAGGAGCGGGCCATGCCCGCGACCTTGTGGCGGGTCGCGGGCATGGCCCGCTCCTACGGCTCAGCGCCGCTACCGCGAAAACCGCCGCCGATAATCCCGTGGCGAAATGGCCAGGTTGCGCTGGAAGGTCGCGCGCATCCGTTCCTCGTCGCCGAAGCCGCACTGGCGGGCGATCTGGTCGATATTGCGCGCGGATTCCTCCAGCAGCCGGCGCGCCGCTTCCAGGCGGAAGATCTCCACGGCCTTGGCCGGCGTGCGGCCGGTCTTCTGCTTGTACAGGCGCGAGAAGTTGCGCGGGCTCATATGGCTGCGCTCGGCCAGGGCCTCCACGCTGAGGTCCGGGTTGCCGAGGTTGTCGGCGATCCAGTGGTGCAGCTCGTCGAACATCTCGCTGTCCTGCGTCTGGGCCTGCAGCAGCTCGCTGAACTGCGCCTGTCCGCCCGGCCGCTTGAGGAACACCACCAGTTCCCGCGCCACCTGCATGGCGATCTCGCGCCCGCAGTCCGCCTCGACCAGCGCCAGGGCGAGGTCGATGCCGGCGCTGACTCCGGCCGAGGTCCAGATTTTTCCCTGCTGGATGAAGATGGAATCGTTGTCGACCTCCACGGCCGGGAAGTTCGTCCTGAGCATGTCGCACATGGCCCAGTGGGTGGCGGCGCGCTTGCCGTCCAGCAGCCCGGCCTTGGCCAGCAGGAAGGCGCCGCTGCAGACCGAGGCGGTACGGCGGAACGTCCCGGAGTTGCTGGCGATCCACTCGATGAGCTCGCCGGACTCGGCCACCGCGCGTTCGATCTCCGGCGCTCCCGGGACGATCAGGGTGTCCAGGCGCGTGCCCTTGAAGCTGTCCAGCGGCTGGCTTTCCACGGCCAGCCCTTCGGCGGTCGGCATCAGCCCACCGTGAAGACTGGCGGTGTGTCTTTCGTAGCCCGGCAGGTGGCGCTGCTGCAGGGCCTTGTTCGCAGCCCAGAACACGGTCTGCGCCCCGGTGAGGTCGAGCAGGCCCATCTGCGGATAGGCGACGAACAGGATGCTGCGAGGATGGCTTGGCATGAATTCAGGGATATCCGTCATTTAGGCTGAATTCTTTTGTCCCTAGCATTGCCGGGTCAAGACGATTCACCCAGACGAGAGGGGCGAGCGATGAAACAACATATTCTCATTATTGGTGCGGGCTTTGCGGGTTTGTGGAGTGCGCTCAGCGCCGTGCGTCTGCTCGATCGTCATGGGCGCAGCGACGTGGTGGTGAGCATGCTCGCGCCGCAGCCTGAACTGCGCATCCGCCCGCGCTTCTACGAGCCGGACGTGCAGCGCATGGCCGCGCCGCTGCTGGAGCTGCTGGACGCGGTCGGCGTGCGCTTCATCCAGGGCACCGCCGTGCAGGTGGATGCCGACGGCCAGCGCGTCGAGTACCGCGATGCCAGCGGCGCCGTGGAGTGGATCGGCTACGACCGCCTGGTGCTCGCCTCGGGCAGCCGGCTGATCCGGCCGGCCGCGATCGGCGTGGTGGAACATGCCTTCGACGTCGACCAGATCGAATCGGCGGCGCGCCTGGAGCGGCACCTGCAACAACTGGCCGACCTGCCGGAATCGCCCGCGCGCAACACCGTGGTGGTGGCCGGCGGCGGCTTCACCGGCATCGAAACCGCCACCGAGCTGCCCGCCAGGCTGCGGACGATACTGGGGGACGCTGCGGATATCCGGGTGATAGTCGTCGATCGCGCCGAGCAGATCGGCGCAGCGCTGGGCGACGGCATCCGCCCGGCGATCGTCGAGGCGTCCCGCGAACTCGGCGTCGAATGGCGCCTGGGCACCTCGGTGGCGTCGGTGGATGGCGAAGGCGTGGTGCTGGCGGACGGCGAGCGCATCGAGGCGAAGACCGTGGTCTGGACCGTGGGTTTCCGCGCCAGCGACCTCACCGAGCAGATCGCCGCCGAGCGCGACCACCTCGGCCGGCTGCAGGTGGACCGCTACCTGCGGGTCAACGGCCATGCGGAAATCTTCGCCGCCGGCGACGTCGCCCGCGCCGCCACGGACGAGAGCGGCAACTACAACGTCATGTCCTGCCAGCACGCCATCCCGCTGGGCCGGCATGCCGGCAACAACGCGGCGGCGGACCTCATCGGCGTCGAACCGACGGTCTACAGCCAGCCGAAGTACGTCACCTGCCTCGACCTGGGGGCCTGGGGCGCGGTGTTCACCGAGGGCTGGGAGCGGGCGACGAAGCTGATCGGCGCGGAGGCCAAGGAGCTGAAGATGCAGATCAACAGTCAGTGGATCTACCCGCCGGTGGCGGACCGGGCGGTGGCCCTGGCGGCGGCGGATCCGGCGATTCCGGTGGCGTGAGTACCACGCCGGGATTGTAGGAACGGGCCATGCCCGCGACAGCCGTGCCCGGGTCGCGGGCATGGCCCACTCCTACAGGATTCTCGCCATCCGCATGGCACGAATGGTGGATCGATGGAGCCGATCCACCCTGCATCCCTTACAACGAAATCCCGTCCCCGAAGCCGTAGGGTGGATGAGGATTTTTTCATCCACCATTGCGGGGCCGCATGCGCGGCCATGGTGGATCGATGAAGCTGATCCACCCTACGATGGCCCGGCATTGCGTCCTTACAACGAAATCCCGCCCCCGCAGATCAGCACTTCCCCGGACACATAGTCCGACTCCGGATAGCAGAACATCGCTACCGCACCGGCGGCTTCGGCCGGGCGGCCGGCGCGGCCGAGGGGGATGGAGCGTTCCAGCATCTTCGCCAGGTCGGGGCTGACGCCGACCTTGATCTTGCGGCCCTCGATGTCCACCGAGGCGTCGGCATCGGCGGTGGCTTCGGTCAGGCGGGTGGTGATGAAGCCGAAGGCCACGCAGTTGACGTTGACCTTGAAGCGGCCCCATTCCTTGGCCAGGGTCTTGGTCATGCCGACCACGCCGGCCTTGGCGCTGGAGTAGCCCATCTGCCCGGAGTTGCCGCCGAGGCCGGCGACCGAGGAGATGTTGACGATCTTGCGGAAGTTCTCGATGCCCGCTTCGGCTTCCTTCTTCGCGGCCTCGCGGATGAAGCCGGCGGCGGCGCGGAAGATGCGGAAGGGCGCGGTCATGTGCACGTCGAGCATGGCGTACCACTGCTCGTCGGTCATCTTCTGCACCACGTTGTCCCAGGTGTAGCCGGCGTTGTTGACGATGATGTCGAGGCCGCCGAAGTTGTCGATGGCGGTGCGCACGAAGCGCTCGGCGAAGTCCGGCGCGGCGACGTTGCCGACGCAGGCCACGGCCTTGCCGCCGAGGGCGCGGATGTCGGCGACGGTTTCTTCCGCCGGTGCCGCGTCGAGGTCGTTGATCACCACGGCGGCGCCTTCGGCCGCCAGCTTGAGCGCCACTTCACGGCCGATGCCGCGGCCGGAGCCGGTGATCAGCGCCACCTTGTTTTCGAGCTTGCCCATCGTTTCTCTCCTCGTGATTCAGTTGTTATTGCGCAAGGGCGATCACGGCCTTGCCAAGGATCTTGGTTTCGCCGAACTGGTTGGCCATCTGCACCTCGACGGCGACGCGGCGTTCGCCGTCCTGCTCGTACTTCTCCACCACCTGGCCGGTCAGCACCGGCTGGTTGCCCAGGTGGGTGATGGCGACGAAGCGCACGCCGAACGAACGCAGCGCCGACTGCGGCACCCACTCGGTGAGCAGGCGGCCGAGGTAGGCCATGCCGAGCATCCCGTGGGCGAACACGTCGGGCATGCCGGCGCGGCGGGCAAAGTCGATGTCGATGTGGATCGGGTTGTCGTCGCCGGAAGCGCCGGCGAAGTGCGAAAGGGTGGCGCGGTCGATCGGCGCCAGGCGCAGTTCCGGCAGCGCGTCGCCGACCTGCAGGTCGTGGTAGCTGATAGGCGTCATGGGCGGTTCCTTACTTGTTGCGCACGACGAGGACAGTGCGCAGCTCGCCCACTTGTTCGCCGTTCTGATTGGTCAGGGTGGTCAGCTGGGTGACGAACTCCATGGCGCCGTTCTTCTTCTCGATGATGTCGCTGACGCGGGTTTCCACGCTCAGCACGTCGCCGGCGAAGATCGGCCCCTGGTAGTCGAAGGACTGCTCGCCGTGGAGGATGCGTGCGATCGGCACGTTCATCAGCTCCAGCGCGCCGGTCAGGCTGCGCGCGTCCATCATCGCGCTGAAGGCGAAGGTCGGCGGCGCCAGCAGGGACGGGTAGCCCAGCGCTTTCGCCGCTTCCTCGTCATTGCATTCCGGGCGGGTGTCGCCGATGGCGCGGGCGAAGGCGCGCACGCGGCCCTTTTCGATCTCCCAGCGGCTGGCGGGCAGCACCAGGCCGATGAAGCTCTTGTCGATCATCAGAATCTCCTTTGGATGGTTGCGCGCGGTCAGTCGACGCGGCGATAGAGGGTGACCACGCAGGCGCCGCCGAGCCCGAGGTTGTGCTGCAGGCCGATGCGCGCGTTGGCGACCTGGCGGACGCCGGACTGGCCGCGCAGCTGCTCCACCAGTTCGGTGCACTGGGCGAGGCCGGTGGCGCCCAGCGGGTGGCCCTTGGAAAGCAGGCCGCCGGACGGGTTGACCACGTATTTGCCGCCGTAGGTGTTGTTGCCGGCGGCGACGAATTCGCTGGCGCCGCCCTCGGGGCACAGGCGCAGGCCTTCGTAGGTGAGCACCTCGTTCTGCGCGAAGCAGTCGTGCAGCTCCACCACGTCCACGTCTTCCGGGCCGATGCCGGCGTGGGCGTAGACCTGGTCGGCGGCGGCGCGGGTCATGTCGGTGCCGACCAGGGCCATCATGCTGCGCTTGTCGAAGGTGCCGGGCAGGTCGGTGGTCATGGCCTGGGCGGCGATGTAGACGCTGGCGTCGAGGTTGTGGCGGCGGGCGAAGTCGGCGGAGACCAGGATCGCCGCGGCGGCGCCGCAGGTCGGCGGGCAGGCCATCAGGCGGTGCAGGTGGACTTCCGGGAAGACCAGCGGCGAGGCCAGCACCTCTTCTGCGGTGACCACGTTGCGCAGCAGCGCCATGGGATTGTGCTCGGCGTGGCGGCTGGCCTTGGCCTTCACCCTGGCGAACAGCTCCGGCCTGGCGCCGTAGCGGCCCAGGTACTCCTTGCCGGCGCCGCCGAAGTAGCGCAGGGCCAGCGGCTGCTCGTAGGGGCAGATCTCGTCGCACAGGCCGTCGAAGTTGGCGAACGGCGACGGGCGGTCGTCCCACTGGGATTTCAGCGCGCCCGGCTGCATCTGCTCGAAGCCCACGGCCAGCACGCACTCGACGGCGCCGGACTCGATCAGCTGGCGGGCCAGGAACAGCGCCGAGGAGCCGGTCGAGCAGTTGTTGTTGACGTTGACGATCGGAATGCCGGTCATGCCCACCTGGTACAGCACGCGCTGGCCGGCGGTGGAGTCGCCATAGACGTAGCCGGCGATCGCCTGCTGCACGTCGCGGTAGTCCAGCCCGGCGTTGGCCAGGGCCTTGCGCACGGCGGCGGCGCCGAGCTGGTCGTAGTAGGCACCACTGCCGGGCTTGACGAAGGGCACCATGCCCACGCCGGCGACATAAGCTTTGCTGTTCATTGCGTGTTTCCTCAGTCCGAAGTTGCCGGATCGCTCCGCTTGCGTGATTCGCATAGTGCAAAGAAACCCCGGCGGGGCACCCCTCCCGGCGCGGGAGGGGTGGCGGGGGGCGGGCATCGGTTACGTTGCCCACCATCCGCAATCGGGCGAGTGCAACTTCTGGAGGAAACCCAATGAGCATCCCGCGCACCCTGTTCAACGAGGAACACCTGCAATTCAGGGAGTCGATCCGCCGCTTCCTGGAGGTGGAAGTCCTGCCGCATTACGAGCGCTTCGAGGAACAGGGCTTCATCGATCGCGAGGTCTGGACCAAGGCCGGGGAGGGCGGCTTCCTCTGCTTCAGCATGCCGGAGGAATACGGCGGGCTGGGCGCGGACAAGCGCTACAGCGTGATCATGCTGGAAGAGTTCGCCCGCGCCGGCGCGACCAACCTGCTCGGCCTGACCCTGCATTCGGAGATCGTCGCGCCCTACATCCTGCACAACGGCAGCGAGTACCTGAAGCAGACCTACCTGCCGCGCATGGCCAGCGGCGAGCTGATCGGCGCCATCGCCATGACCGAGCCGGGCGCCGGTTCCGACCTGCAGGGCGTGCGCACCAGTGCCGTGCGCGACGGCGACCATTACGTGCTGAACGGCTCCAAGACCTTCATCACCAACGGCATGCACTGCGACGTGGTGATAGTCGTGGCCAAGACCGATCCGGCGGCCGGCGCCCGCGGCATCAGCCTGTTCCTGGTGGACACCTCGATGCCCGGCTTCAGCAAGGGCAAGCGCCTGAAGAAGGTCGGCATGAAGGCCCAGGACACCGGCGAGCTGTTCTTCGACAACGTCCGCGTGCCGGCGCAGAACCTGCTCGGCGCGGAAGGCCAGGGCTTCGCCTACCTGATGCAGGAGCTGTCCTGGGAGCGCCTGCAGATCGCCATCAGCTCCACCGCCCTGGCCGAGGCCGCGCTGGACTGGACCGTGCGCTACTGCCACGAGCGCAAGGCGTTCGGCAAGGAGCTGCTGGAGTTCCAGACCACCCGCCACAAGCTCGCCGAGCTGAAGACCGAGGTGCAGATCGGCCGCGTGTTCCTCGACCGCTGCATCGAACTGTTCCTCGACGGCGCGCTGGATGCCCCTACCGCCTCGATGGCCAAGTACTCGATGACCGAGCTGCAGTGCCGGGTGATCGACGACTGCGTGCAGCTGCATGGTGGCTACGGCTACATGTGGGAATACCCGATCGCCCGCGCCTGGGCCGATGCGCGCATCTCGCGGATCTACGGCGGCACCACCGAGATCATGAAAGAGCTGATCTCCCGCACGCTCTGAAACCGGCCGCCGGAGACGCATCATGCAGCCAACCCGCATCGACCACTTCATCGGCGGCGCCTCCGTGGCGCCGGCGAGCGGCCAGTACATCGAGGTCGAGAATCCCGCCACCGGCGAGGTGATCGCCCTGGTGGCGGCCGGTTCGCCGGCCGACCTCGACCGGGCCGTCGACGCCGCGCAGGCGGCCGCCGCCGACCCGGCCTGGCGCGACATGCCCGGCGAGCAGCGCGCGACGCTGCTCTACGCCCTTGCGCAGCGCATCCATGCCCATGCCGAGGAGCTGGTCTACCTGGAGTCGATCAGCTCCGGCGGCACCGTCAGCCGCATCGCCGGGCTGGACCTCCCGGCCGCCATCGACCTGTGCTGGAGCATGGCGGAGATCGTGCGCAGCTATCCCTTCGTCGAGAACCTGCCGCCACGGCCGCTGCCCGAGCCGACCCACGCCCAGGTGGTGAAGGAGCCGATCGGCGTCTGTGGCCTGATCACCGCCTGGAACTTCCCGCTGCTGCTGTTGCTGGCCAAGACCATCCCGGCGCTGGCGGCGGGCAACGCGGTGGTGGTCAAGCCGTCGGAACTGACGCCGCAGACCACCGCGCGCTTCGCCGAGATCACCGCCGACCTGCTGCCGCCGGGCGTGCTCAATATCGTCCATGGATACGGCCACGAGGTCGGCGCGGCGATGAGCCGGCATCCCGGCATCGGCAAGCTGTCGTTCACCGGGTCGAGCCGGGTCGGCAAGCTGATCCAGGCCACCGCGGCCGAGACCTGCAAGCGCGTCACCCTGGAACTCGGCGGCAAGGGCGCGGCCATCGTGCGCGCCGATGCGGACCTGGAACTGGTGGCCGAGGGCGCGTTGTTCGGCGTGATGCTGAATGCCGGGCAGATGTGCGAGTCGGGGACCCGGCTGATCGTGCACAAGTCCATCGAGCAGCCGCTGCTGGATGCGCTGGCGCAGGCTGCGCGGCGCCTGGTGGTGGGTAATCCGCTGGACCCGGCGACTTCGCTCGGGCCGCTGTCCAGCGTCGCCCACGGCGAGCGGGTGCTCGGCTACATCCAGTCGGCGCTGGTAGACGGCGGACGGCTGGTCTGCGGCGGCGAGCGGGTCGGCGTGCCGGGTTGCGAGGGCGGGCTGTTCATAGCGCCGACGGTGATCGCCGGCGCGAACAACCGGATGCTGGCCGCCCGCGAGGAAATCTTCGGGCCGGTGCTGCTGGTCATGACCTGCGAGGACGACGAGGAAGCCATCGCCATCGCCAACGACAGCCCCTACGGCCTGTCCGCCGGTATCTGGACCTCCGACCTGGTGGTCGCGCAGAGCATGTCGCGGCGCCTGCAGGCCGGCTCGGTGTGGATCAACGACTGGCACGCGATCCGCACCGACGCGCCCTTCGGTGGCTACAAGGAAAGCGGCTACGGCCGCGAGTTCGGTGTCGCCGGGCTGGAGAGCTACCTCGAAACCAAGACCGTGGTCACCGCCTTCCAGCGCGATCCCCGCGCCAAGCCGTTGTACGGCCTGCTGCACAAGCGGGCCTGAGGAACCGAGTCATGTCGAATACGGGATATTTCCACTACTGGATGCGCACGCAGGTGCACAGCGGTGACGGCGCACTGGTACGGGTGCCGGCGCTCATGCAGCAACTGGGCGGCCGCCGCGTGCTGCTGGTGACCGGTGCGGGCGTGCGCCGCGCCGGGCTGGTCGAGCGGCTGGAGGCGGTGTTCGCCGCCAACCGGGGCGGCGGCCAGCCGGTGCTGGTCGGCGTGGTCGAGGCCGATGCCGCGGCGGAAAGCGTCAACCATGCGGCCGCCGTTGCACGGTCGCTGCAGGTCGACGCCATCGTCGCCCTCGGCGGTGGCCGTGTGCTGGATGCGGCCAAGGCGATCAAGTACGCGCTGGGCCATGGTCTTGCCGACATCCAGGACGTGCTGCTCGGCGGCATCCGCCTGGAAACCAGTCCGCCGGCGCAGCCGCTGGGCATCGCCCATATCGCCGTGCCGACCCTGGCCGGCAGCGGCGCCGAGGCGAGCAATGCCGCGGCGATCCGTTGCGAGCGCCTGGGCGGCTATCGCGCGCTGCTGGTGGCGCCGTACCTGGACGCCGATATCGCCGTGCTCGATGCGCAGCTCACCGCCGAGGTGCCGGTGGCGCTCGCCGTGGCCGGCGGCCTGCACGCGCTGGCCCAGGCGCTGGAGGTGATCGCCAGTCCGGCGAGCAATGCCTTCAGCGATGCCAGCGCCTTCGCCGCCGTCGACCTGATCCGCCGCTGGCTGCCGCTGCTGTCCCGCGAGCCGGGCAATGCCGAGGCCCGCGCCGCGCTGCTGCAGGCCAGCATGCTCGCTGGCCAGGCGCGCGCCGGCGTGCTCGGCGCCATGCCGGTGCATGGCTGCGCCAGCGCCCTCGGCCTGTTCCACGACATTCCCTTCGGCCAGCTGAAAGGCGCGCTGCTGCCGGTGGCGCTGGACGTGCTGCGCGACTACTACCGCCCGGCCGCGTCCCGGCTGGCGCGTGCCTTCGCCATCACCGATGCGGGATGCAGCGCCGACGAGTGCCTGCAGCAGGTCATCGTCCTGCTGCAGGCGCTGCTGGACGAGACCGGCATGCCGCGGGCCATTCCCGAGGTGGCGCAGGCGGAAATGCAGTGGATCGTGCAGGCCGTCGGCGCCGATCCGGCGGCCATGTTCCTGCGCCTGACACCGGAGCAGGTCGGCCTGATGGTCGCCCGGCTGGCAGGCGCCTGAGCCGCCGCATCTCTTCCCAAGAACAAGAAGCCCTATCCAGGAGATCCCATGTATTTCACCCAGCCCCTGCACCGCAATCTCCAGCAGTCCCCCGAGCGGACGATGACCCTCTGCGGCGAGCGCAGCCACAGCGTCCGCCAGTTCGTCGAGCGCGTCGCCCGCCTGGCCGGCGCCCTGCGCCGACTGGGCGTGAAGAGCGGCGACCGGGTCGCCATGCTGGCGCTCAATTCCGACCGCTACCTCGAATACTGCTTCGCGGTGCCCTGGGCGGACGGGGTGCTGAACCTGTGCAACACCCGCTGGAGCGAAAAGGAAAACGCCTACGCCCTGGCCGATTCGGCGACCTCGATCCTGATCGTCGACGAGACCTTCAGGGACATGGCCGCCGGCCTGCGCGCGGCGGTGGATTGCATCGAGCACGTCATCTACGCCGGCGACGGCGAGATCCCGGCCGGCATGCTCGGCTACGAGGCGCTGATCGCCGCCAGCGAGCCGGTGGAGGACGCGCGGCGCGGCGGCGAGGAACTGCTCGGTCTGTTCTACACCGGCGGCACCACCGGTTTCCCCAAGGGCGTGATGCTCAGCCACCGGAACTTCTGGAGCAGCCAGATCGCCCTCGCCAGCGAGAAATTCTTCCAGCCGGAGGAAACCATGCTGCGGGTCGCGCCGATGTTCCATCTGGCGGACATGGCGCTGGGCTACGTCGCCACGCTGCTCAACCACACCCACGTGATCCTGCCGGCGTTCGCCCCGCTGGAAGTGGCGGCGGCGATCCAGCGCCACCACGTGCAGACGACCATCCTGGTGCCGACCATGATCCAGATGCTGGTCAGCCATCCGCAGCTGGCCGGCTACGACCTGTCCTCGCTGCGCCTGATGGTCTACGGCGCCTCGCCGATCCAGGAACGCCTGCTGCACGACGTCCAGGCCAGGCTGCCGGGGCTGCAGCTGTGCCAGGCCTACGGGCAGACCGAGATGGGCCCGCTGATCTCCACCCTCGGCCCCGACCAGCACACGCCGGAGGCCGCCGCCCGCGGCATGCTGCGCTCCTGCGGCCGCCCCGGGCGCGCGCTGGAGGTGCGCATCGTCGACGCGGAGGGCAGGGAAGTGCCGCGCGGCGAGGTGGGCGAGATCGCCGTGCGCGGGCCCAACGCCATGCAGGGCTACTGGAACAAGCCGGAACAGACCGCCGCCGTGCTCCGCGAGGACGGCTGGCTGCTCACCGGCGACGGCGCCTACATGAACGAGGACGGCTACCTGTTCATCGTCGACCGGGTCAAGGACATGATCGTCACCGGCGGCGAGAACGTCTTCTCCGCCGAAGTGGAAAACGCCCTCGCCAGCCACCCGGACGTCGCCATGTGCGCGGTGATCGGCATTCCCAGCGCGGAGTGGGGCGAGTCGGTGCACGCGGTGGTGGTCCCCCGGCCCGGCTGCGCGCCGTCGGTGGATGAGCTGCTCGCCCACTGCCGTGCGCGCGTCGCCAACTACAAGACGCCGAAGAGCATCGAGTTCCGCAGCGAACTGCCGCTGTCCGGGGCGGGCAAGGTGCTGAAGACCGAGCTGCGCGCGCCGTTCTGGAAGGGCGCTTCGCGCAGCGTGGCCTGAGCGGCGCACGCGCCCGGGGCCGCGTTCGCGGCCGTGGTGGATCGATGGAGCCGATCCACCCTACGGAAACTCCGGAGCCGGACGATCCCTTGGCCGTAGGGGGATGAGGCTTTTCTCATCCGCCATTGCGGGGCCGCGTTCGCGCTCCGCCCACCTCCCATACCTCCAAGCCCACCTCCCATACCTCCAAATCGTTCCCACGCTCCCGCGTGGGAACGCATCCGTGGACGCTCCTGCGTCCGCTTCTTCGCGGGCATGGCCCGCTCCTACAAAAGAACGCCGTGCGCCGGGACACTCCTTCCCCTCCCACCCCGGCAGGGGTCCCAAACCTCCTACCCCTCCCGCCTGGGGAGGGGGTATGCGGCCCGCGAAGCCCGTTTACTAACCCCAGCCAATCGCTGACCGAGGACCGCTAGGGAAGGGGCGGCTCGGAGGAGGGTTGGCCGTTTCGTCCCCCACGAACGGGATCACTTAGGGAAGGCACAATGACAACAACAATCGCTTCACACGCCACCGGTTTCGTCCGCCACGCGCTGGGCCGCGCGGTCCTGCTGGGCATGCTGGGAGCCGCTGCCGGGAACGCCCAGGCATTCAACTTCGAGATCGGCGACGGCTGGTCCGGCAGCCTCGACACCACGCTTTCCTTCGGCAGCAGCTGGCGCGCCGAGGAGCGCGACAACGAGCTGTACAGCCGCCTCGACGGCCAGGTGATCGGCAAGAACGATGGCCTCGGCGGCTCCAACACCGACGGCGGCAACCTCAACTACGACCGTGGCGACCGCTTCTCCACCGTCGCCAAGTTCCTCTCCGAGCTGTCGGTGAGCAAGGACGAGATGGGCGGTCTGCTGCGCGTCAAGGGCTGGTACGACCAGGCGCTGGAAGACGAGGACGTGCACTTCGGCAACCAGGCCAACGGCTACCAGCGCAAGCCGCTGTCCGACGACGGCTTCGAGGACCTGCAGAAGAACAAGGGCGTCTACCTGCTCGACGCCTACGTCTACGACACCTACTACCTCGACGAGCACCCGCTGCAGGTGCGTCTCGGCCGCCAGGTGCTGAACTGGGGCGAAAGCCTGTTCGTCCAGGGCGTCAACCAGATCAACCCGCTGGACGTGCCGTCCCTGCGCCGCCCGGGCACCGAGATCAAGGAAGCGCTGCTGCCGGTATGGATGATCTCCGGCAGCTTCGGCCTCAGCGACGGCCTGTCGCTGGAGTCCTTCTACCAGTTCAAGTGGGAGCCCACCGTCATCGAGGGCTGCGGCAACTACTGGTCGGTCACCGAGACCATCGTCTCCACCCATCCGGGCGGCTGCACCATGGCCACCTCGCTGACCAACGTCAGCAACCCGGTGGGCTTCGCCACCGGCGCGCGCCTGCCGCTGGTCAAGGGCAAGGACGCCAAGGACTCCGGACAGTGGGGTATCGCGCTGCGCTACCTGGTGGATTCCATCGACACCGAGTTCGGCCTCTACGCCATGAACATCCATGCGCGCACGCCCAACGTCTCCGCGCAGACCGGCGACTGGGGTGCGATTCCGGTCGGCGTCGCCGGGCGTGGCGCGCCCTTCCTCAACCCGGTGCAGCTGCACCAGGACCTGCCGTTCGGCGCCACCTCCACCAGCGCCTTCTGGGAGTACCCGGAGAACATCCGCCTGTACGGCATCAGCGCCGCCACCACCCTGGCCGGCTGGTCGGTGGGCAGCGAGCTGAGCTACTCGCCGAACGTCCCGGTGCAGCGCAACGGCAACGACGTGCTCGCCGCCGCCCTGCAGGGCGTGGGTCCGGTGGGCGCGGAGGCGCAGGCGATCGGCCAGAACGCCTACCTGCGCGGCTACGACCGCTTCGAGAAGACCCAGCTGCAGATCAACGGCATCAACCTGTTCCCCAACGTGCTGGGCGCCTCCAGCCTGCAGGTGGCCGCCGAGATCGCCTTCCAGTGGAACGACGTGCCGCAGGGCGACGACGACCTGCGCTACGGCCGCGGCTTCATCTTCGGCAGCGGCTCCCACCCGACCTACGGCGGCAACACCTGCGGCCCGCGCAACCCGCAGCCGGACGGCTGCAAGGACGACGGCTACGTCACCGACTTCGCCTGGGGCTACCGCCTGCGCGGCCAGCTGGAATACCCCGACCTGCTGGGCATCGGCGTGGCCACCTACCCGAGCCTGTTCCTCGGCCAGGACGTGGAAGGGGTATCGATGGACGGCCAGTTCAACGAGGGCCGCTTCACCGTGGGCACCGGCGTGCGCTTCGACTACCTGAAGCAGCACAGCCTGGAATTCAACTACGTCACCTTCAACAACGACGCCGAATACGACCCGCTGCGCGACCGCGACTACTACTCGGTCAACTACAGCTACAAGTTCTGACGAGGACACTGCCATGAAAACAATAACGATGCGCCGCACCCCGCTGGCCTGCATGCTGGCGGCCACCCTGTCCCTCGGCGCCGGCAGCGCCTGGGCCAAGCTGACTGCGGAAGAGGCCGCGCGCCTGGGCGCCGACCTGACCCCGGTGGGCGCCGAGAAGGCCGGCAACGCCGATGGCAGCATCCCGGCGTGGGATGGCGGCCTGACCACGCCGCCGGCCGGCTGGAGCGCCGACAAGGGCTACATCGATCCCTTTCCGCAGGACAAGCCGCAGCTGGTCATCACCGCGGCCAACGCCGAGCAGTACAAGGACAGGCTGACCCCCGGCACCCTGGCGCTGCTGAAGAAGTACGACAACTTCAAGATGCCGATCTACCAGACCCGGCGCACCGCCGCGCTGCCCACGGAAGTCACCGACAAGGCGAAAGCGCAGTCCACCCAGGTCGAGCTGCAGGGCTTCGGCGTGAGCAACCTGGCCGACTCCAACATCCCGTTCCCGATTCCGAAGAACGGCCTGGAGGCGATCTGGAACCACCTGGTGCGCTACATGGGCGGCGGCTTCGACCGCACCTACCACTGGTTCCCGGTGCGCAGCGGCGGCGATTCCTACAAGGTCGGCTTCCGCGAATACCGCATCTACAACCAGAACATGGACCGCGGCGACAACAACCGCCTGTTCAACATCCTCGGCTACTTCCTCGAGCCGGCGACCCTGCAGGGCACCGTGTACCTGGTCAAGGAGCCGGTGGACCAGGTCGCCGAGGCGCGTTCGGCGTGGATCTACAACTCCGGCGCGCGGCGCGTGCGGCGTGCCCCGGACCTGGCCTACGACAACGTCAGCGACGGCACCGAGAGCATGCGCGTGACCGACCAGTACGACGGCTACAACGGCGCGCCGGACCGCTACGAGTGGAAGCTGGTGGGCAAGAAGGAACTGTACGTGCCGTACAACGCCTACAAGCTCTCGGACAAGTCGCTGAAGTACTCGTCGATTCTGCAGAAGGGCACCATCAATTCCGACCTGATGCGCTACGAGCTGCACCGCGCCTGGGTCGTCGAGGGCACCCTGAAGACCGGCCAGAAGCACATCTACGGCAAGCGCGTGATGTTCCTCGACGAGGACAGCTGGACCGTGCTGGAAGAGGACGCCTACGACACCCGCGGCCAGCTGTGGCGAGTCGGCGTGCACCCGCTGATCCAGTTCTACGACGTCAAGCTGCCCTGGTATCGCGCCAACATCTGGCATGACCTGTCCAACGGCAACTACCTGGTCGGCGGCCTGGACAACGAGGTCAAGCAGCCGTGGAAGTTCGGCGTGAAGGGCCGCCAGGCCGAGTTCCAGCCGGACGCCCTGCGCCGCGCCGGGCACTGAGCCCGGAATGTGCGACGGCGGCTCCCAGTGGGGCCGCCGGTTGCCGTTCCATTCGAGAACATTCCAATAAGAACGAGGAGCCGCCAATGGCTATCTTCGCCAAGCCCGCCCGCGCGCTGCTGTGCGCCGCGCTGATCGCGGCGTCCACGGCCGAGGCCCGGGCGCCCGCCGCGGGCGAGCCGCGCATCCGCACCGACCGCATCATCCTGCTCGACATCCAGCGCGTCGGCGGCCAGCTGTTCAGCGCCGGCGAGCAGGGCTGGATTCTCCGCTCGGACGACGACGGCGCCAGCTGGCAGGCCGTGCAGACGCCGGCGGACCGCACCCTGACCGGCCTGGCCTTCGCCGACGACCGGCTCGGCATCGCCGTCGGCCACGGCGCCACCCTGCTGCGCACGACCGACGGCGGCCGGCAGTGGACGAAGGTCGAGCTGGACGGCATCGGCCGCGACTCGCTGCTCGGCGTCACCCATCTCGGCGGCCAGCGCTTCGTCGTCTACGGCGCCTTCGGCCACTACCTGGAATCCCTCGATGGCGGCCTGAGCTGGGAGCGCAAGCCGGTGCTCGACGAGGAGTTCGACCGCCACATCGCCCGCGTTCTCAAGGTCGGCGGGCAGCTGTTCCTGTTCGGCGAGTCCGGCACCCTGCTGCGCTCCAGCGACCTCGGCGCCAGCTGGGAACGCCTGCCGTCGCCCTACGAGGGCTCCTTCTTCGGCGGCCTCGCCACCTCCAGCGGCACGCTGCTGGCCTTCGGCATGCGCGGCAACCTGTACCGCTCCACGGACCACGGCGACAGCTGGACGAAGGTCCCGCTGGAGACCCGGGCCGCGCTGCAGGGCGGGCTGGTCCTGGCGGACGGGCGCATCGTCCTGCTCGGCAACGCCGGGCTGGTCGCTATCAGCGACGACGACGGGCGCAGCTTCGCGCCGGGCGACAAGGCCCGCGGCGGCCTCGCCCAGGCGGTAGCGGTGGCGGACGGCCTGCTGGCGGTCGGCGACAGCGGGGTTCAGGCGCTGCGCCTGGCCTCATCGACAGCGAACTGAGGTTGCTATGAGTCAATTCCAAGACAGCCGTGGTCTGCAGTCCGACCTCGATGAAGCGCGGCTCGACCGCCAGCATTTCTCCCGCGGTCTGGTCGGCCGGGTCTCGTACTGGATCTTCCATTTCCGCCGGCCGCTGCTGGCCTTCTTCATCCTGGTGACGATCGCGCTGGCCTTCAGCGCCACGCGCCTGCGGGTGGAGGCGGGCTTCTCCAAGATGATCCCGCTGCAGCACGAATACATGCAGTCGTTCCTCAAGTACCAGGACGACTTCGGCGGCGCCAACAAGGTGCTGCTGGCGCTGAAGAGCGAGAAGGGCGACATCTTCACCCCCGGCTTCATGGACAGCCTGCGCCAGGTGACCGAGGAGGTGTTCTACGTCAGGGGCGTGGAGCGCAGTTCGGTGACCTCGCTGTTCACCGCCAACGTCCGCTACAACGAGGTGATGGAGGACGGTTTCCGCGGCGGCAACATAGTCGCCGCCGACTTCTCCGGCACTCCGGAACAGCTCGGGGCGGTGCGCGAGAACGTGCTCAAGTCAGACTGGGTCGGGCGCATCGTCGCCAACGACCTGAGCGCGGCGATGGTGGTCGCCAACCTGCAGGAAATCGATCCGGAAACCGGCGAGCGGCTGGACCTGCAGCAGGTCGGCCGGGCGCTGGAGGCGATCCGCGCCAAGCACGAGAAGGACGGCGTCAGCGTCCACATCATCGGCTTCGCCAAGTCGGTGGGCGACATCGCCGACGGCTCGGCGGGCGTGCTGCTGTTCTTCGCCCTGGCCTTCCTGATCACCGCGGCGCTGCTCTACTGGTACTCCGGCTCGCGCATGCTCACCGCCTGGGCGCTGATCTGCGCGCTGGTGCCGGTGGTCTGGCTGCTCGGCCTGCTGCCGCTGCTCGGGCTGGCGCTCGACCCGATGTCGATCCTGGTGCCGTTCCTGATCTTCTCCATCGGCGTGTCCCACGCGGTGCAGATGACCAACGCCTGGCGCCTGGAAACCCTGCACGGCCACGACGGCCTGACCGCCTCGCGCAACTGCTTCCAGAAGCTGTTCATCCCCGGCGCCATGGCGCTGCTGGCCAACGCCCTGGGCTTCCTGGTGATCGCCTTCGTGCAGATCGAGATGGTCCGCGAGCTGGCGATCACCGCCACCCTCGGCGTCAGCCTGATGATCCTCACCAACAAGCTGCTGCTGCCGATCCTGCTGTCGTTCATGCGCTTCTCGGCGCGTGACGCGGAACACCTGAAAGGCAAGGAAACCGCCGGCGACTGGCTGTGGGAACGCCTCGGCCCGCTGGCGACGCGCAAGGGCGGCGCGGCGGTGATAGTCGTCGCGCTGGCGCTGCTCGGCTTCGGCCTGTGGGAAGCCGGCCAGCTGAAGGTCGGCGACATGGGCCAGGGCGTGCCGGAACTGCGCCCGGACTCGCGCTACAACCAGGACGTGGCGCTGATCACCCGCGACTTCGCCATCGGCGTCGACCTGCTGCAGGTGGTGGCGGAAGCCAACAACGGCAGCGATTCGCCCTGCGTCGACCGGGCGGTGCTGGGCAAGGTCGAGGACTTCGAGTTCGCCATGAAGCAGACCGACGGCGTCGGCACCGTGCGCGGGCTGGCCGGCTTCGTCGGGCAGGTCACCCAGGGCTACGCGGAGACCTTCGTCAAGTGGCGCGCGGTGCCCGAGGAGCGCGCGCAGATCGCCCAGGGCGTCGGCTTCGCCACCCGCCTCGGCAACGAGCTGATGAACTCCACCTGCACCGCCATGCCGATCTCGCTGTACACCGAGGACCACCAGGCTTCGACCATCGACCACATCATCCAGCGGATCAAGGCGTTCAAGGCCGCCAACGACAGCGACCAGCTGCGCTTCCAGCTCGCCAGCGGCAACGTCGGCGTGATGGCCGCGACCAACGAGGCGGTGGCCGCCGCGGACAAGTGGGTGAACCTGGCGCTGTTCGCCTCGGTGACGCTGCTCTGCCTGCTGAGCTTCCGTTCGCTGCGCATCACCCTCTGCATCATCCTGCCGCTGGCGCTGGTGACCGTGCTGTGCAACGCGCTGATGGCGCTGCTCGGCATCGGCCTCAAGGTCAACACCCTGCCGGTGGTGGCGCTCGGCGTCGGGGTAGGGGTGGACTACGGCATCTACCTGTTCGAGCGCATCCGCCACGAGATGCACTCGCGCAACCTGGACCTGCGCGCGGCCTTCGTCGAGTCCCTGAAGCAGCGCGGCACCGCCTCGCTGTTCACCGCGGTGACCATGACCATCTCGGTCAGCACCTGGCTGTTCTCCACCCTCAAGTTCCAGGCGGACATGGGCCTGCTGCTGGCCTTCATGTTCCTGGTCAACGTATTCGGCGCCATCCTCCTGCTCCCCGCGCTGGCCGCATGGCTGGTGCGCCCGGCGGGCAAGGTGGCCTGAAGCAGCGCTTGTCGTGCGGCGCCGGCGGCCTTCGGGCCGCCGTTCGGGTCCCGGGCGGTGCCGTTCATTGGCATTGGTTTTCCCCGGGACCTTTCTTTTTGTGCGCCGGCCTTGGTGGCGGATAACGCTGGCGCGTTATGCCTACGTGGCTGCTCATGGCCCGCTTGACGCCATACCTGTAGGAGCCAGCTTGCTGGCGATTGCCGTATTCTCCTTCCACGCCGACGTTGAGGGAAAACCTGGTTCGCCAGCAAGCTGGCTCCTACAGGTTCTGTGCGTGTTTCAAGGGCGGCGCGACTCCATGTAGGAGCGGGCCATGCCCGCGACCCGCGCGCATCGCGCGCCTATGGCGCGTTCATCTTCCGAACCGCCCGAACATCCGCTCATCCTCCTCCAGCAGCATCGCCTTCAGCGCCGCGCCGGCCGGCGACGGGCTCTGGCCCCGGCGGCTGACGATCGCATAGTCCGTCGCCAGGTCCAGGCGTTCCTTCGGCAGCGGCACCACGGCCAGGCGGCCGGCCTCCACGTCCTCGGCGAGCAGGTCCCAGGGCGCCATGCCCAGGGTGTCGCTGCTGCCGACCACCCCGCGCAGGGTGGTGAAGTTGTCGCACTGGAAGCTCAGCGGCGGGTAGCGGTCGTTCAGGCGGCCGACGTGGATGGTCTCGCGGGTCGGCAGCGGGGTGGTCGCCAGCGGGAAGCGCCCCAGCTGCTCGGGACCCAGGTCGCTGCCCTGCAGCAGCGGATGTCGCGGCCGGCAGAACACCAGGATCGGATAGTTGTGCAGCGGCTCGATGGCCAGCTGCGGATCGTCGAAGACCTCGCGGACGTCCGCCACGTACAGCTCGATGCGGTTGTTCAGCAGGTAGTCGCGCAGGCGCAGGCGGTTGTCGGAGATCAGCGACAGCTGCACCCGCGGGTGCGCTTCGAGAAAGCGTCCCAGTGCCCGCGGCACCAGCCCGACCGAGGGGAAGGTGCCGGCGCCGATATGCAGTTCGCCGCCTTCCAGGTTGCTCAGCCGGCTCACTGCGCGCTTCAGCGCCTGGTCGGCCGCCAGCAGGCGTCTGGCGTGTTCGAGGACCAGGCGGCCGTGTTCGGTGAGGTTCACCCCGCTGCGGGCGGAGCGGTCCAGCAGCTGGCAGTCCAGCGCGCGTTCCAGCGCCTGCAGGCTGCGGGTGAGGGCCGGCTGGGAGAGGTTCACCGCCTCGGCGGCGCGGGCGAAGTTGCAGTGCTCGGCCAGGGCGATGAAGTGGCGCAGTTGACGCAGGTCGTGCATGTGCGTGCTTCCGTCGGGGGGACTCCCCTACACATTAGCCAGCACAAGCGCGCACAGGGAGATGCGGAACGCTGGCGCGGGTGCGCGCCAGCGTCCGGGAGGAGGTCAGCGGTTGGCTTTCGCCGTGGTGGCCGACTGCATCTGTTCCACCACCTGGTCGATGGAGAAGCTCGCCGGCTTCTGCCGCGGCGGGAACTCCTTGAAGCTGGACAGGAAGGCACCCACCCGCTGCTGGGCGGGAACCAGCAGGAAGACGTGGTCGAGCAGCCAGTCGTAGTAGGTGTTGGAGGTGATGTTGGCGCGCTCGTAGGGGTCCCGGCGCAGGTTGAAGATCAGCGGCACGCGCAGCTTGACGAAGGGCTCGGCCCAGACCTGCAGGGTGCCGGCGACGCGCTGTTCGGCGAAGACGAACTTCCAGTCGTTCCAGCGCATGGCGGTGAGGTCGCCGTCATCGGAGAAGTAGAACACTTCCTCGCGCGGCGAGCGTTCCACCTTGCCGGTGATCAGCGGCAGCATGTCGTAGCCGTCGAGATGCACCTTGTAGCTCCGGCCGATGGCCTGCACGCCGCCCTTCAGCAGCTTTTCCTTGATGTCCGGCGCGCCCGCCGCGTCGAGCAGGGTCGGCAGCCAGTCCATGTGGTGCATCAGCTGGTTGGAAACGACGCCCGCCGGCACGTGGTTCGGCCAGCGGACCATGGCCGGCACGCGCCAGCCGCCTTCCCAGTTGGTGTTCTTCTCACCGCGGAACGGCGTCTGCCCGGCGTCCGGCCAGGAGTTCATGTGCGGGCCGTTGTCGGTGCTGTAGATGACGATGGTGTTGTCGGCGATGCCCATGTCGTCCACCGCCTTGAGCAGGTCGCCGACCATGGCGTCGTGCTCGACCATGCCGTCGGCGTACTCGTCCTGCCCGGACTTGCCGCGGTTCTCCGCCTTGACGTGGGTGCGCAGGTGCATGCGGGTGGCGTTCCACCAGACGAAGAACGGCTTGTCGGCCTTGACCTGGCGCTGCATGAAGTCGATCGCGGCGGCGGTGACTTCCTCGTCGATGGTCTCCATGCGCTTGCGGGTCAGCGGGCCGGTGTCTTCCACCTTGCCGTCGGCGAACGACTTGATCACCCCGCGCGGGCCGAATTTCTTGCGGAATTCCGGATCCTTCGGGTAGTCGGGCAGTTCCGGCTCCTCCTCGGCGTTGAGGTGGTAGAGGTTGCCGTAGAACTCGTCGAAGCCGTGGGCGGTGGGCAGGAACTCGTCCTTGTCGCCCAGGTGGTTCTTGCCGAACTGGCCGGTGGCGTAGCCCTGGGCCTTGAGCAGGCCGGCGATGGTCGGGTCTTCCTTGCGCAGGCCGAGGTCCGCGCCCGGCAGGCCGACCTTGGACAGGCCGGTGCGGAACACGCTCTGCCCGGTGATGAAGGAAGAGCGGCCGGCGGTGCAGCTCTGCTCGCCGTAGTAGTCGGTGAAGAGCATGCCTTCTTTGGCGATGCGGTCGATGTTCGGCGTCCGGTAGCCCACCAGGCCCAGGGTGTAGGCGCTGATGTTGCTCTGGCCGACATCGTCGCCCCAGATCACCAGGATGTTGGGTTTCTCGGCGGCCACTGCCGCCGAGGCGCTGCTGAGCATGGCCAATGCGGCCAGCCATGTTCTTGTTCTTTTCATCGCTGTCTTCTCTCGCGTGAGGGTCCCGCTGCCCGAAGGCATTCCTGCACCCGAAGCGAAGCCGGATGCTGGGCGAGGATGGTCGGCCGCGAGGGCGAATCCGGGCAAATGCGACTTTCGCATCGTGACGATGCATGGGGTGGGTACCCAATGCATCGAACCTTGTAGGAGCCAGCTTGCTGGCGATCAACCGTATCTGCCGGCAATGCCGTGGTCTGATGAAACCGCGGATCGCCAGCAAGAACTAGGCGTCCCCCTGGCTCCTACATGGATGGTGCAGGGTCGTACCGCGCCATCAGCGAGTTGATGCATTCCCACGCGGGAGCGTGGGAACGATCGGTTCAGGGCAACAAGCCGAGGTTGCGCGCCTTGGCCACCGCATCCTCGCGGGAGAAGGCGCCGAGCTTGCTGAAGACGTTCTTCAGGTGCCACTTGACGGTGCCGGGGGACAGGTTCAGCTCGCGGGCGACGCTCTTGGTGGACAGCGCCCGCGCCAGCAGGGTGACCACCTCCAGTTCCCGCGGCGAGAGGATGCCCTGGCCGGTGGGCTCGGCATCCTGCGTCTCGTCCGGGGCATCCTCCGGGGCGCTGGCGCGGTCCAGGCAGCGCTGCAGGTAGGCGCGGTCCCGCAGCGCCAGCGTGGTATCGGCGGACAGGCCGCGCAGCAGGCGGATGCCGGCCGGGCCTTCGTCGAGGAAGATGCGGTTCATGCCGTACTCGCTGGCGTCATGCAGCGCCGCCAGGGCATGGCGGTGGGCCGATTCCTCGTCATCCAGCGCCTGGTGGGCGATCGCCACGCGAATGCGCAGGATGCCGGCCGGCAGCAGCAGGCCTTCGTCCAGGCAGGTCTGCGCCCAGCGACCGGCGACCTCCGCGGCGTGGCGGTAATCGCCCTCGGCCAGCGCCAGGGCCGTCTCCGCCAGGCCGCAGGCCAGGGGAATCTCCGCCCAGGCGCAATGGCGGGTGTCGGCATAGTCCTGCGCCAGGGTACGCAGCAGGCGCATGGCTTCCCGCGCCGGCGGCAGGTCGTCGTGGAAGCAGGCGATGCGCACCTGCTCCGCGTAACGCCAGGCCTGCAGGCGATCCAGGCCCATGTCCCGGGCGATCTCGCCGAGCCGGTCGAGGGTGGCGAAGGCCGCGTCCGGCATGCCGCCGGCGCACTGCAGCTGCGCCCGCGCCAGGTAGGTGTAGAGGATGCATTCGAGGGTGCCGAGCACCTCGGAAACGCCGAGGCATTCCTCGACGTAGTCCTCGGCGGCATCCAGCTCGTCCAGCCCGTAGCAGGTCAGGGCCAGGGTGGACTTGGCGAGGGTCGCCGCCTCCTGGGCCAGCAGCGGCGCGCGGGATATCTGCGTCAACGTGGCGGCCAGGCTGCGCTGCGCCTGGTGCAGGTCGCCCTGGACGTAGAAGCTGAGGCCGCTGAGGGCGTCGAGGAAGGGGCGCGGGCGGGCGCCCTGCTGCCGGGTCAGGGTGCGCTGGGTGTCGTGCACCATGTCGCGCGCCTGCACCGGGTGGTTGGCCTTGATCTGCGCCACGGCGGCAAGGGTATAGAGCATCAGCAGGTGGAAGCGCTGCTCCGGCGGGTGTTCCAGCAGCGGGGCGAGCAGCTCGGGAATGTGCAGCGTGTCGTCGCGCTTGAGCAGGCGCATGGCGCGCAGCAGGCGCAGTTCGATTGCCACCTCCGGCGTGTTGACCGCGGGATGAGCGAGGATCGACGCGAGGGTCAGCTCGAAATCGGCCAGGCGGTTGCAGGTCAGCTCGGACCAGCCCATCGACAGCAGCAGCTCGATCTTCCGGCTCCAGGCCTGGCGCGGCAGGACGTCCACCAGTTGCAGCAGCTGGGCGAAATGCGCCTCGCCGACCAGCGGCCGCGCCACCCGGGCGAGCAGTTCGATGCTGCCGTCGAGGTCGCCGGCGTACTGCGCGTGGCGGATGGCCTCGACATACATGCCGTGCTCGGCGAACCACTGGCTGGCGGCGTTGTTGATGCGGTTGATCTCCGCCGGCGGCAGCTGGCTGCGCAGCTTGCCGAGGTAGCCGGCGAACATCTGGTGGAAGCGGTACCACTGCAGCCGGTCTTCCAGGTCGATGGGCATCAGGAACAGGTTCTGCTCCAGCAGGACGTCGAATACCGCGCTGCTCTCGACGTCGCCCGTCAGCGCCGCGCAGAGCTCGCGGTTGAAGCGCCGGCAGGCGGAGATGCGCACCATCACCGCCACCTGTTCGGGGCTGAGGACGCGGGCGATGCAGTCGTCCAGGTAGGCGTCCAGGCCGCGCTGGTCGGCGGTCATGCTGCCGCTGCCCCAGCTCTGCAGGCTGCGTTCGAAGTCGCCGCCGTTGCGCAGCGACAGGGCGCTCAGCTGCAGGCCGGCGGCCCAGCCGTCGGTCAGCTCGTAGAGGCGCCGCTGCTGCGTCCTGGACAGTTCGCCGACGCCCTGCTGGACGAGCAGCGTGTCCTGCTCCTCGGCGGTCAGGCGCAGTTCGGCGAAGCCCAGCTGGGTCAGCTGGCCCTTGATGCCGATGGCGATCAGGTCGAGGTCCGGGCGCTGGCGCGAGCTGATCACCAGGTGGAAGTTGTCCGGCGCCAGGTCGATCAGCTTCTGGATCAGCCCGAGGGCGGGCAGGGCGGCGAGGAACTGCAGGTCTTCGAGGAACAGGTAGAGCGGGCGCGGGTGGTCGTACAGCGCGTTGACCAGCAGCGGCAGCAGGACGTCCAGGGAGCGGCCGTCGCTGCGTTCGCTGAGGCCGATCATCTCGTCGGTGATCTCCAGCCCGGCGGTTTCCAGGGCGGCCACCAGATAGGCGGCCCACAGCGTCTCGTCGTCCGGGCCGAGGTTGTACCAGCCGACATCGTTGCCGGCGGCGATCAGCCGTTGCCGCCACTGCGCCGCCAGGGTGGTCTTGCCGCTGCCGGCCGGGCCGACGATCAGCGTCAGCCGGCGTTCCCGGCCTTCCTCCAGCTGCGCGAGCAGGCGTTCGCGCTGCAGTGTTCGGGCATCGACACGCGGCGGCATCAGCTTGGTACGGATCAGCAGGATGTTGGAGCGTTTCATGGGGCTTTCGACTCGGCTTCGTGACGGCGGGGACTCTACCCAGTGTATTGCGTAACCCGCCGGACGACAGGAATGCGCCCGGCGGCCGCATTCCACCCTCTCGGACCACCTCCCACCCCCTCCCGCGGCGGGAGGGGGTGGGGGCGCGCCGGCGGCAGTAAGGTTTCCGGCAGAAATGGCACCTCTCCAATGACGCGATACAAGAACCAGGAGCCCACAATGGAGTTCGATTACATCATCGTCGGCGCGGGGTCGGCCGGCTGTGTGCTGGCCAACCGCCTGAGCGCCGACCCGGCCGTGTCCGTGTGTCTGCTCGAGGCCGGGCCCGAGGATCGTTCTCCGCTGGTGCACGCCCCGGCCGGCATCGCCGCCATCCTGCCGACCCGGCACGTCAACTGGGCCTTCCACACCGTGCCGCAGCCGGGGCTGGGCGGGCGCATCGGCTACCAGCCGCGCGGCAAGGTACTCGGCGGCAGCAGTTCGATCAACGGCATGATCTACATCCGCGGCCACCAGAGCGACTTCGACGACTGGGCGGCGCTGGGCAATCCCGGCTGGTCCTACGCCGAGGTGCTGCCGTACTTCCGCAGGAGCGAGACCAACCACCGCGGCGCCGGCGAATTCCACGGCGGCCAGGGCGAGCTGTACGTCGGGCGCATCCAGCCCCACGCCGCCACCGAGGCCTTCGTCGAGGCCGGGCAGCGGGCGGGCCATCGGCATAACGACGACTTCAACGGCGCCGAACAGGAAGGTATCGGACAGTACGACACCACCATCCGCGACGGCCGCCGCTGGAGCACGGCCACGGCCTTCCTCAAGCCGATCCGCGCCACCCGCAAGAACCTGACCGTGCTGACCGGCGCCCAGGCCGAGCGCGTGCTGCTGGAGGGCCAGCGGGCGATCGGCGTGCAGGCGCGGATCAGGGGCAGCTCCATCACCCTGAAGGCGCGCCGCGAGGTGCTGCTGAGCGCCGGGGCCTTCGGCAGTCCGCATCTGTTGCTGCTGTCCGGCATCGGCCCGGAGTCCGAGCTGAAGCCGCATGGCATCGCCGTCCGCCATGAGCTGCCCGGCGTCGGCCGGAACCTGCAGGACCATCCGGACGTGGTGGCCTGCTACAAGAGCCCCGACACCTCGCTGATGGGCTATTCGGTGCGCGGCAGTCTGAAGATGGGCGCGGCGCTGACCCGCTACCTGGCGAGCCGGCGCGGACCGCTGGCGAGCAACTTCGCCGAGAGCGGCGGGTTCCTCAGGACCGACGCCAGGCTGGACCGCCCGGACATCCAGCTGAACGCGGTGGTCGGCATCATCGACAACCACAACCGCACGCTGCACTGGGGCCACGGCTTCAGCTGCCACGTCTGCGTGCTGCGGCCGAAGAGCGTCGGCAGCCTCGGCCTGCAATCGGCCGACCCCCTCGCGCCGCCGCGCATCGATCCCAACTTCCTCGCCCACGAGGACGACATGCGGACGATACTCAAGGGCTATCGCATGACCCGCGAGATCTGCGAGCAGGCGCCGATGTCCCGCTTCTCCTTCCGCGACATGTACAGTGACGGCCTGGACAGCGACGAGCAGCTGATCGACCTGCTGCGCCGCCGCACCGACTCGGTCTACCACCCGGTGGGCACCTGCAGGATGGGTCACGACGAGAACGCGGTGGTCGACAGCCAGCTGCGCGTGCACGGCATCGAGGGGCTGCGGGTGGTGGATGCGTCGATCATGCCGACCCTGGTCGGTGGCAATACCAACGCCCCGTCGATCATGATCGCCGAGCGCGCGATGGAATGGATCGGCCGCTGACCCCACCGTTTTCCCAGGAGGACTCCCAACCCATGCTGTCTGGAATCAAGATCGTCGAAATCTGCGGGATCGGCCCCGGCCCGTTCTGCGCCATGCACCTGGCCGACCTCGGCGCCGAGGTGATCGCCGTCGAGCGCGCCGAGTCGATGTCCATCACCGGCGCGGCGAACGCCGCCAGCAACCCGATGAACCGCGGCAAGCGCTCGGTGGTCGCCGACCTGAAGAGCGCGGAAGGGCGCGAGGCGCTGCTCAAGCTGATCGAGGGCGCCGACGCGCTGATCGAAGGCATGCGCCCGGGGGTGATGGAACGCCTAGGCCTCGGCCCGGACGTCTGCCTCGCGCGCAATCCCAGGCTGGTCTACGGCCGGATGACCGGCTGGGGCCAGAACGGCCCGCTGGCCCACGCCGCCGGCCACGACAACAACTACATCGCCCTGTCCGGCGCGCTGCACCACAGCGGCACGGCGGGGGAGGCGCCGTCCTCGCCGATCACCCTGATCGGCGACATCGGCGGCGGCGCGCTGTACCTGGCGGTGGGCATCCTCGCCGGCATCCTCGGCGCGCGCGCCAGCGGCAAGGGCACGGTGGTGGACGCGGCGATCGTCGACGGCTCCGCGCACATGCTGCAGCTGCTGCAGACCCTCGGCAGCCTCGGGCTGATCAAGGAGGAGCGCGGCAAGAGCGTCCACGACGGCTCGCACTTCTACGCCACCTACCAGTGCGCCGACGGCCACTACGTGACGGTCGGCTCCATGGAGCCGCAGTTCTACGCGCTGCTGCTGCAGAAGCTCGGCCTGCAGGACGACTCGCGCTTCGCCCGCCAGTGGGACACCCGCAGCTGGCCGGAACTGCGCGCCCAGCTGGCACAGATCTTCGCCACCCGCAGCCGTGACGAATGGCGCGAGCTGCTCGAAGGCAGCGACGTCTGCTTCGCCCCGGTGCTCAGCCCGCGCGAGGCCGCGCAGCACCCGCACCTGGTCGAACGCAACGTCTACTTCCAGCGCGACGGCCTGCTCCAGGCCGCCCCGGCGCCACGCTTCGACGGCCAGGTCCGCGAACCCGGCGCGATTCCCCAGCGCGGGGCGGATACCGAGGCGGTGATGGCGGCGTGGCAGGGCGGCGATCCGGGCGCTGCCTGGCGTTCGTAGGGCAGACGCAACGCCAAACCCATGTAGGAGCGGGCCATGCCCGCGACCGGTCGCGCGCATGGCGCGCTTGTACAAAAAAACGAGCGCCCATGTGGCGGATAACGCTGACGCGTTATTCGCCCTACGCGCTGCCGTCACATCCACCACCCCTACGAACGTTGCAAGGAAGATGAAAGCAAGGCCCGGCACAATGTGCTGGCGTTCTGCTCCTGCCTCGTGGCGGAGCCGCATGCCATCGCCCGGAACCACCCCCACCGGGCCATGCCCAACCATCCCAGGCGTCACCCGAGCGACGGTACCGGCCACAAGCCGGCATCGTCGCCTCGTTCATCGACCCGCGGCTCCGCGGCATCCATTGACGGCCCTGATGGCCGGACGATCACGAAACTGAGTGTGGCTGACAGGCCGACGATCCGGTTCCAGACTGGGTGGGCCAGCGACCTTGCGCTGCCCATCCGATAACAAGAACACGGGAGTCACCATGCAGCAGCACAGCCAGCAGGCGGACAACGCCTGGCGCATCCTGATCCTGCTTTTCCTGGCCAACCTGTTCAATTTCTTCGACCGCACCATCCCCGCCATCATCATCGAGCCGGTGCGCCACGAGTGGAGTCTCAGCGACTTCCAGCTGGGCCTGATCGGCACCGTGTTCACCCTGGTCTACGCCATCGCCGGCCTGCCGCTGGGGCGCATGGCTGACAGCGGCTCGCGCAGCCGCATCATGGGCTGGGGCCTGGCGGTGTGGAGCGGGCTGACCGCGCTCAACGGCCTGGCCTGGAACTATGTGAGCTTCCTGCTGATCCGCATGGGCGTCGGCATCGGCGAGGCCAGCTACGGGCCGGCCGCCACCTCGCTGATCGGCGACCTGTTCCCGCCGAACAGGCGTGCCCGCGCCATGGGCATCTTCATGCTCGGCCTGCCGCTGGGGCTGATGCTGGCGTTCTTCACCGTCGGCGCCATGGTCCAGGCCTTCGACAGCTGGCGCGCGCCGTTCCTCATCGCCGCGGTGCCGGGGCTGCTGCTGGCCTGGTTCACCCTGCGCATCCGCGAGCCCGTGCGCGGCGCGGCGGATGGCATGACGCAGACTTCCACCCCGCCGGACCGGCCGATCCGCCGGGTGCTGGCGGTGCGCACCTTCTGGTGGCTGATCCTCGCCGGGCTGACCTTCAACTTCGCCGCCTACGCCTGCAACTCGTTCCTGGTGCCGATGCTGCAGCGCTACTTCCTGCTGCCGCTGGGGCAGGCCGCCGCGGCGACCGGGCTGATCGTCGGCATCACCGGGCTGGTCGGCCTGACCGCCGGCGGCTGGATCGCCGACTTCCTGCACCAGCGCAGCCGCGGCGGCCGCCTGCTGTTCGCCGCCTTCAGCATGCTGGTGGCGGCGCTGGCCACCGGCTACGCGCTGCTCGCCGGGCGGATCGACACCGCCCTGTTCGTCGGCGTGTTCGCCATCGGCTGGCTGTTCTCCTACGCCTTCTACACCTGCGTCTACACCGCGATGCAGGACGTGATCGAACCGCGCCTGCGCGCCACCGCGATGGCGCTGTACTTCATCTTCCTCTACCTGCTGGGCGGCGGCCTGGGGCCGATCGCCGTGGGCCTGCTCTCCGACCACTTCGCCCACTCGGCGATGCTCGCCGCCGGCGCCACGGAAATGAGCGAAGCCTTCCGCGCCGTGGGCCTGCACGACGCCATGCTGCTGATCCCGCTCTCCCTGCTGCTGAGCATGCTGGCGCTGCTGCTGGGCGCGCGCAGCTACTGCGCGGATACCCGCCGGCAGACGGGCGGGGTGGGGCAGGTACAGCCGGCTGCCGGCTGAGGGGAAAACGACGGGAGCGCGCAGACCGGCCCGGAATGACGCATCATGGATGCATCAGATCACGGGAGGTTTCCATGCGCGTCACGTCATCCGTCGTGGGTCTTGTTGCGGTGCTGCTGTGGGCCGGCGCTGCCGGAGCGAGCGAGGAGTCGCAACTGGTGGAGTCGATCAACGCCTACCGCAGCCAGCCCCAGGGCTGCGCCGGCAAGGCGTCCGAGGAGCTGCCGCCGCTGGCCGCCGACCAGCGCCTGGCGCTGCCGGCCAGCGGCAGGGTGGACCTGCAGCAGGCGCTGAACGCCGCCGGCTATCCGATGCTCAATGTGCAGTCGATCAGCCTGTCCGGGCCGCGCGACGCGCAGTCGGCCATGACCGCGCTGCGCGAGAGCTTCTGCCAGGTGGTGCTCGACCCGCAGTTCGTCGACGTCGGCGTCAGCCGCGCCGACCGCGACTGGCGCATCGTCCTGGCGCGGCCGCTGCTGAGCGCGCGCCAGGGCGACTGGCAGGCGGAAGGGCAGAAGCTGCTGGAGGAGATCAACGCCGCCCGCGCCCAGGCGCGCAAGTGCGGCAGCCAGTCGTTCGGCGCGGCCAAGGCGCTGGCGTGGAACGCCACGCTGGGCACGGTGGCGGAGACGCACAGCCGCTCCATGGCCAACGGCAACTACTTCTCCCACACCGACAAGGACGGCCGCATCCCCAGCGACCGCGCGGAACTGGCCGGCTACAACGGCCGGCAGATCGGCGAGAACATCGCCGCCGGCATGGACACCCCGCGCCGGGTGGTGGACGGCTGGCTGGCCAGCCCCGGGCATTGCGCCATCCTGATGAACCCGCAGTACAGAGAGCTGGGCGCGGCCTATGCGCTGGACCCGAAGAGCGATGCGGGGATCTACTGGACGGCGATGTTCGGGCAGCCTTGAGTCGTCGGGTGGATGGCGTTTTTCCATCCATCATTGGCGTGGCCGGTTGGTGGATCGGTGGAGCTGATCCACCCTACGGTTGCAGCTTCGCAGGCGGGCCATGCGCGCGGGTCGCGGGCATGCCCGCTCCTACAGGGGCATTGGTTCTTCGCGTGCGTGAGGACTCGGATCGAGCCTACGAACCGAACTCCTCCATCAGCCCATCGACAATCCTCACCAGCGCCTCATCCCCGGAAAGTCCGCTTTCCACCGCCTGCTCATACCCGCGCAACTGCCGGTCCGCGCTGCTGCCCGTCTTCACGATCTGCCGCGCCCGGGCGAACGCCCAGGCATCTCCAGCGTCGCCGAACTCCTCCTGCATCCGCTCCAGCCATGCTCCGGCATCCAGTCCGTTGCCGGCGGATTCGTCGAGGAAGAGGGCGTGGATACCAAGATGCCGTGCCCGCCAGTAGTTCTCCGCGATCACCCGCCGCGCGACCGGCACGGGGGAGTCCGGCTCGCGCAGCGCTCCGGCGACCAGGGTGCGGAACAGCCCGGCGATGCACAGAGCGTCCTCCAGCAGCGGACAGGCGTCGGCGATGCGCAGTTCCAGGGTGGGGAAGCGGGTGGAGGGGCGGATCACCCACCAGATGTCGTTGCGGCTGCGCACCGAGCCGGTCTGCTCCAGCCAGTGCAGGTAAGCGCGGAACGCGGCTTCGTCGGGCAACGCCTCGGGCAGTCCCATCCTCGGCCACTGGCCGCAGATCGCCTGGCGGTAGCTCATGCTGCCGCTGGGGCGCCCGAGCCAGAAGGGCGATGACGCGCTCAGCGTCAGCAGCAGCGGCAGCCAGTGCAGGACCCGGTTCATCAGCCTGACGCGGTCGTACCCCGGCGGCACGCCGACGTGCACGTGCAGGCCGCAGAGCAGGCTGCACCGGGCGATCATGCGGAAGTCATCGAACAGCTGGCGGTAGTGCGGCGACGGCGTGGCGCGCTTGGACAGGCCGTCGGCGAACGGATGCGCGCCGGCGCAGAGCAGGCCCATGCCGAAGCGGCCCACCACCTCCGACAGCCGCGCACGCTGCCCGGCCAGGCATGCGCGCGCCTCGTCCAGGCTGTGCAGGACCGGCGAGGCGAGTTCCAGCTGGCAGTCGAACATCTCCTCGGCCAGGCGCGTGCCGAGGGCTTCCCGGCACGCGTCGCGCAGGCCGGGCGGCGCCTGGGCGGGGACGTCGCGGCTGCGGCGGTCCACCAGCAGGAATTCCTCCTCGATGCCGAAACCGGGCGCTGCATTTCCATCGGGCATGGCGGTGTTCCGTCATGGCTCTTCTTTCCTGCTGACCTCGCCTGGCGGCCGGCGGTTCAGGGCAGCCGCCCGTCCATCGCGCTGAATCTTTCCGCGGGTCGCGGGTTCCCAGACTCAGGACACAGAGGAGCGCAGCATGGATATCTCCCTTTCGCCGAAGCACAACGCCGTGGCCGCCGCCGATACGGCCGGGGACCTCTACCGCCTGCTTCTCGAAGAGCCGGTGTCGGCCTCGGCGCTGCAGCGGGCGCGGCGTTTTCTCGATGGCCAGCTGGAGCAGGCCGCCCGGCTGCCCTGCGACCTGCCGGGCGACCCCGCGCAGCTGCTGCCCTGGATGCGGGCGCGCACCCGCGCGACCACCCGCGCCTACGCCGAGTACCAGACGCAGCGGGCAGCCGGCGCGCCGCGGCGCTATTTCCGCAGCCGCGCCCACGCCCTGCATTTCCTCCGCGGCGTGGCGCCGACCAAGCTGGTGGACGGCGCCTGGCTCCATGGGCTGCTGCCGTACTGGCAGGAACAGCGCTTCCACGGGCTGCTGCGCACCTACCTGGAAGAGCTGGGCGAAGGCGTGCCGGCGCAGAACCATGTGCTGATCTACCGGCGGCTGCTGGCCCGCCACGGCTGCGACGACCTCGACGGCCTGGACGCTGCCTGCTACGTGCAGGGCGCCCAGCAGCTCGCCCTCGGGCATCTGGCCGGCGAGCGGCTGCCCGAGGTGATCGGCTACAACCTCGGCTACGAGCAACTGCCGCTGCACCTGCTGATCTGCGCGCGCGAACTCGCCGAGCTGGGCATCGATCCGCACTACTTCCGCCTGCACGTCACCATCGACAACGCCGCTTGCGGCCACGCCCGCCGGGCGGTGCTGGCGGTGCAGGACAACCTGCCGCTGGCCGGCGACCGTGACCGATTCCTGGCGCGAGTCGCCAACGGCTACCGGCTCAACGACCTGGGGCTGGGCACGCCGGCGGTGATCGCAGGCTTCGACCTGCAGCGCGAACTGCTGGCGATGCTCGAACGCAAGCGCCGGATCGCCCTGAACGTGCATGCCGATCGCTCGCGGGTGCAGGGCTGTCCGCTGAACCAGTGGCTGGCGCAGCCGGGGCGGCTGGGCAACCTGCTCACCGCGCTGCAGGCGCAGGGCTGGATACGTCGCCACGAAGCGCCGTCGGCCAGCCGCTTCTGGCACCTGGTCGACGGCGAAGGGGCGAGCATGTTCGGGGTGTTCAGCCCCTACGAGAAGCAACTGCTGCACGACTGGATCGCCGGCGACTGGCTGCGGACGCCCGAGGGCGCGAACCGTCCCTGGCGCCGCATGCCGCTCCAGCCGATGCAAGCGGATGGCACGGACGACGAGTTCGACGCCGAGGAACGCTCCCTGCAGGCGCGGCTGGCCGGGCTGGATGCCGATGAGCGTGTGCAAAGGCTGATCGCGCTGATGTCGCCGGCCTGCCACCACCGGCCCGCCGGGCTGCTCGCCACCCGCCTGTTCACTGAATTTTCCACCTGAAATCGAGGAGGCCACGACAATGTTCCACGACACCGACCGCAGCGAACTCTCCCCGCGCAACCAGGCGCTGCTGCGCCTCGGCCAGGTGCTGACGGAGCGCGGCTACCGCTTCACCACGGTTACCCCGCTGACCCACGCACGCATCAACCGCCGGCCGGAAAACGCCATGGCCGAGGACCTGGCCGGCGTGTTCGGCTGGAGCCGGCCCTTCGTGCGCGCGACGCTCGACGAGGAACTCTTCGGCCTGATGGAAGCCGCCGACGTGCTGCAGGCCGGCGTCGACGGCTTTCGCAGCAAGGTGCGCTGGTCCAGCCTGGGCGACGAACTCTACGTGCACTCCAGCCATCCCACCGAGGAAGCCGACGCGGTGTTCTTCGGCCCGGATACCTATCGCTTCGTCCAGGCCATCGACGCCTGGCTGGACGCCCATGCCGACCGTGAAATCCGCCGGGTGGCGGACATCGGCTGCGGCAGCGGCGCGGCGGCGATCCATGTCGCCCGGCGTTGCCCCGCAGCGTGCGTACAGGCGCTGGACATCAACCTGCGGGCGCTGGAGTTCACCCGCATCAACGCCTGCCTGGCCGGGACCACGGCGGTGCGCGCCATCGCCAGCGACCTGCTGCGCCAGGCCGAGGGCAGCTTCGACCTGATCGTCGCCAACCCGCCGTACCTGCTCGATCCGGCGCAGCGCACCTACCGCCATGGCGGCGGCGAGCTGGGCAGCGGGCTGTCGCTGGCGATCCTCGACGACAGCCTCGGCCGCCTGGCGCCGGGCGGCACGCTGCTGCTCTACACCGGCGCGGCGATGGTGGCCGGCCGCGACCCGCTCCGCGAACGGGTGGTGGATTTCCTCGGCGGCAGCGACTACCGCTGGCACTACCGCGAGCTGGACCCGGACGTGTTCGGCGAGGAACTGGAAGAGGCGGCCTATGCCGGCGCCGAGCGCATCGCCGCCGTGCTGCTGACGGTGCAGCGTCCTTGCGCCGGGTAAAAAAGCTGAACGTCGCGGCGGGCTCCGCGTCGGAAAAGAGGAAGGCCCGCCAAGGGGCATCCAACCACGCATTGGCTCGGCGCCTCGCTGCAGGCGTCGGTCGGGAGTACGAACCCATGGAACATACAGACGAACGCAAAGACGTCATCCGCACCCTCAACAACCTGATCGAAACCAGCAAGGACGGCGAGGCAGGCTTCAAGGTCTGCGCCGAGGACATCGAGCGCCCGGAACTGAAGCAGTTGTTCCTGGATCGGTCGCGGCAATGCGCCAGCGCCGCCGCCGAATTGCAGCGGGTGGTGGTGGAGTTCGGCGGAACTCCGGAGGAGAGCACCAGCCTCGGGGCGGACATGCACCGTCGCTGGGTCGACCTGAAATCCCTGGTGACCGGCAAGGACGAGGTGGCCATTCTCAACGAGGCCGAACGGGGCGAGGACGTGGCGAAGAAGCATTACGCCGAGGCCCTGGAAAAGGACCTGCCGACCGATGTCCGCGCCATGGTCCAGCGCCAGTACGAAGGCGTGCTGCGCAACCATGACCAGATCAAGGCACTGCGCAATCTCGCGCGCGCCCGTCCCTGAGCGGAAGGGGAGCCGCCGCAGCGGCGGCTCCCCCGGTGGCGAAGCGCTCGCGCAGACGCGCGAGGAGGTGCTCATGAACGCTCCCAGGAAAGCCAGGAAAGACTGGATTCCGGCGAATCGCTTCGGCGTGAAGGTCGTGGTGTCGCTGTCCCGCAGGCGCCGGCGCGCTCGGCGGAAGCCGGTCAGCCGTTGCCGCGCCTGAACCAGCCGATGCTTCAGGCCTGTCCAGGCGCGGATCGTCCTCTCCCGTCGCGGGAGAGGACGGTTTCACGGCTGCTGGTAGTGGCCGGGCGTGGTGCCTTCCTTGTGCGGATGGACGATGCGGGTGACCTGCACGTCGGTGAAGGCATCCGGCGTTTCGGAGGTATGGATGGAGCCGAGGTAGTAGCGCGCCTGGTCCGGCGTCATGGCTTCGCTGTCGGCTTCGACTTCCACCGTCCGCGGCTGGTTGTGGAGGATGTAGCTGATGAGGAAAAGCGTCTTCTTCGACATGGCACGGCACTCCATCTTGGCCTCTGTGCGGCGGTAGACCGGCGCGACCGCTGGCCGGGTTCCGGCAATCCGCCGGATGGTGACCGACACTGCGAGGGTGAACTCCCATGGCACGAGCGATCTGGAAAGGCGCGATCAGCTTCGGGCTGGTGCATATCCCGGTGGCGCTGGTCTCGGCGAGCGAGTCCGGCGGCATCGACTTCGACTGGCTGGACCGGCGCAGCATGGAGCCGGTCGGCTACAAGCGGGTGAACAAGGTCACCGGCAAGGAAGTGACGAAGGAAGACATCGTCAAGGGCGTCGAGTACAGCCGCGGGCACTACGTGATCCTCAGCGAGGAGGAAATCCGCGAGGCCCATCCGCGCTCGACCCAGACCATCGACATCTTCACCTTCGTCGATGCCGCGCAGATTCCCCTGCAGAACATCGATACGCCGTACTACCTCAGCCCCGACAAGCGCGGCGGCAAGGTCTACGCGCTGCTGCGCGAGGCGCTGGAGTCCAGCGGCAAGGTGGCGCTGGCCGAGGTGGTGCTGCGCACCCGCCAGCACCTGGCCGCGCTGATGCCGGTGGAATCGGCGCTGGTGCTGGTGCTGCTGCGCTGGCCGGCGCAAGTGCGCAGCCTCGACGTGCTGGAGCTGGGCCCCGAAGTGACCGGCGCGAAGCTGGCGAGGGGCGAGCTGGACATGGCGCGGCGGCTGATCGAGGACATGAGCAGCGAATGGAAGCCGGAGGACTACCAGGACAACTTCACCGCCAAGGTGATGGAACTGGTCGAGCGCAAGGCCAAGGCGGGCAGGATCGAGCGCGTCGAAGGCCCCACCGAGGAAGCGGCCGCCCGTGGCGCCGACATCATCGACCTCACCGAGCTGCTGCGCCGCAGCCTGGGCGGGAAGAAGGCGGGCAAGGAAGGCAAGGAGGAAGCGCCGCGGCGCAAGGCATCCGGCAGCGCGCCCAGGCGGGCGCGGAAATAGGCGGGTTCAGGATTCCGCTTTCGGCAGGAACAGCGATTCGTCCGGCACCTCTCCCGGGCGGATCGGCAACCCGTCGGCCAGTCCCAGCAGTTCCAGCAGCCGGCGGGCATCGTAGGGCGCGCGGACCTTCAGGTCGTTGTCGAAGTAGCAGTAGAGGTCCCGCGACTTGCGCGGCCGCGGCGGGTGGGCGTCGATCAGCCGGGCGTCGTCGGGCTGGCCGCCGGCGCTCCAGGCGCGGATGCGGCGTTCCCAGCGCCGCAGCGCCTCTTCGGTGTAGCCGCTGCTGTAGAGCTCCTTGTCGCCGTGCAGGCGCATGTAGACGAAGTCGCTGGTAAGGTCTTCCACGTAGGGCCATTTGCCGGCGGTGTCGGCCACCACCAGCGCCACGCGATGCTCGCGCAGCAGGTCGACGAAGGCGTCGCAGAGGAAGCTGTCGTTGCGTATCTCCACCGCGTGGCGCAGGGCGCCCCGGCCGGCGCCGTCCTGCTCGCCGCTTTCCTGCAGGCGGGCGTTGGCGTGGCGGGCGCAGGCGCGGGCGGCGGCGACGTCATGGGGCAGCAGGTCGAGGAAGCGGGCGAAGCGCTCGCGGTCGAACTTCATGCTCGGCGGAAACTGCCAGAGGATCGGGCCGAGCTTTTCGCCGAGCTGCAACGGCCCCGAGGCGAAGAAGTTGGCCAGCGGCTCCTCGATCTCCTTCAGCCGGCGGACATGGCTGATGTAGCGCGGCGCCTTGACGGCGAAGACGAAGTCCTCGGGCGTGTCGTCGCGCCAGCCGGCGTAGCGCCCGGGTGTCTGCAGGGCATAGAAGGAGCCGTTGATCTCGATGCTGTTGACCGCGCGGGAGGCGAAGGCGAGTTCGCGGCGCTGGAGCAATCCGTCGGGATAGAAGTCGCCCCGCCAGGGTGCGTAGCGCCAGCCGGATATGCCGATGCGGATCTCGCCCACCTCCCGTTTTCCCGGTCGCTACGAATTGCCGGCATCGCGGGCCTTGCGGCCTGCCGGCAGCGTCGCGCTGGAAGGGTCCTCGACCTGGCCGGACGGATCGGGCTCGGCCTTGCCGGGGCCTTCCGTGCCGCAGGAATCCCCCTGCGCATCGGGTTGCGGAACGCCGGCCCGGCGCGCCTTGCCGCCCGCCGGCAGGGTGGCGCTGTCGGGGTCCTCCGCCTGCCCGGACGGATCGGGCCGGTTCTCGTCGTGGATGATTTCCTCCGTCCCTTCCACATCGCCCCCGCTGCCCGACGGCTTCTGCGGCTGCAGTTCCACCTTGATCCAGCCACTGTCACGCCGGTCGAACGCCTTGAAGGCTTCGATGGCATCGCCCATGGGCTTGATCTGGGTGAGGATCTTCGCCGGGTCGATGCGTCCGGCCTGGATCATCTCGATCAGCGTCGGGATGTAGCGGCGGTGGTGGCAGTTGCCCATGTTGACGGTGAGGTTCTTGTTCATCGCCGCGCCGATGGGGAAGCGCCGCGCCTGCTGCGGATAGACGCCGATGATGCCGAGGGTGCCGGCCTTGGCCAGCGCCTCCACCGCCCAGCTCAGCGCCTGGCTGGGGGCATTGCCCGGCTGCCAGTTGGCGCCGTCCGGGCTGGTTTCGGGGGCGACTTCGGCCACTTCCTCGCTGGAGCCGCCGTCGCCGTGGCAGGGGCACTCGGCGTCCACGCCCACCGCGTCTATGGCGCGATCGACGCCGATGCCGCTGGTCAGCCGGCGCAGCGTCTGCACCGGGTCCTCCTCGTCGAAATTGATGACTTCCGCGCCCTGCTGCCGGGCCATGCGCAGGCGGTCGTCATGCCGGTCGACGGCGAAGACCCGCGCCGCGCCCATCAGCCTCGCGCTGGCGATGGCGAACTGGCCCACCGGGCCGCAGCCGAACACCGCCACCGTGTCCCCCGGGGTGACCTCGGCCAGGCTGGCGCCGAAGTAGCCGGTGGGGAAGATGTCGGAGAGCAGGATCGCCTGGTCGTCGCTGATGTCGCTGGGCAGCCTGACCAAGCCGATGTTGGCGTGGGGTATCCGCGCCATCTCCGCCTGCAGGCCGTCGAACGGGCCGGTCATGGCGGGGCCGCCATAGAAGGCGGTGCCGGCGTCCTTGCCGTTGGGGTTGGCGTCGTCGCATTGCGCGTAGTAGCCGGCCCGGCAGTAGGAGCAGTTGCCGCAGGCGATGGTGGAGGGCACCACGACACGATCGCCGACTTCCAGGTTGCGCACGTCCTCGCCGAGCTTCTCGACTATGCCTACGCCCTCGTGGCCGAGGATGGTGCCCTTCTGCATGCCGCTCACCGTGCCGCGCACGAAGTGCAGGTCGGTGCCGCAGATGGCGGATGCGGTCAGGCGGATGATGGCGTCGGTGGGCGCCTGGAGAACGGGATCGGGGACTTCATCGAGACGGATGTCCCCCACGTCATGAAAAACCACGGCTTTCATACTCGGTTCCTCTGGCTGTCCGGTCGTGCGATGGGTGCAGGCCGCCCGGAGGCGGCCCCATGCTTGTTCCGACTGGGAGGGGAAGACGAGGGTTCAGGGTTTTTGACAGAGTAGCGGGGAACGGGCCGGGGGATTTTGTAGGAGCCAGCAAGCTGACTCCTACAGGTCGACGCTGCACCCGTAGGAGCGAGCTTGCTCGCGAATCCTGTGCAGGAGCGGGCCATGCCCGCGACCGCGCGCATGGCGCGCTCCTGCGAAAGGCGCCGTCAATGCATCTGCGCCACCCCGCGCAGCAGGTTGGCGCTGACCTTGTCGTGGTTGCAGGTGGCGAAGTTGGCCAGGGAGACGATGCCCACCAGGCGCTTGTCGCGGTTCACCACCGGCAGGCGGCGTTTCTCCAGCTGGGCCATGTTCTTCGCCACGTGGTCGATCTCCTCGTCGTCGTGGCAGTAGCAGATTTCCTCGCTCATCACTTCGCTCACCGGCGTGCTCATGTTCAGGCCGTCCGCCACGGCGCGTATGACGATGTCGCGGTCGGTGACCATCCCGGTCATGCGGTCGTTCTCGCCGATCACCAGCGAGCCGATGTCGGCCTGGCGCATCAGCAGCGCGGCTTCCTGCAGGGTGGTATCCGGGCTGATGGTGCGGACTTCGCGGCTCATGATTTCGCTGACTTTCATCGTGCATCTCCCGTGTCTGGGGTTGAGGTACGCAGCTTTAGAAAGGCGGGGGAAAGGGGAGTTCGAGTTGGTTGACTGGCGTCTGCGACGGCCGTTGCGCTGCAGCGCAGCCGCAGAAAACAGTTCGAACCCAAGGGCGGCCCGGGCTCTCAGAACTCCAGAGCATTCGCCTGGAAAGAGGAGACGGCCCGATGAAAGACAAAGAGAAGAAGAGCGCTTCCGCCAGCCAGATGGCCGGCACCGATACGCTGGACCGCGGCAACGGCAACGCCAAGCTGGACCAGCTCGAACGCTTCCGCGAAGACGCCACCAACGAGGCGCTGACCACCAATACCGGCGCGCGCATCGCCGACAACCAGAACAGCCTGCGCGCCGGCGAGCGGGGTCCGACCCTGCTGGAAGACTTCATCATGCGGGAGAAGATCACCCACTTCGACCACGAGCGGATTCCCGAGCGGGTGGTACATGCCCGTGGCGCGGCGGCCCATGGCTACTTCGAGGTGACGGAGGCGCTGGGCGACCTGACCAGGGCCGACTTCCTCAGCCAGCCGGGCAAGCGCACGCCGGTGTTCGTGCGCTTCTCCACGGTGCAGGGGCCGCGCGGTTCGGCCGACACGGTGCGCGACGTGCGCGGCTTCGCGGTGAAGTTCTATACCGACGAGGGCAACTTCGACCTGGTCGGCAACAACATGCCGGTGTTCTTCATCCAGGACGCCATCAAGTTCCCCGACTTCGTCCACGCGGTGAAACCCGAGCCGCACAACGAGATCCCTACCGGCGCCTCGGCCCACGACACCTTCTGGGACTTCGTCTCGCTGACGCCGGAGTCGGCGCACATGGTGCTCTGGACCATGTCCGACCGCGCCATCCCGGTGGGCTTCCGCGCCATGCAGGGGTTCGGCGTGCACAGCTTCCGGCTGGTCAACGACAAGGGCGAGACGCGCCTGGTGAAGTTCCACTGGCGGCCGAAGGCGGGCGTCTGCTCGCTGGTCTGGGACGAGGCGCAGAAGCTCTCCGGCAAGGACCCGGACTTCCACCGGCGCGGCCTGTGGGAGGACATCGAGAGCGGCCACTACCCGGAATGGGAGCTGGGCCTGCAGGTGATGGAGGAAGAGGACCAGTTGCGCTTCGGCTTCGACCTGCTCGACCCGACCAAGCTGGTCCCCGAGGAACTGGTGCCGGTGCGGGTGGTGGGGCGCATGGTGCTGAACCGCAACCCCGACAACTTCTTCGCCGAGACCGAGCAGGTGGCCTTCCACGTCGGCAACATCGTGCCGGGCATCGATTTCAGCAACGACCCGCTGATGCAGGGCCGGCTGTTCTCCTATACCGACACGCAGCTGCTGCGCCTCGGCGGGCCGAACTTCAACGAGATCCCGATCAACCAGCCGCTCTGTCCGTTCCACAACAACCAGCGCGACGCGCCGCATCGCCAGCAGATCAACCGCGGGCGGGCTTCCTACGAGCCGAATTCCATCGACGGCAACTGGCCCCGGGAGACGCCGCCGGCGGCGCGCAACGGCGGCTTCTCGTCCTTCCATGAGCCGATGGAGGGCAGCAAGGTCCGGGTGCGTGCGGCCAGCTTCGCCGATCATTTCTCCCAGGCCAGCCTGTTCTGGCACAGCATGAGCGCGCCGGAGCAGGAGCATATCGTCGCCGCCTACAGCTTCGAGCTGGCCAAGGTCGAGCGGGCGCACATCCGCGAGCGCCAGGTGAAGGAAATCCTGCTCAACATCGATCCGCAGCTCGCCTGGCGCGTCGCGGAGAACCTCGGCATCGAGCTGTCCGGCAAGGCGCCGGCGCAACCCGCCAAGCCGAAGACCTCGCCGGCGCTGAGCCAGGCCAACCTGCTGCCGCAGGACATCCGGGGCCGCCGCGTGGCGCTGCTGCTGGCGCCCGGCTGCAAGGAGGCCGAGGTCAACGCGGCGCTCAAGGCGCTGCAGGCGGAAGGGGCGATCCCGCGGCTGCTCGGGCCATCGCTGGCGCCGGTCAAGGGCGCCGGCGGCGAGATGCTGCAGCCCGCGGCGACCTTCGCCGGCTCGCCTTCGATCAGCGTGGACGCGGTGTTCGTGCCCGGCGGAGCCGAAGCCGTCAGCGCCCTCGAACAGAGCGGCGAGGCGGTGCACTACCTGCTGGAAGCCTACAAGCACCTCAAGCCCATCGCCCTCAGCGGCGAGTCCACGCGGCTGATCGCCGAACTGGGGCTGGTGGAGGACGACGGCCTGCTCGGCGGTGACAGCTTCAAGCCGCTGTTCGCCAGCTTCGTCGCCGCGCTGAAGCAGCACCGCATCTGGGCACGGGAAGCGCGGGCGCAGAGTGTGCCGGCCTGATTCGAGGAGCACGCCATCCCATCAGCGCGGCTTGGTCGGCGAATGAAGCGTTCCGCTTCATTCGCCCTACGTGCAGGAGCACGCCATGCGTGCGAATCGCGGGCATGGCCCGCTCCTGCACAGAGTCGCGCGCCGCCCCTGAAGCACGCACAGAACTTGTAGGAGCCAGCTTGCTGGCGATTGCCGTGTTCTCCTTCCACGCCGACGTTGAGGGAAAAACTGGATCGCCAGCAAGAACTAGGTGTCCCCCTGGCTCCTACAGGTATGGCGTCAAGCGAGCCATGAGCAGCCACGTAGGGCGCATAGCGCGCCAGCGCTATCCGCCATCCCATCGGCGTGGCCTGGTCGGCGGATGAAGCGTTCCGCTTCATTCGCCCTACACCAGCGATTGGCCATGGCGCGAGACAGTTGCTCCTACGGTTCGCCGGACCTCGAATAACCTGAACTTCCCCGCACCCGGCCGCTTCCATAGGAAAGGCGCCGCTGCGAGGAGGATCGCCATGGTCACCCTGGACCCCGAGGAAAGCAGGGAACGGCAGGTTCCCGTACGGGAGAACCTGCGCATCCAGCGCGTGCACTGGGGCATCGAGCGCATCGGTTTCGTGATCCTGCTGGCGCTGATGCTGCTGACCCTGCTCGGGCTGTTCTCCCGGGGCTGGCTGAGCCACGTGCATGCGCAGACGGCGTCGGGCGGCTTGGAGCTGGAGTACCAGCGCTTCCTGCGCAATGGCGCCACTTCGAGCCTGGTCCTCACCGTACGCGGCGAGGCGGGGAAGGAGGCGGACGTGCGCATCGCCGGCGCATTCCTCCAGGGCGTCACGGTGGAAGGCCTGGTGCCGCAGCCCGCCGCCAGCTCCAGCCACGAGGAAACCGGCATCGCCCTGCGCCTGAAGCCGGACGCCAATGGCCGCGCCCAGGTGCACCTGGCGCTGCGCAGCGATGGCCTCGGGCACTACGCGTCACGGGTGCTCGCCAATGGCGAGAGCCTGGAGCTGAACCAGTTCATCTATCCCTGAGGATTCCACCATGGACGCCGTACTGCGAGCCGCCGCCCTCTACCTGACCCTGCTGGTGATCTTCAGGATCGCCGGGCGCCAGTCGCTGTCGGAACTCACGGTGTTCGATTTCGTCCTGCTGCTGATCATCAGCGAGGCGACCCAGCAGGCGCTGCTGGGCAACGACTTCTCGCTGACCAACGCGGTGCTGGTGATCGGCACGCTGATCGCCATCGACATGAGCCTGTCGCTGGTCAAGCGCCGCTGGCCGGTGGTCGACCTGTGGCTGGAAGGCGCGCCGCTGATCGTGCTGGAACACGGCGTGCCGCTGGAAAGCCGACTGAAGGCGGCGCGGCTGGGCGTCGAGGACATCCTCGAATCGGCGCGGGAGAAGCACGGCCTGGAGCGGCTCGACCAGATCAGCTACGCCATCCTCGAGAAGAACGGCAAGATTTCGATCATTCCCGCGTCCGGCTAGGCGCGCCGGCGGATCTTCTTCTCCGACACTTCCCGGGCATGGACGCGCAGGATGGTCGAATCCTGGCGCAGCGTATCGATGTTCTTGCGCAGCAGGCGGGAGATTTCCTCGTCCTCCAGTTGCTGAGCCGCCGCATTCATCGCCAGGCAGGCGACCTCGATATTGATCGCGGCATCCCGCAGGGCACGGAGCAGGCGTTCGTTGGTCTTGTTCATCCGGGCCTCCCCGCCGTCACTTGCCGTGTTCCGGAGAGCTGGGCCCGCGACCGTGGCCGCGCGGCCCGGCGATGCCCCAGCAGATCAGCCCGAGTACGGGAAACAGGGAAATGCCCAGCGCCCACAGCGACTTGGTGCCCACCGACTTGTCGCTGCGGAAGACGCTGATGATCGCCCAGACGTCCACCAGGACGATGATCCCGGCGACGGCGATCCAGAAATATATGGCGAGGTCTGTCATGACGAGCGCTCCGTGTTGGCTGCCTGCGCTATCCGCGCATCACGGTCGGTAGAAGGGAAGGGCGTTGGGGAAGTTCAAGGAAAGTGCCGGGGATGCCTTGCGCCGTCGCCGCCGGGGCGCCCGGCTCATTGACCCAGCTCCTCGTGATAGTCCGATTCGCCCTGGCGCCAGTAGGCGGCTATGCGCATGGCCTCCTTGGGATGGCCCTTGCCCTGGGTGAGCAGGCTGCGCACGCGGACCATGCTGGCAGCCTCGCCGGCGCCCCAGGCGAAGCCTTCGCCGGCGGGAAGCCGCAGCGCTTCGGCGGCGGCGAGCAAGTCGCCGGTGCTGTCCAGCCAGCGCAGGTCGAGGTCGGCGGCGCTGGCGAAGTCGCGGCGGTCGGCCGCTTCCACCTGCAGCAGGGCGATGGCGCGCGTGCCGGCCGGCATTTCCTCCAGGCGGCGGTGCACGGCGGGCAGGCCGGTGGCGTCGGCGATGAACAGGTGCCAGGCGAAATCCAGCGGCACGATCATCGAACCGCGCGGGCCGCCGATTACGGCGCGGCCGCCGACCTGCGCCCGTTCCGCCCACTGGCAGGCCTTGCCGTCGCCGTGCAGGGCGAACTCGACGGTCAGCTCGCGCGCCTGGGCGTCGAATCGGCGCGGGGTGTAGTCGCGGCGGATCTCGGTGCCGTCGGCATCGGTGAAGATGAACTTGATGTGATCGTCGAAACCGGCGGAAACGAAGCCGTCCAGCGCCTCGCCGGCGAAGGTGAGGCTGACGAAATGCGGGCTGACCTGCTCGCGTCGAACGATTTCCACGTCACGCATGCGCAGCTCGTGACGGACCCGCTGCACGCGGCGTTGGGGAGTGGCCTGGGTCATGCTGGCTCTCTTGCTCTATGGTTGATAATATCAACCATAATAAGAATCACTAGTTGATAAAGTCAACCGTATAGCCATGAATAGCGCCGACGACGTCTTCGAAGCCATCCACTCCGTCATGCACCTGTACCGCTCCCGGCAGTACCGCGACCTTCGCGACGGACCTCATGAACTGACCCACATGGAATTCAAGGTGCTGAACTTCTTCGCCCGGCATCCCGGCGGCACCCAGCGCGACCTGGTGGAGCACAGTGGCCGTGACAAGGCGCAGATCACCCGGCTGATCCAGGGCCTGAAGGCCAAGGCGCTGCTGGAGGCGGTGGTCGACGAGGAGGACAAGCGCTTCCAGCGCATGTACCTGACTGCCGCCGGGATCGAGGTGCAGGGTTTCGTGCAACGGCAGGGCAGGCGACTTTCGAAGGTGGCGGTGAAAGGCCTGAGCGAGACGGAGTGCGCGCAGCTGCAGGGGCTGCTGGAGCGGGTGAAGGCTAATCTGCAGGGGGATTGAGATTCGCTGCCGATCGGTTTGAACATGCCCGGGGGCCGGCAGTCCATGTCATGAGCGTTCATTCAGGCGAGGTGGCCATGTCCCGTTCACAGAAACAACGCATGCTCGTCGGCGAACCCTATATCGCCGACTGCACCGAGCTCGCCGCGGACGCGGCGCGGGCGGCGCGCTGGATGCAGGACTACAACGCTTCGCTCGCGTCCTCGCCGGAGGAACGCCTCGCCATGCTGCGGGAACTGTTCGGCGAAGTGGGCGAGGGGGTGAATATCCGTCCGCCGTTCCACTGCGACTACGGCTGCAACATCCGGGTCGGCAGCAGGGTTTTCATGAACTTCAACTGCATCATCCTCGACGTGAACCCGGTGACCATCGGCGACGGCACCCAGGTCGGCCCCGGAGTGCAGATCCTCACCGCGGACCATCCGCGCGATCCTGTCCTGAGATCGCAGATGTGGGAGTCCGGCAAGCCGGTGTCCATCGGCTCGAACGTGTGGATTGGCGCGGGGGCGCTGATACTGCCCGGCGTGACCATTGGCGACGATGCAATCGTGGGGGCGGGCAGCGTGGTCACCCGCGACGTGGAGGCTGGTGCGACGGTGATGGGCAACCCGGCGCGGATACGCAGTCCCATGCCGGTCGAATAGTTTCCGCGCGGTACCAAAGCGCGGATCGGGCCTCTAATATGACGTGTCAGTCCAACCACCGGGTCGAGAGCGATTCTCCGTGAAAATTCAACCACTTCCGCCGCTCAACAGCCTGCTCGCCTTCGAAGCGGCCGCCCGCCACCTGAGTTTCACGCTCGCCGCCAGGGAGCTGAACGTCACCCAGGGCGCGATCAGCCGTCAGGTGCGGCTGCTGGAGGATTATCTCGGCAAGACGCTGTTCGAGCGGACGACCCGCACCATCAACCTGACCCCGACCGGCGCCCAGTACTACGAGACGGTGCGCGACTGCCTGCAGCAGCTGGCGCGTTCCACCGGGGAGATTCGCCAGTGGCGGGGCAACCAGCAGGTGACGGTGGCGACCAGCACGGCGATGGCATCGCTCTGGCTGCTGCCCAAGGTGGCGGAGTTCCAGAGCCAGCACGAGGAGATCGATCTGCGGATCATCGCCCTCGACCATGTGAAGGACCATTCCCGGCTCGATTGCGACCTGGCGCTGTACTACTGCAGTTCGCCGCCGAAGGAGATGGAGGTCACGCCGCTGTTCTCCGAGGAGATCTTTCTGGTCTGTAGTCCGGCCTATCTGGCGAAGAACCCGCAGTTGGCGTCGGTCGAGGGGCTGTCCGGCTGCACCTGGCTGTGGCTGGAGGATTCGCAGCGCGACTGGGTCGGCTGGCCGGAGTGGTTCAGGCGCATCGGCCACGAGCCGCTGACGCCGAAGCACCGGATCAACATCAACAGCTACGGCATGCTGATCCAGTCGGCGATCAGCGGGCAGGGCGTGGCGCTGGCGTGGAACCGGCTGGTCGACGATGCGCTGAGTACCGGTGCGCTGGTCCGGCCGAACGATGCCGTGCTGCGCACGGACGCGACCTTCTGCCTGCTGGAACCGCTCAGCGGGCACGGGCGGCGGCAGAGCGTCAGGCTGTTCCGCGACTGGCTGATGGGACATCCGTCGGTGCGCGGATAGACGATTTTCGAAAGCCTTGAACGACCAACGCCGCCGGCTTGTGGCCGGCGGCGTTGGTGCTGTCAGGTGGCTGAATCGCCAAGGTCAGCCGGCCTTGCGTGCGCTCCAGGCTGCACTCGAGGCCCCGCCCGGCATCGGTCCGCTGCGCTGCGCGACACCCTCCCGGGAAGATTCCTGCCTGGATTCGCGACGGCCCGGAGGTAGGTCGGGCAAGCCGCTTGCCACTTCCTGCCGCAGGCTGCGGAACAGGGTGTAGCTGGTCAGCAGGATGAATGCTGCGATGGGCAGGCCGGCGGCGATGCTGGCCATCTGGATCGCCTTGAGCCCTCCCGCCATCAACAGGCCGGTGGCGATGGCGCCTTCCAGGATGCACCAGAGCAGCCGGATGCTCTGTGGTGGATTGGTGCTGCCCATCGAGTTGAGGGTGCACAGCACCTGGGTTCCCGAGTCGGCGGAAGTGATGAAGTAGGTGGCCAGCAGGATGCAGACGAGCACGCTGAGGGCCTTGCCGATCACGCCGCCGTCGATCTTCTGCAGCAGGGTGAACATGGCCGACGTGGTTTCCTTCTTGGTCGCCAGCAGGACGGTGCCGCCTTCGAACTTCGCCTGGTCGCCGACCAGTTGGCCGCTGGCGACCTGTTGCTCATGCAGTTGCCGGTCGGTCTGCTCGGCTTTCAGCGCGGAACCGCCGAACACCGACATCCATATGATGGTGACCAGGGTCGGCACGATGAGCGCGCCCGCCACCAGTTCGCGGATGGTGCGGCCCTTGGAGATCCGCGCGATGAACAGGCCGACGAACGGGCCCCAGGTCATCCACCACGGCCAGTAGAAGGCGGTCCACCAGTTCTGCCAGCCGCTGTCCTTCTGGGCATCGCTCCAGAAGCTCAGGCCGACGATGTTCTGGGCATAGTCGCCGGTGCTCTCCAGCATGAGGTTGAGGATGTAGCGGGTCGGCCCGAGGACCAGGAGCAGCAGCACCAGGACCACGGAAAGCAGCATGTTCCATTCGGACAGGCGCTTCATCCCGCGGGAGACGCCGGCCATGACCGACATGGTGGTGACGATGCTGATCACCACGATCAGGGCGATCTGCACGCCCAGGCTGACGGGCAGGTCGAACACCTGGCTGAGGCCGGTGTTCATCTGCACCACGCCCAGGCCCAGGGACTGGGACACGCCGAACGCGGTGATGACGACGGCGAGGATGTCCACCACATGGCCGATGGGACCGTAGATGCGCTCGCCGATCAGCGGGTAGAGGATCGACCGCATGCTCAGCGGCAGCCCCTTCCGATAGGCGAAGTAGGCCAGTCCAAGCCCGACGATGGTGAAGATGGCCCAGGGATGCAGGCCCCAGTGGAACAGGGTCAGCCGCATCGCGGTGGTCGCGGCCTCGTCCGTCAGGCCGGTGGCGAACGGATTGCCCGCGTAGTGCCACATGGGTTCCGCGACCGACCAGAAGATCAGGCCGATACCCATGCCGCCGCTGAACAGCATGGCGATCCACGAACCGAAGCTGAACTCGGGTTCGTCTTCGTCGCGGCCCAGCTTGAGATGGCCGTAGCGGCTGACCATCAGGTAGAGCAGCAGGCCGAGCACCCCGGTGACCGCGGCCAGGTAGAACCATTTGAAGTTCTGCAGGATGAAGTCGGAGGTGGTCTGGAAGACAGCGCCCGCAGCTTCTGCAAAGAGGGCGCAAAACAGGACGAAAACCACGACGGCGACGATCGAGACGAGCGTCACCGTGGGATTGAGGCCCTTCAACGGGCCTGACTCTGCACGCATGGAGTTATCCCCTTTTTGTTTTTGTACAAGGGTTGGTTTTATCGGTGATGGCGAAAGCCAGGCATTGGCATCTGCCTGGATCACGGAGTTCGCTTCACGCTGGAATGATCCCGGGTCGATCAGCCCTGGATGCGGCAACAAAATGGTGGACGCAGGGCCCTGCGACAACTCATTTCTGCTCATCAAGTCATTACATTTTCGCATTAATGAGGAATGCTGCCCCCTATTGCATGTGTGCGAGCCGCGCTGCGTTCAGGGTAATCCTCGAATTCCGTATTCATGAGAAAAGGTAATTAATTCCGCCAAAAAAATCGTTTGTCCGCTGCTCTGTCTCTTGCCGAAACTCGCCGCCATGCAGCAGGCCGAATGGCCGCGCATTTCCTTTCGTGCCAAGCAAGAGAGAACAACAATGACTTCGACTGCCCTTCGCCTGATTCCGACCCACGCCCTGGAAACCATCCTGGCTCCGATCCACGAAGCCCACGGCCTGACCAACGAGTTCTATACCGAGCAGCGCTATTTCGAGCTGGAGCGCGACCACGTGCTGGGCCGCAACTGGGCCTGCATCGGCTTCGCCAGCGACCTGCCGAAGAACAGCTACGTGAAGCCGGTGGATTTCATGGGCCTGCCGCTGCTGATGATGCGCAACCGCGAGGGCGTGGTTCAGGTCTTCCACAACGTCTGCAGCCATCGCGGCGTGAAGCTGGTGCAGGAAGCGGGCGAAGTGCAGGGCGTGATCCGCTGCCCCTACCACTCCTGGACCTATGACCTGAACGGCGGCCTGAAAGGCACGCCGCACGTCGGCGGCATCAACCAGCACAAGGACGAGCGCTTCGCCTGCGAGAAGCACGGCCTGAAGGCCCTGCGCAGCGCCATCTGGATGGACATGGTGTTCATCAACCTGTCCGCCGACGCGCCGGAGCTGGAAGAGCAGCTCGCCCCGCTGACCGAGCGCTGGACCCAGTTCCTCGGCACCGACGGCATGGGCCTGATGCGCCGCGAAGCCAACAGCGGCGCCCTGAGCATCGAGGTCAACTGCAACTGGAAGCTGGCGGTGGAGAACTACTGCGAGTCCTACCACCTGCCGTGGGTGCACCCGGCGCTGAACACCTACTCGCGCCTGGAAGACCACTACAACATCATGTTCGACCAGTTCGCCGGCCAGGGCAGCCACGCCTACAACCTGTCCGACGTCGCCGGCACGCACCTGCCGACCTTCCCGTCCTGGCCGCAGGATCGCATGCGCACCGCCGAGTACGTGTCCTTCTTCCCCAACGTGCTGCTGGGCATCCAGGCCGACCACGCCTTCGCCATGATGCTGGAGCCGGTCGCCCCGGGCAGGACCATCGAGCACCTGCGTCTCTTCTACGTCGGCGACGAGGCCCTCGACCCGCGCTTCGAGGCCGCCCGCGACGCGGTGAAGGAATCCTGGCGCGTGGTGTTCGCCGAGGACATCGCCTCGGTGGAAGGCATGCAGAAGGGCCGTCATTCCCCCGGCTACAACGGCGGCGCGTTCTCCCCGGAGATGGACCTGCCGACCCACTACTTCCACCAGTGGGCCGCACGCCAGCTGCTCGACTGCGCACAGAACGCCTGAGGTGGCCGCCATGCATCAGATCGCATCGCACTGGCTGAACTTCATCGACGGCCAGTGGACCGACAGTGAGCAGCGCCTCACCGTCAGCAACCCCGGCACCACCGAGCCGGTCGCCAGCATCGCCCAGGCCACCGTGGCCGATGCGGAGCGCGCCGTGCAGGCGGCGCGCCGCTGCGCCGACAGCGGCGAGCTGACCCGCGCCCGCCCGGCGCAACGGGTCGCCTGGCTGCTGGAGATCGCCGCGCAGATCCGTGCGCTGACCGAGGAGGGCGCCTGGGCCCTCTGCCAGGAGAACGGCAAGCGGCTGCGCGACGCCCGCGACGAGTTCGTCGAGGCCGCGCGCTACTTCGAGTACTACGCCGGCATGGCCGACAAGATCGAGGGGACCTCCATTCCCCTCGGCAACGGCTACATGGACTTCACCGTCTACGACCCGATGGGCGTGTCGCTGCAGATCGTGCCGTGGAACTTCCCGGTTTCCATCTGCGCCCGCTCGCTGGCGCCGGCGCTGGCCGCCGGCAACGCGGTGGTGATCAAGTCGCCGGAGCTTTCGCCGCTCGGCCTGTGCGTGCTGCTCAAGGCCATCGAGCGCGCCGGCCTGCCGAACGGCGCGGTGAACCTGATCTGCGGCCGTGGCCGCGAAGTGGGCGCCTATCTGGCCGGGCATCGCGACGTCGACCAGATCGTCTTCACCGGCTCGGTCGGCACCGGCCAGAGCATCCTGCGCACCGCCGCCGAGCACGCGATTCCCAGCGTGATGGAACTGGGCGGCAAGTCGGCCGCGCTGGTCTTCGCCGACGCCGATCGCGAGCAGGTTCTGGCCAGCGTGCGCAATGGCATCTTCTTCAACGCCGGCCAGGTCTGCTCGGCCATGTCGCGCCTGCTGGTGCAGCGCTCGGTATACGACGAGGTGGTGGCCGAGGTGGTGGCGATGGCCGAGGGCCTGAGCGTCGGCCTGGGCCAGGACGATCCGGACCACACGCCGGTGATTTCCGCCGGCCAGCTCGAAGGCATCGAGGCCATGTGCCGGCGCGCCCAGGAGCAGGGCGCGGTGGTCGCCACCGGCGGCGAGGCGCTCGGCGGCCTGCGCGGGCATTTCATGGCGCCGACGGTGTTCCGCGACGTCACCCCGGCGATGGAAATCGCCCAGGCCGAGGTGTTCGGGCCAGTGCTCGCGGTGATTCCGTTCGACACCGAGGAAGAGGCCATCGCCATCGCCAACGGCACCGACTTCGGGCTGGTGGCCGGCGTCTTCACCCAGGACCTCAACCGCTCGCTGCGCTGCGCACGGCGCCTGCGTGCCGGCCAGGTGTTCGTCAACGAATGGTACGCGGGCGGCATCGAGACGCCGTTCGGCGGGGTAGGACTGTCCGGTTTCGGCCGGGAGAAAGGGCAGGAGGCTCTCTACAGCTACGTACGGACCAAGAACCTGGCCCTGCGTATCCAGGGCGAGTGAGGGCGCGGCTATGAAGAAGTGGCTCTGCATCATCTGTGGCCTGATCTACGACGAGGCCCTGGGCTGGCCGGACGACGGCATCGCCGCCGGCACCCGCTGGGAAGACGTGCCCGAGGACTGGCTGTGCCCCGACTGCAAGGTCGGCAAGGCCGATTTCGAGATGATCGAGATCAGCGAGCCGGTGACCGCCGTCGCCACTCCTCCGGCTGCCGTGAAGCAGCCGCTGGCCGCCGCCGTACCCGCCGGGCCCGTGGTCATCATCGGCAGCGGCCATGCCGGCTACGGCCTGGCCCAGGAACTGCGCAAGGCCAACCCGCAGCTGGACATCCGCGTGCTGACCCAGGAGTCCGGGCACAACTACTCCAAGCCGGCGCTGTCCATCGCGCTGGCGCAGGGCCGCAGTGCCGCGGCGCTGGCGACGGAGAGCCCGCTGGCGCTGGAGCGGCGCCTCGGCATCCGCATCTACACGCACTGCCGGGTCGAGCGCATCGATACCGCGGCGCGGCGGCTGCACACCAGCCTCGGCGAGATGGAATACGGCCAGCTGGTGCTGGCCAGCGGCGCCTCGCCGGTGCGCCTGCCCATCGAGGGCTGCGCCGATGCGCTGCTCAGCGTCAACAACCTGCAGGACTACCACGAGTTCCGCGAGCGCCTGGAAGGCGTGCGCAGCGTGGCGATCCTCGGCGACGGGCTGATCGGTTGCGAGTTCGCCAACGACCTGGCGAGCAGCGGCTACCAGGTGCGGGTCATCGGCCTCGGCTCCTGGCCGATGGAGCGGCTGCTGCCGGAACAGGCGGGCCTGCAACTGCAGCGGGCGCTGTCCGGGCTCGGCGTGCAATGGAATCTGCTCAGCACCCTGCAGCGCATCGAGCGGGGTGCGGACGGCTATCGGCTGACCCTGTCCGACGGCCAGACCGTCGAGGCGGATCTCGTGCTCAGCGCCGTCGGCCTGCGGCCGAACCTGCAACTGGCCGCGGACGCCGGCCTGGAATGCGGGCGCGGTATCAAGGTCGATGCCCATTTGCAGACCTCGAAGCCCGGCATCTACGCCCTGGGCGACTGCATCGAGATCGACGGGCAGCTGCTGCCGTATCTCGCGCCGATCAACGAGGGTATCCGCGCCCTGGCCCGGACCCTGTCGGGACAGCCGACTTCCGTCAGCTACCCGCTGATGCCGGTCACGGTGAAGACCCCGGCGGCGCCGCTCTGCCTGCTGCCGCCGCCGGTCGACTGCGAGGGCCAGTGGCGCTGCGAGGCGACCGCCGACGGACTGAGCGCGGCCTTCCATGCCCCTGACGGCGCGATGCGCGGCTTCGTCCTGCTCGGACGGCAGGCGCAACAACAACGCAATGCCTGGCTGCAGAGCTGCCAGGCCACACAACAGAACGTGGCGTGAGTGCCGAACAATGAACAGTATCGTTAACCTGCCTCATGACGACCGCAGCTGCGGCTGGTACGCTGCGCTGCCCGAGCCCTTCCCCTGCAAGCGTCTCGTTGGCGAGCAGAAGGCCGACTATGTGGTGATCGGCGCCGGCTTCGCCGGCCTTGCCGCGGCGCGCCGGCTGGCCGAGCACATGCCGCAGTCGCGCATCCTGCTGGTGGATGCCCAGCGCATCGGCTACGGCGCCTCGGGCCGCAACTCCGGCTTCGTCATCGACCTGCCGCACAAGTTCGCCCTGGAACATCCCGATCCGCAGCACAAGCAGCGCCTGCTGGGCCTCAACCGCGCCGCCATCGACCAGCTGCAGACCCTGATCGGCCGCCACGGCATCGACTGCCAGTGGTCCCATGCCGGCAAGTACCAGGGCGCCGTGGGCGAACGCGGTCTCGCCTATCTCGACCATTTCGAGAAGCTGATGGCCGACCTCGGCGAACCCTACCGCCTGGTGGAACGCGACGAACTGGCCGGCGTGCTCGGCACCCGCCATTACAGCCGCGCCATCTTCACTCCGGGCTGCTACCTGATGCAGCCGGCCGCGCTGGTGCGCGGGCTGGGCGATTCGCTGCCGGAGAACGTCGAGGTGCTGGAGGAATCGCCCATCCAGCGCCTGGAGCGCGAGGCCGGCGGCGGACGCTGGGTCCTGCATGGCGAGGACGGGCTGATCCGCACCCCGCGCGTGCTGCTCGGCACCAGCATCTTCACCCAGGAGTTCGGCTTCCTGCGCAACCGCCTGCTGCCGGTGATGACCTTCGCCAGCTGGACGCGCCCGCTCACCGACTCCGAGATGAAGGCAACCGGCATCCAGGCCGACTGGGGCCTGACCCCGGCCGACCATGCCGGCACCACGGTGCGCATGACCCAGGATCGCCGCCTGATCATCCGCAACACCTACAAGCACGTGCCGCGCTACGGGCGCAGCATCGGCGACGACACCCGGGCGAAGATCCGCGACGACCACCGCAAGGCGTTCCTCGCGCGCTACCCGCAACTCGCCAATGTGCCCTTCACCCATACCTGGGGCGGGGTCTACGCCATCTCGCGCAACTTCACCAACTTCTTCGGCCAGCTGGACGACGGCCTCTTCGCCACGGCCTGCGACAACGGGGTAGGGGCGGCGTGGGGCACGATTTCCGGAACGCTGCTGGCCGACATGGCGGTGGGCGCCAAGTCCACGCTGCTCAGCGACATCCATGCGGTCACCGGCATGCCGTCGCTCAATCCGCCGGAGCCGTTCCTCGGGCTCGGCGTGCGCACGCGCATCCGCTGGGCGGCCTGGAACAGCAGGAGCGAGCTATGACCACGCCGAGCGGCAAGGGGCCGGTGCTGCTGGTCGATCACCGCAACCTGGAATTCAGCCATCGTGGCGGCCCGCCCGGCGGCGCCAGCGTGGCCCGCGCCATCAGCAACGAAGTCTCGCCGAACATGGGCATCGGCTTCGCCCTGTGGGACGGCGCCGAGGTGGCGTGGACGGTGCTTTACGACGAAGTGATCTTCGTCATCGAGGGCTGCTTCGAGCTCCGGGCGAACGGCGAGCTGTACCGGGTGGAGCCGGGGCAGCTGCTGTGGATTCCCGAGGGGACCGAGCTGGTCTACGGCGGCCATGCGCTGTTCGGCTACGTCGTGCATCCGGGCGACTGGAAACAGCGCCACGGCCTCGCCTAGGACCTGACCGGGGACTCCAATTGTTCGCACTCACCAGGGCGTTCGGAACGCTCTACGCGGCAGCCCTGCTGATGCAGCTGGGCTCAAGCCTGCTGATGACCTACCTGGCGTTGTACATGGACGCCAGCGGCGTCGCCGAACGCTGGAGCGGCGCGCTGATGGCGGCCAACGCGCTGGGCATGGTGGCGGGCGGACGCATCGGCTACTGGCTGATCGGCCGCGTCGCCCATGCCCGCGCCTTCATCACCGGCGCCGGGATCATCGTCACGGCGGTGCTCTGCCACCAGCTCAGCGACTGGCTGCCACTCTGGCTCGCGCTGCGCTTCGTGGTCGGGGCGGCGATGATGTGCCAGATGATGGTCATCGAAAGCTGGCTCAACGAGTGCGCGCCGGGCGATCGCCGTGGCGGCGCCATCTCGCTGTACATGGTGGCCAGCTACGTGGGCATGATGCTCGGACAACTGCTGCTCAGCCTCGGCAACGGCCTCGACGCCCGCGCCCTGGTCGGCGTGGCCATCGCCTTCGCCATCGGGCTGGTGCCCATGGCCATGCATCGCGGAGCGCAGCCGAACGCCATCAGCCAGACGCGGGTCAATCCCATGCTGTATGTCCGGCGCCTGCCGCAGGCGCTCGGCACCGTCCTCGCATCGGGTCTGCTGAATGGTTGCTTCTATGGGCTGACACCGATCTTCGCCGCGCAGCTGGGCTTCACTCCGGCGCAGGTGGGGCAGTTCATGGCCCTGAGCATCGCCGCCGGACTGGCCGCCCAGCTTCCCCTCGGCAGGCTGTCGGATCGTTTCCCGCGCGTCACCCTGATCCGCCTGACCGCCGCCCTGCTGGCCGTGGCCTTCCTGCCGCTGGCCTTCCTCGATGCGCCGCAGCACGGCTGGGTGCTGCTCGCCGGCGCGGCGATCGGTTGCCTGCAGTTCAGCCTGTATCCGCTCGGCGTCGCCCACGCCAACGACAACCTGGAGCCCGAACTGCGGGTGTCGGTGGCCGGCGTGCTGCTGGTGGCCTTCGGCATCGGCGCAACCATCGGCCCGCTGGTCGCGGGGGCGTTGATGGAGCGCCTGGGCCCGCAGGCGCTGTATCTGTTCGGGGTGGGCGTGACCGTGCTGCTGGCTGGGCTGGTCAGGGGGAAGCGAAGGGAAGACGCTCCGGCCATCCGGGCGAGCCAGCCGGGTTCCGTCGGCTAGTCGAAACGGTGCGCCAGCTCCGCCACGGCGGTCGGCAAACCGGCATCGCTCCCTGTGACTGGCCGCGCTCATGAGGTTCGGGCGGGGCCACCCTGGTTGTCGTCATCGAATGGCGGGGCTTCGAGCAGCACCTGTACTGCCCGCACCCATTGTGCGATGAGCTTTTCGTGGTATTCCCGGCTGCTCACCAGAACGCTCGAGAGCGCCATCCCTCGCAGAAACACAAGGCTCAATGATTTGACTGCCTCGTAGTTCGGGCTTTCCCGCACTGCCGAGAAGAGGCTCTCCACCACGCGCTCCCGCTCCGCCCGGGCAGCTCTCTCCGCGCCTCTGATGGCCGCTTGCAGATCGCTGTCTGTGCGTGACGTCGCCCAAAGCTCCAGCTCCGCAAGAAACGCTGGCTGCAGGCTCATCGAGGACAGGATGCGTATGGCCCGTTCCAGCGGATTCAACACATCCCCCATCGTCAATTCCGCCTGGCGTACCGCCTCGTCGTTACGGCGAACCAGTTCCTCGATGGTGGCCGACAGCAAGGCGGCATGCGTGGGGAAATGGTGCAGCAGCGCACCTCGGCTGGCTCCGGATCTGCGCTGCACTTCCAGTGTGGTAGTGGCGGCGGCGCCCAGTTCGATCAGCGACGACACCGCCGCATCCAGCAGGCGCTGCCGGGTGGCGAGTTTCTTGGAGGGGGCTGTGGGGTTGGTTGCTCTCTGCATGAAGGGATATTTGCTCGATGAATGATGAGTACAGTCAGTGTTGACTGTCTTTGCTTCGGCTCATACAGTCAATTCTGACTGTTTTCCTCCGATCAACCAAGATCGTACTGCCTGGAGCCTGATATGCCGACCTTCGCCACCGTCACCATCGAACAAGATCCCCAGTCGCCTCGTGTAGCGCGTCTGCTGCTGAACCGCCCGGAACGGCTCAACGCAATCACCGACCAGACGCCTCGCGACATTCGGGCGGCAGTGGAGTGGGCGGAAGGCAATGATGAAGTCCATGTGATCATCGTCGAAGGCGCCGGCAAGGGCTTCTGTGGTGGCTACGACCTCGCGGAATCCGCCGAACAGATGCAGGAGCACCCTTGCCAGCAGGAGGGCGCCCCCTGGGATCCGATGGTCGATTACGCCTTCATGAAGCGCAACACGGAGGACTTCATGAGCCTCTGGCGTTGCAGCAAGCCGACCATCGCCAAGGTACACGGCTATGCCGCGGCGGGTGGCAGCGACATTGCACTGAGCTGTGACCTGCTGGTGATGGCCGAGGATGCCCGGATCGGCTATATGCCAACGCGCGTCTGGGGCTGCCCGACGACTGCCATGTGGACGTTCCGCCTGGGCTTCGCCCGGGCCAAGCAACTGATGTTCACCGGCGACACCATCGATGGGGCCAAGGCGGCAGCCTGGGGACTGGCCAATGAGGTGGTGCCGAAGGAGAACCTGGAGGCCGCCACCATGAAGCTCGCCGAGCGAATTGCCGGCGTGCCCAAGTCGCATCTGGCCATGCACAAGATGGTGGTCAACCAGGTGATGCTGACCATGGGGCTGGAACAGACGCAGATGATGGCCACGCTGTTCGACGGCATCACCCGCCATAACCCGGAAGGCGTCTGGTTCCGCCGTTATGCCCAGGCAGAGGGTTTCAAGGCGGCGGTGCAGTGGCGCGACAGCGGTCGCCCGATCCCGGAGCGGGAGGAGGCCCGGGAGTTGATCAAGGAGCTGGAGGCCCGGCTGAACCGGTGACGCGCCGGTAAGCCGTTTCAACCCTTACGCACCGTGCAGCGTCCGTTCTCGCTGCGCTGTGGTGGATCCGCTCCTGGCCCAAGGAGATGCTTGATGTCGACTGCCGCATCCACAAGCTCCTGCATACAACATCGCATGGAGTCGACGACTTCGCCCTTTGAACTGCTTGCCCGGACAGCGCAGCAGTTGCCATCCCATACCGCGCTGGAATTTCTTCCCGACGACCTCGAAGGAGCACCACTCAAGCTCAGCTATCGGCAACTGCTGCAAGAGGTGCAGACAGTCGCGGCAGCGCTGAAGGCGACGGGTATTCGTGAAGACGAGTCCGTTGCCATCCTGCTGCCATTCGTTCCTCAGGCCGTATCCGCGCTCATCGCCGCAAGTGCCGTAGCCGTGGCATTTCCCGTCAACCTGCTGCTTTCGGCGGAGGCCATACGCTCGCAGCTCACCATCGCTCGCTGCCGTGTCGTCGTGACCATGGGGGCACACCCGTCCCTGGATGTGCATGCACGTGTCATGCGTGCGGTGGAGTCGATGGCGGTCGCACCCACGGTAGTCGAGGTGCCCCTGGCTGGACCTGCCCGGGGCGCTCTGGCCTGGGAGGAATTCATTCGCTTTCCGGCCTCGGGATTCGAGCCGGTCGGTTCGCCTGATCGCATCGGCGCACTGGTTCATACCGGCGGGACGACCGGGCATCCCAAGCTGGCCCGGCTCTCGTTGCGCAATGTGGCCACGGCGGCGTTCATGGCGAGTGCTGGCCTGGGCATCAGGCCATCCGAGCGGTTGCTGACGGGGCTGCCGTTGTTCCATGTGGGCGGCGCCATCGATGCCCTCATGGCCGCGCTGTCGGTTGGCGCGACGGTTGTCTTTCCCTCGCCCCTGGGAATGCGCAATCCGGCTGTCGTGCAGCGGATCTGGGAGATCATCGCCCGCTACAGGATATCCCTGCTGGGAGTCGTTCCGACTTCTCTCGCGGCCTTCAGGGACAGTCCGCGCGGAATCTCGGATCTCGGCAGGTTCAGGGCGATCATGACTGGCGGGTCGCCCTTGTCGGAGGATCTTGCCCTGCACCTGCAGGCCTGGATCGGCAAGCCCATCTACCAACTCTACGGAATGACCGAGTCCAGCGGGATCGCGACGGCACAGCTGATCAGCGGCCGGCGTGTAGCCCACGCGGCAGGCGCTCCGGCTCCTGGGGTGGAGATCAGCCTTGGCGAGCCCGGCGCCGAGTACCGGCCGGGAGCGAAAGGCGAAATCCTGATTCGGGGGCCGAACGTCTTCCAGGGTTACCTGACCGCCCAGGGTGTCATCGACGACCCGCAAGGGGGCTGGTTCTCGTCCGGCGATCTGGGTGAGGTTGCGGCCAATGGCGAGTTGAGGATCGTCGGCCGTTCCAAGGACGTGATCATCAGGAGCGGGCACAACATCGATCCCCAGGTCATCGAGGACGTCGCCCATCGGCATACCTCCGTGGCCCATGCGGCGGCAGTGGCGATGCCTGATGACTATGCCGGAGAGGTCCCCGTGCTCTTCGTGGTGGCACGCGCGGGCACGGCGTTCTGGCCAAGCGAGTTTTCCAGCTTCGTGGCGCAGCAGATCGCCGAGCCGCCGGCGCGCCCGAAACACATCTTCGTGCTTGACGAGTTGCCGCTGACCCCGTTCGGCAAGGTCGCGCGCTATCGCCTGCGCCAGCTGGCGGTTGAATACAAGGTCAGGGAACTGCTGGCAGAAGTCATCGACTCCCCAACGGTGACTTGCAGCGACCCGGCGGCCAGGTGCGTGGCAATCGATTCAGGGGACCGCCTGACAGCCGCCCAGATGAAGGACATCGATCGCATTCTGAGGCGATTCGATCTACAGGTAGAGGGTTAGGGAAACTACATGAGAGACGTATACATCTTCGACGCGGTCAGGACTCCCCGCGGTCGCGGCAAACCAGGCGGCAGCCTCAACGAGATCAGCCCGGTGTCTCTGGCGGCGCAGACGCTGGGCGCGCTTGCAGGACGTCTTCAGCTCGACACGGCGGCGATCGATGACGTCATGCTGGGCTGCGTGACACCTGTTGGCGAGCAAGGGGCGAATATCGCCCGAAGCGCCATTCTGATGGCCGGCTGGAACGAGAGCGTCGCCGGGCTGCAGGTCAACCGGTGGTGCGCGTCTGGTCTCGAAGCCGTCAATCTCGCGGCTGCCAAGGTTGCCTTCGGGGAGGCCGATCTTGCGGTCGGCGGCGGTGTTGAATCGATGTCCCGTGTGCCGATGGGGGGCGATGGCGGCTCGCTGTGCGCCGATCCCTCCGTGGCCATCCCTTTGCACTTCGTACCCCAAGGCATTTCGGCGGATCTGATTGCCACCTTGCATGGCATCGATCGCGCGCAGGCGGACAGGTATGCAGCCGAAAGTCACAGGCGAGCAGTGCTCGCGCAGAGCGAGGGACGATTCGGCAACTCGCTGATTCCCGTTCGGGACATCCTTGGCCAGGTCATCCTGGCGCAGGATGAAAACATCCGGGCCGGTACTACATTCGAAGCGCTCGGTGCATTGCCTCCGTCCTTCGCCCAGGCGGGTGAAGGAATGCCTGGCTTCGATGCGGTGGCTATCCGCAAATATCCCCAGGTCGAGGCGATCGATCACATCCACACCGCGGGCAACTCTTCCGCGCTGGCGGATGGAGCTGCCGCCGTGCTGCTGGGAACCGCCGAAGCGGGCCGGATCCATGGGCTGACACCTCGTGCCCGAATCCGTGGCACAGCCTCCATCGGTTCCGAGCCGACCATCATGCTGACCGGTCCGGAATTCGTGACCCGCAAGGCGCTCGAAAGAAGCCGCATGACGGCTCGGGACATCGATCTCTGGGAGCTGAACGAGGCGTTCGCCTCCATCGTCCTGCGCTTCATGCAGGCCATCGATGCGCCCTGCGACAGGCTGAACGTGAATGGCGGGGCGATTGCCATGGGGCATCCGCTGGGGGCGACCGGCGCGATGATCCTTGGAACGCTGCTCGACGAAATGGAGCGGCGTGATCTGGAAACCGGGCTGGCGACTCTGTGCGTAGGTGGCGGCCTTGGGACAGCGACGATTCTGGAGCGGGTCTGATGGAACGTGAAGCGACTTACACCACCATGCGCGTGGAACTTGACGGTGGCGTCATCGTGGCGACCATCGATCAGCCTGGCCGGACGCTGAATGTCATCGATCGCGAACTGCTCGCGGACCTGGGGAGGCTGATCGATCGCCTTGAGCGGGAAGATGCCGTTGGCCTGGTGCTGACATCGGGCAAGCAAGGCAGCTTCATCGCCGGTGCCGACCTCGACATGCTGGCCGAATATCCCGCCAGTCCTGCCGAGATATTCCCTCTCATCTGGGAAGCGCACCAGTTGTTCCGGCGCCTGGAAACGGTGGCATCACCCGCGGGGAAACACCCTGGCGGACACTTCGCAAAACCGGTGGCAGCGGTGCTGCGGGGGGATCTGCTCGGTGGAGGGTTCGAGCTGGCGCTCGCCTGCCACGCCCGCTTCGCGCCGGGCGATGCCCGTTTCTCCTGTGGCTTTCCCGAAGTCCAGCTGGGGTTGATCCCCGGTGGCGGCGGTACGCAACGAACCAGTCGGCTGGCCGGCATGCCGGCAGCCGTCGACCTGATCATCAGCGGTCGCAGGTACGATGCGGCAACCGCGCTGAATAAGGGGCTTGTCACCGAGGTTGCGCCCGATGCGGAACTGGAAGCCCGGGCAATCAGGTGGGTGCGCCAGGCCGGGCCCGTCTCCCAGCCCTGGGATCGTCCGGGTTTCGCTGTTCCTGGCGGGGCAGGCATGTCGCCCAAAGGGTTCTCGACCAGTGTCGGCGCCTGCGCCAGGTTGAGCGGGATGAGCCAGGGCAACAGTCCCGCAGCCGAGCAGGCGCTGGCTGCGATCTGGGAAGGCTCCCTGCTGCAGATCGATGTCGCCCTTCGACTCGAAGCCAAGCGCTTCGCCCTGTGCCTTGGATCGACACAAGCCAGGATGATGATTCGCGCGCTGTTCCATGACCGGACCGCGCTGGAAAAAGGCACTGCCCGGCCCGCCGGCATTCCTCCGCACACCATCCGGAAAATGGGTGTGCTGGGCAGCGGGTTGATGGGATCCGGCATCGCCTACATCGCCGCCAGGGCCGGGATCGAGGTGGTCGTCATCGATCGCGACGAGGAGTCCTCGAGAAAAGCGGTCGACTATGCCAGGCGCATCCTCGACCGGCTCATCGGTCGCGGTCGCCTGACGGAAGAGGCGGGGAGGGCGGTTCTGTCACGGCTCGTGCCGAGCACGGACTACGCCGCCCTGGCGGGCGCGGATCTGGTCATCGAAGCGGTCTTCGAGGATCTGGGCCTGAAGCGCGAGCTGCTGCGCAAGGCGGAGCAGGTTGTCGGTCCGAATGCGATCCTGGCATCCAACACGTCCACCCTGCCGATATCCCATATCGCGACTGCGCTCGAGCGTCCCGAGCGATTCATTGGCATGCACTTCTTCTCGCCAGTGGAGGCCATGCCGCTGCTGGAGCTTATTCCGGGCGAGAAAACGGGGGAGCAGGCGCTTGCCATGGGCTTCGATTTCAATCGCATGGTGCGCAAGATCCCCATCGTCGTCCGCGACGTCCGGGGGTTCTACACGAACCGGATCGTGCCGGCCTACCTGCACGAAGCCATGCTGATGGTCATGGAAGGCGTGTCGCCGGCTCTCGTGGAGAATGCCGCGCTTGCGCTCGGGATGCCCATCGGGCCCCTCGCCGTGATCGATGAGTTGACCCTGGAGCTGGTCTACAACATTTGCGAAACCAACCGTAAGGAACAGGGGAAAGACTACGTTCCGAACGGAACGGAGGAGTGGCTGGGCCAGCTGGTGCACCAGCTGGGCCGTCGCGGCAAGCGTTTTGGCGGGGGCTTCTACGACTATCCGGCGGATGCGAAGCGTCGACTCTGGCCGGGGCTGGCCGCTGCCTCCGCAACGCTCGAGGCTCAGCCGGAGCGTGCCGAGGTGGTCGAGCGGTTGCTCTATGCGCAGCTGGTTCCCGCTGTGCGTGGGATCACCGAGGACATCGTGCAGAGCCGGGCGGAGGCTGACGTTGGCGCCATCTTCGGTTGGGGATTCCCCGCGTGGACAGGTGGGCCGATCAGCTACGTGGAGTCGATTGGTGCCGAGCGCTTCATCGCGTCAGCTGACGCCTTGGCCCGGAAGTTCGGGCCGCGCTTTTCTCCCCCCAGGAATACCGTCGAGCGAATTTCAGCCGACACCTGGTGACGCTCGCCTGAACGCGGGCTCGGTGGCGATATTCCCCGGGCCCGCTACCAACAACAAGAATCTCTTCCATAAGGGACGGCAATGAACAGCCTTTTCCAAGCTATCCGCAGTGTGGCCTGCAGGTATCCCGGGCAGGACGCCATCGTGTTTTATCCAGACCCGGAGTTACCTGCCCAGGTCCTCACATACCGGGAACTGGACGCAGCGGTCGAGGCGGCGATCTCTGCCTTCATCAACGACGGCGTCAGGCCGGGTGATGTCATCGGCGTGATTCCGGCACTCAATCCGGAAAGCCTCATCGCCATCATTGCCGCCGCGAGCCTTGGCGTCGCACACCCGGTCAACGTACTGCTTTCGCCTGAGGCCATGAAGGCCCAGTTCGGCGCACTCGCGGTAAAGCGAATAGTGTCGCTGGGGAAAAGCCCGATGCTCGACGTGATGGGTCCGCTGGTACTTTCAGGTATCGACGCATCGAAGATCATCGAGATCCCTGTCGTTCCCGGTGCATCGGCGTTCAGGACCTGGGCCGAGTTCATCGGCGGTGCCGCCGGGCGCGTCGACATCGAGCGTGAGCAGGACGAGGTCGCGCTGATCTTCGGCACGGGAGGAACCACCGGGACTCCCAAGCTCGCGCAACTCTCGACGTCCAACATCATCTTCGCCAGTGATGCCTATAGCCGGGGGGCGGGGATGACGGAAGGGGATCGCATTCTTTCGGGATTGCCGCTCTTCCACGTAGGCGGATTGATCAATGCGGCGCTCGGTGCGCTGCTGTGCGGAGCGACCGTGGTGTTTCCTTCGGCCTTCGGCATGCGCAACCCGAAGGTCCTTGACGCTACCTGGCGCCTGATCGACGAGGCGCGAATCACCCTGGCGGCGCTGGTCCCCACTTCGATCTCGGCGATCCTGGATAAGCCGAAGGGCGATGCCGACCTTTCTCGACTGCGAGGGATCTTTACCGGCAGCGCGCCCATCTCTGCCGAGATCGCCGCCAGGCTGGAAGCCTGTGCACAGGCGCCGCTGATCGAGCTGTACGGCATGACGGAGACCTCCGGCATCACCTCGTGCAACTCGACGTCGAGTCGGAAGTTGGGCACCGTAGGCATGCCTGTCGAGGGTGTGGAGGTTTGCATCGGTGTCCCAGGCTCCGGTCATGCTCAACTGGAGCAGGGTGAGATCTTCGTCAGGGGACGCAACGTCTTCCTGGGCTACACCGATGCAGCCGAAACAGCGAAGGTGCTGAACGATGGCTGGATGGCCAGTGGCGATCTTGGTTACTTCAGGCCTGATGGGCGCCTCGTCATAAGCGGCAGGAGCAAGGACATCATCATTCGCAGCGGTCACAACATCCCGATGTGCTCTACGCAGCGGCCATAGGCTTTCCCGATGAGTATGCCGGGGAGCTTCCAGTGCTGTACGTCACGCTCAAACCCGGCGCGACAGTCACTGCAGAGGAGCTGCGCGCGTTCGTGTGCAGTCGCGTCAGCGAGCCACCTTCCCGACCCAAGCGCGTGTTCCTGATCGAGGAGATGCCATTCACCCCGGTTGGCAAGATCTTCAAGCCGGACCTGCGCATCGATGCGAAGAACCGTGCGGCTGCTGGTGAAGTGCTTTCAGGGTACTGATGGAGCGCCTGGGCCCGCAGGCGCCTTATCTGCTCGGGTGACCGTGCTGCTGGCAGGTCTGGTCGGGGGGAGACGGGGGGAAGGCGCTTCGGTCAGCGCTGGATGATAACGAGGACCACGCCGCCCTGAGCGTCCCCAGCGAGGGTGGCCGGCTCCGCACGCTGAAGAACGTCGAGGGCGACACCATCACCGGGCGCCTGCTGGAGTTCAACGAAGCCCGCCGCAGCTACACCATCCTCCACGGACCGGCGCCGGTGCGCGACTACCAGTCGACCCTGCGCGTCCTGTCGGCCGACGAAGGCCGGCCCGCACCAGGTCCTGAATGGGAGACGTTGATGCCCCGGCAGGACTCCCAGCAGTGCTGTTCCTATCGGCAGCAGGTCGGCGATCAGGACGGCGGGGCCGGCCGGTATCGATCAGCCTGCCGCCCCAGGGACGGTCCATGGCGGCCATCAGACCGGTCCTCGACCCGGGAGCCGTTCGGCGCGCAGGCCTGCTTACCACTGGTGGCTATAGCTGACCGTCAAGACTGTGCCCGGGGCAGGCAAGTGGCTGGTGTTGTTGTTGTTACGCATCAGCTGGCTGTAGAGCGGGTAGTAGTCGCGATTGAACAGGTTCTGGATGCCCGCGCTCACCTTGTCGGTGTCGCTCAGCCGGTAGTCGCTGACGAGGTCCACCGTGGTGTAACTGTCGACATCGCGGCGGCCGAAGCTGGTCTGGCCGTTCAGGCGATAATCCTCACTGGCGAAGTAGGTGGCCTGCAAGCGGTTGCTCCAGTCACTGCTGGGCTTGAACTGCACATAGGCGGTCAGCTTCAGCGGCGGTATGCGGAAGCCGGTCATGTCCTGCCAATCGCCATTTTCCGGTTGTTCGCGGCCCTTCATCCAGGTGAAGGTTCCACCCGCACCCCAGACTTCGTCGAAGGTCAGCCAATCCGCACTGCCTTCGATGCCGTACACGCGTTCCTTGGTACGGGTGAGGATCAGGCCATTGTTGAAGCTCTGCACATCGCCCAGTTTGGAGGTGGTGTAGAACAACGCGAGCGACGCCAGGGTCTGTTCGCCGAGCACTCCACGCCAGCCCAGTTCGTAGTTGTTGGTCTTCACCGGTTCGAGATCGGACGAGTCGATGTCGAAACCACGGCGGGCGTTGCGGATCTGTACGCCGATATCGGGCAACTGGAAGCCCTGGCTGAACGCGGCGTAGATCTCCTGGCCAGCCACCGGCGAGAAAGTCACGCCGATGTTGGACAGCACGTCGTCGTAGCGGACTTTGCCACCCTGCACGGTCGCCGGGTTGGCGTTTTGGATTTCCGACAGTGGAATGAAATCGTCGAACTCGGCGGTGGCGTATTCGTAACGCAGTCCGCCATCGATGGACCACTGGTCGTCGAAGCGGTGCTGCAGCTGGGCAAACACGCCGGTGCTGACGGTGGTCAGGTCCGGCATGTAGGTCAGCTCGCCGATCTTCTCGAACACACGACCACCGCTGGCGTCGTAGAGCGCCGGATCGAAAATGTCGAGGGGCATGTTGCTGCGCTCGCGGTTGAGGTCTCCGCCCCATACCAGTTCGGTGTTTTCGCCCAACGGTGTCCGGAGCGTCAGGCGACTGCCAAAGACTTCGCTGTTTTGCATCACCTGGTCCACGTTGCGGCCTCGGGTGGCCACACCACGTGCATCGAAGGGCGTGAAGCGGGTGAAGTAGTCGCGGTAGTAGAGCTGGGCCGACAGTTTGCTGCCAAGCAGGTCCTGGTGGCTGTACTCGAGGTTGGCGATGGTGCTCTTGATCTGGTTCTGCTCGTCCAGTTCGAGGCCACTCAGGGGGCGTGCCGGGACGGACCCCGGCGGCAGGGCGGCAACCGACGGATCGGACGTGTAGTCGCTGTCCTGCCTGGCGTCGAGGTGATTCAGCGCCAACTGGATGCGCTGATCTTGGTCGAGGCGCAGCCCCAGTTTTCCGCCAATGTTGTAGGTGTTGGAGTCGAACAGGTCACCCTGGCTGGGTTCCGGCGCGATGCGATGGCCATTGGCATCGAAGGCGCCGCCGATGTGGCGGGCACCCAGGTCCAGGGCATAGTCGACCTGTCCTTGCGAGCCGGCGAGATGGTGCTGGAGTTCGCCGCCGAGGCTGTCGTTATCCAGCTGGGTCAGCGAGGAGGAACCGGTCAGCGTGGTTTCTGCACGTGCCTCTCCACCGGCCGGGCGGGTGGTGATGTTGATGATGCCCCCGGTAGCGCCGGCGCCGTAGATGGCGTTGCTGCCATGAATCACTTCCACGCGTTCGATCAGGGCCGGATCGACATTGGCCAGGTTGCGCGAGGAGTCCCGGTTGGTATTCAGCGGAACGCCGTCGACCAGAATCAGCATGGTGCGGCCGCGCAGAGTCTGCCCGTAGTCGGTGATCGTGCGGCTGGAGTCCGACATGCCCGGGATGCTCTTGGCCAGCAGGGTGGCCAGGTTGTCGGAGCCCTGGCGAAGCTGTTCCAGCTGCTCGCGCTCGATGACGTTCACCTGGCGGGCTTGGGGAACCAGCGCGCTCGACGTCCGCGAAGAGGTGATTTCCATGGGCGCAAGTTCCACCGGCGTGGCATCGGCCGAACTCACGCTGGGTGTTGCCGCTTCACCCGGCACCACGATGAAGGTGTGCTCATCCTGCTGCTGAACCTGCAGGCCGCTATTGTCGAGCAGGCGCTGCAGCGCTTCCGTCGTGGAGAAACGACCGCGCAGCGCAGGCGACCGCTTGCCGGTTGCGATGTCGCTGGAGAAGAGAATCTGGGTGCCGGACTGAGTCGCCAGGGTATTCAGCGACTTTTCAAGAGGCGCAGCGGGCAAATCGAAGTTGATCTCGTTGGCCGCTTGCACCATCGACGACAGGCCGAGCAGCAAGCTGCTGGCCAACAGGGAATGGCGCCGGGTCGGGGTTCTCACTGATTGTTCTCCAGGAAGGGATTGTCTGTTCCTGGAGATAGCCGCCACAGCGAGGACAAAACCCTACCTCGAATTCAAATTTATTTTCGGGGCGCTTTTCGAGTTACCAGCAGACCGCCGTCGGCATCCGCCGCCACGTTCACTGGCAGGATCTTCGGCAGCAAGGCCAGCATGCGATCCAGGCGAGCGCTGTCGAAGGTGCCGGACACCGGAAGCTGCGCCAGGCTGTCGTCATCCAGGCGGATCGAGATCTGCCGGTATCGACGAATGACATCCAGTACTTCACGCAACGGTGTTCGATCGAACACCAGGCGACCTTCGGCCCAGGCGGCGACAGCGCTCGCGTCGACCTGCGAACGGCGTCCCAGCTGACCGTCGTGAACGAGCACCTGGTCGCCGGGCAGCAGCATGAGACCGGCGTCCCGCCCGAGCACACTGACCTTGCCTTGCTCCACCGTGACGCGCACGTCTTCCTGTACGCGGCTTACGTTGTAACGGGTGCCCACCACGATGATCCTGGTCGCGCCGGCGAGGGTATGGAACGGCCGATAGCGAGCCGGGGCCACGTCGAACAGCGCCTGTCCGGCCTGCAGTTCCACCTGGCGCGTACGCAGATGCCAGCTGACTGCCACTCGACTCGAACTGTCCAGCGTCATGCGGCTGCCGTCCGCCAGTTCGATGAGCTGACGCTGGCCAGCCCCACTGTTGAACTGTTCGGTCTTGTAGGCTGGGTCCAGCCAGAACAGGCCGCCGGCAAGCCCCAGCACGGCGATCGAGGCTCCGAGCGTGGCGGGGCCTGGCCGTTTTGGCTTCTTCGACGGCGAGGGAAGCGGAAAGCGCTTCTTCAGTTCCTCGCGATGGCGCGCGATGGCGTCGTCTGCCGTTGTGAACTCGTCCGGGCGGGGAGTGGGGCGCGTCATCACGCAGGGTCCTGGTAGCCAAGCCTTTCACGGCATCGGGTCATCCCGAGTTTAAGGTGCTTTTCCACGGCCTTGATCGAGATTCCCAGGTAGTCGGCGACCTCTTGCCGAGGGTGCTCATAAATCTTGTGCATCACGAAAACCTGCTGGCATCGCGGCGGCAGGTCCGCAATGGCAGCACAGAGCCGCTCCAGCTCATGAGCAGTTGCATGGCGAACGTCCGGTCCTGGTGCGCTGCAGACGACACCTGTCAGCTCTATCTGCTCGTCGATCCAGTCCAGCCTGCGTCGCTCGCTGCGATAGCGGCTGTTGGCGTGGTCGAAAGCGATCTTGCGCAGGAGTGCCAAGGGTACCCGCACATCGTCCCTGTCAGGAGACTCCAGCAAGTGCACGCACACATCATGCACCACCTCGCGTGCGGCATGCCGGTCACCAAAGCGGCGACGCACAGAATCGACCAACTCGTCGTAGTGGCGAATCAGCGTCGCGACTAACGACAGCTTGGAGGGGGCATGTGGCACGGCGTTACGAGGCAGGCAGATTGAAGGCTAGTGCTAATATAAATGAGAAGATAATGCATTTGATAGTGTGTTTTATCGCGCGTGCACGCTACCTGTAAATGGCGGCCGGCCGGGGTCAGATATGCGTAATGGATGTGGACCGCAGCAGATCCATCAGGGCCAGGACGATCAGGGTGGCGACGATGAACCTGGAAATGGCGATGAAGGTGGCCGGCAGCAGCGCATACAGGCCGTAGCCGAGGCTGCGCACCAGCAGCCTCGGCAACTCGCCGGAAACCAGTGGCGAAGGCCGATCCGGCATGGCGAAGCCGACGAGATGGGCAAGGACGATGGAAAGGATCAGCATCAGCGGCGGGCTGAGCATGCCGCTGAAGCGCCGGTCAGGCTGCTGCTTGAGCTGTCGGCGGGTATAGAGCGAAACGTCGATGGGGTTGCGCAGCACTCGCCAGAGCGTTCGCGGAAAGAAAATGGGCCAGGCCGCGACCTTCCACAGGAAGGCTTCGAGCGATTGCAGGCTGCGCAAGAAGACCACCATCCGACAGGCATCTGGAGTGGCTGCAAGGGTTGCCCCGCATCCCGTTCAAGGGGCCTCACGGGCAATCCACACCTGATCTGCGCGATGTGATCGAAGCAGATCCAGTCCACTTGAGGATGGCCGAACCACCTCCGGTATTCGCTTCTTCGCCAGCCGGGAAGGGTGCTTCTCCTGAACAACCTTGGCCTTGGGCAGCGAACGACTGTGAATTGGGCCTGATGAGGGGCTGCGACTGGCCGGTCTCTGTCGGGTATGACTAGCAGGCAGTGCGCGGCTGAAAGTAGGCCGCTTCCCAATGTAAAAAGGCCGGTGAGCAAATGCTCGCCGGCCCTTCCGACTGCTCCTCTTCATCATCATCCCAAGCGGCTCCGAGGTTCCTGCTTGTTACACTCCGCACTCATTTGGTGCGTTCATTTCACTTTTAAGTGAAAAAATTCCAATTCATCGTGAGAAATTACGCGTCCAATGCCTTTCAAGATTTCTTGAACCCGGGTTGTAAGAAAATCAAGAAATTATGGTTTCCGAATGTCAGGCTTTTTGAATTCGATTTTCAAGAAAAATGAAATCGACACATCAGCGCTTAGCTGAACTTGAATTTTGTCATTGTGCGCGTATTGCTAGGAAGCGCTGTGAGGATAGAGAGAAAGAAGAGGAGCGTGGGAGAGCAGAGTACTGGCCGAATGAATCGGTACGGTAAGTTACATGTGCGACGTAGTGGCTATTCCGAATCCGGACTCGCTGCCTTGAGATAGTTGGCTGTGGTTCGCCTGGTGATCAGCCAACCTGCCGCGCACGCACGATCAATATTTATAAAAATCCGCACACCGGTGACGTTGTAAAGACCAAGGGCGGTAACCACAAGGTGTTCAAGGCTTGGGCCGAATATGGCAGACAGACTGTCCACGCCCGATGTTGTTGATTGGGTGATGAGTCGCGTAGCCTTGTAGGGGCGACACGGTGCTAGTTCGTCGACAGTCGTTGGGTCGAGTAGTAGTAGGCCAGCACGCTGCCGATCAAAGGGCCAGAGAATGCCAGGACCTCACTAAAATAGCGGCTCTGAAGTATCCCGCATATTAGTACGCCCAGAAGCAACATGAATATCACGAAGAAGCCAACTAGCGCGGGTAGGCGTTTGTTCAAGCGTTCAGTCCTGGGCTCGGCCTGACCGATTCCACCGCAGACCATGCAGGGTAAACCTGCGAAGCTTTTACCTTTTAGTTCATTCTCTTTAATGCATGCGGCGCAGGAGAGTTGTAATTCACCATTACGGCAGGTCCCACTGCCCTCACAATGCGCGCATGGATACAAGTTGGATTTGATGTCATGCATCGTCATGGTTGTACCAGCAGTGCGGTTAAGGAATACGAATGCCCAATGCATTAAGCGTAGGGGTATCCATTCGGCCATTGATTTCCAAGCCAGCATCCATCTGGAATGACATAAGCGCACCGCGGGTAGTTTTACCCAGGATCCCGTCAAGGGCGCCTTCGTAATACTTACGCACCATCAGCGCGGTCTGCACACGTATGACCAGGTTGGACAGCTCCCCGGCAGATGGGCGAGTGGGTATGGTCCTGGAGGTAGAGGTATTCACTGAGGGCGATGTCAATTTGTTGAGGTTGGAGTTACCTCCAGAACTGTTGCCGGACTGATTGCCACCACTTGAGGTGCTGGGAGAACTGTAAGAGGGGTTGGGTGTGTAGCTTGGCGCCGGTGGTGGGCTGTAGTAGCGCGGAGCGCTGTAGCTGCCCGAGCCGCTGTAGTGTGAACTATGCGATCTATGAGAGCTGTGCGATCGGTGTGAGCTGTGCGACCTGTGTGCTGCGTAGATGTTCACCGTATCGGGGGCGTTCAGCGTATTGGTGAATACCGGTGGCTGAGTGTCGCTACGGGGCGAGCATACGCTGTCGGCGAGGGGCAATTGGTTGGCCTGGGCAAAAGCCGTACTGGCCACTGGCAGGAGGGTGATATGGCCGATCAGGACCTTCCAGCGATCGAGCAGACTCATGGGGCGCTCCTTGCGTAGGCAGTGAACTCTTCCGAGGTCAGCGGGCGGATACCGCGGCTTTGCCAGCGAGCGGTGTGGGATTTGAAGAAGCCTGCGCAGTGGCTGGTTGCAGCACAGGTCTGGCAGGCGTCGATGAACAAGTTCTTCCAGTCAGAAATGCTCTGCCGGGCAAAACGCGACAGATGCGCCGGCAACAGGCACAACGGTAGGTTGTAGATGGAGACCGGCATGCCTCGGTTATGCAGGAAGTAGGCGGCCTGACCGAGCTGGTCCTGGTAGTCCAGAGGATCGATCCAAAGTTCATCGTAGTGTTTCTTCGCCAGTCCGGTGCTTTCGATACCCATGAAGGCGACGTGGCGAGCGAAGGGGAGATTGCGGAACACAAAATGAGCCAGCTCGGCCAGCCTCGGTGTGGTCAGGCGATTGAGCACTACGCGAATCTCCACCACTTGGCTGGCTCGCGCGAGGTTGTACAACCCCTGCATTGTTTCGCTGAAGGCTCCGGATGCCTGGACCAGATGGTCGTGATCACCTGCGTTATCGGCGTAGAGCGGGATGCCCCAGCTCAGTCTGGGATGGTCCAGATGTCTCAACTCGGAGATCCAGCTCGGGTCTTTCAGCAGCCGACCATTGCTGAGCAAATGGATCGACTTCTCCGGCAGAACCGTTTTGCACTTGGCCAGGATCTCCAGCAGTCCTTCGCGATACAGCGTCGGTTCGCCGCCGCTGATGCCGATGTTCTCCTCACCCGGGTCCATCAGGTCGATGAGGCGCAGGTTCTCTTCGGTGTGCCAGCGGTCATCGATGTCTTTCGGCGGCTGTGAGCACATTAGGCACATGCTGTTGCAGCGGTTGGTGATGAACAGCAGGTTGGAATTTGCGCCGCGCCGGTACAGCACACGCACGAGATTGCTGGCCGGGGTGAGGGCGATGACGTCCCCAGGGCGAACGACCTGCGGGTCCTTCGGTGCGCGAAGCTGCAACACGCCTTCGGGCAGATCGAGCGGTTCCTGCTCGGGACTCAGGAAACCTCCCACAGGCAATGCCAGCAGGCCTGGGTGCTCCCGCAGTTCGTGCGCCTCGATCCAGAGCACCAGGTCGTCGAAGGTCGCGTGGCCAGCGCAGGCGGCCGTGCCTTTCTCGATGAGCTCGTTGGCGGTGATCACCTTCAACAGGCGTGGGCCGGGAAGGTGCAGGATGTCGAATTGGGTCTCTCTGCGCAGCATGGCTTACCCCGTGTAACCGGCGTAAGGAATGTCAGCGAAGGAGCGCCGACTCAGCCAGGACAGCAGTACACGCTGGATATCGTCGTCCCCATCTCTCAGCAGACCGAAGAGATGCTGGAGCAGGCCCATGTTCTTCTCGCAGAAGCTGCTGAAGGCGCGATGACCCACTGGATCGCCCTGGCGGGCGAAGTGATCGATCGGGTCGGCGCCGCAATAGGGGACCAGCGCGCAATCGCTGCAGCCGGGCAGTGCCTCGGCAATGCCCGCCCCCAGGAGGAGCTTCATGGCCGGGGCGTTCAGGAGTTCATGCAGTGGTTGCCGAACACTGCCGAGGCGCAATCCGTCTTCTCCCATCTCCAGCAGCATCCGGGCTTCATCGGACGGATAGACATATCCGTCATAGTTGTAAACGAGAGCGCCGGTACCCGCCCCCACCGGAGAACGTAGATCGACGTAGCCGGAAGAGAAGGGCGTTAGAACGTTGTTCAGCAGTAGCGCGGTATAGCCTTCCGAGAGGTAGGTGCCTTGCTGGTTCAGCTCCAGCAGATAAGCGAGCGCCTCCTTGTAGAAACCTACGTAGCGCTCCATCGGATAATCAAGGCGTTGCGAGCTCCTGGAGGCGAATCCATAGGGGCTTAGTGGCCGCAGGGAGATGCTGGAGAAACCCTGCTTCACATACTCGTCGATGATTGCCCGTGGCTGTTCCAGGCTCCGAGCAGTGAGTGTCGTAAGTGCTGATACAGCGTCGTGACCCAGACGCGCACGGACTCGCTGGATGCCGTCCAGGGTTCGTTCGTAGGAGTTCCGAGTGGGTGTCGGCCGATTGGCATTGTGAAGCGCAGCCGGACCATCCAGCGAAGTGGAGAATTGAATGCCGTGGGTTTGCGCGAAATCGAGGACTTCATCGGTGAGGTGATGCAGCGTGCTGGTAATGACGAACTGGATGTCGCGCTGCTCTGTTTCGTTGCGCTCGACCACGCGCTCGACGATCTGGCGGATGCGCGCGAAGGCCAGCAAGGGCTCCCCACCCTGAAACTCGACGGTTAGAACAGGCGACGTCGACTCGAACACTCGCTCCACCGCATCGAGTGCATTCTGCTCGGACAGATCATGTCCGTCGCCGCCAAGCGGTGCCCGTGAGACTTGGCAGTACTGGCAGGTGTGATTACAGCGCAAAGTCACCACGAAAAGATGCAGCGCCGGGCCCTGCAGGAGGAAGTCCTTGCGGCTGCGGTATTGCGCGGCCATTTCAGGGAGCGGGTCATGGCCCCAGGGCTCGTAGATGAAGTGACGGGCCAGCAGATCCTTGTACAGAGGCGTCCCGGGATGTAGACGCTTGTCCAGCAGCTCGCGCAACTGGTTACCCGAGACAAATAAGTACTCGCCGGTGTCCGCGGTGATCAGCACATCTCGCGTGCTTCCGCAGCTCAAGCGCATGAACCGGAAGGGCAGCAGTCGATAGCGGCTATCCGTAATGATCACGGTGTTCATTCAGCGGCTGCAGCCGGCGAACGCAGTGAGGATCAATGTTTCCCTGATTCCGGCGGTTTCCTGCTGGACTCGTTCACGTAGAGCGAAGTCGTTCAGCTGCTGCAGTATCAGCGCTCGGACGTGGTCGCTGGGAAGTGATTCAGCGGTGACCGAGGCCGAATTTGGCATGACGACCAGGGTAATTCGGTGTTCCTGCGACTGCACTTCCACCGCAAAATCGTCAGCCACGCTGTAAGCCGTTCGTTGCGCCACGCTGAGTGAATAGGCTCTCTCATCCAACTGCAAAGTGACGGGCCATGTCATGAATTTCTGTTCCTGATATCACGATAGTGCATGCGGGATTTTGCCCTGCATCGTGGCAAACAGCTACTACCGCACTGCATAAGATGCCTAACGGCCGCCGCCGCTGCCGCGTCTATTCAAGCGCTCATTACTAAAGATTGGAATTATCCTGGCGCGTAAAATCCTTGTAAATCATAAGCCTAATTTTTGCCATTATGAAAATTTTCAAAGATTTAGTTTCTAATGGCAGGCCTTATAAAAAGCCAACCGAATTGTCCGCAACTAAAGATTCACACGTGCGCGAAGCGATTTAGTGTGGTGGCGGTGATTTTATTGCTTTTTGTTATAAGCGGACCGATACAAGCTGTTCTCGATTGCCAAGAGTATGGATGATATGTGCTCAGGAGATATTTCGGGACGATCCTTATCCCTATCTCGTTGGGTTTTTCCTACGCGCGTCTTAGAGGCATGGCTTATATAAAATGGAGCGTATTTTAGTATTTTCCGACGAGACCAACCATTATCTATAAGAAAGAAGTAAAGACTGTAGCGGAGTGATCGGGTGTTGCGCGGAGGTCCGGCATGCGTCGACATTAATTTTTTGAAACTACTCTGCACAGTTCTAGAGGTAACTGGGGTGGTTCGTGTGGGGCGGCTTGCACAGGAAAATATATAGTGGGTCGAGCTTCCCGAATGAGCTAACCAGTCTTCTATCGCTGCCAAAGGACAGAGCAATGGAAGTCGAGTAATCTGAAAAGAATATCTCTCTCTACCTCCATTGGGGCTGAGGCGATTTGCGGTGATCTTAATCGTATTCTTTGTTATGTGTAGATCATCTTTCGTAAGCTTGCACACCTCTCTGGTAGCAAGTCCGAACCAAAATGCTATCAATAAGATCGCCCTATTGCGAAGGGCTATAAATGCTGGGCTTGAGACTTTCCTTGTCTCATTGTCGCGGCGGTCTTCGCCTAGCGCCATCTCAGGAGAAAACTGGCGCCCATATAGTTCGGATAGATATATTACATCGTTTATTGAAATTGGCAGTTGAAGTGAAGGGCAGGTCTGTCTGGGTGTCCTGCATTTGATTTGACGTAGCAACTCGATGACTGATGGGCTTGCTGTAGGATCAGGGAAATTATTCTCCTTGTGCCAGTGGCCAAGAGCAGAAAGCGTAAAGCTCATTTGTTTGCTGTCAATAAGACCAAAATTATCTGACAAGTAGAGGCAGACTTCGTAGGAAAGTGTCGGCAAATCTCGTTGTTGCCATTCGATATAGGGGCGCAATGCTCTGCGCTGAGCGTTTTTTGCCCAGCCGGGATGAATGCGATTTAACTCAGCTCTGTTTGTATACATAATGTGTCATCCAAAAAACTTGCACCATTCAATGGTGACCCTCATATGCGTGCTGACTTCATAACCCTGCAGTCTTCTGTGCATCTAGATACTAGGTGTAATTTATAGTTGAGAATTCTCAAGGAATTCTCTGGGCTTATATGCCGAGGATGCATATTAAATTAACTTTTTAGTTTTTTATTTTATAGGTTATCGATTGATAGTGGCTATCATTGTAGTTGGTGCATGCCCCCTCACTTAAATGGACTTCACGCGCGGGAGAGGTGAGTCACCCCCAAGGCTCAACTCAAATGAGAAGGGGTGGCTATGCCCAACAAGACACCAGAGAATGCTTTTCTCGCGAGGCTCCGTAGTCGACGATCTACACGTAGCTACTTATGGTTAGTCTATAGCCATAAGAAGCGCGACGACCTTGTCTTGGAAAGCAACCAAGAGCTCGCGCACTGGTTGCTGAATATCGAATTTGATTCCGATATTGTTGACTTCTGGATTCCGACAGCCGACGAGTTGTATGGTGACCAAGTAGGCGGCCGCCGGACTAGGCCAGATGTGGTGGCTAGGAACTCTAGCGGCATTCTGGAGTGGCATGAAGTCAAGGCTGGCTATGTTGATGAAGTGCGCTCTAGCGAACAGATAATTAAGCAGCGGGAGTTGGCTGAGAATAACGGGGCATTATACCGCTTGTTCGATGAGTCGACACGCACTGCCCGCCAATATGAGTTACTGCCACGTCTCCGCCTTATGCATTTCATCGCGGTTACGCGCAATCAATCCCAGATGAATCACGTTCAGAAGACGGTTTGTGAGTACGTGAAGCTGGAGCAGGAAGGTACGTTTGGTGGATTGCTGCATGCATTTCCCATGCTTGCACCGACGCATCTAGTTAGTGCCATGGTGCGTCTCACTATTGAAGGTGTTGTGGCGCTCGAGATTGAGGAGTCTACCCCCACTCAACGGACGACATGGTCGTTTAGGGGGCCATCATGAAACGTACCGCGATCCCTCAGTCCATCAGGCTGGGCGAGTGGCCGCGCGTCGAGCCAGCGACGGTACCAAAGGCGCAGTGGGCGGATTTCGCCAGCAGGCGGCTCGCCGTGTCGATGTACATCGACGGGGCCTCAATGAAAGCGATCAGGCTGCAAACTGGGTTGCCGTCCAACGAGGTCAACCGGCTTGTACAGCGCTTCTGCACTTTGGATGAAGAGGGGCATTGTTTTGGCGAGCGGGCGTTAATCTCGCATACCCGGGTTGTTCCCTATGAGCGTCGTAAGCCCATTGGCGTGAAGCGATCCGAGCAGCAGGGGGGGCTGACGGGGGCGCTCAACCTGCTGTTGTCCGAGCACCCTGAAATTGAAGTGGCGGTGATCGACCTACTCCGTACTCCCGGTGCGGTCTTAAATGACGCCCGAGGGGGGATGAGTTACTTGGTCTCAGCGTTCTACCGGACGCTGGAGAAGGCAGGCATTGTCTCGCCGGCTTGGCCTTTCAATACCAAACACGGCGGCCGTACATCCATCCGGAAGTACCTAACAGCGCTGCGTTCCAGGTTCGCGGTTCAATACATTCATGCCCACGGCGAGGAAGACGCCGTGGCTCATCTGGCGACTGGCACAGGTCATCGACGTTTCATTCGCCCTAAGCGGCCTTTCGATTGCGCGCAGCTTGATGGGCATTCCATCGATGCCATTTTCGCGCTGCGCATAGAGGAAATTCCGGGTTCCTATCAATGGGTCGCGATTGATCGGATCTGGTTGTTGTCGCTAATCGAACCTTTTTCCCATGCAGTCCTGGCCTATAAGCTCGTTCTGAGAAGTGAGGTCTCGGCGGCCGATGTGCGTGAAGTTATCGCCCAGGCCTGCCTGGGGAAATGGTGCCCAAGAGCGTTAGCAAACGAAGAGTATAGGTATCGGCCAGGCGCAGGGCTGCCTTCGGGCATCATTGAAGGCTGCCAGGGAGTCGGCTTCGGGGCTTTTTTTGCAGACGCTCACTTATCTAACATCGCCAAGAAAATTACAACGGGGGCACGTCGCGACTTCGGTTTCCAGGTGTGCATCGGGCCGGTGGGGCACTTCGAAGCACGCGCGGAAATAGAACGTTCCTTTCTGGAGGTGGCTCGGAAAGTTCACGGATTGGTCTCATCTACTGGAAGTCATCCTCATGCCGGGCGGGCCAAGGACGCCGAGCAAAAGGCCGTGAAATACGAAATAGACTTCACGCTGATGGAGGATGCTATAGATGTGATGCTCGCCAACTACAATGTCACGCCCAGCGAAGGGCTGGGGCTCCTTTCTCCGCTGGGTTGTCTGGAACAGTTCTTCCGCCAGGACGCACTGATTCCGCACTACGCAGCCGACCAGCTAGAGCGATTGCAGGCGGATCTGGCCACTCGCAAAGCGACTGTGCGTGGTGGCTGCGACAGTGGACGTCGTCCTTACATCCAATTAGATCGGGTGCGCTACACCAACGGAGTCCTCGCTGGTGATTTCGGCTTTGTTGGCATGGAATTGTTGATTGAAGTCGACAATCACGATTACCGAGCGGTCAAAGCCTATCTGCCCAACGGTGAGTGTATTGGCTTTCTCCAGGCTCAGGGGTGGTGGGGAGAGTTCAAGCATACGCCCTCCGTGCGCCGCAAGGTGAACAGCTTGATCCGTTCTGGCGACCTGAAGATCGATGAGGATAAATGCCCAGTTCAGCAACTCAGTGATTACTTCACTCAGCACGGACAAGCTGGAGTGGCGTTGTCCATCGGCCGGGAAGCGGCGACCCAGCAGGCGGAAAACCCGCAACCCCGAAAAAGCCGGGCAGCGCGAGCGGACTACTTCATCCAAGCAGATAGCGAATACGGTGAACTGCCCACGCCTGGTCGCGCGCTTAACCGAGTCGAGCGATGAGCATCACGGCTCACCCTCTCAAGACCGACCAGGCGCTGTTTATCACGCACCAGATGGTGCGCGTCCTTCGCTTGAGTCTCGATCGGGTGGCCGCCAGACGATCTGGCGTGCTGTTCGAAGGCGCGTCGCGGGTCGGCAAATCCCGTTGTGCAAAATTTGTCGCCGAGCAGTTAAAGGTCCAGTTGCCGGACATTTTCACGGTGCTCCACATCGCCCGCCACCGCGAACCCGGCCGGCGGCAGTCCGCATTGAAGGAGTTATGTGAGTCGGAGCATACGAAGCCTGCATCACGTGGCGTAGATTTTCTTCAGCACCTGCTGGCCTATATTGAGGCGCATGTGACCGGTCAGCCCGCGCCACAATGCGTGCTAGTTATCGATGAGATTCAACATTGGCGTCACAACGACTTTCACGTGTTAGCGGACCTCTACAATTATCTGCAGTTACAGGACATATATCTAACGGTCATCGGTTTTGCGCAATCGGAGATATATCAGCTACTCAGCGGGCTTAGGGCGGTGCAGCACCTGCAGACAGTGGCTCGCTTTTTTTCAGAAATTATTCCGTTCCACGGGTGCCAGAAGGTCGACGAACTGGCGACGATACTGCAGGCGTGTGACGAGGGTTCCGAGTACCCCGTCGGATCGGGTATCAGCTATACCGCTTTCTTCGCGCCAGAGGCCTTTGCCGCAGGACTCAGGCTGGCGCCGCTGGCGGATTTGCTCTGGAAGGCATTCGACGAAAGCGTGGCGGGGAAGTACGTCAACAATCTCCCTATGCAGCACGTGCGTGAGTCGATCGTCGACCTATTGCTGCTTATCGCTCCGCATGACAGCGCCTTGTTTGAAGTCGATGAGAAACTGGTCACTGAAGCGGTTCGTCGCACGAGTGTTCGGATGTTCTGCGATGCATTATAAGAACGGGTTATTTTTTCCTGATAATTTTCCATGGCCGTTTGATCATGCTGTTGCCATTTTGCACAAAGCGGCTGTGGTGAATGGTGTCAGTGGCAGGGTAGTGCTGAGAATGTCTCAGCTAATGAAGTCACGACGGGGCTCGAAAAAGGGCAGGGAAACTCAGATCGAGGAGGCTTTGGGCGAGATTTGTTCCTGCTCTCGCTGCCCGTCGTCATATAGCAATTTGATCAAAGGAATCGGCGACTTTTTCCCGAAGAATGCTTTCGGCCCCATTAAGTATTGTGCGGAATGTCTGGCGGAGACAGGATTCGTTCCAACAGTCTTTTCCCTGCGCTTTGTGGCCAGTTGTCCATGGCATCACCATCCGCTTAAGCCCCTATGCGAGCGTTGTCACGATGTTCGGAAATTCAAACCCACGCCATTCGGGAATCCGGTCGGCTACCGATGCAAGGAGTGCGGCTATTGGGTGCCTAGTCGGGCAGCGATTTTTGCTGCCTGTCGTTCCCATACTATTGTCCGCCACGGACTAACTTGCTTTGCTTTTTATTTCAATACTGAGCGACTACACCGGTTGGCGGTGATGGACGTGATTCATTTCAATGAGACTGCCGATGATGGTAGACAAGCCCTTATCGACGGTTGTGCGATACAGGAATTCCTGCGTGATGAAACAACCACAGTCTGGCGTAAGAAACTTGACTTGAATGGACCTTGTGCGGAGTTGAGCCTGCCCGACGAGTACTACAGGGACTTTGTCCGCTTTCATCAAGAGCGCCTGCTCAAAGCGCATCGCGATTGCACTTGCTGTGCTGTTCTCTCGCGGCCCGATTTCGGTGATACACCACGCAGCGTGTGCGTGTATAACGCGGCCTTGTCGATATTTCGGCAAAAGTTTGAATACTTGAGCAGTGGTAACGTGGAGCCGCGACTTTCCGAGCAGGCCGTGCAGCAGCTGGTAAAGCTCCAGCTGCAGCCTTGGGAGGCGCGACGATTCTTTCAATGCGTGTTCTACCAACTCCTCGCACGCTTGAGATTCTGGAGTTGCGCTGCGTCGCGCTTCTTCGTTCACATTGATCCGCGGCATTTCTTCGCGGTGCTAAATACCGATTACACCCCAGTTCTGCTTAGTCGGTTCCTAGGCAAGTATTTGCGAACTGACTACTTGTGTAAGTTCGATCTGCCCACCAACCGTGCGGCCTTGCGTCAGCTCTTGGGGCCTGCCCAGGCTGGACAGGCGCTTGTTATTCGCAATTTCGGGACCCGCGCAGAGCTGAGCACCTCAGCAACATCCAGGCTGTTCTACGGCTCGCTGCGGGCGACGGCGATGTTTTACTTCTAATTTTGGTGCCTGAAAAGCCGTGCTAAGCGCCTTTGAGGTGCCCTGTCGCCAGCGACAGTCTCGCCTGAAGCGACCGCCGTTGAATCCCATTACTTATTGGCGAATTCAGCGGGGCCAGGTAGCCAAGGTGCGAGTGGCGACGCGGTGCAGGTGTACCAGTTCACGAAGCCCGCAATTGCTGGGTCAAGCCGGTGTATTGGACTTCAAATTGCAGGCACTTGTACTGGTTCATCGAGTAGTGACAGGTGCCTACCAACGGGCTGGGGCTCAGGGAATTATCCCAAAATATCTCGGCAACTATAATTTATAGTCACCGAGATATTTCGGGCATAGAAGCCGGCGCGCTGGCTGGTTCTCCGCTCCCGGCTGGGCCTGACAGCCATCGAGCGGCTTGCCCATCTGCCTTTTCGGATTGGCCAGTATTCCCCCCAATAACGCTGATGGGGAATGATCGCGCAAGCCTGGGACGGTTAAGGGGCTGCTGAGTAGTAAGGTGGATGCAGCGCAGCCATACAAACTTTGTGGCGCTACAGCCAGGCGCAATCGAACGCGCGCTCCTCCATTGCAGCGGCAAGGGCCGCTGGGCGAGGCCTACGGCAGCAGCGCTGCGTGTCTGCAGTGCAATGTGTATGACCTCGGCTTCAACGCGCGATTTCAAGCAGTAGGGGGCTCAGTCTTCGCTTGGTTGTACGTCGTTGCCTCGCCGCTCGACTGTTGATGGCTCAGGGGCGAACACTGCTGGACCGAGCAATTGACTGGCCCGACTGTCGAGCAGGGTGCCCGTCTGAAAGTAGCCCATCACGGTGCCGACACTGCGGTGCTCAGTCATGGCCATCACTTCGCCCAAAGGCACACCCTGACGGCCGGCCTCACTAACAAACCCGGACCGAAGGCTGTGTGCCGACCAGTCACCATCAAGCTTGGCCAACTTGGCCCGGCGCTGCACGATGCGTGCAACCTGGTCGCTGGACAAGCCTGTTGACCCGACCCGCCCGCCGCGATAGACCCGCCGGAACAGAGGCCCCGTAGAGGCGGGCGCCACCGTCAGCCAGGCTACGAGTGCCTGTGCCGCAAGGCCACGCAGAGGCTTTTCCCGACGTAAGCCCTCGGTTTCTGTCTTGGTGACGCCCAAGGCGTAGAGCCAAGTGTCGGCATCCAACTGACGAACATCGCCCACCTGTAGCCCAACCACCTCCGAGCGCCGCCGGCCGCCGCCACTCCAGGCTAGGAGGAGGAGCGCGCGGTCACGCTGGCCGCGGAGGCCATCGGTACAGGTGGCAAGCATGGCTTCCAGAGGTTCGCGCATTGCCGCGGTTTTCTTGCGTACAGACATTCCCTGCCGGACCTGGGCCTTGCGCGCCTCGCGCAGCAGCATCTTCACAGACGCCGTCTCGGTTGGGCTCGGCCAGTTCTTCAGGTCATGCCACTTGGCGAGCACCGCCAGGCGATGGCGCACCGTGTTGTAACTCAGGGCGCCGAGTTTGGCTTTGACGCCTGCGTCGACCAGCGCGGCATCCAGCGCCGGCGGCAGTAGGTGAGTCCAGTCTCCGTCTGCCGGGCGCGCAAGATGATCAAGGATGAACTGCACCGCCACCGTGTCGGCCAGCGGCCCCGCCTCCAACGTATGGCCATAGCGCAGTTGCAGCCAGCCGGCCCAGTAGGCGAGGGCGCTTCGGTAACTGCGCACGGTATTGGCGGCGGTGCCGGCGGCGACGAACGCTGCGGCGGCGGAACGGGCCTCGGCATCGAGGCGATCGACGGCCAGCAGGCTGCTATCGCTGGAGAGTAGCATTTTTGTATTATTCATTACGTTCAACGTATTAAATATTTAATTTAAATTCGATTGAGTCGGATAACATTCATTTATCAGACCTAATATAGCGAGGAGCTGGCGATGGCGGTAGGCGTACCGGAAACCGAAGTGTTCGCGGCGGCGGATGCGGTGCTTGAGCGTGGCGAGCGGCCGACGGTGGAGCGGGTGCGCCAGGAACTGGGGCGCGGCAGCCCGGCGCGGGTCGGCGCCTTGCTAGACCTGTGGTGGGAACGCCTGGCTCAGCGCCTGCGTGGCGAAACACGCTTGCCGGCGCTGCCGACGGAGATCTCGCAGGCCTTTGTCGCGGTCTGGCAACAGGCCATGCTCCTTGCGGAGGGCGTTTCCGAGCAGGCGCTGGCCGAACGCCGCGCCGTGATAGAAGCCGAACGGTTGCGAGTGGCCGCGGTCGAGGATGAGGCTCGCCAGCTGATAGCCCAGGCCCGGCAGCAGGTGGCTGCCGGGCAGGCAGCACAGCATGCCGTCGAGACCCGTCTGGCCGACTTGGAGTTGCTGCTTGCGCAGCAGCAGGCACAACTGGCGGACCAGCAAAACCGTTGCGCGGAACTTGCCGAGGAACGCAGGACGGCCCTGCAGGAGACCAGTGTGCTGCGTCAGGAGTTGCAGGCCGCACAACAACAATTGATCCGAGAGCGTGATGCCACGGCGACCTATGTGCGCGGCATCGAAAACCGCGCCCACCGCGAGGTCGATCGTGCTCGGGAAGAGAGCAGGGTGGCCGCCGCTCAGCTTAAGGCTCTTACCAAGCAACACGACCAGTTGCGCCAACGACTAGACATTGCGCTGTCACAACTTAGCGAGGCGCAGCAGGTCGCTGCCGCCGAGCAAGCTCGGGCCAATACCCTTGAGCAACAGCTTGTTAAGCCTGCCCGAGTCAGACGCGCCAAGGTTAAGCCGGCAAAGTCGAAGCCCAGACCGAGCGCTCAAGCTTAGACTCCCAGCTCTGGGCGTTAGCTCTGGCGCGCCGGATGGGCTAATTCGTGGCTCAATGCTCTACGCATCCACCGAGGCATTTTGCAGGTCATTAGCGTGGTCTGGTCTGCGGGTTTGAGCGCTTTCTTAATGGCAGCAATGCATTCTGTGGTCGCCCCCTCTTTGCCGAGATAAAAGAGCGCGCTGATGGCGGTCCCCACTTCGGTTCCGGCATGCTGCATGACCATTGGCGGCGCATGTATCAGGCGAACCTCAGCTTTTCCGAAAAAAAATGATCGACTGGGCCCGCTGGTGTAGTAAATCTGGATCAGCGGCATCTGAGTGCTCAGGCCAAACATCCGCACCGCATTGGCGCCGTGAATCTGCAGGGTTTGGCGGCTCTGCCTGGCAACCAAGCGCACCACCGCCCAGGCACTAGGTCGAAACTGCGTCTCATACAGACTGGGTTTGGGGCGCATATAGATACCTCGATGTAGCCGCTCGAGCTCGCCTCTGCTGACCAGCTGGGCCATTGCCTTGGATACGGCGTTGCGTGTTCCAAATTCCGCAAAACGTCGGATCGAAAAAGGCTGTCCTCTAGGCAGGCGTTTGACCCACAGTGCAATCCGGGACGGAACTGACAAAGGAAAATCATCGGAAGTCATTGCGGCTCCCATATCTATCGCCTTAAGTAAATCACAATACCGAGATAACGCCGATAGGCGTCATGAGGACTTGGAGTCGAACCGTAGTTTCGTGAGCGGTTGACCGGAATTTGGTGAGCGCTGCCGACCGAAATGCCACCTATGTTGGGTGACCGCCCCTGATTTCCGCGGTCTTCAAGGCTATCGGAGCATGCCAATCGCTCGAAAAACCCATGAAATCAGGGCACCGGAATCAGCTGAGCGCTGAAACACTATTGGGCTACCGAGCCAGTTGCACGTCATCAACCACAAAGCTGACATTGGTTTCCATGAAATTGCTGTCTGGGGTCTACTGGTGCTGCGGCAAAATGGTGGAATGCGTGAAGGAACCGAGCAGACCTGTGCAAAAGCTTTACGTGCGAAAAGGCGACAGATCGACGCGTTCGTCGACCGGGAATAGGGTATGTCTCATATCCTGGACTGGTCGGAGAGACGCAGCATGTGGATCATCGGTACCCCGCTCGATAATGCTCTGGCCTTGATGGTGCTGGGCGCATTTCTACTCCTGCTCGCTCGGCTGGCATACGGTCCGGCCGAGTGAGTGACCAGATCTGTACCTCCCCGAGACTTAGGCGTAAAGCCAGCGGCTGAGATCGTCCAGGTTGGCCACCACGATTTGTTGCGCGCTGGCCTTGGACTGAACCTTGTGTGGGTCAATCTGGTAGCGTTGCAGCACGTATTGCACCAGAGCGCCCCGGCTCGGGACGATCAACCTACCTTCCTGCATGCCATAGTCCGTCTCGATGATAGCCTTCTGGTCGGGCTTCAGGCGTGGATCCGGCTCGATCAACACCTCCACTTCGGTCGCCCAGCCTTCGTCGGCGTCGCGGCCATTCTCGGTCGCATCCAGTACTTCAGGTTGGCCGCGAAAACGGCTCAGCACGAAGTCCCGATAGTCACGATTCTTCTCGCAATAGGCGCGGACATGCCAGCGCATGCCGGTGTAGATCAGCGTGTGCGGGGCGATCAGGCGAGTTTCGGCTACCGGGTTGGTCAAGGAGACGTACTCGCACTCCAGGCGCAGCCCCTCACGGCAGGCGCGGAGAAGGGGACGCAACACTTCGGGGCGTACGGAGCGATCCGGCACCTTCAGTACTTCGGTGTGCGCATAGGCCAGTGCCAGGCCCTCAATGTGTGGGGCGCGCTCGTGGTTCTGGTTGAGAAGGTGCAAGTACGCACTGGCGCTGTCGTCGATGAATAGGGGATGGAAGCTCTTGCTCGGGACGTAGCCCTTAAGATGCTTGTCGTAATCGAGGTTTCTCGGCGCGTATTCGCCGAGGTAGCTGTTGATGTCCTTGGACGCTTGCTGGCGACTGATGCCGAAACTCAGCATCAGGTGGTTCGTCGTCAGGCGGCCCTCCCACCAGGCCACCGTTTCGATCAAACGATATCGCAGGGCCAGGTCCCAGCGAACGCTTTCTACCGATTGCTTGCGCTTCATGCCCGCTCCTTCTGCGCGAAAACTTTACCTGTACGTGTAAACACTCTGGATGCGTAGTTGAAAGCTACATAGCATTCATCAGTAGCTCAAGCATCTAGGCCTGCGGGTGAGGTGGGCATAGAGGGCCGGCGCTGAGCTGGGCCTTGCTGGGTATCATGGATGGATACCTCGGGCAGTGACCTGTTTCGGGTGGTATGCGAGGCGGATGGGTGGATAAAAAATGATCATCATGGCGACAAAGTTTCCAGCATCAAGCTACTTTGCCTTTACCCGTGATGGCAGTCTGGATAATGTGATGGGCATCGCAGCAAGGCAGGCCGTGGTATCCCAAGGATGGCCCTCCTCAGGCGTTTCTCCGCGATATGAAATGCCCACTCCAGCGCCGTTCTCGCTACCAAGATCCGCCATTGATGGACATCGATTCATCTTGTCCAGCAAGACCTGTGATCCATTGCCTTTGAGGCATGAAATGGCAGACGAGGAAATCTAGATGGGCAGTCTCTTCGCCCCAGGGGCACGGGTAGAGATCCGTGACGCCGAGTGGCGTATCAAGCGTATCGACATGACCTCAGACGGTGGTCATCTCATTACCTGCGAGGGGCTTTCCGAGTTGGTGCGCGGCCGTGAAGCCATGTTTCTCAGCAAACTGGAGCAGGGCATTCGCGTGCTCGAACCCGAAGCGACAGAGTTGGTAGATGATCTTTCCAGTGGCTACCGTGCCAGCCTGTTGTATCTGGACACGCACCGGCGCCAGACGCCGCCGACCGACAGTCGTATCCATATCGCCCATCAGGCCGCTATGGATCTACTGCCATTTCAGCTCGATCCTGCCCGCCAGGCGCTGGAGCAGCCGCGTCAGCGCATCCTGATCGCCGACAGTGTCGGCCTGGGTAAGACCCTCGAAGCTGGCATCCTTGTTAGTGAATTGATCGCCCGTGGGCGAGGCAAGCGCATTCTGGTGCTGGCGGTGAAGTCCATGCTCAGCCAGTTCCAGCAGGAGTTCTGGAGTCGCTTCACCATCCCCTTGACTCGTCTCGACTCCCAGGGCCTGCAGCGGGTACGCAACCGTATCCCGGCCAACCACAACCCGTTCCACTACTTCGACCGGTCGATCATCTCCATCGACACGCTCAAGCAGGACATCGAGTACCGCCATTACCTGGAACAGGCCTACTGGGACATCATCATCATCGACGAAGCGCACAACGTGGCCGAGCGCGGCTCCAACTCGCAGCGCGCCCGATTGGCAAAGCTGCTGGCCACCCGCTCGGACACGCTGGTGATGCTGTCTGCCACGCCCCACGACGGGAAAGCGGAGAGTTTCGCCAGCCTGGTCAACATGCTTGATCCCACGGCCATCGCCAATCCGTCCGACTATAGCGCCGAAGACTTCCGCGACAAGGGCTTGGTGATTCGCCGGTTCAAGCACGATGTGCGCGAGCAACTGGCGCAGAGCTTCCCCGAGCGTGACATTGGCACGCTGCATTGCAGCGCGACTCAAGTGGAGGATCATGCCTATGACGTGCTGATGGAGAGCAGCTTCCACACCCTGAACGGCAAAGGCAGCGGTCAATTGTTCCGCACCACCCTAGAGAAAACGCTGTTTTCCAGCCCGGCGGCCTGCGTCAGCACCATTCGCAATCGCCTCAACCGCCTGGCGAAACGAGCCGATCAGCCGGAGGTAAAGGAAGATATCGACACCCTCAACGGTCTGCTTTCTGCCGTCAGCGCCATCACCGTCGAGCATTTCAGTAAATACCAACGCCTTTGCCAACTGCTCTGCGGAGGGGATGGTTTTGGCTGGAACCCCAAACAGGCTGACGACCGCCTGGTGATCTTCACCGAAAGCATCGTCACCCTGGAGTTCCTGCAACAGCACCTGCCGACAGACTGCGGACTCAAGGCCGACCAAGTCGCCGTGCTGCGGGGCGACATGCGTGACAGCGATCTCGCCGCCACTGTCGACAGTTTCAACAACCAAACCAGTCCCATTCGTCTGTTGATCTGTTCGGATGTCGCCTCCGAAGGCATCAACCTGCACCACATGAGCCATCGGTTGATCCACTTCGATATCCCCTGGTCGCTCATGGTGTTCCAGCAGCGGAATGGCCGTATCGACCGCTACGGCCAAACCCGTCAGCCGCTGATCCGCTACCTGCTTACCGAAAGCGCCAACTCGAAGGTGCGCGGTGATGCCCGCATTCTTGAGATTCTCATCGAAAAGGACCGGCAGGCCGGCAAGAACATTGGCGATCCGTCCGAGTTCTACGGACTCGGTAGCGCCGAGCTGGAGGAAGCCAAAACCGCCGAGTTCATCGAGCGAGTTGACGCCGGTGCAGGCGACGATATCTCCGCACTGTTTGCCGCCTTCCTCGACAGCACTGCCCAAACCAGTGAAAGCGGCCTCGCCGCCTTCATTCCGGAGACAACACCTTCCTCCAGCCTCGAACAGGCTATTGCCCATCGCCCGGGGCTGTTCGACAGCGATCTGGATTACGCCCGCGCCGCCCTTCGCTGGCTTTCGGAGCAGGGGGTGGATTTGCAAAGCGAAGTGGATGGTTCCACCGTGCGCCTGACCGCGCCGGACGACCTGCGCCAGCGACTCCGCTACTTGCCCAATGAAATCTGGCCGGATAACCACCGCTTCATCCTCTGCGCAGACAAGCAGCGGATCTACGACGAACTCAAACGCTGCCGCGAAGAAGACAGCCCCTGGCCGGCCATTCACTACCTGTGGGCGCGTCATCCAGTCATGGAGTGGCTGGCTGACCGCGCCCTCAATGCCTTTGGTCGCCACACCGCGCCGGTCATTCGCATGCCACAGCAGCTCGATCCGGACCAGCACTGGGTGCTGATCCACGGCGGCTTTCCCAACCGCCGTGGCCAGGTGCGTATCCAGGCCTGGTGTGCGGTGAAGATCGAGCAGGGCCAGGTGGTCTCCAGTGGAGATTTCTCTGTCTTGCAAGAACAACTGCCGCTGAGGTCGCTGGTCAATGCAGGCCAGGCCGGCGACACCAGCAGGCTGCAGGCCCTGCTGCCGATCGCCGTGGCCCACGCCCGTGACCTGCTCAAGCAACAACGCAAGCAGTGCGAAGACGCAGACAACGAGCACCTCAATGCCCGTCTCTCCGCCCTGGAGTCTCTGCGTCAGCGACACCTGGGGCAGATGGAGTTGGAGCTCGGTAGCCTGCTCGAAAGTGTCCGCACGAGACGCCGAGAGGACCGCGCTGCCCAGATCAACCGCGTCTTCGACGACTACCTGCACTGGCTGGAGAATACCCAGATCACCGAAGAGCAGCCCTACTTGCAGGTGGCGGCGGTATTCACCGGTGCGCCGGCCTAACGGATACGAGGGGAGCATACAATGCCGCGATTTCTGCATACCGCTGACTGGCAGATTGGGCGTCAGTACAGCCGCTTCGCCCAGGACGATGCCGTGGCGCTGGCCGAGGCCCGGTTCGCAGTCGTCGAGCGCATCGCACAGCTGGCGTCCACCGAAGCCTTCGATGCCGTGCTGGTTGCCGGCGATGTGTTCGATGCCCAGACGGTTTCCGATCGCACCATTCGCCGCCTATTCAATGCCCTGCAAGGATTTGCCGGCCCCTGGATCATGATCCCCGGCAACCACGACGCGGCACTGGCCGAAAGCATCTGGAGCCGCGCCCAGCGTCTCGGGGCTATTCCCGCCAACGTCCATGTCGCCTTGACGCCTGACGTACTGGAATTTGCCGAACAGGGTTTTGCAGTGCTCACTGCGCCGCTGACCCAGCGTCAGACTCACGATGACCTCACCTGCTGGTTCGACGCTGCCGAAACTGCCCCAGGGCTGCTGCGCATCGGTCTGGCCCACGGCAGCGTGCAGGGCATCCTCGCCGAGGATATCGACTCACCGAATCCGATCGCACCGGAGCGCGCCCAGCGCGCATGCTTGGACTATCTGGCCCTGGGCGACTGGCATGGCGTCAAGCAGATAGATACCCGCACCTGGTACAGCGGCACGCCTGAACAGGAACGTTTCAAGAACAACGGTGCAGGGCAGGTTCTGGCGGTGGAGATAGCTGCACCCGGTACCGAGCCTCAGGTCACGCCGCGGCTGATCGGTCAGTACGTCTGGCAGCACTGGCAGGTTCAGCTCACGGTCGATTCCGACCTCGATGTTCTGCTGCAGCGTTTGGATGAAGTCGCCGCCCCCTCCGTGCTGGACATTGCCCTGAGCGGGCAGACCAGCCTGGCCGGCAACTACCGATTGCAGCAAGCCCTGTCCGTGGCCGAAGCGCGTCACCGCAGCGTGCAATGCGACTTCGCCGATCTTCGCCTGCAGCCCACCGATGAAGATATTGCCGCCCTACATGCCGATGGCTATCTAGGGGAAGTGCTTGCCGAGCTGCGGGAGTGCCAGCAGACAGAAGATGCCGAAACCGCCCGCGACGCACTGGCTATTCTGGCCGGCCTGCTGCGCGATCGACAATTGCAGGAGGGCATGGAATGAAACTTCACCGGATGCGAATCGAGCAGGTTCGTCAGTTCCGCCAGCCCCTTGAAATCTGCGATCTGGAACCGGGCATCAACCTGTTCACCGGGCCCAATGAGTCCGGTAAGAGCACTCTGGTGCGGGCAATCCGTGCCGCCTTTTTCGAACGCCACAAATCCAGCAGCGTCGAAGATCTGCAACCCTGGGGAGACTCCTCGGCCGCCCCTGGCATCCAGCTGGAGTTCGACTGGCAAGACAAGCGTTGGCGGCTCGCCAAGAGCTTTCTCAGGCAAAAACGCTGTGACCTCCAGGTGGGAGGCCAGTCCTTCAATGGTGATGAAGCAGAAGAGCGACTGGCGGAGCTACTTGGCTATCAATTTCCCGGACGCGGTGCCAGCAAAGCCGAGCATTGGGGGATACCCGGCCTACTGTGGATCGAGCAAGGCTCCGGCCAGAACATCCATGACGCCGTCGCCTATGCCGGCGATCACCTCAAATCCGCATTGGGTGAAAGCCTGGGTGAAGTCGCCAGCAGCGCCGGCGATGAATTGATAGCTCGGGTCGAGCGGGAGCGTGCAGTCCTGCTAACCAGCACAGGGCGCCCCACCGGCGACTACGCGCGCATCAACCAGCAGTACGACGAGTACCGGGCACGCCTGGATGAACTGGACGCCAGTATCAGCACCTACCGCCAACAGGTGGATCGACTGGGAGAATTGCGTCAACAGCAGCAAGAAGATGCCACCAAGCCTTGGCAAGACTACCGTCGCCAGGCCAAGGAAGCCGAGGACCGCCTAGCCGAGGTAGAAGGCTGGGTACGTGAGCAGCAACGCGAGCAGAAGGAACTGCAACACTGTCTCGACAGCCAGCAGCTATGCCGCGATCAACTGCGTACCTTTGCCAAGCAGCAGCAAGAGCTGGAGCAAAGGGACAAGGCGCGCCAGAAGGCAGAAACAACCCTCGCTGAACTTCAAGCACGTCAGGAACAGGTCGAAACCCGTCTGACCCGGGCGCAAACGGCCTACCAGCAAGCTCGCGAAACCCTGAAGCAAGCTCGCCAGGACGAGCAGCGTACAGCCCTTTCCCGCGAATCAGCCCAGCTCGACCAGGAGCTGGCCGAAATCGAAGGCAACCTGAGCAATGCCCGCGAGCTGCAAGCGCAATTGCTGCAGCAACGAGAGCAACTGCAAGCCAACCGTATCGACGCTGCCCAGCTCAAGAAGCTGCAAAAACTTAGCCGGGATCTGGACGACCTCGCCATCGCTCAACAAGCAGTGGCGACACGGCTGCAGTTCGAGCTGCTGCCTGGCCAGAGCCTGCAACTCGACAGCGAGTCGCTCACCGGCCAGGGCGAGCGCCTGTTGCTGGAGCCCACCGACCTGCATATCGCTGGAGTCGGCAAGCTGCGCGTTCAACCCGGCGGCGAGGATATCGCTGACCTTGTCCGCCGCCAGCAGGTATTGCAGGACGACATCACCGGTCTGCTGGGCAGCTTGCGGGTAGAAAATCTTGTCCAGGCCGAGGAACGAGCCGAGCAGTGCCGGTCACTCCAGGAAGATATACGCCGTAATGAACTCCTGTTGAACAGCCACGCACCCGATGGGGTGGATGAGCTGAGCAACAGGCAGCAGCTCGGTAATCAACGCAGGCAAGAGCTTCAAGCGCTGCTGGCAGAGTTGCCGGAATCCGCGGCCGATAAGATCAGCGTGACTACCGCGGAAACCCATCTGGAAACCGCCGACGAGACGCTCAAGGCTGCCGAAAAAGCTGAAGCCAGTTTCAGGGTGGAACTCGGCCTGGCCAGCCAGGCCCTACAAAGCTCGAACACCGAATGGCAAAAGCTCCAGGACGAGATTCAGTCCCCGGATCGCCAGCAACGCGAGCGGCAGCTCAACGATCAACTGCTCGACCTGCGCGCCACAGAAACGGGGTTGGAGACTTCAATAGGCTCCCGCCAGCAGCAGATCGATGCCGCCAATCCAGACATACTCCGTCAGGATATCGATCGCCTCAGCCGCACTGCCGACGCCATGGAAAAGGCCGCTCAAGAGCGCGACAAGGAATTGATCCGACTGCAGACCAGCCTGGAAACCCTCGGCGCCCAGGGGTTGGAAGAGCAACGTGCCGAACTGGCTCAAGATTTCCAGCTTGTCAGCCGCCGCCGTGACGAGTTCAGCCGTCGCGCCGCCGCCCTCAACCTGCTGCTGGAGTTGCTCAAGGCCAAGCGCCAGGCGCTGACCCGCAGGCTCCAGGCGCCCCTGCAACGCCACCTCAATCGTTACCTGCAATTGCTCTTCCCGCAGGCCAGCCTCACCGTAGATGAGGATCTGATTCCCGAACAACTGATCCGCACCGCCAACGGCACCGAAGAGCGTGGCGATTTCGCCGCCCTCAGTTTCGGTGCCCGCGAGCAAATGGGCCTGATCAGTCGCCTGGCCTATGCCGACCTGCTCAAGGAAGCCGGCCGGCCGACCTTGATCATCCTCGACGATGCTCTGGTGCACAGCGACCCGCAACGCCTAGGGCAAATGAAGCGCATCCTCTTCGATGCAGCGCAGCGGCATCAGATTCTTTTGTTTACCTGTCACCCGGAGAACTGGCGCGACCTCGGCGTAGCCCCGCGTGACATGCAATCGCTCAAGGTTAGCGCCTGATATGAACTGGATCGGCATCACCAACGAAAACGATTTCTACAGCCAGCACTACCTCTCGGAAATCTTCCAGGGTGATGTGCGCGGCGTGATCGAGACCTGGCAGTTGCAGGAAGACGCGTCCCGCGAGCAGGCCCGTGCCGAGGGTCGAAGGGAACCTGACTGGCGAACGCTCTGGGCGCGTCTCAGCACCCTGGGCCGCGACTGGCTACAACGCCTCGACGAAGCCGAGCGCCAGCGCGACGCCGGCGAGCGGGCGCAGCAGGGCAGGGCGTTGATCCGCGAGCTGCTGGCCCTGTTCGAACTGCCCCATCAGCCCCAGCGCCTGGTGCTGGAAACGCCGGCCGATGTCGAACTGCCGCTGCTTGGCGAGCTACGCTCGGCGGGTGGCGCCCCCCTGCTGTGGATCCTCGAAGCCCAGCCCCTGGATGCCGCGTTCGACAACGACAGCGATCCCCTCAGCCTGCCGCTCTATCACAAGCAGCTGAGCACGCTGCCCAATCCGCCAGGTGCCGGCCCCGCCGGCGTACCCGCCGCCGAACGTGACTGGCAGCAGCTGCTATCCAGCAGCGTGTTCACCCAGCCACGGCCGCCGCGCTGGGTGATTTTGGCCGCGCCTCGCCAATGGTTGCTGCTCGACCGCGCCAAGTTCGCCCAGCACCGTTTGCTGCGCTTCGACTGGACCGAGCTGCTGGGCCGCCGCGAAAGCGACACCCTCAAGGCCGTCAGCGTGTTGCTGCACCGCCAATCGCTGTTCGACGCCAACGGCCAGGCGCTGCTCGACACCCTCGACGAGAACGCCCACAAACACGCTTATGGCGTTTCCGAAGACCTCAAGTACGCCCTGCGCGAGTGTATCGAGCTACTCGGTGACGAGGCCGCGCGTCAGTTGATCACCCAGGCGCAAGAGAAGAAGGAAGGGATCTTCAGCGGCAAGAACGAACTGGATGCCGGCCAGCTCTCCCTGGAATGCCTGCGCTACATGTACCGCCTGTTGTTCCTGTTCTACATCGAGGCACGCCCGGAACTCGGCTACGCCCCGGTCGGCTCCGATGTCTACCTCAAGGGCTATTCGCTGGAGCACCTGCGCGAGCTGGAGATGATCCCGCTCACCAGCGACACCGAGCGCAACGGCCGCTACATCCACGACTCGCTCAGCCTGCTGTTCCGCTTGGTCAACAACGGTACGCCCGATGCAGGCAGTACCCAGGCCGACCTGCTCGCCGCCGGCCAGAGCGGGCGCGATGCGTTCAGCCTGCAACCGCTGAAGTCACACCTGTTCGACCCGACGCGTACCCGCTTGCTCGACCGCGTGGTGTTCCCCAACGCCTTGCTGCAGCAGATCATCCAGCTGATGTCGCTGACCCGACCGGGCAATGGCCGCCGCCGCCGGGGCCGTATCTCTTACGCCCAGCTCGGCATCAACCAGCTGGGTGCGGTGTACGAGGCCCTGCTCAGCTACCGCGGCTTCTTCGCCACCGAAGAGCTGTTCGAGGTGAAGAAAGCCGGCAGCGAGCCCAACGATCTCGACACCGGTTATTTCGTCAATGCCCGTGAGCTGGAGGAGTACAGCGAGGCCGAGCGCGTCTACACCCGCAACGAGCGTGGCGAGAAGATCCTGCGCCGGCATCCTAGAGGCAGCTTCATCTACCGCATGGCCGGACGCGACCGGGAAAAGTCGGCCTCCTACTACACCCCGGAAGTGCTCACCCGCAGCCTGGTCAAATACGCACTTAAGGAAGTCTGGAAGGAGCAGCTCGACCCGCTGCCCAGCGACCGCGCCCGTGCCGAGCGCCTGCTCAAGCTGAGCATCTGCGAGCCGGCCATGGGTAGCGCGGCGTTCTTGAACGAAGCCATCAACCAGATCGCCGACAAGTACCTGGAGCTGATGCAGAGCGCCATGGTCGCCGAGGGTAAGGGCGAGCGCATTCCCCAGCACCGTTACCCGGAGGAGCGGCAGAAGGTCAAGATGTACCTGGCCGACAACAACGTCTTCGGCGTCGACTTGAATCCGGTCGCCGTCGAGCTGGCCGAAGTCTCGCTCTGGCTCAACGCCCTCAGCCGCGACCGTTTCGTGCCCTGGTTCGGCTTGCAACTGCATTGCGGCAACTCACTGATCGGTGCACGCCGCGAGTACTTCAAGGCCAGCCAGCTGGGCCTCAAGGCCAGGGATGCCGACTGTTGGCTCAGCCAGGCGCCGCAGGCGCTGGCTATGGGCACGCCACGCGAAAGCGGGCAGATCTGGCACTTCCTCCTGCCCGACAGCGGCATGACCAGCTACGCCGACAGGGACGTCAAGGCCCGCTATCCGGAGCAGATCAAAGCCATCAATAGCTGGCGCAAGGAATTCACCAAGCCATTCGACGCCGAACAGCGCGCCATTTTGGAAACCCTGAGCCAGAAGGTCGAAGAACTCTGGCAGGAGCACACCGCCACCCTGCGCGCCATGCGCCGCAAGACCACCGACCCTTTCGATATCTACGGCCTGCACATCGACGGCGCCATCACCAGCCTTGACTTTAAGGACCGCGTACTAGACCAGGAGCTGCACGCCCGGGGCCTGGACAACACCAGCGCCTACCGCCGCCTCAAGCTGGTCATGGACTACTGGTGCGCACTCTGGTTCTGGCCGATCCATGAGGCTGAAGCTCTGCCCAGTCGGGATGAATGGCTGTTCGACCTGGAGAACCTTCTGCTCGGCGACACCGTTGCCGCTGGCCCGGCCCACCAGCAGCACGACCTGTTCGCCAGCACCCAGAACCCGGAGGAGGGCAAGCGCTTCGTCAACAAGTACGGGGTGGTCAACCTCAAGCACCTGTTCGCCGCCTTCCCGCGCCTGCATCTGGCCGACCGCATAGCCGAGCGGCACCGTTTCTTCCACTGGCACCTGGCCTTCGCCGATGTGTTCGCCGACCGCGGCGGCTTCGACCTGACCCTGGGGAACCCGCCCTGGCTCAAGGTGGAGTGGAACTCCGGTGCGGTGCTCGGCGACTTCGACCCACGCTTCGTGCTGCGCAATTTCAGTGCCACCCAGCTCAACAGGCTGCACGACGAAACCTTCGAACGCATCCCCGCGTTGGAACCGACCTGGCTGGCCGAGTTCGAGGAAAGCGAAGGCACACAGAATTTCCTCAACGCGCTATGCAACTATCCCTTGCTGCGTGGGGTACAGACCAATCTCTACAAATGCTTTCTGCCCCAGGCTTGGAGCCGCAGCTCTGAAAAAGGCGTCAGCGGTTTCCTGCATCCGGAAGGGATATATGACGACCCGAAGGGTGGGGAATTCCGCAAGGCGCTGTATCCGCGCCTTCGCGCACACTTCCAGTTCATCAACGAGACCAAGCTGTTCGCCGAGGTGCATAACCAAACGCTGTTCAGCGTCAACGTTTTTGGCCCGCTGGCCTCACCTCGATTTGGACACATCTCGAACCTCTTTATCCCGCAGACCATAGATGCCTGTTTTACCCATCAGGGTGACGGCGAGGTGCCTGGGATTAAGGAGGAACTGGAGTTACCGGACGGTCGAGTCAAGGTTCGCTGGTGTTTCGAAGGCCATCGCGACCGTATCGTCGAAGTCAAGGAAGCCGAGCTGGCTCTGTTCGCCAGACTCTATGACGAGGTGGGCACCGAGCCGCTGGCCGCCCGCCTGCCGGCGCTGCATGCTCGCCAGTTGATCGGCGCGCTGCACAAGTTCGCCGAACAGCCCCTTCGGCTAGGCGACCTCAAGGGTGAATATCTGTCACTGGAGATGTGGCACGAAACCAATGCTCAGAATGACGGCACCATACGCCGCGAAACCCGCTTTCCGCAGGATGTCGGCGAATGGGTGCTTTCCGGCCCGCATTTCTTTGTCGGCAACCCCTACTACAACACGCCACGCGCTATCTGTAATACCAACAAGGCTTACGACAACCTTGACCTGCTTACCCTGCCCGATGACTACCTGCCGCGCACTAACTACGTTCCAGCCTGTAGTCCAGACGATTACCGGGCGCGTACGCCGAAGGTTAGTTGGGTGGAGCCGGGGGAGACAGAACCGAGGCGGGTGACGGAGTATTATCGACTCGCTTATAGGGGGATGCTGTCACAATCAGGCGAGCGCACCCTCACCCCTGTTATTGTTCCGCTTGGGGTTGGGCACATTCATGGTGTCCAAACTACGTCCTTCAAGTCATCAGAGCTATTGATCAGGCAAACAGCGATTGGCATTTCGACTGTGGGCGACTTCTATACCAAGTCCACGGGGCGAAGTAACCTCATGGCTACATGGGCTGCACTTCCGCTGGTCAGCGCTGATTCGGAGATTTTTCTTAGGGTTTTAGCCCTTCATTGCTTGACGTCGTACTACGCAGATCTCTGGCAATCCACCTGGCGACCTACCTATCGCGAACAACGCTGGTCCATTGCCTCGGATAGTGGCCACCCCGGTGCCCGCGTGCTGGCCCAGGACTTCTTCCAGCAGCTTACTCCTGACTGGCAACGCAACTGTGCCCTGCGCAGCGACTACACCCGTCGCCAGGCCCTTCTGGAAATCGATGTGCTGCTCGCCCAAGCCCTGGGCATGACCCTCGACGAGCTGCTCACCATCTACCGTGTGCAGTTCCCGGTGATGCGCCAGTATGAGGCGGATACCTGGTACGACCAGAACGGCCGCATCGTCTTCACCCCCAGCAAGGGGCTGGTTAGCGTTGGCCTGCCGCGTAAGGCCCGCAAGAGCGACCTGGAAGAAGGCACCTTCTACAGCCTCGAGTCCCCCGGCCGCACCGAGCACGACATCACGCTGGGCTGGGAAGATATCCAACACCTGCCCGCCGGCAGCAAGGTGCGCAAGACCTTTTTGGACGACACCCTGCCCGGCGGGCCCCATGAAACCACCATCGAATACACCGCGCCCTTCTTCAAGCCGGATCGGGAAGAGGATTACCGCCGGGCCTGGGCGTTCTTCGCCGAGCGGGAGAACGAAGCAGGCGCATCGCCGGCGCAGGCCGCCGCGGCCTCCTGTGAGGGCTAGGCGAACGCCGAAACCCTGCCACTTACCCATATCCATGCAATTGCCCAGGAGGGAGCCTGATGAAAAAGAAGATAGCGCTGGTTGCTGTAGGTCTGCTCGCGGCAATGGCGGGGGGCTTCTACTACTACACGACCACCCCGAGCTATTCCGTCCTGCAGATCCGCGAGTCGGTGGAGAGTCATGACGTCGCCCTGTTCGAAAAGCATGTGGATGTCGACACGCTATTCAATCGGCTGATCGACGATGTGATGGCGCAACAGCTCGCCAAGTCCGCGGGAGGTGAAAAAGACGCCTGGGGCAAGCTCGGCAGCGCGATCGGTGCAGGCATGGTGCAGATGATCAAGCCAACCCTGGTAAGTGGGCTGAAATCTTCGACCTTGCAGTACATCGAAACCGGTGATCTGAGCAAACAGGGATCACCTACCGCTGGGCCGACCTTGCCTGCCGGCGGCGCCACGGAAAAGGCCAGCTTGCACGGCATGGCAGCGAACTTCGGTATGGAGGAAGGGCAGGTTCTCGATTATCAAATCGAGCAGCGAGGCAAGGTGGCGATGGTGACCGTTCCCTACCGCAATGAAGAGCTCGATCTTCCCCTGCAGATGCAGTTCACCCTCCGCGACCAGGGAGGCTACTGGCAGTTGGTGCAATTCAATAATGCGGCCGAACTGATCTCCACGATTGAGCAGGAGCAGCAGCGTCGACTCGTCGCCGCCAATAGCCGAATCGAAGCGGAGTTGGGCTCAAGGGTTCAGTTTGTGGGCAGCGAGAAGCATAACGAGGCGGATAAGTGGGAGATCAACAAGAAGGTCTACTTAGGGGTGGCCTTCGAGTCGATGTCCGATCAACCGCTTAAAGGCTGGACTGGCACCCTGGAAGTGCTGGATGCAGATTTGCAGCCATACTTTGCGTTCAACGCCAATGGTGAGTTCGACCAGCCGTTGGCCAGAGGAATGCGGGAAACGATGGTCTGGAAGGTCGATATTAACCAGTTCATGGATGGCCACAAGGAACTGTGGGCTGCCCCGGAGGGCAAGCTCAATGTGCGGGTGAAAACCAGCCTGGTTCGTTTCGACGATGGCACGTCCATCGAAAAGCTGGGCAGTTATGCCGAGCTGCGCAAGACCAAGGGTTGAACGGATGTCGGTCAGCTTATCGGGGCCGCGTCGGAAGGTTCGAGAAAGGCGGAGCCAGTAGCTGTCATCTGGCAGCACATGGAGTCCGTCAAGAGTCAGGGAGTCTGGTTTTACGGCCAGCCCCCATTTTCGCAACGAGTGCAGGGTGGGGTAGAGAATGATTTCCGAGCGCCTGGAAGGTTGGCTGACTGCGTTGGAAAGTAGCGCTGTGACGGAGGTCTTCATTTGGCTGACGATGGCGGTCTTATGCCTATCGCTCTATGAGGCGAATAAGGGTAAGCACTCCCAGTTTCTGGAGTACGCCCCAACGCTGATGACCTCCCTGGGTATTCTCGGCACCTTCATCGGTGTGGTGATTGGTCTGCTGCACTTCGATACGGAGAATATCGACCAAAGCATTCCGGCACTTTTGGGCGGCCTGAAAACGGCCTTTATCACCAGCGTCGTTGGGATGACTGCAGCCATGTTCTTCAACGCGATGGACGCTTGGCGCTTTGGGCCGAAACGAGCGCTGAACGGGGTTGGCCAGAAAGTCACACCAGAGCACATCCATGCCACTTTGGAGGCCCAAAAAGCACTGCTCCTTGATATCGCGCGTGGCATGAATGGTCAGGAGGAGGGCTCGATCATCGGTCAGCTCAAGCTGTTGCGTAGCGATATCTCTGATTTTTCCCGAGATAATCGTGCATACAACGCCGAGTTCAGCCGCAAACTGTGGCAAGAACTCGAGCGCTTTGCCGAGATGATGTCGAAGTCGGCGACCAGCCAGATCATCGAGGCGCTGCGCCAGGTGATTCAGGACTTCAACGAGAATCTGATGGAGCAATTCGGGGAGAACTTCAAGGCCCTGGATGCCTCGGTGAAGAAGCTGGTCGACTGGCAGGCTGCCTACAAGGAGCAGGTCGACAGAATGGGTGAGCAGTACCAGCAAAGCGTCGAATCGCTGGTACAGACCCGCACCGCTGTGGCCGGCATTTGGGAGGAGTGCAAGGAGATTCCGCTGGCCATGGCCGAGCTCAAGACCGTGCTGGAAGTGAACCAGCACCAGATCAGTGAACTGCAACGCCATCTGGAAACCTTTATCCAGATGCGTGATGCCGCCGTGCAGGCGGTGCCGACAATCCAGCAGAAGGTCGAGGAAATTGGGGATCTCTTGCAAGCTGGAGCTACCGGCTTGCAAAGCTCGTTGGAGCGAACCGGTCAGGAGCTGCTGACAAATTCCAACAAGATGCAGGTGGCGTTAGAGGAGGGGGCCGAGCACTTCCGTGATTCGGTCACGAGTACGCAGCAGGCCTTCAGTGCCATGTCCAAGGATGTAGCGGAAGCTTCCGAGAAACTCACCGAGTCGTTGAACGACACGGTGAGTGATATGAATGCATCGGCCAAGGACTTGCTCGATACCATGCGCCGTTCGGTCGACGACATGGGGGCTCAGCTTCAACGGCATTCCGGCGAACTCACGACTCAATTCAAGCAGGCCGCGAACGAATTTGAGCAGAGCGCCCAGCGGATCATCCTGCAAATGGGGCAATCCGGCTCGCAGGCTCAGCAAAGCTTGTCTTCCGCTCTCGAACGTATGCTGGGCGAGCTGGCTAACTCGATGAGCAAGGCCCGCGCCGAATTGGACGCTCATGTGACGGATGCACTGAAGACGTTTGGCGAGGATGTGAACAGCAAATTGAAGCTGTTCGAGACCGGTACGATGCGAGAACTCAACAGTGAGCTGGAGACTGTTGGAGTTGCCTTAACATCCATTACCGGTCGCTTCGTAGACGATTATCAGCGCCTAGTTGGCCGTATGGATGAAGTCATTCGTAGTCAACCTGGCGTAGGTGTCTAAGCGTGGACGAGTATTTCGGCATCCACCGCAAGGCGACTCGCCAAGCCAGTGAACACTGGATATCGATGTCGGACCTGATGGCCGGCCTGATGATGGTATTTCTGCTGATCTCCGTAGCTTTCATGCGATACGTGCAGATCGAGCGAGACAAGATCAAAGAAGTTGCGGTTGCCTACCAGAACACTCAGGTCGCCCTATACCAGGCGCTTGATGCCGAGTTTGTGAATGATCTTCCGGTTTGGGACGCGGAAATCGACAGAAACACGCTGGAGTTTCGCTTCAAGTCACCTGAGGTGTTGTTCGATACCGGCAAGATCAATCTCAAACCCACATTTAAAGCGATACTGGATAACTTCTTCCCACGCTACATGCGTGTGCTGGAAAATTTTCGCCAGGACATTACTGAAGTGCGTATCGAAGGGCACACCAGCAGTGACTGGAGTGGCACCGTCAGTCCTGATATTGCTTACTTCAACAATATGGAACTCTCCCAGGGGCGAACGCGAGCTGTCCTGCAGTATCTGTATATGATGCCTGCGGTGGAGCGTGAACGTGCGTGGCTGAAGAGATCATTTGCCGCGGTAGGTTTTTCATCGGCGCATCCTGTTTACTCGGAAGCGGATACTGAGGATCCCGTGCGATCCCGTCGAGTCAGTTTCAAGGTCGTGACTAATGCCGAACTGCAGATCCGACGGATTATCCAGGAGTAGGCATGAAGCTCAAGGTTGACTTCACCGAGCTCGTCCGACTAGGGCGGGTCATGATGCCTGAAGGTTCTGACTTCAGCCTTACTCGCCTAGCCTTGGGATTCGAACCGATCGACATTGCGCTAAGTTCCGGGAAGGATGTCGAGATTGGTGAACTGGACTCGGGCATTACGCTCTTGTCCTACCAGGGACGCCAGGTTCTGCTCTATATCAAGGATCACACCGGAAAGTTCGATGCTGCCCTAGTGAATGGGGAGCAGGGTAATCGTTTTCATATTGCGCATTGTTCAACTCTGGAGACCATGAAAAACCATGATCGCTATCAGCGGTATGTGGCCACCAACAGGCTGGACGGACGCTTTCTGATCGAGGATGCAACGAGTTGGGGTGGTGTGCCAAGAAGCGGCGAGGCCGCCCTGAAAGTTTGCAAGAACTGCTTATTGAAATTGAATTATAGAAATTACACGTCACATGCAGTGCGGCAAAATGTCTTTGCGGCCTTCTCGCTGACGAATTTTTTCTCTCATTACAGTACTTGCTTCAAGTACATGCCTAAGGACCTGAGCGACAGAGCAAGTATTGGTTATTCACCCGATTGGCCAGAGCTGTCGAAGCAAGTTCGCGAGGCGGCTGGCTATCGGTGTAACGAATGTTTCATCGACCTTTCCACACACAAAAAACTATGCGATGTGCATCATATAAATGGGGTCAAGTCCGACAATGCCCCGTCCAATCTTAGAGTATTATGCAAGGATTGCCATCGGAAGCAGCCCCGGCACGGAGGAATATTCCTTTCCAGTAGGGATATGGAAATCATTCGAGCGCTGCGTTCGCGCCACGGAGTGCTGGATAATCTGCAATGGGACGGCGTATATCAGTTAACAGATACATCCGTCCATGGCGATATCGCGGTATTGCAGAACAAGGGGTTTCCAGTTCCGGTAGCCGGTTTCGATGTGCTCAATGCTAAAGGAGAGGTGCACGCCACGCTTGAGGTGGCATGGCCGGACAGGCGCATTGCGGTCAATCTGACCAAGATCGATTTGCCGGGCTGGCAGGTGTACCAGGTCGGTGAAATTTGTGGCGGTCTTGGTTGATAGGGCAGGTACAGAGTGCCGGGTTAAGATGCTGCCTCGTTACATGAGTTTTCCGATGATCAAACAATGTTTGTAGTGGACCGCAAGAGCGGCCGAGGAAGGGATTCAAGATACCTATGCTCCCGTCAATAGTTGCCCGTGAAGTTCAGGCCGGTCTAAAGCGCTTTTTGCGCACCACCTTTCCAATGACCACGCCTGGCTTTATGCATGGCCCCGAAAAAAGCACGCTGGATGCCTTTCTGGAGCAGGAGCATGCGCTGTTCAAGGGGCCCTGGCTGGAGGTCAAGCTGCCGTTTCGCCGCGCGCCGCTGGGGCAGCCACTGCCGTTCACTCATATCACGCTGGGATTCCAGCCTTACCGACATCAGCAGGTCGCTTTCGGGCGGTTGTGTCAGCTCAAGCCAGCGTCGAGCATCGTAGCGACGGGGACAGGCTCGGGAAAGACCGAGTGTTTCATGTACCCCTTGCTGGACTACTGCCTGCGCGAGCGTCGGCAAGGCATAAAGGCGATCATCATCTATCCGATGAATGCGTTAGCCACAGATCAGGCGCGGCGTTTCGCCAAAGAAGTGAACAAGCTCGACACCAAGCTGAGCGTTGGCCTGTTCACTGGTGATGACGGTTCACAGAACCGCCGCATGACTCCGGAGCAGGTGATTACCCACCGCGACACGCTGCGGGAAAGCCCGCCAGACATTCTGCTGACCAACTACAAGATGCTCGATTTCCTGCTGATGCGGCCCAAGGATCAGCGCTTGTGGCGGCACAATACACCGGGGTTGTTGCGCTATCTGGTGGTGGACGAGCTGCATACCTTCGACGGTGCCCAGGGTACCGACCTGGCCTGTCTGGTGCGGCGCCTGCGGGATAAATTGAAGATCGGCGATGAGCTGGCGTGCGTTGGTACCTCGGCAACCATCGGTGATGACAGCGGTGTCGACGCGCTGTGCGCCTATGCGGCGGACGTGTTCGCCACGCCCTTCGAGCGTGAGGCGATCATTCTGGAGGATCGCCTGAGCGTCTCGGAGTACCTGGATGATCCGGGAAATGATCGGGGCGAGGTGCTCAGCCGCTGGCCTCGGGACAATCTGCGTGAACTGGAGCCTGGGCGGCGAGAGCAGGGCGTGTATCTGCGTCAGCTGGCACAACTGTGGCTGGGAGCCGATCTGGCCCTGGACGACCGTAATGCCTTGCGCCAACAGCAGGCCTGTGTCGAACTGGGCCAGCTCTTGTTGCGGCATACGGCCTTCGAGGCATTGCTCCAGGCAGCGCACAAGGTGTGCGACATGCGTGTGCTGGCGGCGGATTGGCAACGCCGTTTCAACCTGGCGGTGAACCTGGAGCAGGTGATGCTGCTGATTGACAGCCTCTGTGCGTTGATTTCCGCGGCGCGCATCTGGGTTGATCCGCAGCAGCCCTCGAAAGGTGTGCAGCCCTTTCTGCAGGTGCGTGTGCAGCTGTGGCTGCGAGAGCTGCGTCGCATGGTGGCCAGCGTTGAAGCAATGCCCATACTGCGTCACCACGACGACCTGCAGAATCCGCAGTCGCCCCTGCATCTGCCGGTTCTACACTGTCGTGAATGTCATGCCACCGCGTGGGGGGCGATCAGGCCCGAAGGGGAGCAAAGCATTCGCGCTGATCTGCAGTCGTTCTACAGTGCCTGGTTCAGCCATAGGCCCGATGCCTGTCTGATCTTCCCGCTACCGCAGGAGGCGCCACGGCCTCAGGAAGGGGATCGCCAATTCTGCAGCAGCTGCCTGACGCTGCATGCTCAGCCTGGGGAGTGCCCGGATTGTCAGCGGCCGATGATGCGGGTGTGGCTGCCCAATCTGCTCAAGCAGCGCACCGTGAAAGGTGAGGCGCGGGTCGAGGCTTCCAATGACTGCCCTTGCTGCCAGGGCAAGGCTGCGCTATCCATCCTGGGGTCGCGCGCTGCCAGCCTGGCCAGCGTCGCGATCGGTGATCTCTACGGCTCTGACTACAACGATGACTACCGGCTGATTGCTTTTTCCGATTCCGTCCAAGATGCCGCGCACCGCGCCGGCTTCTTCGGCGCGCGCACCTACAGCCAGGTGGTGCGCCATGCGATCGCCGGCGTTTTGCGCGAGCAAGGCGATGGGATGGCCTTATCCCGTCTGATAGATGAAGTGCCCAGCTACTGGCGCCGTGAACTGACGCGAGCGGAGGATTTCGTCGGCACCTTCATCGCGCCAAACATGGAGTGGCTGGCGGATTATCAGACGTTGACCACTGAAGGGCAGTTGCCCAAGGGCAGCGATCTGGTCGATCTGGTCGCCCAGAGATTGCGCTGGGAGACGCTGGTGGAGTTCGGCTTGCGTTCTCGCATAGGACGCACGCTGGAGCGCTCCGCCGTAGCCACTGCGCAGGTTGAGCTGTCGGCACTGAAGGCAACTGCCGATCGGTTGACGCGGTTGCTGCGTGAGGAAGTGGGTACGTTGCGCGATATTGGCGAATCGCAGGTGCTTACCTTCCTGCTGGGCCTGATGCGTCGGTTGAGGCAGGCCGGGGCATTCTATGACGAGCAGCTGGACGGCTATGTGAAGGGACGAGGTAACACCTTCTTGTTGACGCAGCGTTTGCATCTGCCTGGCTATGGCCCGCTTAACCAGCCGCCGGCGGCGCTGTCCTTGGGCTTTGTCAGTCAGTATTTCGAGACTCTGTTCAGCAAATCCAGCGGCTGGTATCTAGGCTGGTTCAACAAATGCCTGGCCGTAGACCAGCCGCTGGCTACCGCAGAATATGAGCAGGCCTATCGCTTTACTCTGCAGCTTTTGGAGAGCGACGGCTGGCTGAAGCGGTTGGATGCCGGCCAGGATCCGGCCTGGTTGCTGCTCCCGCAGCGTTGGAGCATGACGGCCCGCTTGGCGGAAATGGCCTGTGATGACTGTGGTCACCGGCAGATGGTGGCTGCCGAGCAGTTTCAGCAGTGGCAGGGTATCCCCTGTATGCGTCACGGCTGTGCCGGCCATTACCGTTTCCAGGCCATGCCCAACGGGGACCAGGCTTACCGCGCCCGGCCACGTCGCCTGGTGGCTAGCGAACACACCGGGCTTCTCGATGGCAAGCGTCGCCTGGAAATCGAAACCTCGTTCATGCGTGGTGCCGATCGCCATTCCTGGGATATCAACCTGCTCTCGGCAACACCTACCTTGGAGATGGGCATCAATATCGGCGACCTTTCCACCGTATTGCTCTGTTCCATTCCGCCCGCTCAGGCGAACTACCTCCAGCGCATCGGCCGTGCCGGGCGGACCGATGGCAATGCCTTGGCCATGGCCATCGCCAACGGGCAGAACCACGACAACTACTTCTATGAGCAGCCGCTGGAGATGCTCGCCGGCTCCGTGGCAACCCCCGGCGTATTTCTGCGCGCCATGGCAGTACTTGAGCGCCAGATGATTGCCTGGTGCTTTGACCGCTGGGCCGATACCGGAGTGGATGAGTCAGCGATTCCCGGTCGCATGCAATCGGTGTTGGATACCATTCAGGCCGGTCGACAAGATGCCTTCCCGCATAACTTGCTGACTTTCATCGAGCAGCACGCGGATCGGCTGCTGGCGGGCTTCCTGGTACTTTTTCCGCATTTGGACGCTGATGAGCGCGAGCACCTTGGGAGCTTCCTACTGGGCGACAGGCAGCGGCACGGCTCTCTCGGTTGGCGCATTCTCGATCGTCTCAATGAGCTGAAAGAGGAGCGCGGCAGTCTCCGCAAGCGCATCGACGCGTTGAAGAAACAGATCGAGCAACTGGAGAAACAGCCAGAAGATGAAGAGCGCAATCTCTTGTTGCAAGGCTGCAAGGAAGAGCGTGGTGCCTTGCTGACACTGATTGCGCGAATGAACAATCGTCTGACGCTGAACTTCTTCACCGATGAAGGACTGCTGCCTAACTACGCATTCCCGGAAGAGGGGGTGATCCTGAAGTCGGTGATTCTGCGCCGTAAGCAGCTACGTGAGCAGCCGGCGGCCGAGGGGGAATCAAATAAAGGACGCTTCGAGGTCCTCAACCTGGAGTTCCAACGCTCCGCTGAGGCCGCTTTGGGCGAGTTGGCGCCGGAAAACAGCTTCTACGCTGCCGCCCATCAGCTGAATATCGAGCAGGTCGATCTCAATCTGTCGAAGCCGGAGACCTGGCGGCTGTGCAACCAATGCCATTACGCCGAGAACGTGACCGAAGCGCAAAGTAGCCACAGCGTTTGTCCCAAGTGTGGTAGTCCGCAATGGGCAGATATTGGCCAGCAGCGCAGCTTGTTGCGTTTGCGTCAGGTATATGCCCGTGCCGATTCGCGCTATGACCGAATTGGCGATGATGCCGACCAGCGCGAACCGACGTTCTATCAGCGTCAGCTGCTGGTGGATATTCCCGACCAATCGGTGACGGCAGCCTATCGGCTGGACAGTGACAGCCTGCCGTTCGGTTTCGAGTTTCTGAGCCGAACCAAACTCCGTGAAATCAACTTTGGCCAGCGTGGCGGCGAGGCGGAAGGCTTTGCCGTGGCGGGGCAAATAGAGTCGCGCAGAGGTTTCCGCATCTGCGGTAAATGCGGCATGGTCAAGCGTGACCGTCTGCGTAGGGGGCAGTTTGCTCATGCGCTGGATTGCCCCTATGCGCGCTCCGGTGTGGATGAGCGTGAAGTCGAGTGGATCGACAGTTTGTACCTCTACCGTGAACTGAACTCGGAAGCCATTCGCATCCTGCTACCGCTGGCCGATGTGGCGTATTCCGAGGTGGCGCGCCACTCATTCATCGCTGCTCTGAACATGGGGCTGAAGACCTTCTTCAAAGGTGATGTAAATCATCTACGCATCACGGAGATGCTGGAGCCGGCGGGAGAGGGGGGCTCTGCGCGCCAGTATCTGGTGCTGTACGACAGCATCCCGGGTGGCAGTGGCTACCTCAAGGAACTGATGCGCGAGCCGGGCAGGTTGCTGGAAATGCTGCGTCAAGCTCTTGCACGCCTGACTCGATGCGTTTGCGTGGATGATGAGCATCGCGACGGCTGCTATCGGTGCCTGCTGGCTTACCGCGACAGCCGTAATATGCCGAAGATATCCCGTAAGACTGCCGCCCACCTGCTGGAGCAGATCCTTGAGCGATCCGATAGCCTGGTTTCGGTCGAGGGCCTGTCGCAGATCAGTACGGCCAATAGCCTGGTGGAGAGTCCACTCGAAAAACGCTTTATCGAGGCCATGGATAGGCGCTTTGGGCTGGAAAAGCGCACGGTGAATGGCAAGGCCGGCTACTGGTTCAAGGCCGGCGAACGGCAGTGGGAGCTTGAGTTGCAAGTCGACTTCGGTCCTGCCCAGGGCATTGTGTTGCCAACGCGAGCCGACTTCGTCATTCGTCCCGCCCGCGAGAGTGAGCGTGCGCCGCAGAACGAATGGCTTATCTACACCGATGGTTTTGCGCCGCACCACACCAACTTGCTCGACGACACGCGGAAGCGCCAGGCGCTGGTCATGGCTGGGCGGCAAGTACTAGTACTGGCTTGGGACGATCTGCCGGAGGCGGGAAAGGCTCCGCCGGTGCCGGCATCTGATCTGTTGGCGGCGGGTCGCCAGGTGAGCATGTTGCAGCTGTTCGAGCAGTTGGCAAAACAGCATGGTTGGCAGTCCAGCGCGATGCTCAGCGGCTTTTGTGGCCTTGGTAGCTATCGCTGGTTGGAGAAGTGGTTGCTTGACCCTCAGACGACCCAGGTCTTCTTGCAGCAGGCAGCGATGATGACTCTGGTTGGTTGGCTCGATCCCCACGTTGGCAAAGGGGCGCGCTGGGAGGCTTGTCGCACCGAATTGCAAGCACTGTTGCCAGGGCCATTATTTGCTGTCCTAAGTGAGTCACCGGGAGCAGTCGGTGGCTTGTTGAATAGCCAGAATCACTGCCTGGGGCCGGTTAATTCATTGGCGCGTGTGCCGCTGGCCGCGATGAGTTCATTGACGCGCTTGCTGGAGGAGGCCGAGGTGCACCTCTTCATCGATGATCTCCAGGCGGCTCAGACGAATGAGTTCAATCGGCAGTGGCGCGCCTTCTGGCAGGCCTTCAACCTCCTCCAGTTCGCTCCACGCTTTTCGGTAAGTTGCCGCACTGGGGTTGCCCAGCATGGCTATGATTCCGCATTGCTGCACTGGCCTCGGCGCGGCCAGCCTGAGGGGGCCGCTGCGACCGAGCCGATGGATGATTGGGCGCAGGTGTTTAGCGACTGTTTTATCGACCCCCTCAGTCTGGAGCGCTTACGCGAGAGCGGGGTACCGGTTCCGGAAGTGGGGTTGGATCTGACGGAAGGCGACACTACTGTCGCCACCGCCGAGTTGAGCTGGCCCACTCATAAACTGGCGCTGTTCACTGAGCCCGAGCATGAATTGCCAGTCCTGAGCGACTGGGTATGCCTTTCGACGCAAACCGATACCTGGCTGGAGCAAGTGACCAGTCAGTTGAGCAAGGAGCAGGCCTGATGCAACCAAAAATCGCGCTAGGAGACAGTTTCCTCGGAGCCTTCGCGGAAATTCCGCGTGGCAAGCAGAAGAAGGTGATGGAGTTCGTCAGCAAGTTCCGTCGCAACCCAGAGGCAAGTGGCATCAACTACGAGAAGATCAATGATGCCAGTGACCCCCATTTCCGGTCGGTGCGCATTGATCAGGACTATCGCGGTATCGTGCTTAAGCCCGACAGCGGGAATGTTTATGTGTTGCTTTGGGTCGATAAGCACGACGATGCCTATGACTGGGCGAGGCGCAATCGCTGCCATGTGAATCCGACCACCGGAGTGCTTCAGCTCTTCGAGAGCTCCCTGGAGGAGACGGCTACATCTTACTTGCCTGCAGTTGACCAGGTGCCTTCTGATCAACAGGCAATCCCTGGCGAACTGGCGGAAGGGCCTTTGCTTGATCTGGATGATGCAACTCTGCGGCGCTTGGGAGTACCTGAAGGCAGCCTGCCCCAGGTTCGCTCATTGACCTCGGAGGAGGCGCTGGAGGCGCTGGAGAAATGCCTGCCTATCGAGGCCTTTGAGGCGCTGTACATGCTTGCCGCTGGTGCCTCGCTTGAAGAGGTACTGGCCGACTATGCTGCGCGTGCCGATCAGCAAGTTGATCCTGAAGACTACGCCACAGCACTGCAGCATCCTGGCTCCCAGCGTCGTTTCCATGTGGTGGAAGACGAGATGGAGCTCATCCAGATGCTGGAGGCTCCACTGGAACGTTGGCGGGTTTTTCTGCACCCGTCGCAGCGTCAACTGGTCGAGCGCAGCTGGAATGGCCCGGTTCGAGTGCTGGGTGGAGCAGGTACTGGTAAGACCGTTGTCGCCATGCATCGGGCGCGGTGGTTGGCGAGTCGGGTGTTGGGAGCAACTGAGAAACTGCTGTTCACCACATTCACCCACAACCTAGCCACGGATATTCGTACCAGTCTGCGTAAGATCTGTTCCCCGGAGATTTTTGATCGCATCGAAGTACGGCCGTTAAATGAATGGGTCAGTCAGTTCGTCAAGAGTCAGGGGTATACCTCGACCATCGTCTATCCGGGAGGGCAGGATGGTCATTATGAGCATTGCTGGAATGCCGCTATCCAGTTGAAGCCGGGAGAGTTGGATCTGCCTTCCAGTTTCTACCGGGAGGAGTGGGAGCGAGTCGTTCTACCGCAAAGGATTATTGATCGGCAGGGCTATCTCAGGGCCAACCGCAACGGCAGAGGAGTAGCGCTTAACCGTAAGCAGCGCAGTGACATTTGGCCGGTGTTTGAGGAGATGCGCCTGCAATTGGCTAACCGCAGAGTGGCTACTGCCGAAGACGCAATGCACCATGCCATGGATGTTCTGGATCGGGGCGAGGACCGCCGCCAATATCGTGCAGTGGTAGTTGATGAGGGACAGGATCTTGGACCGGAGGCTTTGAGTCTGATTCGTCGGCTGGCTCCGGAGCAGGGTGATGATCTCTTCGTAGTCGGTGACGGCCATCAGCGTATCTACCAGCGGAGAACCTCGCTTAGTCAATGCGGCATCAACATTCGAGGGCGTGGTAAAAAGCTACGCATCAATTACCGCACCACTGAACAGATCCGTCGCTTTGCCACGGCTTTGCTCGAAGGTATTGAGGTAGATGACCTGGATGATGGGCTGGATGGCACCCAGGACTATCGTTCGCTGGTGCAGGGGGAAGCACCTCACATTCACCAAACAGTCAGTCTGCAGGATGAGTGCGACTGGCTGGTTTCGCAGATGCAGATACTAGAGGGCGGAGGCATGCCGCTGGCAGACATGTGCCTGGTGGCTCGCACTCAGTACCAACTGGGTGACTATGAGCAGGCCCTGCAGCTGGCTGGACTCGCGACCTGTCGCTTGTCTCGTGATCAGGCTGATGACCGTAACAAGGCAGGAGTGCGCCTTGCGACCATGCACCGGGTGAAAGGGCTCGAGTTCAAGGCCGTCTTCATGGCAGGAATCAATGACGGTGTCGTACCCCTCAGCAAGGCAGTACAGGCCACTGATGATCCAGTTGAGCACCGCTTGCGGGATCTGAATGAGCGCGCGCTGTTCCACGTGGCTGCCACGCGAGCGGTGAGGCACTTGCTGATTTCGTACTGTGGAAAGCCTAGCGAGTATCTGGTGCCGCGGACTATTGAGCGGTCACGGTGAAGTGAATCGACCTAACCAACGCCGCGGCTGTTGCCGCGGTGTTGGATATTCGGACGCTCTGAAGGATGAGCTTGACCGCCTATGGCGAGTGAAACGCCCGGAGATCACTCAGAAGGTTGCCTGGGCCGAACAGCGTGCGCCCGGGCCTGCATAGACATCGCTGTTCCGCAGGAAGGATGCCCCGACCCAACCAAGTTCCTGTGCCAAATCGGCGATCAGAGAAACTGGCAGGCCAGTCAGCAACAGCCCTATATGCGCCCAGGCTCAGCCATCGCCCCAGAACTCATCACGTCGCACCAAACCGAACTCACCCTCCAGGGTATCAGGCTCCTCGTCAAACATGGTGTTGACCATGCTTTCCCGACGTAGAGCGCTCAGTGTGCGGAAAAAGCAGAGTTCACAAAGATGAACCTCATAGCGCTCGCCATCATGCCTGGAACCATACCCCCAGTGCGCCCTAAGGGTTCCAAACTGTTGGCCATAGCCTTCCACGCGAGTGCTTTGGTGACAGACATCACAGGTAATATCTACGACCGTTTCAACCGATTGGGTGACAGTGTGCTTCACGATTAGAACCTCCCGCGACGGTCGAGAAGGGTGCCATCAAAAGCCGCAGAATCCCTTTATTGCTACAGCTTTCCATACCGTGATGTGTGGGGGATGATCAGTCAAGCTTCGGCGTGCGGCCTTGGCTGATCGCTTTAGGTCTTTGTCGGCCCTGGCCGATGTGGACGCCGGCCGCGTGATTGTGTCCGCCGCGGTGGGCCCGAGGAGTGAAACTAAAGCTTCTCAAATGTGCGAGAGCCGATTTCTCAAAGGATTAGTTCTCGAAATTTCGAGTTGTTAGTTCTGAGCGCTATTCAGTCGGGCCGGCGGTGGGCGGCGCTTGGAAGTGGAGCGGCTCGATCACCACCCCATTGCGCTGGAAACCTGTGGTCCGGCAAGAATCCCGAAGACCGTGCCCGTTTCCGAAGTGATCCGTATCGAGTTCATCTGGCTGGCCACCGCGCCGCTGGGCATGGGACTGACACCGAAACGGCACTGGCGCAGGTCGCCCAGGTGATTGGCGCGACGCAGCCGCACTGTGTCTACCTCTGCACCAACAAGCGCGCCAACCGAATGAAGATGCTGGTGCACGTGCCAGGCTGACCGGCCCCTGCCTTGCTTCATGCGCTTTCAGCCCCTGTCTGGGGCGGGCTTGGTTTCCGATCCTTCTCGTCCTGTCACCCCAATCCCTTTTCTCCTGAACGGTTGCCGGTATGCGCCGTTTCGTTCCGCTTCATCTCCGAAGCAATAAAAGCTTTCGCATAGATTTGACGTATGTAGTTTTATAGCTATATAGTTTTTGAGCGGCCAAGAACTACAGGCCCGTCCACTCGGTAGGAGTAGAGATCCATGTATGACGTAGAGCTAGGTTTGTTCATCGACGGGCAATGGCGCAGCGGCGAAGGGCGCCGCACTGTCCCTGTCGTCAATCCGGCTACCGAAGAAGTGTTGGCCGCGCTGCCGTTGGCCACAGAGCAAGACATCGAGGACGCGCTGAATTCGTCCTTGGCGGGGTTTGCAGTCTGGCGCAATACCTCGGCCTGGGACCGTCAGGTCGTGATGAACCGCGCTGCCGCGCTGATTCGCGAACGCCGCGAAGCGCTGGCTTTGGTTCTGACCCAGGAAAACGGCAAACCGTTGGCCGATTCCAGGGGCGAGATCGACCGGGTGGTGGAGACCATTGAGTGGTGTGCCGAAGAGGGCAAGCGTGCCTATGGCCGCCTCCTGCCTCCCCGCCAATCGGAACTGCTGCAAACCACAGTCAAGCGTCCTATCGGTCCGGTTGCAGCTTTCGCTCCCTGGAACTTCCCGGCGGTGTTGGTGGCGCGCAAAGTGGCCGCGGCACTGGCCGCCGGTTGCTCTGTGATTCTCAAGCCTGCCGAGGAAACTCCCGGCGTGTGTGTCGGGATCATTCGTGCCTTCGTAGATGCGGGCGTACCCGATGGCGTGATCAACATGCTGTTCGGTGAGCCAAGCCAGATTTCCGAACGACTGATCGCCTCGCCCGTCACTCGCAAGGTGTCATTCACCGGGTCGGTACCGGTTGGTCGTTTGCTCAGCACTCTCGCAGCGCAACAACTCAAGCCGGTGACCATGGAGTTGGGCGGTCATTCGCCCGTGGTGGTATTCGACGACGTCGACGTTCGGGCGGTGGCACGAGCCTGTGCGGGCTTCAAGTTCCGCAATGCAGGTCAGGTATGCGTATCCGCCAGCCGCTTCTTCGTTCATGAGCGGCTGTATGGAGAGTTCGTTCGCCATTTCGTCGAGTTCGCCAATGCGATCAATGTCGGCAACGGCCTCGAGCCGGGTGTGAGCATGGGGCCCTTGGCCAATGGCCGGCGTCTGGAGGCTACGGCAGGGCTGGTTGCCGATGCCAAGGCGCGCGGCGCGACGATTGCCGCCGGCGGAGAGCGCCTGTTCGACCGCGGTTATTTCTTCCAGCCGACAGTGCTGACCGATCTGGATCCCCAGTCGCGGATTCTCCACGAAGAACCGTTCTGCCCGGTTGCGCCAATCATGCCGTTCAGCGACTTCGATGAAGTAATGGGTCGCGCCAATGGCGTGGATTTCGGCCTGGCGGCATATGCCTTCACGAACTCGATCAAACGTGCGGCTGCGATTTCCGAGGCATTCGATGCCGGATGGATCGGGATCAACAGCTTCACTCCCGCTTTGGCGGATGCCCCGATCAGCGGCTCCAAACAAAGCGGTATCGGCCACGAAGGTGGCCCAGAAGGGCTCGATGCTTATTTGCAGACCCGCTTTGTCAGCCAGGCGAGTTCTGTTTAGGCCCAGCAAACAGCGCTGAATCCAACAAAAAGAGGAACGAATCATGAGCCGTGCAGATGGTAAAGCCCAGAACATTGCTTACGGTGGCTACCACTACAACCTGATCCCGACCGAGGACGCCGAGCTGACCCGCGTGGGGCCGGGCACCGAGATGGGGGAGTACATGCGCCGCTTCTGGCATCCAGTGTGCCTGTCAGAAGAGTTGGGTGAGCTGCCCAAAGCGATTCGCATCCTTGGCGAGGATCTGGTCGCCTTCCGAGATCGCAGTGGTCGTGTCGGCGTGTTGCATCGTCATTGCGCCCACCGTGGGGCGTCGCTGGAGTTCGGCATCATTCAGGAAAACGGCATCCGTTGTTGCTACCACGGCTGGCAATGGGATGTGGACGGCACCCTGCTGGAAACCCCGTGCGAGCCCGAGGGCAGCAAGCTGAAGGAAAGCGTGTGCCAGGGCGCCTATCCGGCGTTTGAGCGCAGCGGCCTGGTGTTCGCCTACATGGGGCCGCCGGATGAAAAACCGAAGTTCCCGGAATTCGAGTCCTTCACCCAGCCGGAAGGAACTGAGCTGGTGGCCTTCTCCAATATCTACCCGTGCAACTGGCTGCAGGTGTTCGAGAACATCATGGACCACATGCATACCGCCGTGCTGCACAACAACATGACCGTTGACAGCGTCGACGCTGCCACGGCCGCCGGCGTTTCCCTGGAAGGGTTCGGTGATATGCCGGTCATGCACTGGGAACCGACCCGTAATGGCGCTGGCGTAGCCTTCGTCGCCGGGCGTCGGGTGGCAGAAGATCGTGTGTGGATCCGCATCACCGAGATGGCGTTCCCTCACCTGTGCCAGATCGGTTCACTGGTTCCCACTGCCGCCGAGGAGCGTCATTCCACTGTGGCGATGAGCCGCTGGCATGTGCCGGTCGACGATACCAACACCATCCTGTTCGGCTGGCGGCACTTCAACGACGAGGTCGATCCGAAACACATGGGCTGCAAGGAAGATTGCGGCGTGGACAAGATCGATTTTCTCGAAGGTCAGACCGGTAGCCGCACTTACGAGGAAGGCCAGCGCGCGCCGGGTGACTGGGAAGCTCTGGTCAGCCAGCGTCCCATCGCCATCCATGGGATGGAACACCCGGGGCGTTCGGATATCGGCGTGTACCTGTGCCGCAAGCTGCTGCGCGATCAGGCGAAAAATCTTTCCCAGGGCAAGCCGATAGGCCGCCCCGATCTCAATAACGACGATCCGCTGGCGATGTACAGCCAGGATTCCACTCTTTACATCCCGCGGGATCCGCAGCGCGATGACAAGGAGTTGTTGATGGAAATCAACCGCACGGTCATCGGCGTGATGAAGGAAGCGGATGCCTATCCTGCCGCCGAGCGTGATGCCTTCGTGCGTTGTCGTCTCGACGAGATCGACGACCGTCAGTTCGCGTCGCGTTGATGGACGAACCGGGTATGCACCTGCATGCCCGGCCCGCCGAAATGCCAGCCAAAAAGAAAGACCGAGGCGCATCATGCAAACAGTCAAAGTGCGGTGCATCGAGAACCAGGCTGCAGGTATCAATACCTTCGAACTGGTCGATCCGGCAGGCCGCGAACTGCTTCCCTTTACCGCAGGCGCGCACATCGACCTGCACCTTCCCGGAGGCTTCATTCGCCAATACTCGCTGTGCAACAGCCCGCAAGAGCGCCATCGCTATGTGGTCGGTGTGCTGAATGTTCCGGACAGTCGCGGTGGTTCGCGAAGCTTGCACACAAACGTACGTGCCGGCGATCTGCTGCAGATTTCCGAGCCGCGCAACAACTTCCCGCTGGCCGAGCGAGCCGAACGGCATCTGCTGATCGGCGGCGGCATCGGCGTTACGCCCATGATGGCGATGCTCGAACACTTCGAGACCAGCGGCGCTGATTACATCCTTTATTACTGTGGCGAGACGCCCGAGCGCACCGCGTTCAAGGAACGTCTCGCACCTCTTGTCGGCAGGCGTGTCGTGATCCATTACGACGGGGGTGATGCTGCCCGACGCCTGGATATCCGTGAGCTGCTTCAGCATCACGAGCCTGGTACCCATGTGTACTGCTGTGGCCCGTCCGGCTTGATGGCCGGAGTAAAGGCAGCCACTGAGCACTGGCCGAAAGGCACAGTGCACTTCGAGCATTTCGCCGCACCAGTGCAACCGAAGTCGGTACCGACGAACGATGGCGAGTTCGAGGTGACCTTGTCTCGCAGCGGGCAGCGCTTTGCCGTCCCCGTGGACAAGAGCATTGCCCAGGTGCTGCGCGATGCCGGCGTGGCCTGCGAAACCTCTTGCGAGGCAGGCATCTGTGGGACTTGCCGGACCCGCTATATCGACGGGCAGGTCGACCACCGCGACTTCATCCTCAGTGAGGACGAAAAGAAGGACCACTTGTTGATCTGCTGCTCCCGGGCCAAGAGCGCAAATCTGGTCCTCGACCTTTGAAAAGAATCCCGCGTGTGGCTGTCAGCTAATGAATTCTGGAGTACCAAAATGACAAAGCCAAAGAATCTGGTCGTCATCATGTCCGATGAACACAACCCCAAGGCACTGGGTTGTTACGGCAACGACTTCGTCAAGACACCGAACCTGGATGCGCTGGCCGCCTCCGGTACGCGCTTCACTGCATCCTATTGCAACTCACCGGTATGCATCCCGGCGCGAGCGACGTTCGCCACCGGGCGCTACATCCATCAGATGGGCTTTTGGGACAACGCCGACCCGTATGACGGCTCGGTACCCAGTTGGCACCACCGCGTGCGCAGCAGCGGGCAGCGCTGCGTTTCGATCGGCAAGCTGCATTTCCGCTCGGTGGATGATGACAACGGCTTTAGCCAGGAAATTGTGCCGATGCACGTCATCGAAGGCAAAGGCGACCTGATGGGGCTGGTGCGCGAGGACCTGCCGCGTCGTGGCGGTGCCTGGAAAATGGCTGGCCAGGCCGGGCCGGGCGAGTCGTCCTATACCCTCTACGACCGCAACATCGCGGCGCTGGCCCAGACCTGGCTGCGCGAAGAGGCGCCCAAATATCAAGATCAACCCTGGGTGCTATTCGTCTCGTTCGTTGCACCGCATTTCCCGTTGACCGCGCCCCCGGAGCATTTCTACAAGTACTACCTGGACGACAATCTGCCGTGGCCCAAGCTCTACGACAAGGCGGAACGCCCGGATCATCCGTATATCAGGGATTACGCGTCGAGCTTCGCCTACGATGATTTCTTCGACAGCGAAGACAAGGTGCGTCGCGCCCTGGCCGGCTACTACGGTCTGGTCAGCTTCCTCGACGAAAACATCGGCAAGGTCATCACCACCCTCAACGACTGCGGTTTGGGCGATGATACGCGGATCATCTATACCAGCGATCATGGCGACAATCTGGGTACCCGCGGTCTGTGGGGCAAGTCGACCATGTTCGAAGAAGCGGTGGGTGTGCCGTTGATCATTTCCGGCGAAGGCATTCCGGCCGGCGTTGAGAAGAAGACGCCGGTCACCCACATCGATGTCTATCCGACCATCCTCGAGGCGGTTGGCGTTGAGCCGACAGCTGAGGACCGTTCGCTGTCCGGACAGTCGCTTTTCGAGCTGGCCAACCAGGAAAACCACGACCGCCTGGCCTTTGCCGAATACCACGGTATGGGGTCGGCAACCGGTGCCTTCATGGTTCGCGACCATCGCTACAAATACGTCTACTACGTCGATTACCAACCGCACCTATTCGATCTCCTCGAGGATCCAGAGGAGCTGATAAACCTCGCTGAACTGCCAGGCAACGAGGCTCTGGTGGCCGACTACCACGCCAAGCTGCTGAGCATCTGCGATCCGCACGAAGTCGATGCCCGCGCGCGCAAGCGCCAGGCCCAGCTGCTGGCGCTTAACGGCGGACGCGAGGCGGTTGTCGCCCGAGGCGACCTGGGCTACTCGCCGCCACCGGGCGTAGCGGTTGACTTCAATTAAGGCTCAGCACTCCTGACAACAATAGCGACGGCCGCAACCGTGCGTCTTGGAGCCGCGATACCCTCGCCGGCTCCCTTGCCGGCATCCGCGGCCTAGTGGGAGATCGACGGTGAACCAACCTGAATATGACTACATCGTGGTAGGTGCCGGCTCTGCCGGTTGTGCGCTGGCGGCCCGCCTGAGCGAGACCGAGAAGTTCAGTGTGTTGCTGCTGGAGGCCGGACCCAGCGACCGGCACTTTTGGATCCATTTGCCGATTGGCTACGGCAAGACCATGTTCAACCCGACATACAACTGGTCGTTTCACACCGAACCGGTGCCGGAGCTGGACAACCGACCGATCTACTGGCCGCGTGGAAAAACCCTTGGAGGTTGCAGTTCGATCAACGGGCTCGTCTACATCCGCGGGCAGGCAGAGGATTACGATGCCTGGGAAAAACAGGGCAACCAGGGCTGGGGTTGGCGCCATGTGCTGCCTTACTTCAAGAAGATGGAATGCAATGAGCGTGGGGAAAGCGAATATCACGGCGGCAACGGCCCGTTGAGCGTTTCCGATCTTCGCGAACCTAACGAACTAGTCGATGCCTTCATCCGTGGCGCCGAGCAGATCGGCATCTCACGTAACGATGATTTCAACGGTGCCAAACAGGAGGGGGTTGGCTACTTTCAACTGACCACTCGCAATGGATGGCGCTGTTCGGCGGCCAAGGCCTACCTGAAGCCAAATCGCGGTCGGAAGAACCTGGTGGTGGAAACCGACGCTCATGTCTGCAAGGTCATCATGCAGGGCAAGCGTGCCGTGGGCGTGGCCTACGAGCGGGCAGGCGTCGCGGTTACCGCTCGGGCGCGCAAGGAGGTGCTGCTATGTGCAGGCGCTCTGCAGACGCCGCAGTTGCTGCAACTCTCCGGCATCGGTCCGCGCGAGGTGCTGGAGCAGCACGGAATCGACGTAGTCCATGAGCTTCCTGGCGTCGGTCGCAACCTGCAGGATCATCTCCAGATTCGCATCATGTTCAAGTGCACCAAGCCCATTACCACCAATGACCAGTTGCGTTCGCTCTGGGGGCAGGCGCTGATCGGTATGAAGTGGGCATTCTTCCGGAAAGGACCGCTGGCGGTGGGCATCCAGCAAGGCTGCATGTTCGCCAGGACGAGGCCTGAAGAAGCAACACCGGATGTGCAGTTCCACTTTGGCACGCTCAGCGCCGACATGACGGCCGGGAAGCCACACAAATGGCCGGGTTTCACCATGTCGGTGTGCCAGCTGCGCCCAACCAGCCGTGGTGAATTGCGCATTCGCTCGAAGAATCCCAAGGATGCACCGCTGATTGAGCCTAACTATCTCGCCACTGAAGAGGATCGCCAGACCATGGTCCGTGGCTTCAAGTTGGCGCGCAAGCTGGCGGCGACCCCGGCCATGGCCGGTTATATCGCCGACGAGTACAACCCGGGCTCCTCGGTGCAGAGCGAGGAGGACATGCTCGCATTCGTTCGTCGCAACGGCTCCTCGATCTTCCACCCGGTGGGCACATGCAAGATGGGGCATGGTCCTGATGCAGTAGTCGATGATCGCTTGCGCGTGCATGGGATCGAAGGACTGCGGGTAGTGGACGCTTCGATCATGCCGACCCTGGTCTCCGGCAACACCAATGCCCCGGCGATGATGATTGCTGAAAAGGCTGCGGACATGATCAAGGAAGATGCCCTCTGGCCGCAGGGTCGCCAAACGCAACAAATTCCTCAGTCTGCGGCCCAGAAACATCACGCCTCGGTCTGAGCCGAATCGCCAGAGCCCCGGCGGCATATGCCGTCGGGGCTTCCGGCCTCATCGATTAATGGCAGGTATTCATGACTGCGCAGCAGAAAGATCTCCCGCAACCCGCAACCCGCGGGCGCTTCTCGTCGCTGCTGCTATCCGGTGGCTGCGAGCCGGACCCACGTTTCACTCTGGCTAACGAGCGCACCTTCCTGGCATGGATCCGTACCTCGCTTGCGCTGCTCGCTGGGGGCATTGCCGTAGAGGCGTTGAACCTGGAGTTGTTCGCCCCGGAAATGCGCAAAATGCTGTCAATTTCGCTATTGGCGCTGGCCATGCTTATCAGCATGTCGGCCAGCATTCGCTGGCTGAATGTCGAACGCGCACTGCGCCACAAGGCTCCTTTGCCCTTGCCAGCTCTGGTGCCGCTGCTATCGCTGGGCGGTACGCTGGTCACGCTTGTGCTGATCGGCTTCCTCATCTTCCGCCAGGCCTGACGGCATGTCGGGCCGCAACAGTGGGCGCGCCGCACCTCTGCATTCAGACGACGGTCTCCAACCGGAGCGTACCTCTCTGGCATGGGGGAGAACGCTGTTGGCATTGGTGGTCACGGCGTGCTTCTTCCTGCGCTGGATGCACTCCCAGGGCTGGTTGGGTGCCGGATTGGCGATGGCCTGCTTACTGCTCGGAGTATTCGTCTGGGTGGCGCTGCGGTTGCGTTATCGCGCCGGGGCTGCCGGTATCCGGAATAACCGACTGGCTCCAGCGCTATCGTCCGTATTGCTGGTGGGGCTGGGCGTCACCACGATGGCGGCACTGTCCATCTGGGCCGCTGTTCGTATCTGAATGAACAATGGCCGGACAGCATGTTCGGTCCGTTTACCGAAAGTCGAGGGGGCGGTTGCCAAAGCACCGCCCCCTTTCCTTTTACCAGAATGCCAGCTTGTAGCCGATGATCACGCGGTTTTCGTCTACGTCACGGGTCAGCCCGTCACTGGAGCGAAACGTGATGTTACGCATCTGTATATACGCATTTTTCAGCGGGCCGCTCTGCACGGTGTAAAACAGTTCGCTGTCGCGCTCCCACTCCTTACCCTGTTCTCGTCCATTGACCAGGGCGTCCTGGCCATTGACGTAGCGTGTGGTGAAGGTCAGTCCGGGAATACCGAGAGCGGCAAAGTCATAGTCATAGCGCAATTGCCAGGACTTCATATCTTCCTTGGTGAATGTTCCATAGAACGACAGGTTGACCACGAAGGGATCCTGGCCAACGAAAGGAAATTCACCATCACCGGAAATCTTCTGGTATGCGCCGCTGAACCGATGACCGCCCACGCTCAGGCTGACCATGCCGTTGAGGTTGTCGTTGTCGAAACGGCCCATCTTGGCGCTGCCATCGTCGCGGCTCTTGAAATAGCGCAGGTCGGTACGCAGACGCATTTGCTTGCTCAGCGGCCAGGTATGAACGAGGCCGACGAAGTGCTGGCTATAGATGTCTGCCAGTCCGCCATAGTAGTAACTGGCGGTAAGGTTTTCGTCGAGGTTGTAACTGCCGCCGGCAACATCCAGATGATCGCTTTCCACGCCGCCACGGTAATAGGTTATGCGATCGTTGCTGCTGGAGTTGCGTTGATCCGAATGGGTAAAACGCCCGACGTTGAGCGTCAGCCCGTCGATCTCCTGGGAGGTGAGCAACCCGCCGCTGTAGCTGGAAGGCAATAGGCGCCCATAGTTGTAAGTCAGTACGGGCAGGGTGGGGAACATGCTGCCTATACGCAGCACGCTATTCGACAGCTTGAACTTTGCGGTACCGCGCAGCTCGCTGAAATCATCGGCCGGAGTACCGTCTGTGCTTTGCGGAAGCGTGCCGTTATCGCCGCTGCGTCCACGGGCGGAGTCCAGCTTGATCCCCAGGGCGCCGTAAGCGTCCAGGCCCACTCCAATGGGTGTGGCGGTGTAGCCGGACTCGAAACGTAGCAAAAAACCTTGGCTCCATTCGTTCTGCGGCTCACCGCCTCCGGTCTGGCGGTAATCACGGTTCATGTAGAAGTTTCGCAGTTCCAGACTGGCTGTGCTGTTTTCGATAAAGGCGGCTGAGACGTTACCGCTCAGGGCGAGACTCGACAGGCCGATCAGGGAGAAAGGCAGTGGACGTAACCGTAGATCAATCATTGTTTTTATCTCTAGGGCAGACGTGGGCAAGCTCAAGGCAAAGGCTTGGGTTTTGGTGGTACGGCGGAAAGGGTTTTGCTCGGGTAGATGGCAGAAACAGGCGTGGGCGAGCCGTTGCCAGGCTCGGGTGCAATTGCCGTGGCCGAAATGAAGCCGCCCATCACAACGAAGAGCGCAAAGGCGCCGCGGCGCATGGCGAGGTCTGAGAGTCGCGGTGGAAACCGAACGTAAAGCCAGCTGGCCAGCATGGCGGCAGGGATCGACAGGAGACCGAGCGACATCACTTCGGTATCCAGTTCGCCGTGCAGGGTCTGCATGATCAGGCGGACCAGGGACATGGCCAGGGACAACGCGAGCAGGCTTGTGCGGATTGCCTGGATGGAAATGGGCTGGCGATAGTAGTGGTAGATCAAGGGAGGGCCGGGAATGCTGAACATGCCCCCCATCAGTCCGCCCAAAACGCCCATCATGACGAAGCTGGCGGAGTTCGAACGCGTGTGGCTGGGACGCGGCTTGATGAAAAGGGCGATTCCGCCCACCACGATCAGTCCCCCCAGCAACAGTTGCAGCAAGGCGGTATTTTTTTCTTCCAGTTCGCCCAGCAGCCACAATCCCAGGAGCGTGCCAGGAAGCAGACCCAGGAGGCTCTTGAAGAACGAAACTCGATCGACATGCTGCCAGTGGCGTGCCAGCGCGATACCAATTCCAGGTACGGCGACGATGGTAATGGTGGTCGCCGCTATCGCCATGGAGGTGGCCTGGGTGAGGACCGCGATGGCTAATACGACGATACCCAGAGCGAAACCGGTGAATGCCTGCAGATAGCTACCGATGGCCACGGCGAGAAGAATTATGATGATTGCGCTGAGTTCCATGGAGCATCCTGATTAGGGTGAGGGCCAAGCATGTTCGACACGTCTGACTGTGCGGTCTGATCTATCCGGAACAGGGGGACCCTCGGTGTCTGCGAGGCGGGTGCACTCCGCTGGGCGCCAGGAGGTAGTCATGATACGATATAAAGCTATATAGCTTTAGTCAATGCGTTGTTTGGGAGGACGAGGAATGTCGGAACGAGAGGCGATCGATTTTTACGACCGCTACCGGCCACATGGCGTAATGGGGTTGCCCAAATACGTGCAATTGCGGGAGGCCTTGCTGGCAGCAATCAACGATGGCTACTGGGGGCCCGGCATGCAGTTGCCCAATGAGTCCACCCTGGCCTCCATCACGCCTTTCAGTTTGGGAACGGTGCAGAAAGCACTGCGGGATCTGGTTGCTTCCAAAACGATCGTGCGCCGCCACGGGCATGGCACGTTCGTAGCTGAACGGGCGGTGCCAATGTTGTCGCCGATGCACCTGCGCTTCGAGGACGACGAAGGAAACATCTTCCCCATCTATGCTGCGGTGGTGGGGCAGGAGAGCGGGTTGGATGGCCAGCTATGGGCGGACAAGCTGGGTGCGGGTGTGCGTAGCGTCGTCAAGGTCGATAGGGTTTTTACGGTGGGCGAAGGGTTCCGCTGTTTCAGCCACTTCTTCATCGACGGTGATCGTTTCCCTGCGTTTGCCGAGCCCGAAATGCTTGATTTTGCTGGGGCAAACTTCAAAGCGCTGCTTTATGACCGCTATAACGTCCGCATCCATGAGCTGATTCAGAAGTTGCGCGTAGAGCAGTTTCCTGACGAGGTGTGCCGTCAGTTGGAGCTTGATGAAGGGACGGTTGGAGTCGTGCTCGAATTCCATGCCATGAGCCACAGTGCACAGCCGATCTATTTCCAAGAGGCGTTTATCCCCCCCAATAGCTATCGGTTGCGCCTGGAGGCCAACCTGGAGTCGTGAGCATCGCTGAGTCTTTCCTCAGCCAGTGGCCTGCTTTCATAAAGCAGGCCTTCAGTCCGCCTGCGCTGTCCCTCAGCGCGCACCCGCCTGCGAGCACCAAGCAGGTCGCCAGTAGCTCAATCCTCTCCGCGTAGCGCCGGGCAAGACAGCCTGACGGCGCGCGTCTTCGTACCGCCATCGACATCTTCATCTGACGCGGCCCCTTTCGCAGCCTTTGGAGCCTTGATCCGGCTGGGGTCAAGTCATGTCCGCAAAACAGGTTTTACAGCATAGCTATGGTGCTATATAGTTCTTGTGCGGTTGCATAAAACAACAACAATCAGCTGGAGCCCATGCGCCAGCGAGGAGAACACCATGCCTACGAATGCGTTCCATCCCGCGTGCCGTGCCTCATCGTCCTGTCCCAGGCCACCTGTTTGGCTTCCTTCCCCAGAGTCATCGGATTTCAGCCGATAGCACCCGACTTCCACATTCGCGATCGACGGTTTAAATATCCTCTGGGGTGAAATATGGCTCGACTTAAAAACACCAAAACGCAGGCATGGGTCATCACGCTCCTGCTTGCGGCATTCATGGTCATTAACTTCATGGACAAGGCGATTCTTGGCATCGTCGCCGTTCCACTGATGGCCGACCTGGGGCTTTCGCCTTCTGAGTTCGGCCTGATTGCCAGTAGCTTCTTCCTGCTGTTCTCGATATCAGCCATCGGCTTTGGCCTCGTCGCCGACCGGGTATCATCGAAAAAGTTATTGCTGGTGTGTGCCGGAATCTGGGGGATTGCACAATTCCCCCTGGCCTTCATGGCCTCGGTACCGCTGCTTTACTTTTCGCGGATCTTGCTTGGAGCCGGGGAGGGGCCGGCTTATCCGTTGGCCCTGCATGCTTGCTACAAGTGGTTCCCCAACGACAAGCGCAACCTGCCATCGGCAGTGATCTTCCAAGGTGTCACCGCTGGCTTGCTGATTTCCGGACCGCTGCTGACCTTTGTGGTCGTGAAGTGGAGCTGGCACGCGGCGTTCTTCGTACTCGGCGTGGCCAGTCTGGTCTGGATGGCGCTATGGGCCTATTTCGGCGCCGAAGGGAAAGTCGTTGATAACGGCGCGGAGCGTGAAAAGGACGAAGTGCCGCGTTTGCCATATAGGCTGCTGATCACCGACCGAACCTTCCTGGCCAACATGTTGATGTACTGGACCACCTACTGGATCTTCTCGGTGATGTTCACCTGGGTGCCGTCCTACATGCGCAAGGTGATGAACTACGACGCGACAGACGCCGGCTGGATGTTCATGGTGTTTACCGCCTTCAACGTCCCTATCGTGCTCGGTGGGTCGTGGATCTCTCAGAAGCTGATGAAAAAAGGATTCTCCTCTAAGTACGCAAGAGGCGGTCTGACCTCCTGTCTGGTTCTTCTCGGAGGAGTACTCATCCTCACGGCTGTCTATCTGGTCCAACAGCCGTTGCTGAAGGTCATCCTTCTGGCGATTGGTTGCAACCTGCCGCAAATCTCCTTCGTGCTGAGCTCGACGATCGTCGCCGAGATCATGCCGGGTGCCCAGCGCTCTTCGATGATGTCCATCAACAGCGCGCTCGCGACCACCGGTGGACTGTTCGCTCCGGCGTTGATGGGAGGGCTTATCCAGGGTGCCGCAACACCTGCGCTGGGTTACGACCAGGGATTCATGGTGGCAGGCCTGTTGTGCGTCGTGACCAGCTTCATCGGTTTTGCTTTCGTCAATCCTGAAGCGAGCAAAAACCGCTTTGTCCGTCTTGTCGAAATGAGACGGAGCCAACCTGCAATCCTCGCCCGCTAAGTGGGATGTCAGTGGCGCCAAGAGGCGCCGCTGATTCACTTTCAACCGTGTTCATGTGAGCCGGGCAAAGACCGGGAATACATACAAACCACCTTGCTCAAGTCTGTTCCACTCCTGCGATTTCGCAGCGATTGGCTGGGACTTGCTCCCGTACATCTGCAAATCAAATTCCGGTTTGGCCGAGTCTGCCCTCGACGACAGTGCTTCGCTGGGTTGAGTCGGAACGGCGGCACTTTCTTGAAACCCCCACGTTTCCTACTTTAGTAATTCGGAGTTCACCGTGAGCTTGCCTGAGAGTTTTCTTCACGCCATCGAGCGTCTGATCCCCTCCGAACGCCGCTTCGACGATCCTCTGTCGACTCTGGCCTTCGGAACCGACGCGAGCTTCTATCGAATGATTCCCCAGCTAGTGGTACGCGTGGAGTCCGAAGCAGAAGTAGTCCAGTTGCTCAAACTGGCCCACGCGGAGAAAGTGCCGGTGACTTTCCGCGCCGCCGGTACCAGCTTGTCCGGCCAGGCTATCAGTGACTCGGTACTGATTGTTCTTGGCGATCACTGGAACGGCCGTGACATCCGCGACCAGGGAGCGCAGATCCGTCTGCAGCCAGGTGTCATCGGTGCCAACGCCAATGCCGCGCTTGCGCCTTTCCAGCGCAAGATCGGCCCCGATCCGGCCTCGATCAATGCGGCGAAGATCGGCGGTATAGTCGCCAACAACTCCAGCGGCATGTGCTGTGGTATCGCGCAAAACAGCTATCAGACATTGGCCGGCCTGCGACTGGTGTTGGCTGACGGTACGGTAGTCGACAGCGAAGACCCGGCCAGTATCGCAGAGTTCAAACGGAGCCATGCCGCGCTGCTCGCTCAGTTGGCCGAACTGGGCCGCGAGACCCGCGCCAACCCGGAACTGGCGGCGAAGATCCGTCATAAATACCGGCTGAAGAACACGACAGGCTTCTCTTTGAACGCACTGGTCGACTACGACGAGCCGCTGGACATCCTCACCCATCTGATGGTCGGTTCCGAGGGCACCCTCGGCTTCATCAGCGCGGTGACCTACGACACGGTGCCGGACCACCCGCACAAGGCCAGCGCACTGATCGTCTTTCCCGACGTGGAGACCTGTTGCACCGCGGTGACCGTGCTCAAGCAGCAGCCGGTGTCCGCCGTGGAACTGCTCGACCGCCGCAGCCTGCGCTCGGTGGAGAACATGCAGGGCATGCCGGAGTGGGTGAGAAGCCTGTCCGCCAACGCCTGCGCGCTGCTGGTCGAATCCCGCGCCGCCAGCCAGTCGCTGCTGCACGAGCAACTGGCGCAGATCACCGCATCCATCGCCCGCTTCCCGGTGGAGAAACAGGTCGACTTCAGCGAAGACCCGGTGGTCTACAACCAGCTCTGGCGCATCCGCAAGGACACCTTCCCGGCGGTTGGCGCAGTGAGGAAAACTGGCACCACGGTGATCATCGAGGATGTCACCTTCCCGGTCGATCGCCTGGCTGAGGGTGTCAACGGTCTGCTCGAACTACTCGATAAGCACCACTACGACGAGGCGATCCTCTTCGGACACGCGCTGGAAGGCAACCTGCACTTCGTCTTCACCCAGGGCTTCGATGATCCCGCCCAGGTCGCACGCTACGAGACCTTCATGGGCGATGTCGCACAACTTGTTGCCGTCGAGTTTGGCGGAGCGCTGAAGGCGGAGCACGGCACCGGCCGCAACATGGCTCCTTTCGTCGAGCTGGAATGGGGCACCGAGGCCTATCAGCTGATGTGGCGAATCAAGAGGCTGCTCGATCCCACCGGTATCCTTAATCCCAATGTGGTGCTTTCCGAAGATCCACAAATCCATCTGAAGAACCTCAAGCCGTTGCCGGCCGCCGACGGGATCGTCGACAAGTGCATCGAGTGCGGCTTCTGCGAGCCGGTCTGCCCGTCCAACGGGCTGACACTTACGCCGCGCCAGCGCATCGTGATTTGGCGCGACATTCAGGCGAGGAAGCGCGCCGGCGTCGATACTCGCGAACTGGAGCGGCTTTACCACTATTACGGCGTTGAGACCTGCGCCGCGACTGGCCTGTGCGCCCAGCGCTGCCCAGTGGGGATAAATACCGGCGACCTGGTGCGCAAGCTGCGCGGCGTAGAAAACACGAATGCCGGTCCCGCCAGATGGCTGGCTGGTCACTTTTCCACCGCGCTTAAAGGTGTCCGGCTGACCCTGGCCGCCGCAGACACAGCTCGTCGTCTACTCGGGGCGCCGCGTCTGGCCGCATGGAGTGCAGGGCTGCGCCGCATTTCTGGTGAGCGCCTGCCGCAGTGGACCTCGACATTGCCGCAACCGGTAAAAATACATCTTCCAGGCCAGGCTCAACCGACAGATGCACCGCGTGTGGTCTACATAGCCGCCTGTGTGTCGCGCGCCATGGGGCCCGCGGGGGGCGATATCGAGCAAGTGCCGCTGTTCGAAAAGACCCGGGCATTACTGGAAAAGGCCGGCTATGAGGTGGTATTCCCAGACGCGCTGGACAACCTGTGCTGCGGTCAGCCGTTCGCCTCCAAGGGGTATCCAGAGCAGGCCGAGGCCAAGCGCCGGGAGTTGCTCGACGCGCTGCTCAAAGCCAGCCGCGGTGGCCTCGACCCCATCTATTGCGACACCAGTCCTTGCACGTTGCGCCTGGTTCAAGGCTTGACCGACAGTCGCCTGGCTATCTACGACCCAGTGAAATTCATCCGCGAACATTTGCTGGAGCGTCTGGATATCACGCCGCAGGACACGTCCGTGGCAGTGCACGTCACTTGTAGCACTCAGCATCTGGGCGAGGCGCAGGCACTTATCGATATCGTCCGACGTTGTGTGACGAAGGTTGTCGTCCCCGAGGGTATTCACTGCTGCGGCTTTGCTGGCGACAAGGGCTTTACTGAGCCTGAGTTGAACGCCCACGCGCTGCGTGGCCTGAAGGATGCAGTACAGATTTGCACAGAGGGCATTTCAACCAGCCGCACCTGCGAGATAGGCCTTTCTCAGCATGGCGGCATCGACTATCACGGCCTGGTTTATCTTGTGGACCGTGTTTCGAAAAGCCGATTGACCGTGTCCAGCCGTCCGGAGATGGCTATGGAGGGAGTTGACTGACCGAAGCGGCGCCAGGTGGACGCACTCGCACGGGGTGTCGACCATCTGCGCTCGGCATTCAGGCCATAGAGGATGTACTCGAAGCTCTTGCCCTCTTTGCCGATCAGCAGGGCCAGTCGAAATAGATACGGTGGGCGTTGAGGGTCACCGCGAAGTAGCAGAACAGCGGGGACGGATCGGGCGCGACGCTCTCTTCCCAGTCCGCCAGAGGCGATGGCTCGCCCTGGCCGAGCTTGGGCGGCGAGGGTTCACGATAGACGACGTCCTGCATGATGCGGGGAGCGCGGAGGCGGGGGGATGCGCTTTTGCGGAAGTCGAGTTCGAGCTCAGGCCAAGATCGTGGCGAGCTCTTGCCCCAATCACTTCGCAGTCGTATTTGGCAACCGCGTGGAACGGGGCATACATCACCCAGGCGTTCCGGCAGTACTGGCCCGCCAATTTTCTCCATAGGAACGCTTGCGCGAGGAAGGGCTGCGGTGTAGCTTAATAAAAAACGTTCCTGTCGGTTTGTTCTTGTGCCTGGACCCGACACGACGCCAAGAGCAAGAAACAATAAGAACTAGAGGCCTCGCGATGATCTGCAAAGCTCATGAAGTGCCGTGCTCCAGCCTGCCGCAAGCTGTCTTTCCGAAGACGGCGGGCTGTCATTCCTCCCGCGCTTCCTACTCCCTCGCTCCTGATCCGATTCGCCCATGGCGTGACATCGACGTTGCGCCAGGTATGCCAATTCCTCACCGAAACGCATAGAGGCCCCGTCGTTCCCGGGGGCGAAGCCTTTTCTCCTGGCTTCTGCATCCCAAAGGTTGCGAAGTTAAAAAATACAACAATAAAAAACGAACATGATCGTTTGTAGTGATTGGTTCGTGATCAACCATCGAATGGATATCAGTCGGAGATACCAGATGCACAAGAACAAGAAAATCAGGTTCGGCAAACCCGTGATCCTTGGCGCCATGAGCGGTGCTGCCGTTGCCATGACATCCGTGCCTGCAAGTGCCTTCACCATCGACACGGGGATTCCGGACGTCAGCGTGCGTTGGGACAACACCGTCAAATACAACGCCGGCTGGCGCATGGAAGGCCAGGATCACAACCTGGTGAACTCCGCTGGTTTCAGCAGTTCGACCCTGTCCCATGACAAGCACGACATGGTCACCAACCGCTTCGACGTGCTGACCGAAATGGACGTCGTCTACAAGGAAGAACATGGTGTGCGCGTCTCGGCGGCCGGCTGGTACGACGCCGAATACGACAACGACGTGAAGTTCAACCCTGCCGTCGGCCAGACGCCCTATCCGAACAACAAGTTCACCAACGACGTCGAGCGCTATTACAAGCAATCCGGCGAAATCCTCGACGCTTTCGCCTTCACCAGGTTCGACCTGGGCAGCGTGCCGGTGAACCTCAAGGCCGGCCGCCACAACATCTACTGGGGCGAGTCGCTGTTCACCTTCGGCGACAGCATCGCCTATGGCCAGGGCCCGCTGGACCTGCGCAAGGCCACCTCGACGCCGGGCATCGAGGCCAAGGAACTGTTCCTGCCGCAGAGCCAGGTCTCCGCATCCGCGCAACTCACCGAGAAGGTCAGCCTGGCGGCCAACTACTACCTGGAGTGGGACCCGCACCGCCTGCCGGACGGCGGCACCTACCTCGGCGCCAGTGATGTCAGCCTGCTGGGCGGGCAGGTCGTCAACGGGCTGCCGTACCTCGGCGACGTGCATGGCGGGCGCAACGGCACGCCGGACGACAAGGGCAGCTTCGGCATCAACATGCAGATCCAGTCGGAAACCCTGGACGGCAACGTCGGCCTTTATTACCGCCGGTTCGACGACCGCATGCCCAACGTCGCGTTCGATCCGGTCACCGGCGTGCTGTTCAACGACTATGCCGAGGACGTGAAACTCTACGGCATCAGCTACAACCACCTGCTCGGCTCGATCTCGACCGGTGCGGAAATCTCCCGCCGGGAAGACACCGCCCTGGCCGGTAACGCCCGCGGCGACACCTGGCACGCGCTGATCAACATGATCGCCTACATCGGCAAGACGCCGGTGTTCGACTCCGCTCCGCTGAGCGCCGAACTCACCTACTCGCGCCTGGACAAGGTCAACAACGACACCAAGGCCCAGTTCGAGGCCGCGCAGAAGGGCCACGGCTGCAACCTCGACATCGAGGGCGGCTGCGTGACCAAGGATGCCTGGGGCGTGAACCTCAGCTTCACCCCGACCTGGTACCAGGTGTTCCCCGGCATCGACATGACCATGCCGATCACCTATGGCGTGGGCCTGCAGGGCAACTCGCCGGCACCGCTGGGCGCGGCCGAGAACTCCGGCTCCTGGAGCGTCGGCGTCGGCCTGGACGTGTACTCCCAGTACAAGGTCAACCTCGCCTACAACGACTACTTCGGCGACTACGTGAAGGCCCCGGGCAGCGACCAGATCCTCGCTTCCAACGGCAACGGGACCCTGGCCGATCGCGGCTGGCTCTCGCTGACCCTGAAAACCACGTTCTGATTTCGCTGTGAGGTGTTAACCATGCGCCACGTACTGACTTTGGCATCCCTGGTATTCGGTGTGACGGCCGCCAACATCAGCCTGGCCGCCGTGTCGCCGGAAGAAGCCAAGCAACTCGGCACCACCCTGACTCCCTGGGGCGCCGAGATTGCCGGCAATGCCGACGGCACCATTCCGAAATACACCGGCGGCATCCAGCCGCCGGCCAGCTACGACCCGGGCAGGCCGGGCATCCGCCCGGACCCGTTCGCCGACGAGAAGCCGGTCCTGACCATCACCGCGAAGAACATGCAGCAACACGCGGCGAAGCTGACCGAAGGCACCAAGGCGCTGTTCTCCAGGTACCCGGATTTCCGCATCGAGGTCTACCCGACCCACCGTACCGCGCGCTATCCGGAGTTCTACCAGCAGAACAGCCTGAAGAACGCCAGCGACTGCCAGCTGGGCACCGATGGCCTGCAGCTGAAGGGCTGCTGGGCCGGCGCGCCGTTCCCGATCCCGAAGAGCGGCCAGGAAGTCATGTGGAACCGCGTGCTCAAGTACGAGGGGCATGCATTCCGCGCCGACGACCTCATGACCACGGTGGTCGACGCCAACGGCACGGTGATCGACACCGCCGGCTGGAAGCAGTGGAACCAGTACCCGCTGTGGGATCCGCAGCGCAAGGAGAAGCTCGCCGGCAACGAGCTGAACGAACTGCTGCGCTCGGACTACAACTCGCCGGCGCGCAAGGCGGGCGAGAAACTGGTGCTGCAGGACGGTATCGACATGCTCAACAGCTCGCGCCGCGCCTGGTCCTACGTGGTCGGCCAGCGCCGCGTGAAGCTGTCGCCGGACGTCGCCTACGACACCCCGTCGCCCACCGGCGCCGGCATCGGCACGGTGGATGACTCCTCGGTGTTCTTCGGTTCCCTCGACCGCTACGACTTCACCCTCGTAGGGAAGAAGGAAATGTACATCCCCTACAACCTGTTCAGGATCCAGGACCCGGAGAAGTGCAGCCACGCCACAGTGCACACGAAGAACTTCGTCAATCCGGACTGCATGCGCTGGGAACTGCACCGGGTGTGGGTCGTCGAGGCCAAGCTGAAGCCGGGCAAGCGCCACATCTATCCGCGCCGCACCCTGTACTGGGATGAGGACTACCTGGGCGTGGGCATGTCCGACGCCTACGACAGCACCGGCAAGATCTACCGCGTGTCGCAGTCCGAATCCTTCCCGATGTACGAGTCCGCAGGGCACATCAGCGGCCAGTTCGCGGTGTACGACCTGGCCAGCGGCGCCTACGTACGGCAGGCGTACTCCAGCGGCAAGACCGGCTGGTACACGGCCGAGCCGGTTCCGTTGACCACCTTCTCGGCCCAGGCGATGAGCGCCGGCGGCATCCGCTGACGGATGCCCCGAGGCCGCCCGCGACCTGCGTCCGGGCGGCCTGCGACCCTGGACTCTGGCTGGCCGCAAGGCTGGCCGCGCAAGGAGTTACTTCATGCAAATCCTGGACAAGAGTGCCTGCAAGGCAGTGCTGTTGACCGCCGTGCTGCTGGTCACCGGCTATGGCGAGGGCTTCGAGAGCCCCACCCGGGTGCCGGCGGCAATGAGCGAAAAGATGCTGATGAGCCCGCTCACCGCGGTGACTTCGGCGGGCGCGCGGACCATCGCGGTGGGGCAGCGCGGGCATATCGCCGTATCCGAGGATGGCGGCAGGAGCTGGCGCCAGGCCATGGTGCCGGTGAGCAACGACCTGGTGGCGGTGTCCTTCGCCGACGGCAAGAACGGCTGGGCTGTCGGCCACGGCGGCGTGGTCCTGCACAGCCGGGATGGCGGCGATAGCTGGGAGCTGCAGCTGGATGGCCAGCAGACCTCGCAGCTGGTCCTCGACTACTACGCCGACCCGCAGCGCGGCGGCGCAGTGGAAAACGCGCAGCTGTTCATCGACCGCGAGAACAACCTGCTCAGTTACGGCGGCACCCAGGCGCTGATGGCGGTGCACTTCCTCGACGCCAGCAACGGCTTCGTCGTCGGTCTGTTCAACCGCATCCTGCGCACCTCCGATGGCGGCAAGACCTGGGAACCCTGGGAGCACCGCATCGAGAACCCCGACGAGCTGCACTTCTACTCGATGAGCGCCGACTCCCAGGCCCTCTACATCACTGGCGAGCAGGGGATGGTCTGGCGCATGGGCAAGGGTGAACAGCACTTCGCCGCGATCCCCACCGGCTACACCGGCACCCTGTTCGGCAGCGTCAGCAACGGCCGCGTACTGGTGGCCTTCGGCATGCGCGGCAGCGTGTTCCGCAGCATCGATGCCGGCGCGCACTGGCAGCAGGCGCAGTCCGGCACCTCGGCCGGCATCACCTCCGGCATGTTCCTCCAGGGCGATGAGCTGCTGCTCGGCAGCCTGTCCGGCGAGATGGTGCTGAGCACCGACGGCGGCGCCAGTTTCGACGGCGTCAACCTGAAGAGGACCATGCCGCTGTTCGGCCTGCTGGCGCGTCCCGATGGGCAGCTGACGCTGGTTGGCGCGGCCGGCGTGCGCCACGAGGAGCTGAGCGGGATAGCCCAGCAGACGGTGGGCAAGAGCGCAGCGCTGAACGTCGCTGCTGAACGGATTTCGGCTTTGCAGGGGGTGAATGATGGTCGCGATCGCTAAGCCGTCGGACAACGAGGTCATCCGCGACCTCAAGGACTTCGACGCGCGCTCGGGCAACATGCTCGAACGCCTGATCTTCAACAACCGCTGGCTGATCATTCTCGGTTGCCTGCTGGTCACCGTGTTCCTCGCCCTGCAGATGCGCAGCCTGACCATCGCCGCCAGCTACGAGAAGACGCTGCCGCACAGCCATCCGTACATCAAGAACTTCCTCGACAACCGCGCCGAGCTGCGCGGGCTGGGCGAGTCCATCCGCATCGTGGTGGAAGCGCGCGACGGCGACATCTTCAACGCCGAGTACCTGGCCGAACTGGCGAAGATCAACGACGAGATCTTCATCCTGCCCGGCGTCGACCGCCCGTGGATGAAGTCGATCTTCACCCCGGTGGTGCGCTGGACCGAAGTGACCGAGGAAGGCTTCACCGGCGGTCCGGTATTGCCCAACGACTACGACGGCTCGCCGCGCTCCATCGAGAACTTGCGGATCAACATCGGCCGCGCCGATGCCGTGGGCAGCCTGGTCGCCCGCGACTACCGCTCCAGCATGATCATCGTCCCGCTGATGGCGCGCGACGCCGAAGGCAATGCGGTGGACTACCAGGCGCTGTCGCGCTCCATCGAGGAAATCCGCCAGCGCCACACCACGGGTCCGGATGCCAAGGTCAACATCTACGTCATCGGCTTCGCCAAGCTGATCGGCGACCTGATCGCCGGCCTGGAAAAGGTCATGCTGTTCTTCATCGCCGCGGTGATCATCGCGGTGGCGATCATCTACTCCTACACCCGCTGCATCCGCAGCACGCTGCTGGTGCTGAGCTGTTCGATCACCGCGGTGGTGTGGCAGCTCGGGCTGGTCGCGCTGCTCGGCTACAACCTCGACCCGTTCTCCATGCTCGTGCCGTTCCTCGTGGTGGCCATCGGCGTCAGCCATGGCGCGCAGAAGATGAACGGCATCATGCAGGACATCGGCCGCGGCACCCATCGCCTGGTGGCGGCGCGCTACACCTTCCGCCGCCTGTTCCTGGCCGGGATCACCGCGCTGCTGGCGGACGTGGTCGGCTTCGCCGTGCTGGCGATCATCGACATCCCGGTGATCCGCGAACTGGCGCTGACCGCCAGCATCGGCGTCGGCGTGCTGATCTTCACCAACCTGATCCTGATCCCGGTGCTGCTGTCCTTCATCGGCGTGTCGCCGAAGGCCGCCCAGCGCAGCCTGCAGGCGGACAGCGCCGAGGCCGGTCCGGTGTGGAAGACGCTGGAGCACTTCACCTCGCGTCCGTGGGCCATCGGTGCGCTGCTGGTTTCTCTGGTGCTGGGCTGCTGGGGTTTCGTCACCGCGCAGCGGCTGCAGGTCGGCGACCTCGATGCCGGCGCGCCGGAGCTGCGGGCGGATTCGCGCTACAACCTCGACAACGCCTTCATCACCTCGCACTACAGCATCTCCAGCGACGTGTTCGCGGTGATGGTGAAGACCAGTGACGACGGTTGCCGCTCCTACGAAACCCTGACCGAAGTCGACCGCCTCGGCTGGCGCCTGGCGCAGGTGCCGGGCGTGCAGCGCACCGCCTCGCTGGCGGACACCGTGCGCACCTACACGGCGGGGATGTTCGAGGGCAACCCGAAGTGGTCGACCATCAGCGACAACCAGGGAATCATCGACGCGCAGATCGGCAACGCCGTGTCGTGGAACTCCGAGTTCCTCAACACCCGCTGCACCCTGACGCCGGTGGTGGCCTACCTCGCCGACCACAAGGCCGACACCCTGGACAAGGTGGTCGCCGCCGCGCAGGACTTCGCCGACCAGCACAACACCGAGGGCCGCGAGTTCCTGCTGGCCGCGGGCAATGCGGGCGTCGACGCGGCCACCAATATCGTGGTCAAGCAGGCCAACCGCGAAATGCTGCTGTACGTCTACGCCGCCGTGGCGCTGCTGTGCCTGATCACCTTCCGCAGCTGGCGCGCGGTGATCGTCGCGCTGCTGCCGCTGGTGCTCACCTCGATCCTCGCCGAAGCGCTGATGGTCTACCTCGGCATCGGCGTGAAGGTCGCCACCCTGCCGGTGGTGGCACTGGGTGTCGGCATCGGCATCGACTATGCGATCTACCTGCTGAGCATCCAGCTCGCCTTCCAGCGCAGCGGCATGAGCGTCGCCGAAGCCTACCGCAAGGCGCTGGCGACCACCGGCAAGGTCGTCGCGCTGGTGGGCGTCACGCTGGCCGCGGGCGTCATCACCTGGGCCTGGTCGCCCATCAAGTTCCAGGCCGACATGGGCATCCTGCTCACCTTCATGTTCGCCTGGAACATGCTCGGCGCGCTGATTCTCGTACCGGCGCTGTCGCACTTCCTGCTGCAGGGCCAGTCCCGCCGCCAGGAGGCCGCCGACGCGCCGCGCAACATCACCAACGCAGAGGGAGCCTTCTGATGAATCGACTGCAAGACAAGGTCGCCCTGATCCTGGGCGCCGGCGGGCGCGACAACATGGGCCAGGAAATCGCCCGGCGCTTCGCCGCCGAGGGCGCCAGGGTCGTGGTGTCCGGCCGCAACGAGAGCGAGCTGCGCCGCCTGGCCGACGAGATCGGTGGCTCGGCCTGCACCTGCGACATCACCCGCAAGGTTGACCTGCAGGCGCTGATGGCGCACGTGCTGGAGTGGGGCGGTCGCCTTGACGTGGCGGTGAATGCCGCCGGGCTGGGGCTCTCCAAGGGCTTCCTGGAAACCACCGAGGACGATCTGGATCGCATGCTCGCCCTGCAGTTCAAGGGACCGTTCCTGTTCTTCCAGAGCGTCATCGAAGCGATGCAGGGCGGCGGCTCGATCATCCAGATCAGCTCCGCCACCACCCGTGCGCTGATCGAGAATTACGCCGCCTATATCGGCAGCAAGGGCGGCATCGACGACGTGGTGCGCTGCATCGCCAACGAGTTCGGCGCCCGTGGCATCCGCGCCAACTCCATCTCGCCCGGCCTCACCGAGACGCCGATGACCGCCGAGGCGATGGCGACGCCGGGCGTCGCCGAATGCTTCACCGCGCGCTACCCGCTGGGCCGCCTCGGCAGCAAGGCCGACATCGCCAATGCGGCGGTGTGGCTGGCCGGCGACGAATGCTTCATGACCGGCGAGAACCTGCAGATCAACGGCGGCCTGCTGCTGCGCGGCAACCCCAGTGGCGCCGACGTCGGCGCCGCGGTGACGGCGGCGCTGGCGCGCCAGGCGCAGGGTTGAGGAGGGCGCATGCGCGACAACGATAATCAGCCGGGCCGCATCGACTGCGTGCTGGTCGCGGCCGGCAAGTACCACGACATCGACTTCGCCCGCCTGGAGCTGCTCAAGCTGCTGGGGGAAAACCAGCGCATCCGCGTGCGGGTGTTCGAGGACTATTCCAACCTCGAGGCGATCGGCCTGGCCACCTTCCTGGTCAGCTACACCTGCGACGTGATCCCCAACCTGGAGCAGCAGCTGTTCCTGCGCCAGTGGCTGGAACGCGGCGGACGCTGGTACGCGCTGCACGGCACCAACTCGATCCTGACCTTCCTCGAGGACGGCCGGGTCGACACGCCGGACTGGGCGCCGCACTTCATGGACACCCTCGGTTCGCAGTTCGCCGCGCATCCGCCGATCGGCAGGTTTCGCGTCGACGTGGCGCAGCCGCTGCACCCGCTGGTGCAGGGCATCGAGCCGTTCGAGGTGGTCGACGAGCAGTACCTGATGGACATGACCGGCGACGTGCAGGTGCTGCTGGACACCGAGTTCGAGGGCGAGACCCCCGGTTTCGTCCGCGACCAGTGGCTGTGCGAGCGCCACCCGGTGCTCTACCTGCGCGAGGTCGGCCAGGGCGCGCTGCTCTACCTGACCCTCGGCCACTGCCGCGGCCACCACGACCTGCGTCCGCTGATGGACTACTGGCCACAGGTGGACCGCTGCGCCTGGGACCATCCGACCTACCACGAACTGTTGCGCCGCGGCCTGGACTGGGCTGCCGGCCTGGAACGTCGCTGAATCCGCACCACTGATTCTGAAACCCTACTGCCAGGGGCGCGCCACCGGCCGCCCCGTCTACCTGGAGAAAAACAATGGATCTTGGACTGCGTGGCAAGAAAATCATCATCAACGGCGGCAGCCGCGGCATCGGTCGCGCCGCGCTGGAACTGTTCGCCGACGAAGGCTGCGACATCGCCTTCTTCTCCCGTGACGCCGCGCGCGTGGCGGACACCGTCAAGGTGCTGGAAGCCAAGGGCGTGCGCGCCTTCGGCGATGCCTTCGACATGAACGACGGCGCCGCCTACGAGGCCTGGCTGAAGTCGGCGGTGGAACGCCTCGGAGGCTGCGACGTGTTCATTCACAACGCCAGCTCCTCAGGCGCCCAGGGCACCATGGACTGGGACATGAGCTTCCGCCTGGACATGATGGGCGCCGTCACCGGCTGCCAGACCCTGGAAGAAGCGCTGACCGCCAGCGGCAGCGGTTCGGTGATCCTGATGTCGAGCACCGCGGCGGTGGAAACCTTCATCTACCCGCAGGCGTTCAACGCCATCAAGTCCGCGATCATCACCTATGGCAAGCAGCTCTCGCAGCTGTGGGCCCCGAAGAACATACGCGTGAACATGATCTCCCCCGGCCCGGTGGAATACCCCGGCGGCAACTGGTCGATGATCAGGGAAGCCATGCCGGAGCTGTATGAGAAGACCCTGTCCGAGATGCCCATGGGCCGCTTCGGCAGGGTCGAGGACGTCGCCCGTTCGATGGTCTTCCTGTCCAGCCCGATGGCGTCCTACATCACCGGCAGCAACCTGGTCATCGACGGCGGCTACACCAAGCGCGTGCAGTTCTGAGCCGGGGAGCCACGGGATGAAACTGTTCAATTCGATCGGACCCAATCCTCGACTGGTGCGGTTGTTCGCGGCGGAGAAGGGCATCGCGCTGCCGCTGCAGGACATCGACATCATTGCCGGGGACAATCGCCAGGCGGATTTCCTCCGCCTCAATCCGACCGGCACCACGCCGACCCTGCTGCTCGACGATGGCCGCGCCATCGCCGAGACCACGGCGGTCTGCGAGTACCTCGAAGAGCTTCATCCCGTGCCGGCGCTGATCGGCGCCACTGCTGAAGAGCGCGCCGAAACCCGCATGTGGTGGCGGCGCGTCGACCTCGCGGTGGTACAGCCGATGACCACCGGCTTCCGCGGCGCGGAAGGCTTCGAGCTGTTCAGGAACCGCGTGCAGTGCTTCCCGCAGGTGGCCGGGGAGATGAAGCAGTCCGCCCGCGATGGCCTGCAGTGGCTGGAGGCGCAGCTGGGCGACGGGCCGTACATCTGCGGCCAGCGCCTGACCGTGGTCGACCTGCTGCTGCTGAGCTTCCTCGACTTCGCCGATCTGGTCGGCCAGGGGCTCGACGAAAACGCCTGCCCGCGCCTGGCGCGCTGGCTGGCCGACATGCGCGCGCGGCCTTCCGCCGGCGCCTGATGGAGAACGGACAGATGCGCTTCAGGGACAAGGTGGTTCTGGTGACCGGTGCCGCTTCCGGCATCGGTGAGGCGGTGGCGCTGGCGTTCGCCCGCGAGGGGGCGCGCGTGGCGCTGGCCGATATCGGCGTCGAGGCCGGCCAGGCCGTGCAGGCGCGGATCGAGGCGGAGGGTGGCAAAGCGATGTTCCTGCCCTGCGACGTCACCAAGGCCGAGCAGGTGCGCGAGCTGTTCGCCGCCTGCATCGTGCGCTGGGGTCGTCTGGACATCCTGCACAACAACGCCGGCATCAGCGGCAGCGGTGCGCTGACCGCCGATTTCAGCGAGGAAGAATTCGACCGCATCGTCGCCATCAACCTCAAGGCGGTGTGGCTGTGCATGAAGCACGCCATCGACGCCATGCTGGGGCAGGGCGGCGGAGTGATCGTCAACACCGCCTCGGCGCTGGCCATCACCACGCTGCCAGGCTCCGCGCCTTACAACGCAACCAAGCATGCGGTGGCCGGCCTGACCAGGACCGCCGCCGTGGAATACGCATCCCAGGGCATCCGCATCAACGCGATATGTCCGGGGGTGATCGAGACCGCCATGCTGCGCAATCGCACCGACCTGACGGAGCTGCTGCCGAAACTCATCGCATTGCACCCGGTCGGCCGCCTCGGCACTCCCGAGGAAGTGGCCGCCGCCGTGCTCTGGCTGGCATCCGCCGAGGCATCCTTCGTCCACGGCAGCCTGATGACCGTGGATGGCGGCTGGACCGCGCAGTGAATCTGCAACAGGGGAAGGACAAGCCGTGAACAAGCGACCGAACCGCCAGCTCTACCTGCACGCGCGCCCGGATGGCGTGCCGGGCAGCGAACACATCCACGCGCGCAGCGTGCCGGTGCGCCGGCCCGGTGCGGGGCAGGTGCTGATCGAGAACCTCTACCTGTCCATGGACCCGGCGATCCGGGGCTGGATGAGCGACCAGCCGAGCTACTTCGAACCGATCCGGCTGGGCGAAAGCATCCGCGGCTCGACCCTCGGCCGGGTGATCGAAAGCCGCCATCCGGACTACCGCGTTGGCGACCATGTGGTCGGAATCGCCTGCAATGCCTGGGAAGACTTCACCGTGCAGGATGGCGAGAAGGTCTACCGCATCGATCCCACGGAAGGCTTTCCGCTCAGCCATTACATGAGCATCTTCAGCGCCGTGGGCCTGACGCCGTACTTCGGCCTGCTGGAAATCGGCCAGCCGCGCCCGGGCGAGACCGCGCTGATCAGCGCCGCCGCCGGCGCCTGCGGCTCCATCGCCGGGCAGATCGCCAGGCTGAAGGGCTGCCGCGTCGTCGGCATCGCCGGCAGCGACGAGAAGTGCCGCTGGATCGTCGAGGAACTGGGCTTCGACGCGGCCATCAACTACAAGACCTGCGGCGACCTGAACAAGGCCATCGCCGCGGCCTGCCCACAGGGAGTGGACATCTATTTCGACAACGTCGGCGGGGCGATCCTCGACGCCGCGCTGCTCAACCTCAACATGTTCGCCCGCGTGGTGTTCTGCGGCGCCATCGCCCAGTACAACACCAGCGACCCGGTGCCGGGGCCGTTCAACTACTGGCAGATTCTCGCCAAGCGCGCCACGGTGCGCGGCTTCCTCGCCATCGACTTCGTCGACCAGTTCCCCGAGGCGCTGGAGGACATCCGCGGCTGGCTGCGCAACGGCGAGCTGAAGTTCGCCGAGGACATCGCCGAAGGCCTGGAGAACACCGTGGCCGCCTTCGCCCGCCTGTTCACCGGTGAGAACAAGGGCAAGCTGATGGTGCGCCTGCGCGACGAAGGCCAGCCGGCGCCGACCCTCGACGAACTGCATCTGGCGCAAGAGGGGGCTCCGGCATGAGTCCGCATCTGCAGCCCGTGGTGCTGATCACCGGCGCCGCCAATGGCATCGGTGCGGCGCTGGCCGCGCATCTGCATCGCGAGGAACGCCGGCTGGTGCTGGTGGACCGCGATATGGACGCCCTGGAACGCATCGCAGCGCGTCTCGGCGGCAGCAACACGCCGTTGCTGCTGCGCGCCGACGTGTCCCGCGAGGAGGACGTGCAGGGGTACGTCGGGCAAACCCTGGAGCGCTTCGGCGGCATCGACGGCTTCGCCAGCATCGCCGGCATCGAAGGCGGGCGCGGGCTGATCGAAGAGCAGCCGGTGGAGATGCTCGACAAGGTCTACGCGGTCAACGTGCGTGGCGTGTTCCTCGGCCTCAAGCACGTGCTGCCGGTGATGAAGCGCCAGGGCAGCGGGGCGATCGTCAACATGTCCTCGCTGGCGGGCATTTCCGCCGGGCCGGGGCTGGCGCCGTACATCATGTCCAAGCACGCGGTGATCGGCCTGACCCGCACCGCCGCGGCAGAAGCGGCATCCAGCGGCGTGCGCGTCAACGCGGTGCTGCCGGGGCCGATCAACACCGGGATGATGCAGCGCATCGAGGTGGATTCCGGCGACGCCGCCGGCGTCCACGACGGCAACCTGGCCGCCACTCCGCTGGGCCGCTATGGCGAACCGGAAGAGGTGGCTGCGCTGGTGGCCTTCCTGCTTTCCGCACAGGCGTCCTACATCACCAGCTCGCTGTACACCATCGATGGTGGCATGAGCGTTTACTGAACCAGTCGTCGCCGACACTGAATCGTGCGAAGGAATCATTAGTAAAACAGTTTTGTATGTTTTAGATTCGCCCGGTGCGAATAGAACACGGTCTGTCGGCAAAGGAGTTTTCCCGTGACAGAACAACAAGAAATCCACAACCGTATCGCCGCCCGCCTTCTGCAACACGTCGAAACCCTGAGTACCGACCAGGCGGAAGACCTCATGCGGGTCCCGTCCGCCAGCTACACCGATCCTGCGCAGTGGCAGCGGGAGATGGAGCAGATCTTCAAGCGCCTGCCGATCCTCGCCGGCCTCTCCGGCGAGATCGCCCAGCCTGGCCAGTACAAGGCCTTCGACCTGCTCGGCACGCCGCTGCTGCTGACCCGCCTGCGCGACGGCAGCGTGCGCGCCATGCTCAACGTCTGCGCGCACCGCGCCATGCGCCTGGCCGAAGGCAGCGGCAAGTGCGAGCGCTTCGCCTGCCCGTACCATGCCTGGGTCTACGGCAACGACGGCAACCTGCTGCGTATTGCCGGCCAGGACACCTACGGCGACGTCGACAAGGCCGCGCTGGGGCTGACCCAGCTGCCGGTATACGAGCGTGCCGGGCTGATCTTCGTGGTGCTGACGCCGGGGCTGGAAGTGGACTTCGCCGGCTACCTCGGCGGCATGATCGAGGACATCGAGCAGCTCGGCTTCGCCGACTGGCACTACTGCGGCAACCGGGAAATCCATGGCGGCAACTGGAAGGTCGCCTACGACGGCTACCTGGAGGGCTACCACTTCGCCGCCGCGCACCCGCAGACCATCCACCAGCGCACCTACTCCAACATCATGGGCTTCCACTTCTACGGGCCGCACCAGCTGATCGGCTTCCCGCAGAAGGACATCAAGGCCCGTCTGCAGGGCGTGCCCGCCGATGAGCTGCACCTGCACGAGAACCACGGCTACGACTTCGTGCGCACGCTGTTCCCCAACGTGTCGATCTTCGTCGCCCCGGAAATCACCCAGGTGGCCCAGCTCATCCCCGGCCCGACCGTGGGTGAGAACCGCACCGTGCTGCACTTCATCCATCGCCATGCGCCGGAGAACGACGAACAGCGCCAGGCCAACGAGGCGATGATGGACTGGCTGCGCGACGTGGTGGACACCGAGGACTACAGCCTCGGCCTGAAGATCCAGGGCGGGCTGGCCAGCGGCGCCTTCCAGCACGTCACCTTCGGTCGCAACGAGCTGGGCAATCAGGAATTCCATCGCTGGATCAACCATTACCTCGCCGATGCGCCCGCCACGCCGCAAGTCAGGGCCGACGACGAGGCCGAGATCGAGGCGCTGCTGCAGCAGTACGCCTGCGCCATCGATCAGCGCAACTTGGAGCTGCTCGATCAGGTGTTCACCGCCGATTCCCTTGGCGTCTATCCGGGCGCCGGTGAGTTCGCGGGCGCGCGCGCCATCGCCGGCTTCATCGACAGTGCCATCGCCCGCTGCGCGGTGACGCAGCACATGCTCGGCAATATCCGCATCGACCTGAACGGCTCGCGCGCCACCAGCCGCAGCTACCTGCAGGCGCTGCACGTCGGCGTCGGCGAACATGCCGATGACCTGCAACTGCTCTGGGGCGAATACCGCGACGAGCTGGAGAAGCGCCCGCAAGGCTGGCGCATCGTCCGCCGCGAACTGGTGACCCTGCATAGCCAGGGCGATATCGGCCTGCTGGGCTGATCCCGAAAGAGGAAACAGGAAGAATGAAACTGTCCGATTTTCAAGGCCAATGGGATGAGCGGGCCGATGTAGTGGTGGTCGGCTACGGCATCGCCGGCGCCTGCGCGGCGCTGGAAGCCAAGCGTGCCGGCGGCGACGTGCTGGTGCTGGAACGCGCCAGCGGTGGCGGCGGGGCGAGCGCCTCGTCGTCCGGCATCTTCTACCTGGGCGGCGGCACCGACGTGCAGAAGGCCTGCGGCTACGAGGACGACGCGGAGGAGATGTTCAAGTTCCTCGCCGCTTCCACCGAGTGCGCCGACAAGCAGGCGGTACGCGACTTCAGCCTCGGCAGCGTGGCGCATTTCGACTGGCTGGAATCCCTCGGCGTGCCCTTCGAGCGCACCTCGTTCAAGGGCAAGGCGGTGTTCCTCGACACCACCGAATGCCTGTTCAGCACCGGTAACGAGAAGGTCTGGCCGTACCACCTGATCGCCCGTCCGGCACCGCGCGGGCACAAGGTCGCCGGCATCGGCGAGAACGCCGGCGCCGAGGCGATGAAGGCGATTCTCGCGCGCTGCGCGGAGGAGGGCGTGCCGGCGCTGTACGACTGCGCGGTGACGGAACTGGTGCAGGACGACGACGGCCGCGTGGTCGGCGTGCTGGCCCGCCAGGACGGCCGGCAGATCGCTGTGCGCGCACGCAAGGGCGTGGTGCTGAGCACCGGCGGCTACAACCTCAACACCGAGATGGTCCGCCGCAATGTTCCGCTGATGAGCGACACCGCCGTGCCGCTGGGCATTCCCAGCAACGACGGCGCCGGCATCGAGCTGGGCGTGGCGGCCGGCGCGGCGACCCTGGCCATGGACGGAATCATCGCTACCGCGTCGATCTATCCGCCGGGCCAACTGATCAAGGGCATCCTGGTCAACCGCAACGGCGAGCGCTTCGTCGCCGAGGATTCCTACCACGGGCGCACCGCGTCCTACGTGATGGAGCAGCCGGAGCAGACCGCCTACCTGATCCTCGATGCGGAAATCTTCGCCTACCCGGAAATCACTTCGGCGCAGCACGCGCTGATCGATGGCTGGGAAACGGTGGAGGAGATGGAAGCGGGCCTCGGTCTGCCGGGCGGTTCGCTGGTGAACACCCTGGAGCGCTACAACGCCGATGCGCGAGCCGGCGAGGACAGCGTGTTCCACAAGCACGCCGACTGGCTCAAGCCGCTCGACCAGGGGCCGTTTGCGGCCTTCGACATCTCCTTCAACAAGTCCATCTACCTGTTCATGACCCTTGGCGGTCTGAAGACCAACCGCCATGCCCAGGTCATCGACCGGCAGGGCAGGGTGATCCCCGGCCTGTACGCCGCCGGCGCCTGCAGCGCGCATATCCCGCACAGCGGCAAGAGCTACGCCAGCGGCATGAGCCTTGGTCCCGGTTCGTTCTTCGGCCGTGTCGCCGGAGCCCATGCCTGCGCGGCGGAGTGATCCTTCGCGCGCAGGTCGCTGTTCATCCATTCCTGTCTACGCTGCGTCGCCACACCCGGCGACGTGGTGTCGCCAGCGCTCACCCATTGCCTGGCGACGAACAAATAAATAAAAAACAATTTGACTGGTTTTGTTTGTGGGAATAGCCTCATCTCCATCGGGGACGTCGAGCCGGACGCTCCCGGCGGCGGGGCAAGCCCACCGCAGGCAGTCTGTACAAACCTGAATAAATCCAAGAAGAAGGTTGACGACGCATGAATCCGCAATCCGATCTGGCGCTGCTCGAACAAGTCGAGGCCAAACAGGCGCTGCACTCCCTCAACTCCCGTTTCGCTCGCGCGCTGGACCGCATGGACCGTTGCCTGATGGTCTCCCTGTGGACCGATGACGCCGAGGTGAACTGGGGCGCTCATAGCGGTTCGGCCAAGCCGTTCGTGGTGAGCGTCACCTCTCCCGACGAAAACCTCGAGCGCAGCTTCACCTCGCTCTCCAACGAGTATTTCGAGATCGACGGCGACAGCGCGATCGGCGAGGTCTACATGATCAACGTCGGTACCGCGATCGAGCAAGGCGCCAAGGTCGATCGCCTGATCGGCGGCCGCTTCCTCGACAGCTACCGTCGCGAAGGCGGCGAGTGGAAGATCGCCAGCCGCACCTTCGTCCACGACTGGAACATGACCATGCCGGCCACCGCGGTATGGGACGAGGGCCTGTTCGGCATGATCAAGCTGCGTGGCACGCGCAACGACTCCGACCCGGTCTACGCACTGCTGGGGGCCTGATCATGAGCCTGTCCGAACGCATCCGGGCGGTCGCCGACCGCCAGGCGATCCTCGACCAGATGACGCGCTACTGCCAGTCCATCGACCGCTGCGACCTGGAGTTGCTGAAGTCGACCTTCCACCACGACGGCGTGGTGCGCTTCGGCATCTTCGACGGCAACGCCTGGGAGTTCTGCGAGTACGACATCCCGTTCATCAAGGAAAACCTGGTGATGGCCTGGCACCGCTACGCCACGGTCGACATCGAGCTGATCAGCGAGACCCGCGCGCTGGCCGAGTCCTACATGCTCGGCAACGCATCGGCACGCACCCCCGACGGCGTGCTGATCAACTGCCCGGACGGCATGCGCTACCTCGACGTGTGGGAAAAGCGCGACGGCGTCTGGCGCATGTACTCGCGTGACCTGGTGATGGACTGGAACGCCGCCTGGCCCTACGCCGGCCGCGAGGACGGGCACTTCGCGCAGTTCAGGCTGCAGGGCCGCCGCGACCGTGCCGACCTGGCCTACGAGCTGAAGCTGGTTCCCTGACCCAAAGGTCTTGCCTCAAGAAACAGATTGCATGCCACCGCCAGCGCGGCGGCAAGGAGTATCGACGTGTCTCTCTCCCTGGTAGAACGCACCAAAGAAGCCCTGGTAGACGAAGGATTCCTGCGCGGCGACCCGATCACCGGCGACCGCTACTACGCGAAGGAATTCATGCAGCAGGAATGGGACCACGTGTGGACCCGCACCTGGCATATCGGCGGCACCGTCGCCCAGCTGCCGGAGCCGGGCTGCGTGGTCACCTTCGAGGTGGGCAACGAGTCCATCCTCATGCTGCGTGACAACGACCAGAACATCCGCGCCTTCTACAACGTCTGCCAGCACCGCGGGAACCGCATGGTGCAGTGCGAGGAAACCAAGGTCCGGCGCCTGGTCTGCAACTACCACAGCTGGTGCTATGGTCTGGACGGCGCGCTGCTGATCGCCAAGGACTCGGAGAACTTCCCGCAGGGCAACCCGGTGGGCAAGCTGAGCCTCAAGGAAGTGCGCTGCGAAACCTTCGGCGGCCTGGTGTGGTTCAACATGGACCGCGACGCGCCGAGCCTGCGCGACTCGCTGGGCATCGTGGCCGACCAGCTCGAAGCCTACGAGATGGACAAGATGGTCCGCGTGATGCACCTGACCGGCGAGGTCAACTGCAACTGGAAGGTCATCCAGGACAACTTCAACGAGGCGTACCACGTCACCGCCCTGCACCCGGAGCTGGGTACGCACATCGACGACGCCTACACCAACACCACCTTCGAGATCTTCCGCAACGGCCACAGCCGCATGCTGATGAAGGGCTCGCTGCCCGCCGGCAAGGGCAAGGAACGCAAGGTGCAGGCGCCGCTGGACGACATCATGCGCAGCTGGGGCCTGGACCCCGACGACTTCGCCGGCCGTGCCGGTGACGTGCGCCTGGCCCTGCAGCAGCAGAAGCGCGCCCTCGGCGAGCAGCGCGGCTTCAGCCAGTACGCGAACCTGAGCGACGAGCAGCTCACCGACTACTACCACTACACGCTGTTCCCCAACATGTCCTTCACCATGGCTGCCGAGGCCTACCAGATCCTGCGCCCGATGCCGCACCCGAGCGATCCGGAGAAGTGCCTGTTCGACCACTGGTACTTCGTGCGTCCGGCCGCAGGCGAGACCGAAGTCGGCACGCCGCTCGGCATGATGCCGGTCAAGCCCGGCCCGCACGAGGTGTTCAAGCACGGCGAGAAGTCGCTGGGCTTCGTCGCCGACCAGGACCTCAGCGTGGCCGTCGCCCAGCAGCGCGGCTTCCACTCGCGCGGCTACAGCGACTCGTACCTGGCCGAGCAGGAATCCCGCGTGCGCCGCTATCACGAAGTGATCAACGACTACATCGCCGGCCGCGTGTGATCCGATCCGGCGGTGCCCCGCGCCGCCGCAGATTTCCTCAGAACAAGACCGACAACAAAGGAATTTCCATGAGCATCATCGCCATTACCGCCCGCCTGGTGATCGAGCCGACGCGCATCGACGAATACCTCGCTGCCGCTGCCGAAATCGCCATTCCCCACACTCGCGCCGAAGCCGGCTGCCGCCTGTACGCCTTCGCCCGCGACATCGAGCTGCCCAACGTGGTGTGGATCAGCGAGGAGTGGGAATCCGACGCTGCCCTCGGCCAGCACCTGCAGTCCGACCACATCACCCGCTTCCTGCAGAAGGTCGCGGACATCCAGCTGCTCGACATGGATGTGCGCAAGTACTCCGTTTCCGGCATCGGCAGCGTGACCCCGCCGGTCGTCGCCACCGCCTGATCACCGATCAATCCAGGCGGCGGGGCGCTCCCGCCGCACGCAGGAGAGCGAGCAATGGGAAGAGTTGCAGGCAAGGTCGTACTGATCACCGGCGCGGCATCCGGTCTGGGGGCCGCCGATGCGCGCCTGCTGGCCGCGGAAGGCGCCCAGGTGGTGCTTACCGACATCAATGAAGCGGCCGGGCGCGACGTCGCGGCGGACATCCCCGGCGCGCTGTTCCTCCAGCACGACGTGCGCGACGAGCAGCGCTGGAAGCAAGTGGTAGAGGAAACCGTCAGCCGCTTCGGCCGCCTCGACGTGCTGGTCAACAATGCCGGCGTGGTGGTGTTCGCCGACGTCGAGGAAATCACCCTGGAGCGCTACCGCTTCGTCAACGAGGTGATGTCCGACGGCACCATGCTCGGCTGCAAGTACGCCGTGCAGGCGATGAAGCAGAGCGGCGGCGGTTCGATCATCAACATCTCCTCCATCGGCGCGATCAAGGGCATCGGCGAGATCGTCGCCTATGCGGCGGCCAAGGGCGCGATCCTCTCGCTGACCCGCAGCGTCGCCATCCACTGCCAGAACAAGGGCTACAACATCCGCTGCAACGCGATCCTGCCTGGCGCCCACGAAACCCCGATGACCGCCCAGGCGGTACGCGATATCGACGCCGAAAGCAGCGCGCTCCAGCAGGTGCAGAACCACGGCCAGGGCCAGCCGCGCGACGTGGCCAACCTGGTGCTGTTCCTCGCTTCGGACGAGTCGCGCTACATCAACGGCAGCCAGCTGGTCATCGACAACGCCGAAACCATCAAATGAGCCGCGCCCGCAGCAGAGGATCGATCGCATGACACAGGCTTTCCACCACGTCGCCATTTCCACGCCGGATCTGCAGCGCGCCCTGGGTTTCTACCGCGACCTGCTGGGCCTGGAAGTGCTGAACGAGACGTCCTGGCCGCGTGGTACCCGGCAGATCAACCAGGTACTCGGTCTGATCGACAGCGCCGCCACCACGGTGATGCTGCAGGGTCGCAACCTGTGCATCGAGCTGTTCCAGTTCGAGGCGCCCGCGCAACTGCCCCACGACGCGGTGCATGCCGAACGGCCGGTACACCTGTATGGCATCACGCACTTCTGCATCGACGTGAAGGACATCCACAGCGTGTACCAGCGCCTGCTGGACGCCGGCATCCGCTTCCACGCCCCGCCGCAGGATTTCGGCAGCGTACGGGCGACCTATGGCCGCGACCCGGACGGCAACGTATTCGAATTGCAGGAAATCCTGGACGCCTGAACCGGCATTTCAACGGGGTAACGAACGGCCTTAAAACAAACATTCATGATGGTTTGTTGTTCATCCGAACACTCTACTGTCTTCGAGGAAATCATGGATAAAGAGAACAAGAACCTGTCCCGCCGCAAGGTCCTCATCGGCGCCGGCATTGCCGCCGGTGCGGCGACCACGCTGGGCCTCGGCGGCTCGCTGGTGGCGGCGGAAAAGGGCTCGTCCGAGCAGAAGTGGGACATGGAGACCGACGTGGTCGTGGTCGGCACCGGCGCCGCCGGCGGCTCGGCCGCGGTCACCGCCACCGCCCTCGGCGCCAAGGTCATAGTGGTCGAGAAGATGCCCATGGCCGGCGGCACCACCGGCAAGTCCGGCGGCGTGACCTGGATTCCCAACAACAAGTACATGGTCGCCCAGGGTATCGACGACAAGCGCGACGACTGCCTGCGCTACATCGCCCGCTATGCCTATCCGGAAGCCTACGACGCGAGCAGCGCGACCCTCGGTCTGCCGGAGCCGGTGCACGCGATGATGGCCGCGTTCTACGACAACGGTCCGAAGATGATCGAGTGGATGGAGCAGATCGAAGCGGTCAGGTTCCGTCCGTTCAAGATGTGGGACGTGAACATGTCGCCGCCGGACTACGGCGACCATCTGCCGGAGAACAAGGCCAACAACGCGCGGGCCCTGGAGCCTTCGGTCGGCGCCGGTTCCAGCGAGGGCGGCAGCAGCCTGGCCCTGCAGCTGGAACAGTGGCTGACCAAACGCAAGGTGCCGGTTCTGCTGAACCATCGTGCGGTCGGCGTGATCCGCGATGGCGAGCGGGTGATCGGTCTGGAAGTGGAAAGCGAAGGCAGGCGCCTGCGCATCCGCGCCAACAAGGGCGTGATCTTCGGCAGCGGTGGCTTCGCCCACAACACCGACCTCGTTCGTCTGCACCAGCCGGGCATCTACGGCGCCTGCGCGATGCCGGGTTCCACCGGCGACTTCATCGCCATCGCCCAGGATGCCGGCGCCAGGATGGGCACCCTGAGCACCGCCTGGCGCACCCAGGTGGTGCTGGAGCAGGCGCTGGAGAACCGCGCGCTGCCGGCCGGCGTGTTCTTCGTGCCGGGCGACTCGATGATCCAGGTGAACAAGTACGGCGTGCGCGTGGTGAACGAGAAGCGCAACTACAACGACCGCACCCGCTGCCACTTCACCTTCGACCCGGTGAACGCCGAGTACCCGAACCGCCTGATGGTGATGGTGTTCGACGAGCGCAGCCTGAACCGCTACGCCGGCGCGCTGCCGCTGCCGCTGGACAAGCGCGAGTCGAAGTGGCTGATCGAGGGAGCGGACGTTCAGCAACTCACCCAGCGCATCAAGGAGCGTTTGGCGAGCCTGGGCGGCAAGGTCGGCAACTACGCGCTGGACGACAGCTTCGCGCGCAATCTCGACGCCACCATCGAGCGCTTCAACGGTTTCGCCGAGAAGGGCGAGGACGAGGACTTCCAGCGCGGCTTCTACGAGTACGACCGGGTGTGGAACAAGCTGTTCTCGCCGGTGAGCAAGAACGCCACCTTCCCGGACAACGACAAGCCGAACAAGACGATGTACCCCATCGACCGCAAGAGCACGCTCTATGCGGTATTGCTGGCGCCGGGCGCGCTGGATACCAACGCCGGTCCGGCGATCAACCCGCACGGCCAGGTGCTTGCCGCCCACGGCGAACCGATCCCCGGCCTGTACGGCGCCGGCAACTGCATCGCCAGCCCGTCCGGTCCGGCATACCTGGGCGCGGGCGGCACCATCGGCCTGGCGCTGACCTTCGGCTACCTGGCCGCACGCCACGCCACGGGGAACGCGTGATGAGGAGCGTATTCGCCCTCGCCACCCTGGGCCTCGCGCTGGGTGCGCATGCGGCCAGCGAAGCGCCGAGCTTCTCGCGCGACATCGCTCCGCTGCTGCGCAGCCAGTGCGCCGGCTGCCACCTCACCGGCGACGAGCCGGGCGGGATGAAGCTCTATCCCGCCGCGGCCTACCAGACGCTGGTGAATACGCCTTCGAAAGAAAGCCCGCTCAAGCGCGTCGCCCCCGGGCAGCCCGAACAGAGCTATCTGCTGCACAAGCTGCGGGGTACCCATCTGGATGCCGGTGGTTCCGGCGTGCAGATGCCCTTCGGCCAGGCACCGCTCCCTGAAGACAAGCTGCAGCTGATCCGCCTGTGGATCGAGCAGGGCGCGGCAGAGAACTGAACCTCGGTGCCGCCGGTGACGGCGGCAAAACCAGAAAACAAGTACAAGAGGTGATACCGATGAAGATGCTTACCACCTGCGCGATGCTGACCGGCGCCCTGGCGATCCAGGGTTCTGCATGGGCGGCGCTCAGCCCTGACGAAATCGCCCGCCTGGGCAACGACCTGCTGCCCTGGGGCGCGGAGAAGGCCGGCAATGCCGACGGCTCCATCCCGGCCTATGGCGAGACGATTCCGGTACCCGCCGGCTTCAAGCTCACCGTCGGCGGTGAACGGCCCGACCCCTTCGCCGGCGAGAAGCCGCTGTACAGCATCACCGCGCAGAACATGGCGCAGTACCAGGACAAGCTCAGCGCGGGCGTCCAGGAAATGCTGAAGAAGTATCCGACCTACCGCCTGGATATCTACCCGACCCATCGCACGGCGAAGTACCCGCAGTACGTCATCGACAACACCCTGAAGAACGCCCGGACCTGCGCGCTGGCGGAGAACCTTCTGCAGCTCGCCGGCACCTGCTACGGCGGCGTGCCGTTCCCGATTCCGAAGAACGGCTCGGAAGTGATGTGGAACCGCACCCTCAAGTACGACCAGTACGCCTACTACTCGCCGGGGCAGACCTCGACGCTGGTGGACTCCAGCGGCCGGGTGATCGAGACAGGTGCCTTCGCCTACTGGCAGACCTTCCCGCAGTACCAGCCGGGGCGCGATACGCCGATCGCCGCCAACGAGACCCTCGAATACGGCCGCGTCGACTGGACCGGACCGGCGCGCAAGGCCGGCGAGAAGCTGGTGATCCACGACAACGTGGACATGCTCAACGTCGGCCGCCGTGCCTGGAGCTACCTGCCCGGCCAGCGTCGGGTGAAACTCTCGCCGGACGTCGCCTACGACACGCCGAGCCCGGCCGGCGGCGGCGTCGGCACCACCGACGACACCCAGGTGTTCTACGGCTCGCAGGACCGCTACGACTACAAGCTGGTCGGCAAGAAGGAGCTGTTCATCCCCTACAACACCTTCAAGCTGCATGACGCCAGTGCCTGCTCCACCCAGGCGGTGTTCACGCCGAACCACCTCAACCCCGACTGCGTGCGCTGGGAGCTGCACCGCGTCTGGGTGGTCGAGGCGACGCTGAAACCCGGCAAGCGGCACGTCTATCCCAAGCGCACCTTCTACTGGGACGAGGACATCCCCGCCGTGGGCCTGGCCGACAACTACGACGATGCCGGCAACATCTACCGCGTCACCCAGACCAACTACTACCCGTTCTACGAAACCTACGGCCACAACACCCACGAGTTCGTGGTCCACGACCTGGCCAGCGGTGCCTACGTGCGCCAGGCGTACACCCCGGCCGGCAAGGGAATGATGGTGGTGACGCCGCCTGAAGAGGCCAAGCCGTCCTCCTACTACCAGGCCAACACCCTCAGCGCCGCCGGCGTGCGCTGAAGCCCGTGCCGCGCCTCCGCCCCTGGCGGAGCGGCGCGGCCGGCAATCGGTTACATGGGCGGCCCGGTGGCCCCCCATCGCTTCCCGGCCGGTTCCGGCCGTCCGGGAAACTGCCGGGTCGTCCATGTATTCCTCGGTCCCCAAATCCAGATCCCTGATGCCTGGAGGTCCCAGAATGCATCACGCAGATTCCACGCCGGTGCCGGGCGAAGCCCGCTGCCCCGGTGCCAGTACCGCCGACATCATCGCCTCCGACGGCGACCATGCTCCGGCCCATCTCACCGAGCAGTCCTACCGCTTCCTCGGCGACGCGGACATCCCCTTCGAACGCTACACCTCGCGCAGCTTCTTCGCCCTGGAGCAGGAGCGGCTGTGGGGCAGGGTGTGGCAGTGGGCCTGCCGCGAGGAGGACATTGCCGAACCCGGCGACTACTTCGTCTACGAAATCGTCGAGCGCTCGGTGCTGGTGGTGCGCACCGAAAGCGGCGCGATCAAGGCCTATCCCAACGCCTGCCTGCATCGCGGCACCCAGCTCAAGCCCGCCGGCTCGTGCGGCCGCTCCAAGGACCTGCGCTGCCCGTTCCATGGCTTCACCTGGTCGCTGGAAGGCGAGCTGAAGAGCGTGCCGTGCCGCTGGGACTTCCCGCACATCGAGGAGGGCGGCTTCAACCTGCCCGAATTGAAGGTGGAAACCTGGGGCGGCTTCGTCTTCATCAACTTCGATGCGAACGCGGCGCCGCTGGCCGAGCACCTCGGCATCCTGCCGGAGCACTTCGCCAACTGGGACCTCTCCGACAAGTTCGTCGCAATGCACGTGCGCAAGCGCCTGCCGGCCAACTGGAAAGCGTGCCTGGAAGCCTTCCTCGAATCCTTCCACGTGCTGGAAACCCACCCGCAGGGCGTGCTCACCGTGGGCGACGCCAACACCCAGTACGACCTGTATGGCGACAGCGTGTCGCGCTTCGTGCACCTGGTCGGCTTCCCCAGCCCGCACCTGAAGGAGACCTACAGCGAGCAGCAACTGCTCGACGCGCTGATGGCCGAAGGCGTGGTGGAAGGCGTGGGCGGGGAGGGCAGGCTGCAGGTGCCGCCCGGCGGCAGTGCGCGCAAGGTATTCGCCGAACACCTGCAGGCGACCCTGGGGCAGGCCTATGGCCGCGACTTCTCGCATCTCAGCGTGTCGGAAACCATCGACGCCATCGAGTACTGCCTGTTCCCCAACACCTGCTTCTTCCCCTCGCTGCTGTTCCCCATGGTCTACCGCTTCCGCCCGGACGGCGCCGACGTGGACGGCTGCATCTTCGACCTGCTGTACCTGCAGCCGCTGCCGGAATCCGGCGAGCGCCCGATGCCCGCCGAACCCTTCGAGCTGGATGTCGAGCAGTCCTTCCATGAAGTGCCGGGCCTCGATCCGGGTCTGGCGACCATCTACGACCAGGACACCGGCAACCTGATCGGCCAGCAGCGCGGCTTCAAGTCCAGCACCAAGCCGGGGCAGACCCTGGGCAACTACCAGGAAGTGCGCATTCGCCACCTGCACCAGACCCTCGACAAGTTCCTGTCTACCCGTGGAGAAAAAGCATGCAGCGATTGAACGGCAAGGTGGCGCTGGTCACCGGCGCGGCTTCCGGCATCGGCGCGGGTATCGCCCGCCTGTTCATCGAGGAAGGCGCGCGGGTGATGCTCGCCGACATCAACGTCGGCGCCGGCAGTGCGCTGGCCGACCAGCTCGGCCCGGACGCTGCCTTCGTCGAACTGGACGTGGGCGATCCGGCCGCCTGGGAACGCGCCATGGCCGATCTGCAAGCACGCTGGGGCGGGCTGGACATCCTCGTGCAGAGCGCCGGCATTTCCTTCCCGGCGCATATCGAGGCGGCCGGACTGGATGCCTGGGAAGCGCACCTGTGGGTGCATGCGCGCGGCGCCTTCCTCGGCTGCCAGAACGCCGTCGCCAGCATGAAGCGGAGCGGCGGCGGTTCCATCGTCAACATCTCCAGCGTCGAGAGCATCCGCCCCGGCCCGCTGTTCACCTGCTACGGCGCGGCCAAGGCGGCGCAGGACGCGGTCACCCGCACCGTCGCGCTGCACTGCGGCGAGCAGGGCTACAACATCCGATGCAACTCGGTGCACCCGGCGGCCACGCGCACGCCGAACCTGCAGCAGTATCTCGACGCCGCCAGCGATCCGGCCGCGCTGGAAGCCATCTACGCCGGCATGCAGCCGCTCAACCGCATCGCCGAAGTCGGCGAGATCGCCGCTGCCGTGCTGTTCCTCGCCAGCGACGAGGCGAGCTTCGTCACCGGCCACCAGATGTACGTGGACGGCGGCGTGCTGGCCAAACCCTATCCGGCCGGGGAGGGCGCCTGAATGACCCTCGGACGACTGCAGGCCCAGATCGACCTGCTGCAGGCCAAGCAGGACCTGCACGAACTGGTGGCGGCCTACTGCACCGGCGTCGACCGGCGTGACCGCACGCTGCTGGAACCGCTCTGGTGGCCGGAAGCGAGCATGGACTTCGGGCTGTTCAACGGGCCGGCCGCGCAATTCTGCGAACTCATCACGGCCGCCAACCCGGCGCTGGAAATCACCTACCACTTCACCAGCAACGAGCTGTTCGAGATCGACGGCGACCGCGCCACGGGTCGCGCCTACGTGATCGGCATGAGCGCGTTGCTGAATGGCGGCGAGGCCAGCCAGCACATGGTCGGCGGGCGTTATCTGGACAACTACGAACGCCGCGACGGCGTATGGAAATTCACCCGTCGCGTGTTCGTCCTCGACTGGAACACCAACGCCGCCAGTTCGGCGATCTGGCACGAAGGCATCGGCGCCGCCGCCACCCGCGGCCGGCCCGATGTCGACGACATCCACTACCGGTTCGAGTGAGGCAGACGCATGAATACTTTCCATCAGGGGGCCGCCGCGGCGCTCACTGTCGGTGATTACGCCGGCCTGCAACCGGGCGAGGCGCGCTGTCCCGGTCCCGACGTGCAGCAGATCATCGCCACCGATGCGCTGCCGCCGCCGCCGATACTGCGCAGCACGCACTACGAGTTTCTCGGCGAGCAGGACATTCCGTTCCAGCGCTACACCTCGCCCATCTTCTTCCAGCAGGAGATGGACAATCTCTGGTCGCGCGTCTGGCAATGGGTCTGCCGGCTCGAACACATTCCCCAGGTCGGCGACTACTACGTCTACGAACTCGGCCACCAGTCGTTCATCGTCGCCCATACGGCCAAGGGCATCCGCGCGTACTACAACGCCTGCCTGCACCGTGGCACCAAGCTGCGCTTCGAACCCGGCATGGGCAGCGCCCCGGAACTGCGTTGCCCGTTCCACGGCTGGACCTGGACGCTGGAAGGTGAGCTCGCACAGGTTCCCTGCGCCTGGGACTTCCCCCATGTGAAGCCGGAGGACTATCGCCTGCCGCAAGTGCGGGTGGAAACCTGGGGCGGTTTCGTCTTCATCAACATGGACGATGACGCGCCGCCATTGCGCGAGTTCATGGAGGTGCTGCCGGAGCATTTCCGTGACTGGGACATGCAGCAGCGCTACACGGAGCTGCACATGGCCAAGGTGCTGCCGTGCAACTGGAAGACCGCGCTGGAAGCCTTCCTCGAGTCGTACCACGTGCTGGAAACCCATCCCCAGCTGCTGCAGGGAACCGGGGACGCCAACGTGCAGTACGACGTCTATGGCGACCACGTCACCCGATTCTATGCCGCCGGCGGAGTGAGCAGTCCGCACCTCGAACAGCCGCTCACTGAGCAGGAGCTGGTCGACGCCATGTTGGTGGGCGACCGCTCGGTGATCACCGACGAACTGACCGTGAAGCCGGGCGAAACCGCGCGCATCGTGATGGCGCGCTATCTGCGCGGAATCCTCGGCGACAAGTACCGCGTGGACCTGAGCAAGGTATCCGATTCGGAAATGATCGATACCATCGAGTACCACCTGTTCCCCAACATGGTGCTGTTCACCGGCGTGTCGTTGCCGATGGTCTATCGCTTCCGCCCGCTGGGTACGGACGTGGACCGCTGCCTGTTCGAGATCCTCTTCCTGCGCCCGCTCGCCGAGGGCGAGGAACGTCCCGATGCGCCGGAGATGTTCATGGTCGGCGAGGACGAGAGCTACGACATCGTGCCCGGCATGGACCAGTACCTGGCCCATGTCTATGACCAGGACACCGCCAACCTGCGCGCCCAGCAACAGGGCTTCAAGGCATCGAAGAAGTCCGGCGAGACCCTCGGCAACTATCAGGAAGTGCGCATCCGCCACTTCCATCGGACCCTCGATCGCTATCTGCAACGCGACCGGCAGGAGGAAAGCCGATGGGAGCCCTGAAGGTCGTCAGCTTCCTCAAGCGCCGTCCGGACCTGGACCTGCCGGCCTTCAGCGAGTACTGGCGGAGCGTCCACAAGGCCCATGCGATGAAGCTGGTCGAGGCCGGCTTCATCCGCGGCTACATCCAGAACCATCCGCTCGGCGCAGGCCTGGATGGCCTGGCGACCATCGCCGATGGCTCGCCGGAACTGTGGATCGACTCGGCGGACTGCCTCCAGCGCCTGGTGCAGAGCCCCGAGTACCTGGAAGGCGCGGGGCCGGACGAGGCCAACTTCAGCGCGCCGCCGGTCATCGCCTGCGTGGCCGAGGAGCGGGTGTTGCGGGACGGCGAAGCACCTGCGGGGGCGATCAAGCTGATGCTGGCCGTGCGACGTCATCCGCAACTGGAGATGGCCGAGTTCCGCGAGCGCTGGCTGGCTGGTGAATCTGCGCTGCTGCCGCAGCGCTGCCTGCGCCTGACCCGTCACGCGGCACTGGATGACGACGCGCCAATCCACGGCACCGAATTCAGCTGGTGGCCCGATCTCGAAACCCTGCGCCAGGCCTGGCAGGGGCGCGATCCGGCTGCTGCCGAAATGCTGGTCGCCAGGCACTCGCTGGCCGGCCTGCTGGCGCTGGAGGAGGTTGTGGTCGCGCCGCCGGCGCAGCACTGCGAGCCAACTTCTCTACTGCCCGAACCTGTCCAGACGGAGAGCTGACATGACCCCATTCGACTACATCATCGTTGGCGCCGGTTCGACCGGCTGCGTGCTGGCCAACCGCTTGTCCGCCAATCCAGGCAAGCAGGTGCTGCTGCTGGAAGCCGGCAACTGGGACCGCAGCCCGCTGGTGAAGATGCCCAAGGGTATCGCGAAACTGGTGAGCGACCCGAAGCACGCCTGGCATTTCCCGGTGCAACAGCCGCGCTTCCCGGACACCGAGTCGGCGGAAACCTGGGTGCGTGGCAAGGTCATCGGCGGCTCCAGCTCGATCAACGGGATGATCTACGTGCGTGGTCAGCCGGAGGACTACCAGCGCTGGGAAGACGAGGCCGGGCCGGAATGGGGCTGGCCGGCGATGAAGGAGGCCTTCCGCGCCATCGAGGACCACGAGCTGGGCGCTGACGAACTGCGCGGCGCCGGCGGCCCGCTGCACATCAGCACCGGCAAGTTCCGCTATCCGCTGAGCGAGGCCATGGTCCGCGCCGGGCAGGAGATGGGCCTGCCGGTGCTGGAGGACTTCAACCGCGAGCATCAGGAAGGCGTGGGTTACTACTCCCACACCATCAAGGACGGCCGCCGGGTCAGCGCGGCGACCGCGTTCCTGCATCCGGTGTTGTCCCGCGCCAATCTGCGCGTGCAGACCGGCGCGCGGGTCGAGCGGGTGCTGTTCGAGGGACGCCGGGTGGTTGGCGTGCAGGCGCGGGTCGATGGCGAAACCACGACCTTCCACTGCCGCGGCGAAGTGATTCTCTGCGCGGGCGCCATTCTCACGCCGAAGATTCTGCAGCTGTCCGGCATCGGCGCCGAGGAGCACCTGCGCTCGCTTGGCATCCAGCCGGTGGCGGAAAACCCAGACGTGGGCCGCCGGCTGCGCGATCACCTGGGCTTCCTGCTGCCGTATCGCCTGCGCAACTCGAAGGGCCTGAACCACCGCTTCCAGGGCATCGGCCTGCTGGGCAGCCTGCTGCAGTACTACACGACCCATGGTGGCCCGATGGCCACCGGTCCGTTCGAGGTCGGCGCGTTCTTCCGCACCCGGCCGGAACTGCCGCGCCCGGATGCGCAGCTCTATCTCAGCGCCTTCACCTATCCGCGCAGCGAAGACAACTTCCCGGTGCCGGACGGCGTGGAGGACAAGCCCGGCCTGACCATCTACGGCCAACTGCTGAACCTCACCAGCGAAGGCACGGTGCTGATCCAGTCGGCCGATCCCGAGGCGCCGCTGGCGATCACGCCGAACTGGCTGAGCACCCGCGAGGACCAGCAGGCGGCGGTGGCCATGGTCCATTACATGCGCCGCTTCATGCACCAGCCGGCGCTCGCCCATTACGTCGGCGAGGAACTCGTGCCGGGGCCGGCATGCCGCTCCGACGAGGAAATCCTCCGGCACTTCCGCGCTGCGTCCCTGTGCGGCACCCACGCCGTCGGCTCCTGCCGCATGGGCCGCGATCCCGGCTCCGTGGTGGACGAACACCTGCGCGTGCGCGGCGTGGAAGGGCTGCGCGCGGCGGATTGCTCGGTGATGCCGGGGCTGGTGTCAGCCAATACCAGCGGCCCGGCCATGGCGCTGGGCTGGCGGGCGGCGGACCTGATCCTCGGCGAGGCGGGACAGACACGAAGCGCCACCGCCTCGCGGGAAACGGCCGGCGCCCTCTGAGCGAATCGAACAACTGCAATCTCAACAAGGAAGACCGCAATGCCCGAATCGAAATCCAACCGCCAGTTGGTTCTCCAACGCCGGCCCCAGGGCGTCGCCACTCATGACGATGTGCAGCTGCGTGAGGCTCCCATCGGCCGTCCCGGCGAGAACCAGATCCTGGTGCGCAATCACTACCTGTCCATCGACCCGGCGATCCGCGACTGGATGTCCGAACGGCCCAGCTACCTGCCGTCCATCGTGCTCGGCGACCCGGTGCGCAGCACGGTGATCGGCGAGGTGATCGAAAGCCGCCATCCGAAGTTCAAGCCGGGCCAGCTGGCGGTGGGCATCGGCGGATGGGAGGACTACTCGGTGGCGGACGGCGACGCCTTCGGCCCGGTGGAGCTGCAGGAGGGCGACGAGGAGCAGCACTACCTGAGCATCTACGGCGCGGTAGGGATGACGCCGTACTTCGGCCTGATCGACGCGGGCAAGCCGCAGCCCGGCCAGACCGTGCTGGTCAGCGCCGCAGCCGGTGCGGTGGGCTCGCTGGTCGGGCAGATCGCCAGGATCAAGGGTTGCCGCGCGGTGGGCATCGCCGGCAGCGAGGAGAAGTGCCGCTGGATCGTCGAGGAGCTGGGTTTCGACGCGGCGATCAACTACCGCACCACGAAGGACATGGTGGCCGCCATCGGCGAAGCCTGTCCGCAGGGCGTCGACGTGTACTTCGACAATGTCGGCGGCGAGATCCTCGACGCCACGCTGCTCAACCTGAACAAGGACGCACGCGTCGTCTTCTGCGGCGCCATCTCCAGCTACAACAGCACGCAGCCGGTGCCCGGTCCGTTCAACTTCTGGCAGATCCTCGCCCGCAGCGCGACCGTCGAGGGCTACCTGGTTTCCGATTACCTGGACCGCTTCCCGGAGGGCATCGCGCAGATGCGCCAATGGGTCGGCGAGGGTCGCATCCGCTTCCGCGAACAGGTCGTCGACGGCCTGGAGAACACCCTGGACGCTTTCAACCTCCTGTTCGAAGGACGCAACGAGGGCAAGCTGCTGGTCAGGCTGACCGGCTGAACCGCTCTCGCCGAGCAATGTGCAACACCATCGACAATAAAAAAGACAGGAGTCAGTCGAATGAAACGATTCATGCGTAGCGTGCTGGCGGTGGCGATCTGCAGCACGGCGATGGCGCAAGCCAATGCGGCGGCCACGGCGGAAGAGATCGGCCAGCTCGGCAGCAAGTACACGCCCTGGGGCGCCGAGATGGCCGGCAATGCCGATGGCAGCATCCCGGCCTACAGCGGGCCGATCAAGGCGCCGGCCAGCTACGATCCCGGCAAGCCCGGCGTGCGCCCGGACCCGTTCGCCCATGAGAAGCCGTTGTTCAGCATCACCGGACAGAACATGGCGCAGTACGCCGACAAGCTGTCCGAAGGCATCCGCACGATGCTGCAGAAGTACCCGAGCTATCGGCTCGACGTGTATCCCTCCCACCGTACTGCCAGTTACCCGCAGTACTTCCTCGACAACACACGCAAGAACGCCACCTCCTGCCGCACCAGGGACGATGAGCTGGCGCTCGACAACTGCTATGGCGGCGTGCCGTTCCCGTTCCCCAAGACCGGCAACGAGGTGATGTGGAACCGCCTGCTGAAGTTCGACCAGTACGCCTTCCAGACGGACGGCTTCACCAGTTCCGTGGTGGACAGCCGTGGCGGCCGTACCGTCACCGGCGTGGCGAAGATGTACATCCAGTACCCGATCTTCGACCCAAAGCGCACCGAACCGATCGCCGCCGACGATCTGTACGAGATGCTGCGCATCGACTTCACCGATCCGGCGCGCAAGAACGGCGAGAAGCTGATCGTCCATGACTCCATCGACATGGCTCGTATCGGCCGCCGCGCCTGGCAGTACCTGCCGGGCCAGCGCCGGGTGAAGCTGTCGCCGGACATCGCCTACGACACGCCAAGTCCCACCGGCGGCGGCGTGGCGGTGGTGGACGAGTCGGCGGTGTTCTACGGCGCCCTCGACCGCTACGACTTCAAGCTGCTCGGCAAGAAGGAGATGTTCATCCCCTACAACGCCTACAGGATCGGCGACCCGGGCGTCTGCCCGGACAACGTGGCGGAAGGCACGAAGAACCACCTCAATCCCGACTGCATGCGCTGGGAGCTGCACCGCGTATGGGCGGTCGAGGCGACGCTGAAGGAAGGCAAACGCCACGTCTATCCGCGCCGGGTGTTCTTCTGGGACGAGGACCTGCCGGGCGTGGGCATCGGCGACGCCTACGACGCCACCGGCAAGATCTACCGCGTGTCCCACAGCATCCCGATCACCAACTACGAAAGCGTCGGCCACAAGACCGACGAGATGGTCACTTACGACCTCAACACCGGCGCCTACTGTCGCCAGCAGAACTCGACCATGGCCGGCGGCTGGTACGCCACCGAACCGCGGCCGAACACCTTCTTCAGCTCGGCGGCTTTGACCGGCGGCGGCATCCGCTGATCCACAACCCACATTCATGATCGGAGACTGAACATGCACGCCACAGGAAAACTGAGCGGCAAGGTCGCAGTGGTGCTCGGCGCCGCGGGCAGGGACAACATGGGGCAGGCGATCGCCCGCCGGCTGACGGAGGAGGGCGCGCGGGTGGTGGTCGCCGGCCGCCATGCGGAGGAACTGCACCGGCTGGCCGACGAGCTGGGTGGCTGGGCCACCACCTGCGACATCACCGACCGGCAGCAGGTGTTCGACCTGTTCGCCTTCGCCCGCGACGAGGGCGGGCGCGTCGATATCGCGGTGAACGCCACCGGCTGGGGGCTGCTGCGGCCCTTCCTGGAAACCAGTGTGGACGAGCTGCAGCGCATGAGCGCCCTGCAGTTCATCGGGCCGTTCCTGTTCTGCCAGGCAGCGGTGGAAGCGATGCGCGACACGGGCGGCTCGATCGTGCAGATCAGCTCGGCCACCGCCACCATCCTCTTCGAGGACCACGCCGCCTACATGGGCACCAAGGCCGGCACCGACCACGTGATCCGCTGCGTGGCCAACGAGTTCGGCCACCTCGGCATCCGCGCCAACTCGGTGTCGCCGGGCGTCACCGATACGCCGATGACCGCCGGGGCGAAGGCGACTCCGGGTGTGTTCGAGGCTTTCGTCGGCGGCTATCCGCTCGGCCGCGTCGGCACATCGGAGGACATCGCCGCGGCGGTGGCCTGGCTGTCCGCCGACGAGTGCTTCATGACCGGGCAGAACCTGCAGGTCAATGGCGGCCTGACCCTGCGGCGCAATCCGACGAAACAAGAAATCGAGGCGTCGGTCATCGACGCCGCCCAGGCGGGAGGCTGAACCATGCGCCAGCGGATCATCACCCATCACGACTTCAAGGCGCCCGCGCGGCGCCTGTGGGAACTGCTCGCGGACTTCGCCGACATCCAGCGCTGGTGGCCGCTGGACGACGACAGCGTGAAGATCGAGCGGGTCGAGCTGGAAGGGGAGGGTATCGGCCTGACCCGGCACATCTACAACGTCGGCTTCCCCGCGCCGGTCAGCGAGCGCCTCGATTACCAGGATGTGGGTACGCTGACCTACCGGCTGTCCATCGTCGGCCAGCGTCCCGCGGGCATCCTCGACTACCAGGCCACCGGGCGCATCGAGATTCTCTCCGGCGGTGGTTCGCGGTTGCATTACCACAGCGACTACAGCGTCGAGCGCGGCCGCGAGGAAGAAGCCGAGGCGTTCCTGCGCGGTGCCTACGGCCTGATGTTCCGAGGCCTGGAGAAGGCCGCCCGCTAAGTCGCGGGCTTCACCTGTAGGAGCAACTGTCTCGCGCCATGGCCAATCGCTGGTGTAGGGCGAATGAAGCGGAACGCTTCATCCGCCGACCAGGCCACGCCGATGGGATGGCGGATAGCGCTGGCGCGCTATGCGCCCTACGTGGCCTGCTCATGGCCCGCTTGACTCCATACCTGTAGGAGCCAGGGGGACGCCTAGTTCTTGCTGGCGATCCAGTTTTTCCCTCAACGTCGGCGTGGAAGGAGAACACGGCAATCGCCAGCAAGCTGGCTCCTACAAGTTCTGTGCGTGCTTCAGGGGCGGCGCGACTCTGTGTAGGAGCGGGCCATGCCCGCGACATCCCGGCGCCGCCAATGTCGCGCGCATGGCGCGCTCCTACAGGGTTACGCCCACCTGCGTTGTTGTAGGAGCGAGCTTGCTCGCGAACCCGGCCCCGTCATTCGCGAGCCAGCTCGCTCCTGCACGGCGGCGCTCGGTAATGAACCCTGGCGCACCGCCTCTGACACCCCCGTACAAAAAAATCCCCCAGGGTCTTGCCGAACGCCCGTCTTGCGAATATCTTAAAAAACAATCCTGTCGGTTTTGTGCAAAGCAAGCCGGCGGCACAACGACAAGAACATCAACCAGCACATTGGAGAGTAACCATGACCAGTGCCACGTCCCCGGGCAGTGCGGTCTTGCTGGACATCTACCGCCGCGCGCACCTGATCAAGACCGCGGACGACCGCTTCATAGAACTGATCAAGGCTGGCCAGATCGCCTCGCCGTACTACTCGACGCGCGGCCAGGAGCTCATCCCGGCGTCCATCTCGGTCAACCTGCGCGCCGACGACTACGTGATCACCACTTACCGCGGCATCCACGACCAGCTGGCCAAGGGCATCCCGCTGCGCCCGTTCGTGGCCGAGTTCATGGGACGCGCTACCGGCACCTGCAAAGGGAAGGGCGGTCCGATGCACATCACCCACATGGCCTCCGGGCTGCCGGTGACCACCGGTGTCGTCGGCTCGGGCCTGCCAATCGCCAACGGCCTCGCCTGGGCTTCGCAACTGCGCAAGACCGGCCAGGTCACCGTGTGCAACTTCGGCGATGGCGCGAGCAACATCGGCGCCTTCCATGAAGCGCTGAACCTCGCCTCGGTGTGGAAGCTGCCGGTGATCTTCGTCTGCCAGAACAACGGCTACGCCGAGCACACCAAGTACGAATACGGCACCGGCGCCCGCGCCATCGTCGATCGCGCCATCGGCTACGGCATGCATGGCATCCAGTGCAACGGCAACGACGCCGTGGAGATGTGCAACGCCGCCCGCGAAGCCATCGAGCGCGCCCGCAGCGGCCAGGGCCCGACCCTGATCGAGGCGAAGACCTTCCGCTTCCGCGGCCACCTGCTGGGCGATGACAGCCACTACATCAGCAAGGAAGAAATGGCCGCCGCCGTGGCCGCCGACCCGATGCCGGCGCTGCGCGCCTGGCTGATCGCGCAGGGCCACGCCAGCGACGAGCAACTGGCGGCCATCGAGGGGACCAACGTCAGCGAGTTCGAGGACGCCGTGCAGTTCGGCCTGTCCAGCCCGTACCCCGATGCATCCGAACTGCAACGCGATGTCTACGCCGAGGAGATCAGCGCATGAGCGCCGTCAAAGCCAAACGCATGAACATGTCCCAGGCCATCGCCATGGCGATGCACCACGCGATGGAGATGGACTCCTCGGTGGTGGCGCTCGGCGAGGACATCGCCGATCCGCAGGGCGGCGGGGTGTTCAAGTGCACCGCAGGGCTCTCCGACGCCTTCGGCACCGACCGCGTGCGCTCCACGCCGATCGCCGAGCAGGCGATCATGGGCGCGGCCGTCGGTGGCGCGCTGGCCGGCCTGCGTCCGGTGGCCGAGATCATGCTGATGAACTTCATCACCGTGGCCATGGACCAGGTGGTCAACCACGCCGCCAAGCTGCGCTTCATGACCGGTGGCCAGACCAACGTGCCGCTGACCATCCGCACCGCCACCGGCGCCGGCTTCGGTACCGGCGGCCAGCACGCCGACTATCTCGAGGCGTGGTTCGCCCACACCGCCGGGATGAAGGTGGTGGCGCCGTCCACGCCGGCCGACGCCTACGGCCTGCTGCTGTCGTGCATCTTCGATGACGACCCCTGCGTGTTCGTGGAAAGCCTGCCGCTGTACTTCCAGATGGGCGAGGCGCCGGTTCCCGGCGAGCGCATCCCGCTGGGCAAGGCGCGCATCGCCCGCGAAGGCAGCGACATCAGCGTGATCAGCTACAGCCGGACCATGGTCGAGGTGCTCGCCGTGGCCAAGGACCTGGAGAAAGAGGGCATCTCGGTGGAGGTGATCGACCTGCGCTCCATCGTCCCGCTGGACATGGACACCGTGCTGACCTCCGTGCGCAAGACCGGTCGCGCGGTGATCGCCCACGAGGCGCAGGTGGACTTCGGCGTCGGTGCCGAGATCGCCACCCGCCTGCACAGCGAGCTGTTCGGCGAACTGCGCGCGCCGGTCGGCCGGGTCGGCGCCGCGCGCTCGCCGGTGCCGTTCTCCAAGGCCCTCGAAGACGTGTTCATTCCGACGAAGGAACGCATCGCCGCCGCCATCCACGCCGCTTTGAAGTGACCAGGAGAGGAATCGAACCATGACCACACAGATCATTCTTCCCAAGCTGGGGTTTTCCGTTAACGAAGCCGAACTCATCGAGTGGCTGGTAGCGGACGGCGCCGAAGTGAAGAAGGGCGACCTTCTCTACTGCCTGGAAAGCGAGAAGTCGCAGCAGGAGATCGAGGCGCCGGCCGATGGCGTGCTGAAGATCATCAAGGACGCCGGCGAAACCTACGAGGTGGGCACCGTGATCGGGGAGATCGCCTGATGGGTGCACAGGAGCAGCAGCCGGTCCTGTGGCCGGCCAACCTGCCGCCTATGCCGCAGGTGGATTTCAGCCAGTTCGGCGAGACGGAGACGGTGAGCCTGAGCAGGAACCAGGTGTATGCCGGCGTCTTTCTCGGCCGCAACTGGGCGCAGATTCCCCACGTCACCCACCACGACGAGGCGCACATCGACGCGCTGCTCGCCGAACGCCTCCGTCTGGCCGAGCAGGAGCAGAGCAAGCTGAGCCTGCTGCCGTTCCAGGTGAAGGCGCTGGTGAACACGCTCAAGGCGTTCCCGCAGTTCAACGCCTCGCTGGCACCGAACGGCAAGCAACTGGTGCTCAAGCGCTACTTCAACATCGGCATCGCCGTGGATACACCGAACGGCCTGCTGGTGCCGGTGATCCGCGATGCCGATCGCAAGAGCATCGTCGAGCTGGCCGACGAGATCGCCGACAAGGCGCGGCGGGCGCGGGAGAAGGGGCTGCCGATCAGCGAGATGTCCGGCGGCTGCATGACCATCAGCTCGCTCAGCTCGCTCGGCGGCACCGCGTTCACGCCGATCATCAACGCCCCGGAACTCGCCATCCTGGGCATCAGCAGCGAGCGCGACGAGCTTTATCTGGACAACGGCGAAGTAGGTAGCCGACGGGTGCTGCCGCTGTCGCTGAGCTACGACCATCGCGTGATCAACGGCGCGGATGCGGCGCGATTCTGCCGCCATCTGGCCAACCAGCTGGCCAATCCGGCCGAGCTGCACAATTCGGGGAATTGCGTATGACCAGCCAGCAAGCGATCAGCAAGGCACAGGAGCGATTCGACCTGCACGGCCGAGTCGCATTGGTGACGGGGGCCGGCTCCGGCCTGGGCGCGCACTTCGCCCGCGTACTGGCGCAGGCCGGCGCGAAAGTGGCCTGCGTGGCGCGCCGGGTCGAGCGGGTGGAGGAGGTCGCCGCGCAGATTCGCGCCGCCGGGGGCGAAGCCTTCGCCTGCACTATGGATGTGACCGATGCCGAATCCATCAGGCGCGGCTTCGATGCCATCGAGGGCGAATTGGGCCATGTGGATATTCTGGTGAACAACGCGGGCCTTTCCAGCCCGGCGCCGTTCGAGGAAATGAGCCGCGAACAATGGACCTCGCTGATGGATGCGAACCTGTCAGGGCCGTTCTTCGTCGCGCAATGCATGGCGATGCGGCTCATCGCCCAGGGCAAGTCCGGTTCGATCATCAATATCGCATCGATATTGGGTCATCTCGCCAAGGACAAGTTCATCAATTACGGAACTACCAAGGGTGGCCTGATCCACATGACGCAATATATGGCGCTGGACCTGATTGGCCATGGCATTCGGGTGAATGCGATCGCGCCGGGATATTTCCCCAGCGAAATGACCAATCCGTTCTACGAGTCGGAAGTCGGCAAGCGCGAAATCGCCAACCTGCCGCCCAAGCGCCTGGGGCGTCACGAAGAGCTGGACGGCCCGCTGCTGCTGCTGGCCAGCGATGCTTCGTCGTACATGACCGGTTCGGTGGTCACGGTGGACGCGGGGCACTCGATCCGGTTGTCCTGAAACAAATACGCCGATTGCGGCTTTAATAACGTGCAGCCGTTTAATTAGAATGGGTCATTGACTAACAGCCAGGCAGGCTGAAATGGGTCGCCAGATGGATGAATATCTCGAAGTGTCCAAAGCAGAAACCAGACCGCGTCGTCCAATGCGCCGGGAAAAGTCCGAAGGCGGAAGTTGGCAGGCCGAGAAGAGCTATCTCATGCAGACGCATATTCTCGACGCCACCATGCGTTGCCTGGTCAATATCGGATATACCCAGACGACGACCGAGAAGATCGCCAAGGAAGCCGGCGTTTCCCGCGGGGCGATGACCCACCATTTCAAGTCGCGGGCGGAAGTGTTCGCTGCGGCTGCCGCTCACATCACTGATATCCGGGTGATGGAGTACGACGTGGCGATCAAGGAAGTGTCGCAGGTCGAGGGCAGTTTTCCGACCCTGGGCGGCATGCTGCAAACCCTCAAGGCCCTGCAGTCGTACTACATGAAGCCGTCGTTCCTGGCCTTCCATGAGCTGCTGCGTGGCGCGCGTACCGATCCGGAACTCAACAAGGTCATGGCGCCGCTGGAGGCATCCCTCGACGAGCGGATTTCCGTCAGCATGGTCACCCGTTTCCCGATCTGGGCCGAGGCGGGAATGGCCGAAACCGGCGAAGTGCTGCGCGACCTGGTCATGCACACCCTGCAAGGGGTGGCGCTCAATCCCTCGCCCTATCTCCAGGGCGACCGGCTCGATCGTCTGCACGAGATGCTCGCCAAGACCGCCATGAACGAGTTCCGGGAGTCCTACAACCGCATGCTGGGCGACAAGCCGCAAGACTAATTCGTTTCTGAAAGCCGGACCTTTCGTTGCATTCACCTGAATGCGCTTAATAAAAACAAACATGATGGTTCAAAACAGGACTGAATGATGAATACTCAGGAATCCCTGCTCCGTGGCCTGCCGGTGGCGCACCTGCTCCGCTCGGGCGAGCACGGTCCAAGCCTGCGCGGCAGCCGCTGCGAGGCGTGTGGCGAGATGTTCTTCCCGGTCAGTGCGAACTGCACCGCCTGCTGCGGCAGCGACATGAGCGAATGCGAGCTGGGCAGTCAGGGTGTGCTCTGGTCGTGGACGGTCCAGTCCTTCCAGCCCAAGTCGCCCTACAACGGCGGCGAGCCGGAGCACGAATTCCGCCCCTACGGCGTCGGCTATGTGGAAATGCCCGGCGGCGTGAAGGTGGAAAGCCGCCTCACCCTTGCCGACCCGCAGCACCTGCGGATCGGCATGCCGATGGAGCTGTGCGTGGTGCCCTACGGCCGCAGCCCGGACGGCACCACATTGCACACCTTCGCATTCGCACCGGCCGGGGAGGCCTGATCATGGAAGACGTAGCGATCATCGGTATCGGCCTGCATCCCTTCGGCCGCACCGACGGCATGAGTGGACAGGCGCAGGGCGCCTATGCCGTGCGCGAGGCCCTGCGCGACGCGGGCGTGAGCTGGGAGCAGGTCGGCGTCGCCTACGGCGGCAGCCAGGACGCCGGCAACGCCGACGCGCTGGCCAATCACCTGGGCCTGACCGGCATTCCCTTCGTCAACGTCGCCAACGGCTGCGCCACCGGTGGCAGCGCGCTGGCCAGCGTGGTTTCGGCGATCCGCTCGGGCATGGCGGACATCGGCGTGGCGGTCGGCTTCGACAAGCACCCGCGCGGCGCCTTCAATCCGCGTCCGGCCGACTGGGGCCTGGAGGACTGGTACGGGGAAACCGGGCTGATGCTCACCACCCAGTTCTTCGCCCTGAAGACCCAGCGCTACCTGCACGAGCACGGCATTCCCGAGGAGGCCCTGGTCCACGTGGCCCAGCGCGCCTTCCGCAACGGTGCGCTGACGCCCCACGCCTGGCGACGCCGCGAGCTGAGCTACGAGGAAATCGCCGAGTCGGCGCCGGTCAACCTGCCGTTGCGCAAGTACATGTTCTGCAACCCGGCGGAAGGCGGTGCGGCACTGGTGCTGTGCCGGGCGAGCCTCGCCAGACGCTTCACCGACAAGCCGATCATCGTCCGCGCCGCGCTGATGCGTACCCGTCACCACGGTTCGTTCGAAGTGTTCAGCCCGGGCCTGCCCAGCCGCCAGGCGCCCGCGCCGACCGTCACCGCCTCGCAGGCGGCCTTCGAGGTCGCGGGCGTCGCGCCGGGTGACATCGACGTGATCCAGCTGCAGGACACCGACAGCGGCTCGGAAATCATCCACCTGGCCGAGAACGGATTCTGCGAGCACGGCGAACAGGCCGCGCTGCTGCGCGACGGCGCCACCGAGATCGGCGGCCGCCTGCCGGTCAACACCGACGGCGGTTGCCTGGCCAATGGCGAGCCGGTGGGCGCGTCGGGCCTGCGCCAGGTGATCGAGATCTGCACCCAGCTGCGCCGCGAGGCCGGCACCCGCCAGGTGCCGGGCAGGACAAGGCTTGGCTACACCCACGTCTACGGCGCACCGGGAGTCAGCGCAGTGACCATCCTCGAAGCCCGCTGAGCGGACTTCCAGCCAATAACAACAAGAGGAATTCCAGATGAACGACCCGAGGCATGCGCAGTTCACCCTCCTTCCGCCAGAAGAGGCGGGCGATCCCGGACTGTTCCAGAACCTGCTGAAAGAGGAAACGGTGCCGGTCCCCGCGCACCTCCAGTCCACCCCCTGGGACCACGGCGACGACGACCTCTCGGTGGAGCGCTACAGCGCGCGCTGGTTCCACGAGCTGGAAGCGCAGAAACTGTGGCCGAAGGCCTGGCAGATGGTCGGCCGCGAGGAAGAGATCCAGAAGCCCGGCGACCACCTGGTGTACGACATCGTCAACACTTCGATCATCGTCATGCGCGGCCAGGACAACGTCATCCGCGGCTTCTACAACTCCTGCCTGCACCGTGGCCGTGCGCTGCGCATGAGCGGCGGCGCCACCAACCAGCTGCGCTGCCCGTACCACGGCTTCACCTGGGACCTGCAGGGCGACTTCAAGAGCATGCCCACCACCTGGGACTTCAAGCATCTCGAACCCTGCCAGCTCAAGCTGCCGCAGGTGCGGGTGGAAAGCTGGGGCGGCTTCGTGTTCATCAACGAGGACGAGAACGCAGCCTCGCTGCTGGAACACCTCGGCGTGCTGCCCGAGCACTTCAAGGACTACAACCTCGAACGCTCGGTCTCCATCGCCCACGTGCAGCGGCGCATGGCCTGCAACTGGAAGGTCGCCCAGGAAGCCTTCATGGAGTCCATGCACACCCGTGCGACCCATCCGCAGATCATGACCTTCACCGGCGACGTCGACAGCCAGTACGACATGTACGGCGACAACATCAGCCGCAGCGTCACGCCGATGGGAGTGACCAGCTCCAACCTGGATGGTGTGGAACAGGCGCTGATCCTCCATGACATCCTCGAGGAGTCCGGGCGCATGGCCGAGTCCGACAGCAGCGGCCACGTGCTGCCCGAGGGCGTGACCACCCGCCAGTACATCGGCGAGCTGAACCGCAAGATCTTCTCCGAGGCGGCGGGCGTCGACCTGTCCCACGCGACCCTGGCCGAACTGCAGGACGCCATCCTCTACTCGGTGTTCCCCAACAGCCAGGTGTGGGCCGGCTACTTCGGCAACATCGTCTACCGCGCCATCCCGGACGGCGACAACCATGAATCCTGCCTGTTCGACGTCTGGTTGCTCGGCCGCCACCGCGAGGGCGAAGCGCGCCCGGCCGGCGCGCGCCTGACTCGCCTGGAAGACCACCAGGACTTCTGCGAAGCCCCCGAGCTGGGCGCGCTGGGCCCGGTGTTCGACCAGGACCTGAGCAACCTAGACGCCATGACCAAGGGCCTGAAGGCCTCGAAGAAGGGCTTCGTCAGCCTGGCCAGCTACCAGGAAAGCCGCATCCGCCACCACCACGAGACGCTGGACAAGTACCTGGAACTGGATCGCTGAAGCAAGACAAGAGGCAGGACCATGAACGATCAATTACGCGTGCGGGCCGACGGCCTGCGCGAGGAAGTACGGCAGTTCTGCCGCAACGGGATACCACCGCGGCTGCTGGACAAGGCGCACCGCCACCAGGTGCTGGACAAGGACGACTACGTCGAGTGGATGCGCCTGCTGCAGGCCAGGGGCTGGGTCGCCGCACACTGGCCGAAGGAGCACGGCGGCCAGGAGTGGTCGACCTGTGAGCGCTTCGTCCTCGAGGACGAACTGGCCCGCCAGGGCTGCCCATGGATCATCCCGTTCGGCGTCAAGTACGTCGGTCCGGTGATCTACACCTTCGGCAGCGAGGCGCAGAAGCAGCGCTTCCTGCCGCCGATCCTCGGCACCGACGAATTCTGGGCGCAGGGCTACTCGGAGCCGAACGCCGGCTCCGACCTGGCCGGCCTGCGCACCCAGGCGGTGCGCGACGGCGACCATTACGTGGTGAACGGCCAGAAGGTCTGGACCACCTATGCGCAATGGGCCGACTGGCTGTTCTGCCTGGTGCGCACCAACAACGAGGGCAAGCCGCAACAGGGCATCTCGTTCCTGCTGATCGACATGCGCAGCCCCGGCGTGACGGTCAAGCCGATCCACACCATGGACGGCTACCGCCACGTCAACGAGGTGTGGCTGGAAAACGTCCGCGTGCCGCTGGAAAACCTCGTTGGCGAGGAAGGCAAGGGCTGGAGCTACGCCAAGTTCCTGCTGCAGAACGAACGCACCGCCGGCGCCATCGTCGGCCTGGCGTGGCACGTGCTGGATCGCCTCAAGCGCCTGGCCGCCGAGCCGGACGAGCAGGGCGCACGGCTGCTCGACCAGCCGCTGATGCGCCTGCGCATCGGTGAGTACGAGCTGCGTTTCCTGGCGCTGGAAGAGGCCGCCTACCAGGCGGTGGAAGCCATGGACGCCGGTACCGAGAACGGTGGCGAAGCCTCGCTGATCAAGATCCGCGGCACCGAGCTGTACCAGGAGGTCGCGCAGACCCTGAGCGAGGCGCTCGGCGCGGCGGGCATCGCCTTCGATACGAAAGCCCTGCATGGCGCGGAACTGCCGCCGCTGGGGCCGGACGATGCCGGCGGAATCCTCAAGGAGCACTTCTACAACCGCGCCGCGACCATCTTCGGCGGGACCACGGAAGTGCAACGCAACATCATAGCCAAGGCGGTGCTCGGACTATGACTACCGATCTCGAAACCATCGGCCTGCTGCGTGACAGCCTGGAACGCTACGGCGCCGAACGATACAGCTTCCTGCAACGCTGGCCGCTGCTGGACCAGCCGGGCGCCTTCAGCCCGGCGGTCTGGCAGGACTACGCCGACTACGGCTGGCTGGGCCTGCGCCTGCCCGAGGACCTCGGTGGACTCGACGGCGACGCCGTGGCCGTCGGCGCGCTGATGGAAGTGTCCGGCAGCCGCCTGCTGCTGGAGCCCCTGCTGTCCTGCGCGGTGCTGGCCACCGGTCTGCTGCGCCGGCTGGGTTCGGTCTGCCAGCAGGCGGAACTGCTGCCTGCGATCGCCGAAGGTCGCCTGAAGCTGGTGCTGGCCGGCGGCGCCACGAGCGCGCCGACCTGCAACTACCGCGCCGGCCGTCTGCACGGTCGCGTGCAGGCCGTGCTGCACGGTGATATCGCCGACCAGCTGCTGGTCCCGGCACGTGACGAGGACGGCATCCTGCGGGTGCTTCTGGTGGACGCCAATGCACCTGGCGTCGAGCGCCAGGTCTTCCGCCTGGTGGACGGTCGCGGCGCGGCGAATGTCCGCTTCAACGCGGCTGCAGCCCAGCCGCTGGGGCCGCCGGAGCGGGTCGAGGACGCCGCGTCGGCCCTCGGCGAAACCGCCGACGAAGCCAGCGTCGCGCTGTGCGCCGAGGCGCTGGGCATTGCCACCAGCCTGCTGCGCAGCACCAACGAATACCTGAAGGTGCGCAGGCAGTTCGGCAAGGCCCTGGCCGAGAACCAGGCGCTGCAGCACCGCATGTCCGAGCTGTACCTGCTGTGCGAGGAAATCCGCGCGCTGACCCGCGCCGCCCAGCGGTCCATGCCGCTGCCCGCCGCGCAACGCGCGCGCCTGCTCAGCGGCGCCCGCACCTATGTGCTGCAGGCCGCGCAGAAGATCGGCAACGAAGCCATCCAGCTGCACGGCGGCGTCGGCATCACCGAGGAGCTGGAAGTCAGCCACCATTTCCGCCGCCTGATGGTCAATGCGCAGCTGTTCGGCAATCGCGACGCGCACTTCCTGCGCTTCGTCGACCTGTCCCTGGAAAATGTTCGGGAGACCCACCATGCGTGACGACATCAGCGGCTGGCAGGTACGCCAGGACCCGGCGCTGCAGCAGCGCTACGCCGGCTGCAGCGAATGGATGGGGCGCAGCATCGCCGAGTCCGCGACCGAGATCGCCCGCGTCGATCCCGGCTGCATCACCCATGTCTTCGATGGCGAACCCTGCCGCGTCGACGAACTCCTGCGCGACGCCCGCCATCTCGCCGGCGCGCTGCACCGGCGCGGACTGCGGGCGGGCGATACCATCGCCTTCCAGCTGCCGAACTGGCGCGAGACGGCGGTCATCGACCTGGCCGCCAGCCTGCTCGGGCTGGTGATCGTGCCCATCGTGCCGATCTATCGCGACGCCGAAGTGGCCTACATGCTGGCCAACTGCGGCGCCAAGGCGGTGTTCTTCCCGGGGAGCTATCGCGGCTTCGACTTCGCCGAAATGATGTGGCGGATTTCCCGCGAACTGCCGCAGCTGCGTCTGCTGGTCAGCGTGCGCCTCGACGGTGGCGCGGGCAGCTACGAGCAGCTGCTGAGCGAACAGCAGGTCCTGCCGGAACTGCCGCCGGCCGACCCGGACGCGATCAAGCTGGTGCTCTACACCTCCGGCACCACCGGCCGGCCGAAGGCCGTGCTGCACTCGCACAACACCGGCCCGACGCGCCTCAAGCGTGCCTTCGAGCACTGGTCGGACGGCTCGCCGCAGGTGCTGCTGATGGCCTCGCCGGTCACCCACGTCACCGGTCTCAGCGCGCTCGAACTGCCGTTCTACCTGAACGCGCGCACGGTGTTCATGGACCGCTGGGACGCCCGCGCGGCGCTGGACATCATCGACCGGGAGCAGGTCACCATCAGCCTTGGCGCCACGCCGTTCCTCCAGGAACTGCTGGCCGAGGCGGAACAGCAGGGCCGCCGCCTGCCGAGCCTGAAGCGCTTCGCCTGCGGTGGCGCCGAGGTGCCGCCGGCGCTGATCCAGCGTGTCGGCGAAGTGCTGGAGAACTGCCGTGCCTTCCGCGTATTCGGTTCCAGCGAGGCGCCGCTGGTGACCCTCGGTTTCGTTGGCGCGGACCAGCTGGAGCAGGCCGCGACCACCGACGGCGAGATCAGGGACTACGAAGTCCGTTTCGTCGACGAGCAGGGCGCCGACGTGGAGGAGGGCGCCGAGGGTGAAATCCTCGTCCGCGGCCCGGCCATGTTCCTCGGTTATGCCGACCCCGAGCAGACCGCCGAATCCTTCGATGCGCAGGGCTATTTCGCCACCGGCGACCTCGGCCGCCGCATCGATAGCAACGCCATCGTCATCACCGGGCGCAAGAAGGACCTGATCAACCGCGGCGGCGAGAAGATCAGCGCCAAGGAAGTCGAGGACATCCTCCACCAGCACCCGGCCGTCGACGAGGCTGCCGTGGTCGCCATGCCGCATCCGCGTCTCGGCGAGACGCTGTGCGTCTACCTGATCCTGCATCCGGGCCAGGCCCTGCAGCTCGACCAGTTGCTGGAGCATGTGCAGCGCGCCGGTGTGGCGCGGCAGAAGTATCCCGAGCACCTGGTGGTGGTCGAAGAGTTTCCGCGTACGGCGTCCGGCAAGATCCGCAAGGACCGTCTGCGCGCCGATATCCGTGAGCGCCTGGCGGCGCAGTGTTGAGACCGCGAGAGGTAGCAGAGATGGAATCCACGTATCTGGATGTGCGCGTCGCCCGCAAGACGGCCGAGGCGCTGGATATAGTCTCCCTTGAACTCGAACCGCTCGCCGGCGGCGGCCTGCCGGCCTTCAGCGCCGGTTCCCACATCGACGTGGAAATTCGCCCGGGGCTGGTGCGCCAGTATTCGCTGTGCAACGACCCGACCGAGCAGCATCGCTATGTGATCGGCGTGCTGCGCGATCCCGCCTCGCGCGGCGGTTCCGTCGCGGTGCACGCCGACCTGCACGAAGGCCAGCAGATCCGCATCAGCCCGCCGCGCAACCACTTCCCGCTGGTGCAGAGCCGGCGCTCCCTGTTGCTGGCCGGCGGCATCGGCGTCACGCCGATCCTGTGCATGGCCGAGCGCCTGGCCAGCAGTGGCGCCGAGTTCGAGATGCATTACGGCGCGCGCAGTGCCGAGCGCATGGCGTTCCGCGAGCGCATCGAGCAATCGGGTTTTGCCGAACGCGTGCATTTCCACCTGGATGACGGCCCGGCCGAGCAGGCGCTGAACCTGCCCGCCGTGCTGGATGCCCAGGGGCCGGAGGCGCATCTGTATGTGTGCGGCCCGGGTGGCTTCATCGACTTCGTGCGTGCCAGCGCCCGCGCCGCCGGTTGGGCCGACGAGCGCGTGCACTTCGAGTTCTTCGCCGCCAGGGCGGTGGATACCTCCGCCGACAGCAGCTTCGAAGTGCAGGTCGCCAGTACCGGCAAGGTCTACACCGTCGGCGAGGATGACACCATCGCTTCGGTGCTCGAGGCCGCCGGCGTGGAGCTTCCGCTGTCGTGCCAGCAGGGCATCTGCGGTTCGTGCATCACCCGCGTACTGGACGGCCAGCCGGATCACCGTGACCAGGTGCTGACCGACAAGGAACGTAACGAGGAAAACTGGTTCACGCCGTGCTGCTCGCGGGCGAAGAGTCCGAGGCTGGTGCTGGATATCTGAGCTCCACCGGGCGGAGGCTGCTGCGGTCTTCGCCCACCCCGCAGGTTCCGGGCCCGGGTTTGCTTGTTCCCCTCTCGGGCAAGCCCGGTGCACGGATGCCGGATCGGCCCGGCATCCGCATGGAGCTGGCGGTTTTGCCCGGCGGTTCGAGGGGGCTCAGGCCCCCGAGAACTTCGCCGGGCGCTTTTCCAGGAAGGCGCTTACCGCTTCACGGAAGTCGGTGCTGGCGATGCAGCGACCGAACGCCTGCTTTTCCGCTTCCATCTGCTGCCCCATGTCGCGCTCGAAGGATTGTCGCAGCAGTTTCTTCAACTGCCCCTGCGCCAGTGGCGCGTTCTGCGCGAGACGCCCGGCCAGCGCGCGGGTGGCATCGGCCAGTTGATCCGCTGGCACCACGCGATTGAGCAGACCGAGTTGCAGCGCACCAGCCGCATCGACCGGTTCGCCGAGCAGGGCGATCTCCATGGCCCTGCGCTGGCCGACCAGCCGCGGAAGGCTCCACGAGGCACCGAGATCGCAGCTCGCGGCGAGGGCCAGATAGGCGAAGCTGAAGCGGCAGTTGTCGGCGCCGATGGTCAGGTCGCAGGCCAGCGCCATGCTCAGGCCCGCGCCGGCTACCGGACCGTGCAGGCTGCCCAGCACCGCTGCGTCTAGGCTGGCGAGCAGTTGCAGCGCCTCGTTCATCGGCTCGATCAGCGTGGCGCAGACCGTCTCCGGTGCATCGCGGAACTGCGCGATATCGCCGCCGGCCATGAAACCGCGGCCTTCGCCGGACAGCACCGCCACGCGCACATCCGGCCGCGCCGCCACCTCGCGGCAGGCGAGGAGGAAGTCGCGGGCAAGGCTGGTGTCGATGGCGTTGAGCGCCTGCGGGCGGTTGAAGCGGATGCTGCAGATCGGACCGTCGAAGTCGAGCAGGACGGGGGAATTGCTCATCGGATTCACTCCAGAAGAGGGAAGGGCAGTCAGGCGTAGTCGTAGAAACCGCGCCCGCTCTTGCGGCCCAGGTAGCCGGCAGCGACCATCTCGCGCAGCAGCGGGGCAGGGCGGTACTTGGAGTCGTTGAAGCCGTCGTAGAACACCTGCATCACCGCCAGCAGGGTATCCAGGCCGATCAGGTCGGCCAGGGCCAGCGGGCCGATGGGATGGTTGCAGCCCAGGCACATGCCCTGGTCGATTTCCTCGGCGCTGGCCAGCCCCTCCTGCAGGACGAACACCGCCTCGTTGAGCATTGGCACCAGGATGCGGTTGACCGCGAAGCCCGGGCTGTTGCGCACGCTGATGGCGGTCTTGTTGATCCGCTCGACGAAGGCCACCGCCTGCGCCTGGGTTTCATCGCTGGTCTGCAGGCCGCGGATCAGTTCGACCAGCGCCATCATCGGCACCGGGTTGAAGAAGTGCATGCCGATGAAGCGTTCCGGCCGGGGCACCGCTGCGGCCAGCTTGCTGATGGAAATCGACGAGGTGTTGCTGGCGATCAGCGCATCCGGGCGGACCACGCTGCCGAGGTCGGCGAGCAACCTGAGCTTCAACTCCTCGTTCTCGGTGGCCGCCTCGATGACCAGGTCGACGTCGGCCAACATCTGCCGGTCGGTGGTTGCGGTCAGCAGTTCCAGGGCATCCAGGCTTGCCTCGGCGCTGAGCAGGTTCTTCTTCGTCATCCGCTCCAGGCTGCCGCGAATGGTCTGCCTGCCGCGCTCCAGGGCGTTCTCGGAAATATCCAGCATGAACACCTGCAGCCCGGCCATCGCGCACACCTGCGCGATGCCGTTGCCCATGGTGCCCGCGCCGATCACTCCAACCTTGTTGATCTGCACAGTCTCTCTCCCTTGTTCAAACGCGTTCGAAGATCGCGGCGATGCCCTGGCCGCCACCGATGCACATGGTCGTCAGCGCATAGCGGCCACGGATGCGCTGCAGCTCGTGGATGGCCTTGGTGGCGATGATCGCGCCGGTGGCGCCGACCGGATGGCCGAGGGAAATGCCCGAGCCGTTGGGGTTCACCTTCGCCGGGTCCAGCCCCAGTTCGTTGATCACGGCGCAGGCCTGGGCGGCGAAGGCTTCGTTGGCCTCGATGACGTCGATCTGCTCCAGGGCGATGCCGGTCTTCTCCAGCACCAGGCGGGTGGCGGAAACCGGGCCCATGCCCATGTACGCCGGGTCGAGGCCGGTATGCGCGTAGCCGACCAGCCGCGCCAGCGGGGTCAGGCCGAGGGCGGCGGCCTTGCGTTCCTCGGCGAGGACCAGGGCGCCGGCGCCGTCGTTGAGGCCGGAAGCGTTGCCGGCGGTCACGCTGCCTTCCTGGTCGAACACCGGGCGCATCGCCGCGAGCTGTTCGGCGCTGACGTCGGCGCGTACGTGCTCGTCGGTGGCGAAGCTGAGGGTGCCCTTGCGGGTGCGGATCTCGATCGGGACGATCTGCTCCTGGAAGTAGCCCTTGGCGATGGCGCGGGCGGCGCGGCGCTGGCTTTCCAGGGCGAGGGCGTCCTGCATCTCGCGGGTGATGCCGTAGCGGCGGGCGATGTTCTCGGCGGTGATGCCCATGTGCGTGCGCGCCCAGGGGTCGTGCAGGATGCCGTTCATGTAGTCGATGCAGGCGCCGTCGCCCAGCCGACCGCCCCAGCGCATCGACGGGAGGATGAACGGGCCGCGGCTCATGCTCTCGGCACCGGCGCCGATGGCGATGTCGGTATCGCCGAGAAGGATGCTCTGCGCGGCGGAGACGATCGCCTGCAGGCCGGAACCGCACAGGCGGTTGACGTTGAACGCAGGGGTTTCCTGCGGGACGCCGGCATCCATCGCGGCGATGCGGCTGAGGTAGGCGTCGCGCGGTTCGGTGGGGATGACGTTGCCCATCACCACATGGCCGACGTCGGCCGGGGCGGTGCCGGCGCGCTCGATGGCGGCCTTGCAGGCGGCGGTGGCCAGGGTGGTCATGGGAGTGTCCTTCAGGGAGCCGCCGAAGGAGCCGATTGCGGTGCGCGCGGCACCTACCACGAGGATTTGACGTTGTGCCATTTGACCGTCCGATTGTTGTTGTCAGGTGGGTTGCAAGCGAGCCATGGCGCAGCTTGGTTGTGCGTCGATTAAAAAACAATATTGTTCGTTTGTAAAATGGCGCGCCTTCCTCTAGAGTGAAAACCGATCCCGGAACGATCCGCCAGAAACGTCCCGGCGATGCTCTGATCAACCTGCCCTCGACGGCAGGACGTGGTAGCTCGATGTTTTGACAAGCCGAAGAAGGGGCGAGTCGGCCCCGAGAGATGCAGAGATGAAAACAAGAACAATGATCACCTGTTTTGCCCTGGCCGGTTTCGTATCGCTGGTCATCATTCCTCCGCTTGCCCAACCCGCCTACAAGCGGACCGACTACCGGGCCTGCCCGGGAAGCTCCTTGCCGTGCGCATTGCCTGCGAGCTTCACCGGCTGGCCGCAATTCCCCTGAGACGCGCCTGATTTCGTGAGGCGGTCTCGCACCGCCTCCGATCCGGGTCCGTTTCGCTGGCCGACAGACGTCGGTAATCCATGCATTCGCCATATCCGCACTTTTACGCGGAGGCATCCGCACGCCTGATCGAGAGGAACCATGACTGCATTCCGATTCGCCCTGAACAGCGCCGACCTGCCGCCCGGCAAGAGCAAGGCCGTCGACCTCGACGGACAGAGCGTGCTGCTGTGCAACGTGGCCGGCGAAGTCTTCGCCGTGGAGAACCGCTGCACCCACCAGGGTGCGGAGCTGGAGGGCGGGCGCATCCGCAACGGGATGATCGCCTGCCCGCTGCATGGCGTGCTGTTCGACGTGCGCACCGGTTGCGGCAAGGGGCCGCTCGGCCGCGTGCCGCTGCGCACCTTCGCCGTGCAGGTGGTCGATGGCCGCATCGAAGTGGCCGGGCAGTCCGCCGTGGAAACGGCCTGAGCAACGCAGGACCAGAGGTAGGAAATGTCGAACTTGAACCAGCCCGGCGCCGTGACGGACCGGGTCAGCTTGGATGCCGCCGGTGAACGACTGGCGCAGTACCTGGAAGGGCAGACCGGTGCAGCGGTGTCGCTCGAGTCCATCGAGCGCCTGTCCGGCGGTGCGATCCAGGAGAACTGGCTGCTGCGCGCGCAGGTGAATGGCGAGGCGCGGCGCTGGGTACTGCGCACCGATTCGCCTTCCGCGGTGGCCAGCAGCATGACCCGTGCGCAGGAGTTCGCCGTGCTCGGCGCGGCGCATCGCGCCGGGGTCAAGGTGCCCGAGCCGCTCTGGCTGTGCCGGGACGATGCGCTGCTCGGCCGCGACTTCTTCATCATGCAGGCGTTGGCCGGCACGGCCAGCGGCTTCCGCCTGACCGGAGATCGTTCGCTGGACGACGCGCGCCCGCAGCTGTGCCGCGAACTGGGCGCCAACCTCGCACGTCTGCATCGCATCCAGCCGTCCGAGGCGTCGCTGGACTTCCTGCCGCCGCCGGCCAGCGAGCCGATCCAGCACGCCATCGACGAGTGCCGCGGATTCCTCGACGAGATTCCGGGGTGCTATCCGGCCCTCGAATGGGGCCTGCGCTGGTGCGAGGTGCACAAGCCGCAGGAACGTCCGGCCAACCTGATCCACCGCGATTACCGCACCGGCAACTACATGGTCGACCAGGGCCGCCTGAGCGGCGTGCTGGACTGGGAGTTCACCGGCTGGGGCGACGCCCGCGAAGACCTCGGCTGGTTCACCGCCCGCTGCTGGCGCTTCGCCCGGCATGACCGCGAAGCCGGCGGCATGGGTGAGCTGGAAGACTTCCTCGGTGGCTACCGCGAAGTCGCAGGCTGGGCGCCGACAGCGGTGGAGCTGGTCTACTGGCAGGTCCTCGCGCACTTGCGCTGGGCGGTGATCGCCCTGCAGCAGGCGCAGCGCCACCTGTCCGGCCAGCAATCCTCGCTGGAACTGGCGCTCACCGGGCGCATGGTCCCGGAACTGGAGCACGAAATCCTCGCCCTGACAGGAGCACCGCAATGAGCCGTTCCGATGCCCAGGACCTGCTGTCCACCGCGCGCCAAACGCTGTTGGAGCAGCTGCTGCCCGCGTTGCCCGCCGGCCTGCATTACGAAGCGCGCATGATCGCCAGCGCCATGGCCATGGCGGCGCGGGAGATGGCCCTGGAGCCGGAGCGCCGAGAGGTGGAAGCGGCGAGCCTGGCCCGCGCGCTTGGCCGTGAGGACTCCGCCATGCCGGTCGAGACCCGCGAGCACCTGTGCCGGCGAATTCGCCAGGGTGATTTCGACCGACCCGGCGTGGCCCGGGACGAACTGCTGGGCGCGCTGCGGGAGATGAACCGCGCCGACCTGCGCATCAGCAATCCCAAGGTGCTCGGTCATGTCTGATGCCGTTCCCATTGTGCGTCGCCGCTGCTATCTGGTCCGGCATGGCCATGTCGACTACTTCGATGCCGACGGCCGTCCGCTGGACCCGCGCTTCGTGCCGCTGTCGCTGCGCGGCAGGGAACAGGCCGCGGCCCTCGGCAAGGTGCTCGACGGAACGACCTTCGATCGTGCCCTGTGCTCCACCTATCCGCGCACCCGGCAGACCCTGGAACTGATGTTGGGCGAGCGCAGGATGCTGGTCGAGGAGCTGGCCTCCCTGCGGGAAATCCGTGCAGGCCGTCTGCGCGAGATTCCCGAGCAGAGCCGCCAGCGTGAAATAGCCGGGGCATATCGCCTGGCAGCCATGGAGGGGGCGGCCTTCCTGCGTGGCGAAGCCTGGGCCGACTTCCAGCAGCGCGTGCTCGGCACTTTCTTCGGCCTGCTCGACGATCCGCACTGGAACAGACTGCTGATGGTGACTCACGACGCCGTCAACCGCGTGCTGCTCGGCTGGGCCAGCGGCTCCGGGCTGGCCGGCATCGCCGCCTTCGAACAGGACAACGCCTGCCTCAACGTGCTCGACATCGACATGCGCGGCGGCGAAGTGCTCGGCGCGATCATCCGTACCCTCAACTACACGCCCTACGATCCGCACAAGAACGGCATCCATCACACCGTGATGGAGCACGTGCTGCAGCGCATCGGCCAACCGGCCCGCCATACCGAACCTTCCAGCCTGGAGTAGGAATGCCCATGAATTTCGCAATGTCCGAGGAACTGCTCGCCCTGCAAGCCAGGGTGCGCCGCTTCATCGCCGAAGAAGTCATCCCGATGGAGAACGACCCGCGCTGCGGCGCCCACGGTCCCTCCGCGGAGCTGCGCCAGGAACTGGTGGAGAAGGCCCGCCGCCATGGCCTGCTGACGCCCCATGCGTCCCGCGAGATGGGCGGCCTGGGTCTGTCCCATGTGGAAAAGGCGGTGGTCTTCGAAGAGGCCGGCTATTCCACCCTGGGGCCGATCGCACTGAACATCCATGCGCCGGACGAAGGCAACATCCACCTGCTGGAAGTGGTCGCCTCGCCTGAACAGAAGGACCGCTGGCTGCGCCCGATGGTGCAGGGCCACATCCGCTCCTGCTTCGCCATGACCGAGCCGGAAGGCGCCGGTTCCGATCCGTCGATGCTCAACACCACCGCCGTGCGCGATGGCGACGACTACCTCATCAACGGCAGCAAGTGGCTGATCACCGGCGCCCAGGGCGCGAGCGTCTGCATCATCATGGCGCGCATGGAGGACGGCAGCGCCACCATGTTCCTCACCGACACCGACCGCCCCGGCTTCATCCTCGAACGCATGATGGATTCGCTGGACAGCTGCTTCGCCGGCGGCCACGGCGTGCTGCGTTTCGAGAACCTGCGCATTCCCGCCAGCGACGTGCTCGGCGAGATCGGCAAGGGCTTCCGCTACGCCCAGGTGCGCCTGGCGCCGGCGCGGCTGACCCACTGCATGCGCTGGCTCGGCCAGGCCCGCCGCGCCCACGACGTGGCCTGCGCCTATGCGCGCAAGCGCGAATCCTTCGGCCGCAAGCTCGGCGAACACCAGGGCGTCGGCTTCATGCTGGCGGACAATGAGATGGACATGCACGCCACCCGCCTGGTCATCCAGCATTGCGCCTGGGTGCTGGACCAGGGCGATCGTGGCAGTAGCGAGTCGAGCATGGCCAAGGTGATCAGCGCCGACAGCATATGGCGGGTTATCGACCGCAGCGTGCAGGTGCTCGGCGGCCGTGGCATGACCAGCGAGACCATCGCCGAACGCATCTTCCGCGACGCCCGTGCGTTCCGTGTCTATGACGGCCCGAACGAGGTGCATCGCATGAGCCTGGCGAGGAAGATCCTCGCCCGCGAAGGCGACTGCTAGCGAACATGCCCGCCCGCGGATGGGCTATGCCGCTGGCTCCAGCCAATAGTTTTCATGCCTGAAAGCTGGCTGCAAGAAAATCAAGTGCTTATGGCCTCTGAGCTTTGCCATCGCGCGGATACCGCCAGGAAGCGCTGATAAGTAGAGAAAGAAGGAGAGCGGGGACAGGAGCCCCTGCGAGGAGCAGGGGTGCTAGGCGCTGGCCGTGCAGGCGGATGCCGGGTGCCGACGCGGATCGGCGCCTACACCGGCTTCTACATGTCACTCGACCACGCCGATCCCGACCATTTCAGTACGGTCCTGGATGATGAGTGCACCGACGTTCTCGGCTGCCATCATCATCTGGAGCGCTTCGAATATGGTGGCGTTCGGCGAAATGGAATGGATATCGGCTCGTGGTTTGTTGGCCAGAGTTTGTTTGACGGTTCTCATGCGGGGCCTGATTGCAATGGTGTTGCCCCCGCCCAGGCGGGCGAGGGCGCTGTTGGGTTGGATAGTTCGAGGTGTCAGCCTGAGGCTCAGAAGGCCTTGGTCAGAACAAGCCTTACCAGGTCCCCCTCGAAGTCGTTGTCGACCTTGTATTCCCGGTAGGCTGCCAGATTCAGACCGAGGCCCGCTTCCGGCCAGAAGCGGGCGACCTCCAGGCCGAGGGCATGTCGCTCTGCGTCGCCAGCGCCCTGTTGCCATTGGTCATGACCGACCACGCCGAACTCCACTCCGCTATCCAGGCGCTTACCCAATCCCCATTCGACGAGAAATTCGTCCTCGACGTCCGGGTCGTCGGCCAGCTCGTAGCGAGACAGGACGCTGAGGGAGACATCCTTGCGCTCCGTCAGATAGAGGTTGCCGCCAAGGGTCAGCATCAGTTCGGCAAAGCCGAGTCCCGGGTCGGCGGGCTCGTTGTCGCGCCCTGTTGGCGACCAGATGCCTGCACCCGCCACGGCATCCCAGCGTTCTCCGTGCCAGCCCAGTACGCTGCCGACGAAGACATCTCCGACACCCCAGGCCGAGTCATCGAGCGCTCCCGAGTTCAGCTGCAAGTCCTTGCGGATGATCGGGACGATGGCCTCGAAGGCCAGATCACCACCCAGCACTTGCTGTTCGGTGACCCAGACCAGACGGTTGGCCAGGGCGTCGACCCGGGCCTCGCTATCCGGGAGGGTGTCGTGATGGTCGGCCTGGTAGTGCACGGCATAGCCTCTGTAGTAGACGCCCGGGGGCGGAACGACCGCGCCATTCAGGCCTTCGACGCCGGGGCTGTAGTGACTGCCCGCGGATGCCAGGAGTGGAAGCAGGAGGCTGGCGGCAGCCAGAACGAGTGAGGAGTGAGTCGTGTGCATCGTGTTTTCCGTTATGTCAGCGGAAACCGCTGATGGAGTTGTTGTTGTGGCGGCGCATTTGCAGAGCGGCAGTGGTGGGACGTCAGCGACCGTCGACCTTGCGCTTGGAGACACCGCCGACCCCGTAGTGCTGTTTGGGCATGTCGTTGAGGATGATCCGCACCGAATCGCGGGGCGCATTCAGGGCGCGATGGCAGGCCTCCGTCACTTCGTGGATCAGTTGTTCCTTCTGCTCGTCCGAGCGGCCTTCGACGAGGTTGATGGTGATGATGGGCATGGAGTCTCCTTGCCATTTGCTTGCTGCGGGGAACAGTCCGGACGCGCGCCTTTCTGGAGGACATCGATTCCGGACGGAGGGTTTTCGTGGATGAGCGAAGCCGGAGGCCGTGCCCTGGTGCCGGGCACGGCCTCGTGTCGTGGTACCCGGATCAGGTGGCTTCGAGAGCGGACGCCATGCGTGCCGGTGCCGTCTCGCGAAGGGACAGGGTCACCAGCAACCCGGCGGACATGGCTGCCAGTGCGAGCAGCGGGGTGTACTGCACGCCGTGGTGGTGTGCGACGTAGCCGGCGAGGCCGGGGGCGATGCCGCCGCCGAAGATTTCACCGACGCCGACCACGAAGCCCGAGGCCGTGGACATCAGCGTGGCAGGCACCGACTCGGTGGTGGTGGGGCCCACGGTCAGGCAGATCAGGCCGAAATCGAAGAACACGGTGAAGAACAGCCAGAGGAAGAGGCGGGTGGTGTCGGCCCCGGTATTGATCAGCAGATAGAGCGATACCACGCCGCCAATGACCGAAAACACCATGACCGGCTTGCGTCCGATCCGGTCCGAGAGGCTCGGCAACAGGATGGTGCCGACGGCACCGCCGAAGCCGATGGCGGAAAGCACGTAGCCCATCTGCTCCAGATCGAGGCCCAGGTGATCCAGCAGGTAGTTGGGCAGGAAGGCGCCCAGTACCACCAGCACCGTCAGCCAGCACATCATGCCGAGGATGTTCAACGGCACGTTGCGGCTGCGGAACACCTCGGTCCAGTGGTGCTGCCCCGCATCGTGGGTGCTGGTATGCGCAGCCGCCGTGGCGGCATCGGTATTGCGCAGGACCCGGTACAGCAGATAGCCGACCAGGAGGCCCGGGGCCATCACCAGGGCGAAGACCCAGTGCCAGTCCATGTGATGCAACAGCTGGGTGGCGAGGATGGGCGCCAGGGCCAGGCCGAAGAGCGGCATCGCCGCCTGCTGGATGCCCAGGTTCAAGCCGTGGCGGCTCGGCCGGGAAGCTTCCAGGGTGGCGACGATGCTGGCTGGCGTGTAGGCGCCCTCGGCGGCACCGATGACTGCGCGAATCAGCAGCAGGCTGAGCAGTCCCGTGGCCAGGCCACTGCATCCCGCCAGCAGGGAGAAGAGTATGACGGCGGGAATGATGACCGCGCGATGGCCGAAGCGGTCGGACAGCTTGCCCATGAACAGGGACGAGATGCCCCAGGTCACGGCGAGGATGCCGGTGATCAACCCCAGGTCCTGATAATCCAGGCCTAGGTCCCGCATCATGACCGGGAACAGCGGCATGATCATGAAGCGGTCGATGCTGACAAGGCCGAAGCCGAGGGCGAGGAGGGTGACGGCCTTCCATTCGTAGGAGGCGTCAGCCGGACGAGCGACGTGCTGTTTCATCTTGGGTTCCACTCTTGTTCTTGTAGTAGGAGCGTGCCGGCACCTTGGGGCCGACACGGATGTCACGCTTTGGCTTGTGTCAGGCTGCGGCCATGACGAAGTCGAAATCGGCTATCCAGCGGGTCGCGCCCGTGGTGTTCGGCTCGAATGACTGGATCAGCGATGCCTTGACCCCGAACACGGTGTCGGATTCAAGGTACGGGTCGCCCTCGACGAAGGTGTGGGTGACGATGCGCTGGTAACCCTCGGCCTCGACCAGGAAATGCATGTGCGCCGGCCGCCACGGATGCCGGCCGAGCCGCGCCAGTAGCTGGCCTACCGGGCCGTCGTCGGGGATGGGGTAGGACACCGGCTTGATGCCGCGGAACTGGTAACGCCCATCGGCGCCGGTGATGAAGCGCCCACGGTTGTTCCATGGCGGCTGCACTTCGGGCTGCTGGACGTCGTAGTAGCCCTCGGCGTTGTCCGACCAAACGTCCAGTACGGCACCCGCGATGGGTTGGCCGTCGAGGTCGAGAATGCGTCCTTCGTAGAGGCAGCTTTCGCCTTTCTCATCCAGAGAGATCGTGTCGCCCATGTTGCGAGTAGGGGCTCCGTCCACATGGAAGGGCCCGAACACCGTATTTTCCGTAGCGCCCAGTGGGCGTCGGTGATTGATGGCGTCCACCAGCATGGAGACGCCCAGGGTGTCGCTGAGCAGGATGAACTCCTGCCGATGTTCGGAGCAGATCTGTCCGCAGCGGGTCAGGAAGTCGATGGCCGTGGCCCACTCGGCTTCGGTCAGTTCCACATCCCTGATGAACCCGTGGAGATGTTCGATCAGTGACGTCATGACAGTGCGCAGGCGCGGGTGGATGTCGTCCCCCATGCGCGCGTTCACGCTCTGGGCCGAGCCGGCTTCGGTGAAGTATTCGATCATGTGATGCACCTTGTGTTCTGCCTGTGGCTGCAATGTCAGGGCGGGGCACTGTCTTTCGGAGCGCCCCGGTCGCATCAGTCCGGGCGTGCGCCGGACCAGGCCCTCTGCAGCAGTTCGCGGATCGCCTCCCGTTCCACCGGTCGCGGATTCCAGTAGGGGTTGCGCACAGCCAGGTCGGCGGCACGATCCAGGTCGGCTTCGTCGAGCCCGAGGTCCTTCAGCGCCAGAGGGGCGCCCAGGGAGGCGGCGAAATCGTGAAGGCCGACTCCCAGGTTGCCGCCGAAGAGTTCGGCGACCGGGCGCAAGGCATCGGCCGCGGCGACCTGGTTGTAGGCAGCCGTGTGCGGCAGCATCACGGCATGGGTTTCGGCATGGGGCAGGTTGAAGCTGCCGCCCAGGGTGTGGCAGAGCTTGTGGTGCAGGGCCATGCCGACAGTGCCGAGCACCGTGCCGCACAGCCAGGCGCCGTAGAGTGCGGTGCTACGTGGCGCGAGTTGATCGGGCTGGCGTACGACGCCTGGCAGTGCTTCCTTCAATGCGCGAATGCCCTCCGTGGCCATCAGAGAGGTGATCGGATTGCGGTTGCGTGCATAGAGCCCTTCCACGGCGTGCGCCATGGCATTGAGGGCGCTGGTAACGCTCATGGGCACCGGCAATCCCAGGGTGAGTTCGGGGTCGTAGATCACCACCTCCGGCAGGATGCTCGGCGAACTCACGGTGGTCTTGAGGCCGTTCTCGGTCTGCCCGAGGATCGGCGTCACCTCGGAGCCGGCGTAGGTGGTCGGTATCACCACCTGGGGTGCGTCGTTGCGATAGGCGATGGCCTTGCCCAGGCCGATGGTCGAACCCCCGCCCAGGGCCACGACACAGTCCGCGCCGAGTTCGGCGAAGCGCGTCATCGCCGCTTCGGTTACCTCGACCGGGGTGTGCATGGTGGCGTGGGGGTATACGCCGACGCCCAGACCACCCAGGGCGTCGTTGAGGCATTCGGCCTCCGCCACCTGGGCTGGGGTGGAAAGCACCAGAGCGCGTCGGCAACCCAGTGAGGTGATCTCCTCTGCGACCTGTCGCGAGCTGCCCGCACCAAAAATGACGCGAGCGGGATGATTGGCATAAATGAAGTCATGCATGGAAAGAAACTCCGGAAAGTTCGGTCAGGCGCAGGCGGCGTTGCTTGCCAGGTCAGGAAGGGCTGAGGTCAGGTGCAGTTGCTGCAGCAGGCTGTCCACCTGGTGGCGGAGGGACTCGGCCGAGACCGCGCTGGCCGCGACATAGAAGTCCGGGCGAATCACCAGGAAGCGGGCATCGATGCTGGCCAGCCAGGCGGCATAGGTGCCTTCGACATCTGCCACCTCGCAGGCAGTGCCCACCGGGCCAAGGGTGACGAATCGGGCGTCCAGTCGTTCCAGGGCCTGTACCTGTTCGGTGCCGAGCGCCTGGCGCGGTGATTGGCCATAGCCGATCACCAGCCAGCCACGCCCGACGACTTCGTCGAAGCGGCCGCAGCGCTCACCAGCTCGAACGATGCCCTGTACCGAAAGCTCACCGGCATGGCCGGCATCAGGGAACCAGATGCCGGGCCCCAGCGAGGCCTTGTCGGTCGGCACCGGCTTCCGGCCGGATGCCTCCAGGTCGGCCTTCATCCGCTGGTCGCGCGCGGCGGCTTCCTCCGGGTCGGTGATGCAGATGATGCGGCCCAGTTCCATGGAGAACTCGATGTAATGCTTGGCGTGCTCGCGGCGCTCGCTGGTGTAGCTGTCGAGTACTTCTTCGCCCATGACCCCGGAGAGGATGGCGTCCAGGCGCCAGCCCAGGGCCACCGCATCCCGCAGTCCGGCGCACATGCCTTCGCCGGCGAAGGGCGGCATCAGGTGAGCCGCGTCGCCCGCGATCAGGCCGCGACCGTTGCGCCATGACTCCGCCCAGCGTGCCTGGAAGCGATAGACCGCACTGCGCTCGAGGGTCGAGTTCGCCGGGGTCAGACCCCAGGGGGACATCAGCTCCCAGGCCGTTTCGGGGGAGGACAGGGTCTCGGCGGATTCGCCGGGCAGGGCCATGAATTCCCAACGCAGCCGGCCCGGGCCGCCGGGGACGATGGTGGTGGGGCGCTTCGGATCGCACAGCTGCCAGTGCACCGGGTCGAGCACGCGCTCCTCGTGGGGGATCATGTCGAGGATCAGCCAGTCGTAGAAGAACCCGTGATCCGTGAAGCTGAGGTCCAGGGCCTGGCGGACGAAGCTGTTGGCGCCGTCGGCGCCGACCACGTAGCGGGCACGAATGCGCGTGGGATCGCCGGATTTTTCGCTGCTGCCTTGCAGCCAGATGCCATCTTCGTCCTGGCTAAGGGAATTGGCTTCCCAGCCACGAATCAGGCGAATGCTCGGGATACCCTGGGCAATGTCCAGCAGACGCTTTTCCAGGTCCGGTTGGTAGAACCAGTAGCGCACCCGCCAGCCGGACGCCGAGGTGCTCTTCCAGTCGACGATCTGCAGGTCTTCGCCGTCGGCATTGCGCCAGTAGTAGAGCTCGTCGTGGTAATTGATCGCCGGATCGTTGTCGGAGTCGATCCCGAGACAGGCGAGGATCCGCGCGATCTCATGGTCGAAGGTCACGGCACGCGGACGGTCATAGGGCTGCGGCCAGCGCTCCACCAGGCTGACCCGGTGGCCCTTCCTGCCCAGCAGAATTGCCAGCAGGGTTCCGACAGGACCGGCGCCGACGATCGCTACATCCGCGTCGTAGTCGGCGGTTTCGTGGCTGGTGTGGTTCGGCATCTTCATTGTCATTGTTGTCGTTCTCCGGATGCCGGACTGCCACGTCCGACATCGTCTTCTTGTTAGTGGGCAGTCCTTCCTGGACGCTGGGACGGTCTCCGTTCCATCCCTGGCGCTATGCGCTTGTCATGGAGATATCAAGCCTCGTGCCAACGTCTTTGAGTGATTTTTTTGTCTTTTAAAAACAAGTACTTAATATTTTTTTCAACGGCCAGGTCCACGCGGATCGATTGAGGGTAATCAACATATTTGTTAGTTTCAGGATGCCGAATAACAAATATGTGAATAGCTATGGGCGTACGTAACTTCCCCAAGGATCTGACCCGCCAATTCAGGATGGAGCCCGACAAGGGCAAGATCTGGCTCGGCCAGCAGCGCGCCTTCCTCATGCAATTGCCGGCCTTCGCCGCGTTCCGCCGCGAGTTGATCGCCGAGATCGGCGTGGCTCATGCACGTCGCCTTCTGGGGCGGATGGGCTATGCCGCTGGCTCCAGCGATGCCGAACTGGCGCGTGAGTTGCGCGGAGATGAAAGCGACCATGCGTTCATGGCCGGGCCGCTTCTGCATGCCATGGAAGGGGTGACGCGGGTGGAGACGCTGCGCATGGAGGTGGACGTGGAGTCCGGCCATCACGTCGTCGAGCAGATCTGGCACGACTCCATCGAAGCCAGCGCCCACCTGGCTCACCTGCCCGTGTCGGCGGAGCCGGTCTGCTGGATGCAGGTTGGCCATGCGTCCGGCTTCAACAGCGCCTTCTTCGGGCGCACGGTGCTGTTCCGCGAGGTGGAATGCCGGGGCATGGGCCACGCGCACTGCCGCATCATCGGCAAGCCCATCGAGGAGTGGGGCGCTGATGCGGACGAGCTGGGCCTCTTCGGCTCAACCGACTACGTCAACGCCTCGCTCATGGACCCGGTGCTGGATGAGGCCCTGGCGGTATCCGACCTGATCGGCGCCGATCCCAGTTTCCTCGCCACCTGCCGCCGCATCGAGAAGATCGCCATGCGGGATGTGACAGTGCTGTTCCAGGGCGAAACCGGCGTCGGCAAGGAACGTTTCGCTCGCCTCCTGCATCAGCTCAGCCATCGCGCGGACAAGCCGTTCGTGGCCGTCAACTGCGCGGCACTGCCGGAAACCCTGATCGAGTCGGAACTGTTCGGAGTGGAGAAGGGCGCCTTCACCGGCGCCAACCGCAGCCGCCCCGGACGCTTCGAACTGGCCAACGGCGGCACCCTTTTCCTCGACGAGATCGGGACCCTGACGCCGGTGGCCCAGGAAAAGCTGCTGCGCGTGCTGCAGGAACGGGAAGTGGACCGGCTGGGTGGCGACGCTCCGCGCCCGGTGGACATCCGGGTCATCGCCGCCACCAATGCGAATCTGGAGGACGATGTTCGCCAGGGCCGCTTCCGCGAAGACCTGTTCTACCGCATCAACGTGGTGCCCATTCACATTCCGGCCCTGCGCGAACGGCGCAATGACATCCCCCTGCTGATTCGTCACTTCATCAAGCGCTTCTCCACCCAGCACCAGCGCTCCATCAAGGGCCTTACCCGGGCGGCGGTCCGGGCTCTGCTCCAGTACGACTATCCGGGCAATGTTCGCGAGCTGGAGAACATCATCGAGCGGGGCGTGGTGCTGGCAGACGAGAATGAGCCGATCGGCCTCAGCGAATTGTTCCTGGCACCGCCGCGCGAGCCAGCCCCGATGCCCGCCGCCGACGCGCCGCCACGGCGCCAGGCGGTGATCGAAGAGTGGCTGGACGAGCACTCGCTGGAAGAGCTGATCGAAGCATCGGTGAATCGGTCCATGGGCCGCGCCGGCGGCAATGTCGCCGGAGCTGCTCGGCTGCTGGGCGTCACTCGCCGGCAGTTGGAGCACCGCCTGAAAAAACAGCAGGGGTAGCACTGCTTCCTGGGGCCATCTCAACGCCGGCCGCGGTGCCGCGAGACTCTAGGCGTCTTTGGGGCGATGGCTGCCGGTTACGATCGGCAGAATCGGCCAGAAGCTGCCGGCGGGCGGAGCAGTTAAGAGTCTGAGTCGTGTCGATCCCCTAAGCATGACAGTCCCGAATCGGCACCTGTTTCGGTTCTTCCTTCACCGCTCCTGTCATTAGAAATTCTAATTTTGTATTAGGTAAAATCATTAGGTCTGATAAGGCGTGACAGGTAGAAATACCAGGCGGGATCAACCAAGCGGTCTCTCGCAGCCTTGCGTAAATCGGCGTTTGCCGAGATCCAATCCAATGAGGAGAAAAACATGAAGTCCAGGATTCAACGACTATTCACCACCATGCGGGTGCTCTCTGTCGCATGGGGGGACTACAACAAAAGGAACCTGATTCGTCGTTAGACGCGCCTTGTTAGAACCTGCAAGAGGAAACGTTTTTGATGTTGTCCGTTGCCCCCGTTATCGACCCCCAAATTGCTGCGCTCGCCCCTGGCTTCAGGGCGCTGAGCCTGTGTGTCGAAGCCGCCCCGATCGTTAATCCGGACTTTGCCGCGAAGGCTCTGGCTGGTGCCTGTCAGGCGCTTGCTGCGGGGAGGCCTGCCTGGGCTGAAGCCCATCTTTCGGCATGGGACGAGGTATTTCGTCAGTTCGGTGCCAAGCCCCAGCGCACACCGTGTTCAGCCGCGGCATTGCGCAAACGGGCTCTGCGCGACGGCGGCCTGCCGAGCATCGATCCGATCGTCGATCTCTACAACGCGATCAGCCTGCAGTATGCGATTCCAGTCGGAGGTGAAAACCTCGCTGCCTATGTGGGTACGCCCAGGTTGGTAATCGCCGATGGAAGCGAGTCGTTCGACACCCTGAAGGATGGGCAACTGGTACATGAGCATCCAGAAGCGGGCGAAGTCATCTGGCGAGATGACCAGGGCGTTACCTGCCGTCGATGGAACTGGCGCCAAGGTGTCAGAACCCGCTTGGGGTCGGATGCCCTGCAGATGTGGTTCATCCTGGAAAGCCTTCCCGAAATGCCGCTCGAGGCGCTGCAGGAAGCAGGGGCGCGATTGATTGAAGGGTTGGAAGTGATGATGCCGGGAGCGGTTATCGAGCATTCGCTTTTAGCCCCGTGAGGGAGCGCTGCTTGGCTGGATCGCGACGATGACCCTTGGGTTGGGTGCGGATGCTTCGTCAGCGACCGTTACAATTACCTTCGCCAGTTGCGCGGTACTGAGCATCACAATCTTCTGTGGCTATGCGCTCGTCTTCTCTACCGCAACTATGGTGCGGGCATACCGCCACGCGCGCCGATGGATTGAAGGCACTCTTGCAATGGTCTTTGGAGCAGCCGGATTAAAGATGCTGCTCTCTCGCTCCTAATCTGTTGGTTTTGGGAAGTGCATTAACCTCAGTCGGAGAATGTCCGCTTCTGGCCGATTCTGTTGAAAAAGGAAGTCTTTGCTGGAGCCGCCTTTCAATCGTTCAAAAAACGCACGGCTTTGGCGTTGCTACGCGAAATCTGAAGCAGACCGGGCGGGCGCAGAACTGCTTCAGATTTCAACGTCCGCGGCCTACTTTCGCAGGCAGAAATCGCAGAGGGACTTTTTCAACACAATCTGCCAGCAGCAGTCATTCAGCTTGAGCTTCGGGAGGCTTGATTCGCGAAGTCTTCAGCTAGGTCGACATGGCCAGAAGACTGTTGCGAGTTCATGTATCGCAGGCTGGGCGACTGTCCGCAGTTTCGACGCCAGGCAGCGACGCCAAGAATCCTTTGCCCATCAGCATCGAGGGTGTGTAGTACCCGCGCGCCTGGCTCCCAATGCAGTGGCTGGAGATTGCCAGCGCGGTTTCGACCGTCAGGGTGTAGACGCTTGGTGCCGAAAAGGTCATGGCGACTTTTCTGCCATCGGCAGCAACCGCCTCGCCCCAGAACTGGGTCCGGTGAACGGCTCTCTGGGTTTCGTCAGGCCCGCCGGGGAAGATCTTTTCGGCCAGGCGCATGAGCCAGCGCTGAACCCTGGGTAACGTCAAGGCCCCTCTGAATGGCGAAGTCAGGCGCATCAGGATGCCCAGGCTCAGCGGCAGGGCCGTGTACACCATGCCATCCGGGGTGTTCGTCGATATTCCGGCCGTATAGACATCGGCCCACGGAATGGTCACGCCCCAGCGGCTGCGATCCCGAAACGGAATCCGCCGAATGCGATAGGCGTTGGCAACGGTCTTGAGCTGGTGTCCACGCCTTACCAGGCCGCCCATCTCGATGCCTTCCACCAGTGTCTTGATGGTGCCCACACTGGGGCGGGTGCCGAAGGAAAACGCCAGGTCGATGCGGGTCGCCTCAGGCAGTCGATCCTTGAGGCTCGCGGCCAGGCAGTCAGTGGGGACGATGTCGAAGCCGGCGCCGGGACAGAGAATGATGCCGGCTTCCCGGGCGCGCTCATCAAGTTGGTGGCACGCCTGGAAGACCGGGACTTCTCCGGTTATGTCCACGTAATGCACGCCGGCCGCCAGGCAGGCATTTACCAGTGCCTGCGCCGTCGACGAGAAGGGCCCCGCGCAGTTCAGCACGACACCGATGCCCTGAATGCTGGATGCGGCTTGCTGCACATCGAACGCGCGGTATTCAAGGTTCAGCTCGTCGGCCAGCGGGCGCAGTTTGGCTGCCGAGCGACCCGCGATGACGATATCCAGTCTGCGCCTTGCCGCTTCACGGACCATCAACTCACCGGTATAGCCATAGGCACCGTAGATCAAGATTCTTGCGTTCATGGATCATCTACCGTCGGTATCGCGGTTGTCGCGAAAAGAAGGCGTACCGCCCAGGGTCCGCCTGAAGAAAGCGATCTGGTCGGTCACCGCGGTTTCAAAACCTGCGCCGACATAGACAGCGAAATGCCCCATGCCCTCGTATCGGCGCAACTCGCCTTTGTTCGCGAGTTCGGCAACACGGACAGCCGCTTTGGGCGAAACGACCGAGTCCTCCATGCAGGCCTGAACCAGAATCGGACAGCGCAGTTGTTTCGCAAGCGTTATCGGGCGGTACAGGGAGAGCGTCAGGGCGAAACGCGCGCTCATCTGATTGCGCCAACCGGATGTGGCGATGGCCTGGTAACCGTCCCATGCCTCCGGTGAGCTCAAGGCCGCGAAGTCCCCGTGACGTCCCACCACGGGTATCAGCAGCGGGTCTTTGCCTATCAGGCCATGCAGCTGATCGACCAGCCCCAGGGCGCTCAGCTGAAGCAGGTTGCCCAGCCCTGCATAACCCAGGAACATGCCCACCGAGGCAAGGCCATCCATCATCGGATTCTGCGCTACGACGGCCGCGATCCTGTGGTCCCTGGCGGCGATGCTGGTGACATGGCCCCCCGAGAACGAAGTGCCCCACAGCGCGATGCGTGCAGGATCGACGCCGCCCTGGCAGCGAGCGAAAGCGATGGCGGCCCGCCAATCGGCGAGCTGGTTCGCTACCGTGAGCAACTGCCGGGGTTTGCCGCCGCTATCCCCGAAATAACGGTAGTCGAAGACCAGAACCCGATAGCCCTCGGCGACGAACCGCTCCGCGAACGGCGCCAGGCCCGAAGCTCGGGTGCCGCCCAGGCCATGGGCCATGACGATGCAGGGCAGGGCTTCCGAGCCTGCGTCCGCCGGGTGATAGAACCATGCCCTGCATTGAGTCTCCTGGCTGGCGAAGGAGACGTTCATGCGCTTGAACCGAGGCGACTTCATCGTTGCGCCTCCGCATCACGCCGAACGCAACCGGCTGACCGAGGCCACGCCAGTCGCTCGCTCGAACTGCAGGATGCCGTCCTCGATCGGCTGCTCTAGCAGCATCTGCGAGTCGCGCTCGTAGTGCATCAGCACCTTCCAGGGCAGCTTCCTGCCCTGGCGGGGCATGATCTCCTTGGCCCGTTGCACGTAGCCGGACTGCAGGGTGTCCAGCATGCCGATCCCGAGGGAGCAATCGTCCCGGTCCTTCGGTGTCACCACGGCGATGTCATGGGCTTCCATATGGCGCAGCAGGCGGCAGATGTATTCGCCGGCCAGGTCGGCCTTGAGGGTCCAGGGGGCATTGGTGTAGCCGAAGATCCAGGCCATGTTCGGTACGTTCTGGATCAGCAGCCCCTTGTACGTCATGGCATCGCGCAATTGTCTGGACTGCCCGTCGACCCGCATGTCGATGCCGCCGAGCATCAGCAGGTTGAGCCCTGTCGCCGTGACGATGATGTCGGCGTCGATCTGCTTCCCCGACTTCAGTCGGATGCCCGTTTCCGTCAGGGTATCGATGTGATCGGTGACGACCGACGCTCGCCCGTTCTTCAGGGCCTTGAAAAGATCGGCATCGGGAACGGCACACAGGCGTTCGTCCCAGGGCATGTATTTGGGCGTGAAGTGCGCCATGTCGACGCTCGGCCCCAGATGTCGGCGGGTCTGCCACAGGAAGAAACGGCGCATTGCCCTCGGCCAGCGGCGGCAGGCCTCGTAGAGCCAGCGCTGGAGCAGGATGTTGCGTTGACGGGCGAAGCCATAGACCCACTTCGACGGCAGGAAACGCTCAAGAACGGCGGAGATCCTGTCGAGTCCGGGGATGGAAAATATGTACGACGGGGAGCGTTGGAGCATGGTGACATGGGCCGCCTTGTCGGCCATGGCCGGCACAAGGGTTACCGCGGTCGCGCCGCTGCCGATGACCACGACCGTCTTGCCGCTGTAGTCGAGATCTTCCGGCCAGTGCTGAGGATGGATCCTGATGCCCTTGAACCTGTCTTCACCGGGAAACCTGGGCAGGAAGCCGGCATCGTGATCGTAATAACCGGTGCAACTGATGAAGAAGTCGCAGGTGTATTGGCGCGCTTCTCCGCTGGCCTCATCGATGGCGTCGAGCGTCCACTGGCGCTGCTGGCTGGACCAGTCGGCGCGCAGGATTTTCAACCCGTAGTGAATCTTCTTGTCCACACCGAACTGCTTGGCGGTATCGGCGATGTACTGGCGAATGGCAGGTCCATCGGCGAGCACCTTCAATTCGTTCCAGGGACGGAATTGATAGCCAAAACTGAACATGTCCGAATCCGAACGAATACCCGGATAGCGGAACAGGTCCCAGGTTCCGCCCAACTGCTTGCGCCGTTCCAGGATGGCCAGTTTCTTGTGGGGAAATGCACGCTGTACATGGCACGCCGTACCGATGCCGGAGAGGCCGGCGCCAACGATCAGGACGTCGAAATGCTGCGCTTTCATGGGAGTCTCCAAAGACCGTTCTTGTTCTGTGAAGGCCATACTGCACCGACCCTGTCGCCTTGCTCTTGATCCTGCGAGACATTCTTTTTACCCTGCGAGACATGTCAGAAATGGTCCGGTCCGCAGGTATGAAAGGCTTCTCCAGGCTCTTGCGCGAGCTTGGCGTGAACCCGCAGCCGTTGCTCGGCAAGCATGGCCTGCCGCAGGACCTGGGCGAGAATGACGATGAAATGGTGTCGCTGCGCGCGATCGTCGCCCTCATGGAGGACAGTGCGGCGGTAACCGGTTGCAGCGATCTGGGATTGAAGCTGGCCGCGCACCAGGACATCCAGGTACTGGGGCCACTGGCAACGGCCATCCAGCATTCGGCAAGCGTGCGCGAAGCCTTGAACACGGCATCGCACTACCTGTTCGTGCACAGTCCTGCCTTGGTGTTCAGCGTGCTCGAGTCCAGCAGCCTGGTTGCCGGCGCGGTAGAGCTGCGCATGGAGGTCGTGCTTTCGCGCCTGTCATCCAGGCGGCAAACGCTCGATCAGTGCCTGGGCGTAGTGCATCGCGTGGTCAAGTTCTTTGCGGGGAGCCAGTACCAACTGCTCGCCGTTGCGCTGCCGCATACCCCGCTGGCTGATCTCCAGGCCTACAAGAGCTTCTTCGGCGCGCCGGTTCATACAGATCAGGAATACGCCGCGTTGCATGTTTCGCCCAAAACGCTCAACAGCGGTCTGGCGGATGTGAATGCCGCACTCAGGACCGTTGCGCTGGACTACCTGGAGCGGCAATACGGTGATCCGAACCTGTCGATGACCGATCGGGTTCGGCGGGCACTCCGCTCCACATTGAGTTCGACGGGGGGAAGCAAGTCGGCCATCGCCGACCTGCTCTTCGTTCACCCGCGCACGCTGCAACGCAGGTTGGCGGCCGAGGATGCGACGTTCGACGCCATTCGCGATGAAGTCAGGCGCGAGGCCGCCGAGCGCTACCTCAACGAGACGCGCATTCCACTGGCCCAACTGGCCAGCCTGCTCGGCCTTGCGGATCAGTCCGTGCTGACCCGCCTGTGCCTGCGCTGGTTCGACACCACGCCCTCGGCGATGCGCAAGCGCAGCAGGGCACTTCAGGCCGGCGATTCCCAGCGGCTGAGATAGGCCTCGCTCGCTCTTACCGCTTCGGCACAGATTGCCTCGGAGATCATGCCGTCCTTGGCGTAGCCGTGCTTCATGCAGGCAAACGCGATCTCGACGGCCAGCGTGGCGACATCCGGCTCGGCGGGCAGCACCGGGCCATCGCCGAAGCCCGCCAGCCGCTCGCGAAGCAGCTTGCCCATGGCCTCGTTCTTGACGGCATGCGCGTGCCGGTCGTCCTCGGTGAACCCGCCCCTGAGCAGCAGGATGCTGGCCACCGGGAACCGGTTGTAGTAGCTCGCCACCGCCTCGATCAGTCGAGCCCCCCAGGTGCGCCAACTGTCGGCGGCGGCCAGATCCGTCCCCTCCATCACCTCTACCAGGCGCTCCATGTGCAGCGCCGCCAGACGAGAGAAGATGGCGTACTTGTCCGGGAAAAAGGGGTAGATCGCCGCGCGTGGAACCTCTGCGGCTTCCGCGATTGCGGGAATGGAGGTCTTCTCGGGACCTATCTCCTCCAAGAGCCGCTCCGCCACCTGCAGAACCTTGTTCATGCGGCTGGCGGAACGCTCCTGCCTGGGGCGGCGGGAACTCCGTTGAGCGCTATCGCTTGCTGGTAAATCCGACATAAGTTAGATTTTCCGTGTTTCTGACATTTGTCGGATTCTAGCAGCTGTCGCGGCTGCACCGCACATTCCACGAGGACAGAGCACCATGACCTACGCAGAGCAGCCCAACTGGCGCGAGATTCAGCGCTTCCTACCCGAGTCGTACCAGTTGCAGCCGGGAGATGAGCCGAGCGAGGAATGGTGGAATTGGCGGCAACACAGAATCCACCTGGACTGCTACCGCAATCCCGAGGCGCCACTGAAGGTGATCCTGCTCCATGGCGTGGGCACCAATGGCCGGCAGATGACGACGATACTCGGGGCCCCACTCGCCAGACGTGGCCTGGAGACCATCGCGGTGGACATGCCGGAATATGGCGTCACCCAGGTGGGGCGTGGCAAGCCCGTGCGCTACGACGACTGGGTGCAGGCCGGGTCCGACCTGGTCGACCGTGAGCTGGCAAGGGACTCGCGCCCCATCTTCCTCTATGGCCTGAGCGCTGGCGGGATGGAGGCCTACCACATCGCGGCGCTGAACCGGAAAGTGCAAGGCATCATCGGCATGACCTTCCTCGACCAGCGCATCCAGCAGGTGCGTGATGAAACCGCCCGCAACCTGATGATGAGCCGCCTGGGCGTTCCTCTGGCGAAGCTCAGCGCAGCGACGCCCCTTGCAGGGATGCGGATGCCGATGTCCCTCGCCAGCAAGATGTCGACCCTGGTGAACGACAAGGCGGCGCTGAACGCCTGCCTGGCGGACAAGACGTCGGCGGGCAAGTGGGTCACCATGGCTTTCCTTGCCTCCTATGGCAGCTACCGGCCAAGGCTGGAACCCGAAGACTTCGACGTTTGCCCTATCCTGCTGACCCAGCCCGCCGAAGACAAGTGGACGCCCCTGCACCTGAGCGAGCTGGTGCTGAAGCGAATCAACCGGGTGCCGGTAACGACCGTGATGCTGGAAAACGCCGGGCACTATCCCTTGGAACTGGCTGGGCTGGACCAGATGGTTGATGCGGTATTCGACTTCTGCAAAAGCAACATGCCGCTTCGCTGAGCAGCCCTCCCGGCGACAGATGATTCCCGTGTTATTGCGCTGAGTCATCGTTCAAGGTGAACGGCGGAGCTCTCACAGCCATTTGCATGTGGCAGCCTCCGCCTTGATGCGACAGGCAGTGTTTGACTGAAAGCGGACCGCTTCCCAATGTAAAAAGGCCGGTGAGCAAATGCTCGCCGGCCCTTTCGACTGCTTCTCTTCACCGCCATCCCTGGCGGCTCCGAGGTTCTCGCTTGTTACACTCCGCACTCGCTTGGTGCGTTCGTTTCACTTTGAAGTGAAAAAATTCCAATTCATCGTGAAAAATTCCGGTCAGTCCCAGCTCAGCGCACCGCCAGTCTGGTACTCGATAACGCGGGTCTCGAAGAAGTTCTTCTCCTTCTTCAAATCCATGATTTCGGACATCCACGGGAACGGGTTGGTCGCGCCCGGGTATTCCTCTTTCAGGCCGATCTGGGTCAGGCGGCGGTTGGCGATGAATTTGAGGTAGTCCTCCATCATCGCCGCGTTCATGCCCAGGACGCCGCGCGGCATGGTATCGCGGGCGTATTCGATCTCGAGCTGGGTGCCCTGCAGGATCATCTGGGTCGCTTCGTCCTTCATCGCGGCGTCCCACAGGTGCGGGTTTTCGATCTTGATCTGGTTGATCACGTCGATGCCGAAGTTCAGGTGCATGGATTCGTCGCGCAGGATGTACTGGAACTGCTCGGCGGTGCCGGTCATCTTGTTGCGACGGCCCATGGAGAGGATCTGGGTGAAGCCGCAGTAGAAGAAGATGCCTTCCAGCACGCAGTAGTAGGCGATCAGGTTGCGCAGGAACTGGCGGTCGGTTTCCGGGGTGCCGGTCTGGAACTGCGGATCGGAGATCGAGCGGGTGTACTTGAGACCCCAGGACGCCTTCTTCGCGACCGAAGGAATCTCGTGGTACATGTTGAAGATCTCGCCCTCGTCCATGCCCAGCGACTCGATGCAGTACTGGTAGGCGTGGGTGTGGATCGCTTCCTCGAAGGCCTGGCGCAGGATGTACTGGCGGCACTCGGGGTTGGTGATCAGGCGGTAGACGGCCAGCACCAGGTTGTTCGCCACCAGCGAGTCGGCGGTGGAGAAGAAGCCGAGGTTGCGCATGACGATGCGGCGCTCGTCTTCGGACAGGCCGTCCTTGCTCTTCCACAGGGCGATGTCCGCGTTCATGTTCACTTCCTGCGGCATCCAGTGGTTGGCACAACCATCCAGATACTTCTGCCAGGCCCAGTCGTACTTGAACGGCACGAGCTGGTTGAGGTCGGCGCGGGCGTTGATCATCTGCTTGTCGCCGACCTGTACGCGGGCGGCGGAGCCTTCGAGGTCGTCGAGGCCTTCCTGGATGTCCAGGTCGTTCAGGGCTTTCTTGGCGCGGGCCACGGCTTCGGAGTCGCCGGCCGCTACGGCGCGGGCGTCTTCGACGGAGCCGGCGGCTTCGTTGTCGAGCTTGTCGATGGCCTGGGCAGCGGCCTGTACTACGGTGGACGCCGGCTTGGCTTCGGCGGCGTCTTCCTTGTCGAATTCGTCCCAGCTGAGCATTGGTTCCTCTCCTGGTCTGGTAGACCGGTCCGGGCCGGTCTGGGTAACGGGTGGCGTGGGGGCACGCGAAAGCTTTGAAGTGGGGGAGGGGAAGAGCCCCTCACCCTAACCCTCTCCCGGAGGGAGAGGGGATTGTCCGTGCGTGCGGTGGGGTTCACCGCACGTGGCGAAGCCTTATTGGCAGGCTTCGCAGTCCGGATTGTCGATCGAGCAAGCCTGCGGGACCGGGGCCGGCTTCGGCTCTGCAGCCGCAGCGGCTTGCAGGCCGTCGTTGCCACCGGCCGACACGGCGTTCAGCTTGCCGGTGTTGATGGTCGACTTCTCGGTGCTGGTCGCGGCCAGGGCACGGAGGTAGTAGGTGGTCTTCAGACCGCGGTACCAGGCCATGCGGTAGGTCACGTCGAGCTTCTTGCCCGAGGCGCCGGCGATGTACAGGTTCAGCGACTGCGCCTGATCGATCCACTTCTGGCGGCGGCTGGCGGCGTCGACGATCCACTTGGTCTCGACTTCGAAGGCGGTGGCGTACAGGTCCTTCAGGTCTTGCGGGATACGCTCGATCTGCTGCACGGAGCCGTCGTAGTACTTCAGGTCGTTGACCATGACCGGGTCCCACAGGCCGCGCGCCTTCAGGTCGCGAACCAGGTAGGGGTTGATCACGGTGAACTCGCCGGAGAGGTTCGATTTCACGTACAGGTTCTGGTAGGTCGGCTCGATGGACTGCGATACGCCGGTGATGTTGGCGATGGTCGCGGTCGGCGCGATGGCCATGATGTTCGAGTTACGGATGCCTTTCTGTACGCGAGCACGGACCGGAGCCCAGTCGAGGGATTCGGTCAGGTCGACGTCGATGTACTTCTGGCCACGGGCTTCGATGAGGATCTGCTGGGAGTCCAGCGGCAGGATGCCCTTGGACCAAAGCGAGCCGTCGAAGGTCTCGTAGGCGCCACGCTCGTCGGCCAGGTCACAGGAAGCCTGGATGGCGAAGTAGCTCACCGCTTCCATGGACTTGTCGGCGAACTCGATGGCCGCGTCGGAGCCGTAGGCGATGTGCTGCAGGTACAGCGCGTCCTGGAAGCCCATGATGCCGAGGCCGACCGGACGGTGCTTGAGGTTCGAGTTGCGCGCCTGCGGGACCGAGTAGTAGTTGATGTCGATGACGTTATCGAGCATGCGCACGGCGGTCTTCACGGTCTTCTCGAGCTTGGCGGTGTCCAGCTTGCCGTCGACGATGTGGTTGACCAGGTTGATCGAGCCCAGGTTGCAGACCGCGATCTCGTCCTTGTTGGTGTTCAGGGTGATCTCGGTGCACAGGTTCGAGCTGTGCACCACGCCCACGTGCTGCTGCGGGCTGCGCAGGTTGCACGGGTCCTTGAAGGTCAGCCACGGGTGGCCGGTCTCGAACAGCATGGAGAGCATCTTGCGCCACAGGTCCTTGGCCTGGACGACCTTGAACACCTTGATCTTGTTGTACTCGGTCAGGGCTTCGTAATACTCGTAGCGCTCTTCGAAGGCCTTGCCGGTCAGATCGTGCAGGTCCGGTACTTCGGACGGGGAGAACAGGGTCCACTTGCCGTCGTCGAACACGCGCTTCATGAACAGGTCCGGAATCCAGTTCGCGGTGTTCATGTCGTGGGTGCGGCGGCGGTCGTCACCGGTGTTCTTGCGCAGTTCGAGGAATTCCTCGATGTCCAGGTGCCAGGTTTCCAGGTAGGCGCAGACGGCGCCCTTGCGCTTGCCGCCCTGGTTCACGGCGACGGCGGTGTCGTTCACCACTTTCAGGAACGGAACCACGCCCTGGGACTTGCCGTTGGTGCCCTTGATGTAGGAGCCCAGCGCGCGCACCGGCGTCCAGTCGTTGCCCAGGCCGCCGGCGAATTTCGACAGCATGGCGTTGTCGTGGATGGCGCTGTAGATGCCAGACAGGTCGTCCGGAACGGTGGTCAGGTAGCAGCTGGAGAGCTGCGGACGCAGGGTGCCGGCGTTGAACAGGGTCGGGGTGGACGACATGTAGTCGAACGAGGACAGCAGGTTGTAGAACTCGATGGCGCGTTCTTCCTTCTGCGGCTCCTCGATGGCCAGGCCCATGGCCACGCGCATGAAGAAGACCTGCGGCAGTTCGAAGCGGATGCCGTCCTTGTGAATGAAGTAGCGGTCGTACAGGGTCTGCAGGCCGAGGTAGGTGAACTGCTGGTCGCGCTCGTGGTTGATGGCGCGGCCGAGTTTCTCCAGGTCGAATTCCTTCAGCTTGGGATCGAGCAGCTCGAACTCGGCGCCTTTTTCCACGTAGGCCGGCAGGGCTTGGGCATAGAGGTCGGCCATCTCGTGGTGGGTGGCGCTTTCGGCGACGCCGAGGAAGCCCAGGGCTTCGGCGCGCAGGGTGTCCATCAGCAGGCGGGCGGTGACGTAGGAGTAGTTCGGCTCGCGCTCGACCAGGGTGCGGGCGGTCATCACCAGGGCGGTGTTGACGTCCTTCTCGGCCACGCCGTCGTAGAGGTTCTTCAGGGTCTCGCGCTGGATCAGGTCGCCATCGACTTCGGCCAGGCCTTCGCAGGCTTCGCTGATGATGGTGTTCAGGCGGCCCATGTCGAGCGGCTGCAGGTTGCCGTCGGCGCGGGTGATGCGGATGCTCGGGTGCGGCTGGGCGATCTCGCCGGCGCCACGCTTGCGCTCCTGCGCGCGGGCTTCGCGGTAGATCACGTAGTCGCGGGCGACCTTCTGCTCGCCGGCGCGCATCAGCGCCAGTTCGACCTGGTCCTGGATTTCCTCGATGTGGATGGTGCCACCCGACGGCATGCGGCGCTTGAAGGTCGCGGTGACCTGCTCGGTCAGGCGGGCGACGGTTTCATGGATGCGCGACGAGGCGGCGGCGGTGCCGCCTTCCACGGCGAGGAACGCCTTGGTGATGGCTACGGTGATCTTGTCATCGGTGTAGGGGACTACGGTGCCGTTGCGCTTGATCACGCGCAGCTGGCCCGGCGCGGTGGCGGCCAGATCCTGGGAGGATTCGGCGCCCTGCGGCACGGCTGCCTGCGGGTTCTCGCGAGTGGTGTCGGTCTGCATGGGTGGTTGTCTCCACATTCTCGTAATGGTGTGTTGCCGGCGCCGGGGCGCCTTCCTTTAACAAACAGCGAAACAAAAAAAGCCTGAGCAGCCGGCGCGATGCCGGACGCGGGAACTGAAACAAAGGGGAAAGGACTCGAATGCCTCCCTGGCCAAGTCGGGTTCGGCTTTACGGGCCGGGACCACAATACCTAGTGGTTTTGAATGACTGATTGCAACCTCTGTACCGCATTTCCATCGACATGGATCGCTCCTTGCGGTCTGTGCCGCGCGGGACCTCGATACGTCTGGAACTACGTTGTGAGCGGACCGGAGGAGCCGTTGAACAGGCTCGGGAAATTCGACTTCTTATAGTGTCCGGTCTGTAGTGGCAACCCCAAGATATAGGGGTGGGCCGCAACGGGGATACAAGATAATGCGCTTGGGCGGGCTTTGCAAGGCAGGTTTCCGGGGAAAACCTGTGGATAAAATGTGGGTGAAATGTGTGTGACTGGCTGGGCACGGCGAATGATCGAAGGATCAGGTTTTTCTGCCCGTTCGTCGTTACCGGGCGGGCCACCACGGTGCTTGCGGGGTACCGCGGCGGGGCAGGACCCTAACACAATATCTTGTGGTTTTGCCTCATTTCTGGCACGCCGGTGCGATAGGCGAGGCGGTTGGCTACAATGCTGCGGTTTCGTGGGGATTCGGTTGTTCCCCGGTTTGCGTGCAGGAGAGGGTATGGAGCAAGAAGCGCGGATTCTCATCGTCGAGGACGACCAGCGCCTGGCGGAGCTGACCCAGGACTATCTGGAAAGCAACGGCCTGCAGGTGTCGGTCGAATCCAATGGTGCGCTGGCGGTCGAGCGGGTGCTGGCCGAGCGGCCGGACCTGGTGGTGCTCGACCTGATGCTGCCGGGCGAGGACGGCCTGTCGATCTGCCGGCGCGTCCGTCCGGAATACGACGGCCCGATCCTGATGCTCACCGCGCGTACCGACGACATGGACCAGGTGCAGGGCCTGGAAATGGGTGCCGACGACTACGTCTGCAAGCCGGTGCGCCCGCGCCTGCTGCTGGCGCGCATCCGCGCCCTGCTGCGGCGCAAGGAGTCCGCCGAACCGGCACAGGGCGCTGTGGCGAGCAAGCGCCTGACCTTCGGCCAGCTGACCATCGACAACGCCATGCGCGAGGCCTGGCTCGGCGAGCAGACCATCGAACTGACCAGCGCCGAATTCGACCTGCTCTGGCTGCTGGCCTCCAACGCCGGGCGCATCCTGTCCCGCGAGGAAATCTTCAATTCCCTGCGCGGCATCGAGTACGACGGCCAGGACCGCTCCATCGACGTGCGCATCTCGCGCATCCGCCCGAAGATCGGCGACGACCCGATGCACCCGCGGCAGATCAAGACGGTGCGCAGCAAGGGCTACCTGTTCGTGGGTGAGGTGTGAGTTGTCTGCCGGACCTTTGCGTTCGCGGGGATGACGCCCGCATGAGGCCAGTCACCGCCATCTTCCCCGCGCACGCGGGGACCCAGTAAACAAATGAAATCGATCTTCCTGCGCATCTATGGCGGCGTGCTGCTGGCGCTGGTGCTGGTCGGCGCGCTGGGCGTGCTGACCCTGCACATCGTCAACGAGGTGCGCAGCGAGCGCTACCGCGAGGACCTGGCGCGCGGCACCTTCCGCCTGATGGCCGACGACCTGCGCACCATGAGCGAGTCCGAGCGGCGCCGCATGCTGACGCAGTGGAGCCGGCTGATGGGCATTCCGCTGAAGCTGGTGCCCCTCGACTCGCTGACGGTTTCCGGCCGCGACCGGGCACGGCTGGTCAACGACCAGGTACTGGTGCGCGAGGGCGGCCCGCACGATTTCCGCGTGATGACCCAGGTCAGCGCGCCGGAGGGGCTGGTCCTCCAGGGCGAGGTCGAGCAGATCAGCGAGCAGCTGGCGCGCGCCACCATCTACCTGCTGATGGACGACCTGCAGGGCTATCCGGCCAGCCAGCAGCCCTATCACCTGGCGCGGATCGTCCGCGACAAGCGCTTCGGCTTCGACGTGCACCTGCGCGACCTCAAGGACGTCGACCTCGACGACGACCAGAGCCGCCGCGTGGAGGAGGGCGACACGGTGCTGGCGCTGGGCAAGGACGGCGATTCGATCCGCGTGCTGGCGGGCATCCTCAATACGCCCTGGACCCTGCAGCTGGGCCCGATCTTCCAGATGAACCCCTATCCGCCGCAGTTGCTGGCGCTGATCGCCGCGGCGGCGCTGAGCCTGATCGGCTTCATCGTCTACCTGCTGGTCAGCCGCCTGGAGACGCGCCTGAGCGGCCTGGAAAGCGCGGCGGCGCGGATCGCCCGCGGCAGCCTCGACGCCCGGGTGGAAGTGCGCGGCGCGGATGCGGTGAGCCGGCTGGCCGGCTCGTTCAACCACATGGCCGAGCAGATCCACAACCTCGTCAGCATCCAGCGCGAGCTGGTGCGCGCGGTGTCCCACGAACTGCGCACGCCGGTGGCGCGCCTGCGCTTCGGCCTGGAGATGGTCGAATCGGCGGAGTCGGACGACACCCGGCGCAAGTACATGGAAGGCATGGACGGAGACATCCAGGAACTCGATACCCTGGTCGACGAGATGCTGACCTACGCGCGCCTGGAGCAGGGCTCGCCGCCGATGACCTTCGAGAGCCTGGAGCTGGGCGTGCTGGTCGAGCGGGTCGCCGCGGAGGTCGCCCCGCTGCGCCGGGAAGTGCAGATCACCTGCGAGGCCGGCGTGCTGGTGCCCTACGACCAGGGCAGCTGGATCGAGGCGGAGCCGCGCTACCTGCAGCGCGCCCTGCAGAACCTGATCGGCAACGCCCTGCGCTACGCCGACGGGCGGGTGCGGGTGAGCTACCGGGTGAGCATCGACCGCTGCCGGGTGGACGTCGAGGACGACGGGCCGGGGGTGCCGGAAGAGCGCTGGGAGCGCCTGTTCACGCCGTTCTTCCGCGTCGACGACAGCCGCACCCGGGTCACCGGCGGCCACGGCCTCGGGCTTTCCATCGTGCGGCGGATCATGCGCTGGCATGGCGGGCGGGCGCACATCAGCCGCAGCCAGGCGCTGGGCGGGGCGTGCTTCAGCCTGGTGTGGCCGCGGCGGCAGAGGAAGGCGGACTAGGTCCCGGTCGACTCTTCCCGCCCGGCCCGCCTCACCCCGAAGCGCATCCGATACTCCTTCGGCGCCAACCCGACGATGCGCTGGAACACCTTCCGGAACGCCCCGGGGTCCTGGTAGCCCACTTCCCAGGCGATCTGGTCGACGCTGCGCTGGGTGAACTCCAGCAGTTCGCGGCCCCTGGCAACGCGCAGCTGCTGGCAGTACTCGGTCGGCTTCAACCCGGTGGCCTGCTGGAAGCGGCGCAGGAAGGTGCGCTCGCCGAGGCCCGCCTGCGCCGCCATGGCGCCCAGCGAGACTTCCCGCCCGCCCTGTTTCTGCAGCCAGTGCTGGACCTTGAGCACCGCCGCGTCGCCGTGGGTCAGTGGCGGCGCGAAGCGGCTGAAATAGCGCTGCGACTGGCGGCTGAGGTCGACCACCAGGAAATGCGCGGTGGCCGAGGCGATCGACGGCGACAGCAGGCGGCCGACCAGCGCCAGGCCGAGATCGGTCCAGGCCATCAGACCGCCGGCGGTGATGATGTCGCCGTCGTCGACGATCAACTGGTCGGCGTCCACCTCGACGGCCGGGAAGCGTTCGGCCAGCGCCCTGGCCGAGCCCCAGTGGGTGGTGGCGCGGCGTCCGTCGAGCAGGCCGGTCTGCGCCAGCACGAAGGCGCCGGCGCAGACCGAGCCGAGCGTCGCCCCGGCGGCATGCTGCCGGCGCAGCCACTGGCTGAACGGCTGCAGGGCCCCGGCCTCAGGCAGGGCGTCGAGGCTGGGCGGCAGGATCACCACGCTCATCCGGCCGGCGCTTTGCGGATGACTGTCGAACACGCAGCGGATTTCCCCGGACTGCGCGTCCGCCGCCCAGTGCCGCACCCGCAGGACCGGCAGTGGGGTATCGGAGTGTTCGGCGGCCATGCGGTTGGCCACGCCGAACAGATCGGTCAGGCCGTGCACCGCGGCGAGCTGCGCGCCGGGGTAGAGGAGCAGGCCGATTTCCAGCGTATCGTTGCGCGCGCCCATGTCAGTTTTCGCCTCGAATATGTCGATCCCGCCAATCCTCGGCCAGTCGCCCCGGGGTTATCAATAGGCGCATGGGACGACCGCTCCCCCAACCAGAGGAAAACGACATGACCAGGCAAGCGCTCATCGTGGTGGACATCCAGAACGACTACTTCCCCGGCGGCAAGTGGACCCTCAGCGGCATCGACGCGGCCTCCGACAACGCCGCCCGCCTGATCGCCGCGGCCCGCCAGGCCGGCGACATGGTGGTGCACATCCGCCACGAGTTCGCCAGCAGCGATGCGCCGTTCTTCGCCCCCGGCACGCCGGGCGCGGAAATCCACCCCAAGGTACGCAACCAGGGCGACGAGCCGGTGATCCTGAAGAACTTCGTCAACTCCTTCCACCAGACCGACCTGAAGCCGCTGCTCGACAGCCACGGCATCGAGGAAGTGGTAATCGTCGGAAATATGAGTCACATGTGCGTCGACGCCGTCACGCGCGCCGCAGTCGACTACGGTTACAGGGCCACGGTGATTCACGATGCCTGTGCTTCGCGTGACCTCGAGTTCAACGGGGTGGTGGTGCCGGCGGAGCAGGTCCATGCAGCCTTCATGGCCTCTCTCGCCTTCGCCTACGCGCAGGTGCTCTCCACCGAGCAGTACCTGGGAACGCAGCGCTAGCGCCCTGCACGGGCCATCACCGGGCGAACCCGTGGACGCAGTTCGCCGCCGCATGCCGACCGGCGGCGCCACGCCATAGTGGCGGCTGGGCCCGGTTCTGGGCCTGCCGCCATGTTCCGTGCATGCGACGGGCCACCGGCCACGGCCGGCCGCCCGCACTCCCTGGAAGAGGAGGGCGCAAGATGAGCTACATCACCACCCGGGACGGCACAGAGATCTACTACAAGGACTGGGGCTCCGGTCAGCCGATCGTGTTCAGTCATGGCTGGCCGCTGTGCTCCGACAGCTGGGAATCGCAGATGCTGTTCCTCGCTGACCACGGCTTCCGCTGCATTGCCCACGACCGCCGCGGACATGGCCGTTCCAGCCAGCCCTGGTACGGCAACGAAATGAACACCTACGCCGACGACCTGGCGCAACTCATCGAAACCCTGGAACTGAAGAACGTCGTGCTGGTCGGTTTTTCCACCGGTGGCGGCGAGGTCAGCCGCTACATCGGCCGCCACGGCAGCCGGCGGGTGGCCAGGGTCGGGCTGATTTCCGCCGTGCCGCCGCTGATGCTGCTGACCGAGCAGAATCCCAAGGGCCTGCCGCTCAAGGTCTTCGACGAACTGCGCAGCGCCTCGCTGGCCGACCGCTCGCAGCTCTACCGGGACATCGCCAGCGGCCCGTTCTTCGGCTACAACCGCCCGGGAGCCAGGCCTTCCCAGGGCGTCATCGATGCGTTCTGGATGCAGGGCATGATGGCCGGACACAAGAGCGCCTACGACTGCATCAGGGCCTTCTCGGAAACCGACTTCAGCGAGGACCTGAAGAAGTTCGACATCCCGACCCTGGTGCTGCACGGCGACGACGACCAGATCGTGCCGATCCAGGCCGCCGGGCTGGAGTCCGCCAGGCTGGTGCCGAACGCCCGGCTGATCGTCTACCAGGGCGCGCCGCACGGGCTGGCCGAGACCCACAAGGACCGGCTGAACGTGGATCTGCTGGAGTTCATCAAGAGCTAGGAGGAATCCGATGAGTACCACCCAGGGCGTGCGCGACAGCGCACTGACGGTCACCACACCGGACGGCGAGTTCCATGCCTTCGTCGCGCTGCCGGCCGCCACGCCGGCGCCGGTGGTGGTGGTGATCCAGGAAATCTTCGGCATCAACGACGACCTCAAGGAAACCTGCCGCACGCTCGCCGGCCAGGGCTACCTCGCGGTATGCCCGGACCTGTTCTGGCGCCAGGAGCCGGGCGTCAGCATCACCGACAAGACCCAGGCCGAATGGGACAAGGCGATCAAGCTGTACCAGGGCTTCGACGTCGACAACGGCGTGTCCGACATCATCGCCAGCATCGCCACCGCGCTGAAGCGGCCCGACGCGGTCACCCGGGTCGGTGTCGTGGGCTTCTGCCTGGGCGGCCTGCTGTCCTACCTGACCGCCACCCGCACCAAGGTGGATGGCGCCGTGTCGTACTACGGCGTGGGCATCGACCAGCACCTGGACGAGGCCTCGAACATCAAGCACGGCCTGCTCATGCACATCGCCGAGGAGGACGAGTTCGTGCCCCCGGCGGCGCGGCAGAAGATAGTCGCGAAACTGGGCGGCAACCGGCAGATCGAGATCCACACCTATCCCGGCTGCAACCACGCCTTCGCCCGCAACGGCGGGGTGCACTACGACGATGCCGCGGCGAAGCTGGCCAACGGGCGCACGGCGAAGTTCTTCGAGCAGCACCTGAAGGGGGCGTGAAGCCCGTTCACAGGGATGACGTAGGGCGGGCGAAGCCCGCCACCAATGCATAATTGCGGGTTGCACCCGCCCTACGGGTTTCCGCTGTTTCCGGGATCACTCCCGCGTCGGAAACGGGTGGATGAGGCTTCTTTCATCCACCATTGCGGGGCCGCCGGCGCGGCCATGGTGGATCGGTGGAGCGTGATCCACCATACGCCCTGGCCTTGCCCACGGGGCCAAGATTTCCCGAGCTCACTCCCGCGTCAGGTAATGCACGCTGAACCAGCGGTTCGGGTCGGTCCAGTGCGCCGCCGGGCGGAAGCCCGAAGAGGCGGCCAGTTCGCGGAAGGTCTCCGGGGCGTACTTGCAGGAGTTCTCCGTGTGCAGGCTTTCGCCCTCGCGGAACATGAAGCGCCGGCCTTCCAGGCGCAGCGTCTGCGCGCGGCGGCTGACCAGGTGCATCTCGATGCGCGATTCGGCTTCGTTGTAGAAGGCGTGGTGGCGGAAGCGCGCGGGGTCCAGATCGGTGTCCAGCTCGCGGCGGATGCGTTCCAGCAGGTTCAGGTTGAAGGCGGCGGTGACCCCGGCGCTGTCGTTGTAGGCGGCTTCCAGCACGCTGCGCTCCTTCGGCTGGTCGACGCCGATCAGCAGCCCGCCGCTGCGCGGCAGCAGGCGGTGCAGGTTGCGCAGGAAGATGCGCGCCTCGGCGGGGGTGAAGTTGCCGATGCTGGAGCCGGGGAAGAAGGCCACCGGCCGGCCGCCGTCCAGCGCTCCGGGCAGCGCCAGCGGTCGGGAGAAGTCGGCGTGCAGCGCGTGCACGCTGAGCCAGGGATAGTCGTCGGCCAGGCGCTGCGTGCTGCTGAGCAGGAAGTCGCGGGAGATGTCGATGCCCAGGTAGCGCGCCGGGCGCAGCGCCTCCAGCAGCAGGCGGACCTTGCGGCTGGCGCCGCTGCCCAGTTCCACCAGGGTGACGCCCGGGCCGAGGCGGTCGGCGATTTCATCGGCGTTGGCGGCGAGGATGCCTTCCTCGGTGCGCGTCAGGTAGTACTCGGGCAGGTGGGTGATCTCCTCGAACAGCTCGGAGCCGCGCCGGTCATAGAAGAATTTCGGCGCCAGGCGCTTGGGTTCGGCAGCGAAACCGGCCAGGACTTCGTCGCGCAACGAGGCGCAGTCGTCCTGCGCAAGACGGTCGTGAAAGCTGATCGCGAGTGCCATTCAGGCCTCCTTGGCCAGGCGCAGTCCGGCGAATTGCCAGCGCATGGCGGGGTAGAAGAAGTTGCGATAGGTACTGCGGATGTGGTCTCGGGGTGTGGCGCAACAGCCGCCGCGCAGCACCATCTGTCCGGACATGAACTTGCCGTTGTACTCGCCCAGGCTGCCGGACAGCGGCTTGAAGCGCGGGTAGGGGCGGAAGGCGCTGCCGGTCCATTCCCAGACGTCGCCGAACATCTGCTGCAGGGCATCGGGGGCGTCCATCGCGGCGACCGGCTGCAGGTGGTCGTTCTCGACGAAATTGCCCCCGGGCGGCAGGTGCGCCGCCGCCACTTCCCATTCCGCCTCGCTGGGCAGCCGCGCGCCGGCCCAGCTGGCGTAGGCGTCGGCCTCGTAGAAGCTGAGGTGGCAGACCGGCGCTTCCAGGTCGAGCGGGCGCAGGCCGCCGAGGGTCATCTCGTACCAGGCCTCGTCCTCGTGCAGCCAGTACAGCGGCGCGCGCCAGCCATCCTGGCGCACCAGGTTCCAGCCGTCGGAGAGCCACAGCTCGCTGCGCGCGTAGCCGCCGTCGATGATGAAGTCGAGGTACTCGGCGTTGCTCACCGGCCGGCTGGCCAGTTGGAAGTCGCCGACGAACTCGCGGTGGCGCGGCGACTCGCAATCGAAGGCGAAACCGTCGCCGCCGTGGCCGATGCTCTGCACGCCGCCGGCGAAGCCATGCCAGCGCAGCGGCGCGGCCGGGATCGTCGGCGCCGGCGCCAGGTCGCCGCGATAGACCGGGTGCAACGGGTTCTGCGCGAGGATGTGCTTGATGTCCATGAACAGCAGCTCCTGGTGCTGCTGCTCGTGCTGCAGGCCCAGCTCGACGCGGCGCGCGATCTCCCGCGCGTGCTCGGCCGGCGGCGCGGCGAGCAGTTCGCCCATGGCCCGGTCGACATGCGCGCGGAAGGCCATCACCTCGGCCACCCCGGGTCGCGAGATCAGCCCCCGCCGCGCGCGGGTGAAGGGCGTGCCGTGGGTTTCGTAGTAGGAGTTGAACAGGTGGTCGTAGAGCGGTTCCGGCGTGCGGTAGCCGGGCAGGAAGGGCTTGAGGACGAAGGCCTCGAAGAACCAGGTGACATGCGCCAGGTGCCATTTCGGCGGGCTGACGTCGGGCATGCTCTGGACCACATGGTCCTCGGCGCTGAGCGGGGCGCAGATCGCCTCGCTGGCCGCGCGTACGCGCTGGTAGCGCTGCGGCAGCGGCTCCCGGGAATGGGCATCTTCCTGTTCCGATATCGCGCTTGCGAGATGGCGCATGGCGCTTCTCCTTTGCGGGACGCGGTGATCGCGTCTATTTGGAACCGACACGGCGGCATATCGAAAGTTGCAATTGGAATGAGGCGACGGCCGGTAGGGGGGGCGTCGGCCGTTCGTGGGTGGATGGTGCTTTTCCATCCACCCTTGGCGAGGTCTGCGGCCTCGATGGTTTCATGGTTCCCGCGCTCCCGCGTAGGAACGATAAACGCGGGGATCCAATGAACCGTGTAGGAGCGGGCCATGCCCGCGACCGGTCGCGCCCAGGTGCGCTCCTGCTGGCGATCCGATCTCCATCCACATGCAAAGCCCTCAGCAGCTCAATCCCAGTCGCTCATGCCATTCGGCGATGGATTCCTCCGGATAACCATCGAACAACTGGTCGCCCGGCCGCGCGCTCACCTCGACCCAGGGCGCCTTCGAATCCAGCAGCAGGTGGGTGTGCTCCGGCGGCACCGGCAGCGGCGTGTCGATGGCCGAGGCGAAGGGGTGGACCAGTTCCGGCCAGGTCGGGTCGTAGAGCCACAGGGCGCTGCCGCAGACCTTGCAGAAATGCCGCTGCGCGCTGCTGGTGATGGCCCGGCTGGAGCCCTCGCGGCGGATCTTCGCCTGGTAGACGGTGAGGTTCTTCGCACCGCGTACCTTCAGGCTGCGGTAGTCGCCGCCGAGGTTGATGGCGTAGCCGCCTCCGCCCTGGGTCTTGCGGCAGATCGAGCAGTAGCAGCGCTGGTAGGGGTAGGGATGGGCGCTCTCCAAGGTGAAGCTGACGGCGCCGCAGTGGCAGGAGCCTTCGAGAAGCATGGCGCATTCTCCGCGTATCCAGCCCGGATCGGACATGAAGACGATAGTCGCGTCTGCCGGCTGGAATTCTGCAGCTCGTCATTATATATTTTCATATATTGTATTTTTGTAGAGTGATCACGATGTCAGCCATCGAACAACCGGATCTCGCGCGTCTGCACCAGTCCGCGGATGAGGCCGCGCGCCTGCTCAAGGCGCTGGGCAATCCCGACCGCCTGCTGCTGCTGTGCATGCTGTCGCAGGAGGAAAGCCACGTCGGCGGGCTGGAGGAGCGCACGGGCATCGGTCAGCCGACGCTGTCCCAGCAGTTGGCCGTGCTGCGTCGCGAAGGGCTGGTGGACACCCGCAAGGAAGGCAAGCAGGTCTACTACCGGATCAGCAGTCCCCAGGCACTGGCGGTGATCCAGACGCTGTACCGGCTGTTCTGTGCGGAGGAGGCCCGATGAGCATCGACTGGAATGCCTTCACGCCATGGAGCGCGCTGGCGGGTGGTGTGCTGATCGGCCTGGCCGCCGGGGCGTTCGCCCTGCTCAATGGGCGCGTGGCGGGCATCAGCGGCCTGCTCGGCGGTCTGCTCGCGCGCGGCGGGGAAGGACGCGGGGAGCGCCTGTTCTTCCTTCTCGGCCTGTTGGCTGCGCCGCTGCTCTGGCTGGCCTGGCGGCCGCTGCCGACGCTGCGCTTCGACGCTGCCTGGCCTGCTCTGCTCGCTGCCGGACTGCTGGTCGGGCTCGGCAGCCGCCTCGGCGCCGGCTGCACCAGTGGCCATGGCGTCTGTGGCCTGGCCCGGCTGTCGCCGCGTTCGCTGCTGGCGACCCTGTGCTTCATGGGCAGCGGTTTCGCCAGCGTATTCGTCATCCGCCATCTGCTGGGGAGCTGAGCGCATGAACCGTCTGACAGCCTTTCTCTGCGGCCTGCTCTTCGGCCTTGGCCTGTTGCTGGCCGGCATGGCCGACCCGGCCAAGGTGCTGGCGTTCCTCGACCTCGCCGGCGCCTGGGACCCCTCGCTGGCGCTGGTGATGGCGGGCGCCATCGGCGCGGCGCTGCTGCCTTTCGCCTGGGCGCGGCGGCGTTCGCGCAATTTCCTGGGCGGGGCGATGCAGCTGCCGCAGACGCGGCGGCTGGACACCCGCCTGGTCCTGGGAAGCATGGTATTCGGCGTCGGCTGGGGCATCGCGGGCATCTGCCCGGGGCCGGCACTGGTCGGCCTTGGCGCCGGTTACTGGCAGTCGGCGCTGTTCTGCCTGGCGATGCTGGGCGGGATGGGCATCCATGAATGGCTGCAGCGGCAAGCAGGAGGCAGGGCATGAACGCTCAGATCGAGGCTTTCTTCGACCCGCGGACATACACCTACAGCTACGTGGTGCGCGATCCGGCGAGCGACGCCTGCGCCATCGTCGATCCGGTGCTGGACTACGATGCCGCCGCCGGGCGCATCGGCCATGCCAGCGCCGACCCGGTGATCGCCCATGTCCGCGAGCAGGGCCTGCGCGTCGAATGGCTGCTGGAAACCCATGCCCACGCCGATCATCTGTCGGCTGCCGCCTACCTCCAGCGGCAGTTGGGCGGGCGTGTCGCCATCGGAGCGGGAATCACCCGCGTGCAGCGTACCTTCGCCGGATTGTTCAACTGGGGGGAGGAATTCCGTACCGATGGCAGCCAGTTCGACCGCCTGCTGGAGGATGGCGAGGAACTGCGGATCGGCAACCTGACGCTGCGCGTGTGGCATACCCCTGGACACACGCCGTCCTGCGTGAGCTATCTGGTGGGGGATGCGGCCTTCGTCGGCGATACGCTGTTCATGCCCGACTACGGTACCGCGCGCTGCGACTTCCCCGGCGGCGATGCGCGCATGCTGTATCGCTCGATCCAGCGCCTGTTCAGCCTGCCGGACAGCACCCGGCTGTTCATGTGCCACGACTACAAGGCACCGGGGCGGGAGCATTTCCGCCACGAAACCAGCGTGGCCGAACAGCGCCGCGACAACCTGCACGTGCGCGCGGGTATCGACGAGGAAACCTTCGTCGCCATGCGCCAGGCACGCGATGCCACCCTTGCGATGCCGGCGCTGATGCTGCCGGCGATCCAGGTGAACATGCGCGCCGGCCACCGTCCTCCGGCCGAGAGCAATGGCGTGCACTATCTGAAGATTCCGCTCGACCAGCTCTGAGTCGGTCCGGAGGAGGTATTCCCTCCAGCCTCGATTTTCCCGTTCCGCATGTATTGACCTCGCGGTCAATGAATGCAGAATGTCGCGGCGCTCATCGTTATGTAATTTTTGCTATAACGGGTGGCGAGCAGGATTTTCTCAAGCTGGAACACCGAGGATCACATGGGACTACCTGGCAATCAGATGAAACACCGTTTCGCCCGCCTCACGCTGGCCATCGCCTCCTGCCTGGCTTTCCATTCCGCCCTGGCCGACGAGGTGCAGGTCGCCGTGGCGGCCAACTTCACCGCGCCGATCCAGGCCATCGCCAGGGACTTCGAGAAGGACACCGGGCACAAGCTGGTTGCGGCCTACGGCGCCACCGGGCAGTTCTACGCGCAGATCAAGAACGGCGCTCCGTTCGAGGTGTTCCTGGCGGCCGACGACAGCACCCCGGCGAAGCTGGAGCAGGAGAAGGAAATCGTCCCCGGCTCGCGCTTCACCTATGCCACGGGCAGCCTGGCGCTGTGGTCGCCGAAGGAGGGCTACGTCGATGACCAGGGTGCGGTGCTGAAGAAGAACGAGTTCCGCCACCTCTCCATCGCCAACCCGAAGACCGCGCCCTACGGCCTGGCAGCGACCCAGGTGCTGGACAAGCTGGGCCTGAAGGACAAGCTCGCCGGCAAGATCGTCGAGGGGCAGAACATCAGCCAGGCCTACCAGTTCGTTTCCAGCGGCAACGCCGAGCTGGGCTTCGTGGCCTTGTCGCAGATCTACAAGGATGGCAAGGTCAGCGGCGGTTCGGCCTGGATCGTGCCGGCCGACATGCACGAGCCGATCCGCCAGGATGCGGTGATCCTCAACAAGGGCAAGGACAACGCCGCGGCCAAGGCTCTGGTGGAATACCTGAAAGGACCGAAGGCAGCCGAGGTCATCAAGTCCTACGGCTATCAGTTGTAAGGCAGGGAACACTCGATGCCACTCACCTCGGCGGATATCTCGGCCATCGTTCTCACCCTCGAGCTGGCGTCGCTGACCACCCTGATCCTGCTGCTGATCGGCACGCCGATCGCCTGGTGGCTGGCGCGCACCCGTTCCTGGCTGAAAGGCCCGCTGGGGGCAGTGGTGGCGTTGCCGCTGGTGCTGCCGCCGACGGTGATCGGCTTCTACCTGCTCGTCGCCATGGGGCCGGACGGATTCATCGGCCAGCTCACCCAGGGCATGGGCATCGGCCTGCTGCCGTTCAGCTTCGCCGGGCTGGTGGTGGGTTCGGTGTTCTACTCGCTGCCCTTCGTGGTACAGCCGCTGCAGAACGCCTTCGAGGCCATCGGCACGCGCCCGCTGGAGGCCGCCGCGACGCTGCGGGCGAGCCCGCTGGACTGCTTCTTCAGCGTGGTCCTGCCGCTGGCGCGGCCGGGCTTCGTCACCGCCGCGATCCTCGGCTTCGCCCATACGGTGGGCGAGTTCGGCGTGGTGCTGATGATCGGCGGCAACATCCCGGGGAAGACCCGCGTGGTCTCGGTGCAGATTTTCGACCACGTCGAGGCCATGGAGTACGCCCAGGCGCACTGGCTGGCCGGCGGCATGGTGGTGTTCTCCTTCTTCGTGCTGCTGGCGGTGTATGCCAGTCGCCGTTCCCAGTCATGGACCTGACATGAGCATCGAGGCGCGTTTTCGTCTGGACTACCAGGGCTTCGGCCTGGACGTCGACCTGCAGCTGCCCGGGCGCGGGGTGAGCGCGCTGTTCGGCCATTCCGGCTCGGGCAAGACCACCTGCCTGCGCTGCGTGGCCGGCCTTGAGCGAGCCGCCAGCGGCTATCTGGCGGTGAACGGCGAGGTCTGGCAGGACAGCGCCCGGCGCCTGTTCCTGCCGCCGCACAAACGCGCCATCGGCTACGTGTTCCAGGACGCCAATCTGTTCGAGCACCTGTCGGTGCGGCGCAACCTCACCTACGGCATGAAGCGCGTGCCGCGCGACTGGCACCGCGTCGAACTGGAGCAGGCCACCGAACTGCTCGGCATCGGCCACCTGCTGCAGCGCATGCCGCGCAATCTTTCCGGTGGCGAACGGCAGCGCGTCGGCATGGCCCGGGCGCTGCTGACCAGCCCGCGCCTGCTGCTGATGGACGAACCGCTGGCGGCGCTGGACCTCAAGCGCAAGGCGGAAATCCTGCCGTACCTGGAGCGCCTGCACGACGAACTGGATATCCCGATCCTCTACGTCAGCCACTCGCCGGACGAGGTGGCGCGGCTGGCCGACCACCTGGTGCTGCTGGAAGAGGGCCGCGTGCGCGCCAGCGGTCCGGTCGGCGCGACCCTGGCGCGTACCGACCTGCCGATCTCCCTGCTGGAGGACGCTGGCGTGGTGGTGGAAGGCCGGGTGCTCGGCCACGACGCCGTCTACGGCCTGCTCGACCTCGGCCTGCCCGGCAGCGACCAGCGCATCCGCCTGGCCCACGCCGCGCTGGAGCCGGGCAGGGCGCTGCGGATCAAGGTGCAGGCGCGGGACGTCAGCCTGGGCCTGGAACGCCAGGCGCACAGCAGCATCCTCAACGTGCTGCCGGCGACGGTGACGGAGATCGCCGCCACCGATACGCCGGCGCATCTGCTGGTGAAGCTGGACGTGGCCGGCACGCCGCTGCTGGCGCGGATCACCCGCTATTCCCATGACCAGCTGGGAGTACGCGCGGGGCTGGCGGTCTGGGCGCAGATCAAGTCGGTGGCGGTGCTGGCGTAGGGGAGGCTCCGCGTCCTGTGTAGGAGCAACTGTCTTCGCACCATGGCGAGCCGCTGGCGTAGGGCGAATGAAGCGGAACGCTTCATCCGCCGATAAGGCCGCGCCGATGGGATGGCGGATAGCGCTGGCGCGCTATGCCCTACGTGGCTGTTCAGGGCCCGCTGGACGCCATACCTGTAGGAGCCAGGGGGACGCCTAGTTCTTGCTGGCGAACCAGGTTTTCCCTCAACGTCGGCGTGGAAGGAGAACACGGCAATCGCCAGCAAGCTGGCTCCTACAGGTTCTGTGCGTGCCTCAGGAGCGACGCGACTCCATGTAGGAGCGGGCCATGCCCGCGAGTCGCACGCATGGCGTGCTCCTACACGTAGGGAGAATGATGTGGAATGCTTCATCCGCCGGTAGTCCGCGGCGGATAACGCTGGCGCGTTATGCGCCCTACCCACAACGGTCTCCGCCGACCTGTAGGCGGGCCATGTCCGCGACATCGCGCGTTCCCGCAGAAATAAAAAAAGGGCGACTTTCGTCGCCCCGTCCCAAGTGTGAAACCGTTCGGCTCAGCGTGCGTTGCGCAGGGCCTCGATGCGTTCTTCCAGCGGCGGGTGGCTCATGAACAGGCCGGCTAGGCCGTGCTTCAGGTTGCCGTTGATGCCGAAGGCCTGCAGGGTGTCCGGCATCTGCACCGGCACGCCCTGTTCGGCGCGCAGGCGCTGCAGCGCGGCGATCATCGCGCCGGTACCGGCCAGGTGGGCGCCGGCGGCGTCGGCGCGGTATTCGCGCTTGCGCGAGAACCACATGACGATGATGCTCGCCAGGATGCCCAGCACCAGTTCCGCGAAGATGGTCGCGACGAAGTAGCCGATGCCCGGGCCGTCCTCGTTCTTCAGGATCGCCTTGTCGACGAAGTTGCCGAAGATGCGTGCGAAGAACATCACGAAGGTGTTCACCACACCCTGGATCAGCGCCAGGGTGACCATGTCGCCGTTGGCCACGTGGCCGATCTCGTGGGCCAGCACGGCCTTCACTTCTTCCGGCGAGAAGCGTTCCAGCAGGCCCTGGCTGACGGCCACCAGGGCGTCGTTCCGGTTCCAGCCGGTGGCGAAGGCGTTGGCCTCGTAGGCAGGGAAGATGCCCACTTCCGGCATCTTGATGCCGGCTTCGCGGGAGAGTTCTTCCACGGTCTGCAGCAGCCATTGTTCATGGCGGGTGCGCGGCTGGCTGATGATTTCGGTGCCGGTGCTCATCTTCGCCATCCACTTGGAGATGAACAGCGAGACCAGCGACCCGGCGAAGCCGAATACGGCACAGAAGATCAGGAGGCTGCCGTAGTTCTGGCCGGTGAACCGGTCCACGCCGAGCAGTTTCAGGGTGATGCTGGCGATCACCAGAACTGCCAGGTTGGTGGCCAGGAACAGCAGAATGCGCATCATGGTGTAAAGCTTCTCCTCGACTAAGGGATTTCCGGGCGCACGGACGCTCCGGAGAGTGGCTGAAAGTATGCGGCTATATAGGGTTCGCCCCCCAGCCGATTCAACCCGGGGACTATTTCAAACTGTGTCTCTATGCCGGCCCGGAGCCACTTTCGAAGAATAGCCGGGTCAGGCGCGCGATGCGTTCGCCGTGGCGACTGGCCAGCGCCTCGCGCAACTGATAGGCGAGGGTGGCGCGGTCGCGTTGCACGCTGGGCGGCAGGCCTTCCTCGGTGTGCGCGGCATGGGGCAGGACGCGGGTCAGGCGCAGGAAGGCCTTTTCGGTGAGGACCGCCTGGTCCAGCGCCTCGTAGCGGATGGTCGACTCGTAGCGCAGGTAGCCTTCCTCGGCCAGCCACAGCAGGGCGCCGAGGCAGCTCTGGTGGCGGGCGCTGGGCAGGCCAAATTCGTCGGGTTCCTCGCGGCCGATCAGGTCCTCGACATAGAGGGTCATCCGCCGCGGGAACGCCTGGTAGAGGGAAAGCAGCCCGGCAGCGGCGTCCCGGTAGAAGTCGTCGATCTGCAGATCCATGGGCACGCTGCCGGGTGTCGATTACTGGCGGTAGGTCTTGAGGAAGTTGCCGATGCGGCCGATGGCCTGTTCCAGGTCGTCGACGCGGGGCAGGGTGACTACCCGGAAGTGATCCGGCCATGGCCAGTTGAAGGCGGTGCCCTGGACGATCAGCAGTTTCTCGGAGAGCAGCAGATCGAGGACGAACTTCTCGTCGTTGTGGATCGGGCAGACCTTCGGGTCGATCTTCGGGAAGGCGTAGAGCGCGCCCATCGGCTTGACGCAACTGACCCCGGGGATGTCGTTGAGCAGTTCCCAGGCGCGGTTGCGCTGCTCGAACAGGCGGCCGTGCGGCAGCACCAGGTCGTTGATGCTCTGGTAGCCGCCGAGCGCGGTCTGGATCGCGTGCTGCGCCGGCACGTTGGCGCACAGGCGCATGTTGGCGAGGATGTCGAGGCCCTCGATGTAGCCCTGCGCCTTGTGCTTCGGCCCGGAGATCGCCACCCAGCCGGAGCGGAAGCCGGCCACGCGGTAGGACTTGGACAGGCCGTTGAAGGTCAGGCAGAGCACGTCCGGCGCCAGGGAGGCGGTGGAGATGTGCTGGGCCTCGTCGTAGAGGATCTTGTCGTAGATCTCGTCGGAGAACAGCACCAGGTTGTGCTGGCGGGCCAGCTCGACGATGTCCTGCAGGACTTCCTTCGAGTACACCGCGCCGGTCGGGTTGTTCGGGTTGATCAGCACCAGCGCCTTGGTGTTGGCGGTGATCTTCGCCTTCATGTCGTCGACGTCGGGGAACCAGCCGGCCTGCTCGTCGCACAGGTAGTGCACCGGCTTGCCGCCGGCGAGGGCCACGGCGGCGGTCCACAGCGGATAGTCCGGCGCCGGGATCAGCACCTCGTCACCGTTGTTCAGCAGCGCCTGCATGGCCATCACGATCAGTTCGGACACGCCGTTGCCGAGGTAGATGTCCTCGATGCCGACGCCTTCCACCTGCTTCTGCTGGTAGTACTGCATCACCGCCTTGCGCGCGCTGAACAGGCCCTTGGAGTCGCTGTAGCCCTGGGCGGTCGGCAGGTTGCGGATGACGTCCTGGAGGATTTCGTCCGGGGCCTCGAAACCGAACGGCGCCGGGTTGCCGATGTTCAGCTTGAGGATGCGGTGGCCTTCCTCTTCCAGGCGTTTGGCGTGCTTGAGCACGGGCCCGCGGATGTCGTAGCAGACGTTGGCGAGCTTGTTCGATTTGCTGACCTGCATGATGTGGAGTTCCCGAAGTGGACGAACCCCGCGAACAGCGAAGGAGCGCATGCGGCGCTCGACTTGGCAGGCTGTGACGCGGGTGACAGACTGGCTGCGATGAACTGCTCGGAAATTGCCTGCGCTTTGTGTCCTGTAAACTGAAAATCCCCAGGAAAACGGAGATATGAACGGAAAAACGCCTTTTTTCAGGCGTTTTTATCGTTGAGAGCTCCTTGCGCGGCAGATTCTGAATCAGCCCCTGAAGCCACGCATCATACGTGCGGCCCGGTCCCGGGAAAAGAGAGCGATCGGGCTTTTTTCCGCTAGCGAGGTACAGCGATGGACAAGACCGAAAAACCCCTGGAAGCCTGGCGCGAGGAACTCACCGACCAGCAGTTCCATGTCTGCCGCCTGGGCGGTACCGAACGCGCCTTCACCGGCGAGTATTACGCCACCAAGACGCCCGGCATCTACCACTGCGTCTGCTGCGGCGCGGCGCTGTTCGATTCCGATGCCAAGTACGATTCCGGCAGCGGCTGGCCGAGCTATTTCCAGCCGGTCTCGGCGGAGGCCATCGCCGAATACGAGGATTCCAGCCACGGCTTGCAGCGCATCGAGGTGCGCTGCAAGCAGTGTGAGGCGCACCTGGGCCATGTGTTCCCCGACGGCCCGCGTCCCACCGGGCTGCGCTACTGCATCAACTCGGCGTCGCTGAAGCTGGTGCCGAAAGAGTGACCTCAAGGGCCCGCCACCGAGCGGGCCTTTGCTTTTCTGCTCTTCGTAGGAGCGAGCTTGCTCGCGAAAGTGTTCGGCAGCGGGTTCATTGGTTCGCGAGCAAGCTCGCTCCTACAGTGGACTGCGGCATTCCCACGCGGGAGCGTGGAAACCATGAAATATGTCGCGGGCATGGCCCTCTCCTACAGGTTTCGGCACTCGCTATACGCACGGCACGAACTGTAGGGTGGATCACGCTCCATCGATCCACCATGGCCGCGCATGCGGCCCCGCAATGGTGGATGGAAAAGCGCCATCCACCCTCATCCCCGCAGCACACCGAACCTGTAGGAGCCAGCTTGCTGGCGATCCGAGGTACCAGCCGGCAACGCTGTGCACAGGGAAACCAATTGATCGCCAGCAAGCTGGCTCCTACGAAAACAGAGCCGTACCCCGACCGGTAGAAGCGCGCCATGCGCGCGATTCGCGGGCATGGCCCGCTCCTACACGGCCCATTGGATCCCCGCGTTCGCGAGGACGACGGGGGTTGGGAGTCGCACGGAGTTACCCGAGAAATCCGTCATTACTCGCTGCGCTCGCCCTTCGG
>NZ_FNIJ01000002.1:0-25632 GCF_900103845.1 Pseudomonas jinjuensis
CAGCCGGCGACTGGACTGGATGCGATTGAGATAGCCGTAGATGTAGATCTTCAGGAGATCGGCAGGATGGTAAGCAGGTCTGCCCGTTTCCGCCGGGACGACACCGTCGAAACCCAACTGGCCGAGGTCGAGTTCATCGACGAACACATCGACCACCCGCACCGGGTTGGTGTCCGCGACGTAGTCATCCAGGCTCTCCGGAAGCAGCGTGCTTTGACCTCGATGTTCTCCCTGGATGAAACGCTTCATGGGCCGCCCTGCTGAGTTTGATTCCATCAAATCCGAGCAAGGTCGATGCCAACGTTTTTACACAGCCTGGGCCAGGAGCGGACGTCTGTGTTGTGGCTGAGACCCGATCTGGTTCGGGGGCTCGGAGTCGCCATATTCAACCGCAGAACCCAGCCAAGACTGCATATAATGGTCGCCTGACCTTTCCGGGCCATGAATATGGCTGCCCCGAACAAGGAACTCGCCTCCATGGCCTCTCCAGACAAACAGAAGAAGCGTGCCCAGCGAGCCAAAGCCAAGGCCAAGCAGAACCGCATGGGCAAGCCGAAAGACAATGTCGTCCATCCGATTCTGGCAAACCCGCTGATCAACGAGCCGTTCGACGATGTCGAGATCGACTTGAGCACCTTCGACTTCAAGGACATCGAGGAGAACGGCTTCGATCCGGCGGATTTCGCCGATCTGTTCCTGGCCATGAAGGCCGGCGAGGGCATCAGTCTGCTCGCCATGTGCCTGGTGTTCCTGCAATACCCGGTGTTGATGCTGGTGGTCGCCGAGGAGTCGGAAGAGGCCGCGACCGATTTCATTATGGGCCTGCTGATCACCTATCGCGCGATCTTCTACGATGAAGACGAAGACACGGCAGTGGCCTGGCTTGAAAGCGACGCCTTCCAGAGCGCCTATAACGAAGCGTCGGTGATCCTGCAGAAGAAGAACGCCCGCGCCTAGAAGCAACGGCGATCTCCCCGGCCCTCTGGTCGCACTGGTCGCTAGGGCCAAAAGCAGTCGCTCGCTAAACCATCTCTGCAGTCCAGCGGGGCGGGCTTGGTCCGGATGTTACGAGAGTTCCCGTGGGCTCGCGCCACCGGCCGCCGAGCACATACCCAGCTCACAGAGTTAAGATTGCAAGCCACTTTGCGGGACGGTACAGCCGGAGTTGATCGTCCGTCGCTTAGTCAAGTCCCTGTGCTGATCGCCCACGGTTTGCAAGCGAACGGCAGCCCCATTAGAACCCCTCCGTTGCGAGGGGGGGGTGCTGTGGCGGCATCAGGATTTGAGGCCGAGCCGCCGGGCGAGCCGGTGCAAGTTGCCACTATCGAGCTCCAGCACGCGAGCGGTAGCGGCCCAGTTGCCGTTATGGGCCGCTAGTGTCTGCTCGATCAGCCCGAGCTGGAAGGCGTCGGTGGCGGCGCGCAGTCCCAGGCCAGCGGTCAGCAGTGACTGGGCCGGGCGTGGGTTCGCACTGGCGGGGGCCTGAGCCGGGCCGGACGCTGACAGGTTGAAGTGGTGGCTGGCGAGGGCCGGTGTCTGATTACCTTGCTCGGCTCGGGCCAGCACAGCCGCCCGGTGGATGGCGTGCTCCAGCTCTCGCACGTTGCCCGGCCAGTCGTAACGGCTGAGCAGTTGCAACGCCTGGGGCTGGATGCGCAGCCGCTCCAGCCCCAGGCTGATCCGGCAGCGTTCGCAAAAATAACCGGCCAGCAGGGGGATGTCGTCGGCGCGCTCCCGCAGCGCCGGGGCGTGGATAGGAAACACGCTCAGCCGGTGATAGAGATCGGCCCGAAACCGCCCCTCGACTACCGCCTGCTTCAGATCCAGGTTGGTGGCGGCTAGGATGCGCACGTTCACCTTGAGCGGGGTGTCGTCACCGATCCGCTGCAAATCGCCGTATTGCAGCACCCGCAGCAGCTTGGCCTGCAGGGGCAAGGAGAGCTCACCTATCTCGTCCAGAAACAGGGTGCCCCTATCGGCCAGCTCGAATTTGCCCGCCCGGTTGTGTATGGCGCCGGTGAAGGCGCCCTTTACGTGGCCAAACAGCTCGCTCTCCGCCACCGATTCCGGCAGGGCGGCGCAGTTGAGATAGACCAGCGGCTGGCTGGCGCGCGGCGAGCCCTGGTGCACCGCCTTGGCGATCAGCTCCTTGCCCACTCCCGTCTCCCCCAGGATCAGCACGTTCAGCTCGGAGCTGGCGACCACCGCTATCTCGTGGCGCAGCTGGGTCATGGCGGGGGAGTGGCCGATCATCTCCGGCTGGCCCGGACCGGATTGGGCGCCGGGGAAGAGCGGCTCGCCGCTCTGGCGGGCGAGCCGCTCCAGCAGCAAGGCGTTGCTGAGGGCGGCGGCGGCCAGGGCGCCAACCAGTCGTAGCTCCTCGTCGCTGATGGCGTCGAACTGGGACGGGTTCATGCCGTCTATGGTCAGCGCGCCGATCAACGCCTGATCCGAGAACAGCGGAAGGCCGACGCAGGCATGCACCCTGAAGTCGTCGTGATCCGGGAGCAGGCCGTCATAGGGGTCGGGCAGGCTGCTGTCGGCAGGAAAGCGCACCACGTCGCCGGCGCGGGCGATGGCCTCCATGCGCGGGTGATCCTTGAGGGCGAAGCGGCGGCCCAGCACGTCCTGCATCAGACCGTCGATGGCCAGCGGGATGAACTGGCCCCCCTCGTAGCGCAGTAGGGCCGAGGCATCGGAGCATAGCAGGCTGCGCACGCTCTGGATCAGGCGATGGAATCTGTCCTGATGGGAGATACCGAGTTGCAGGTCGAGAGCGATGCGCGCAAGGCTGTCGTTCGAGATCACGGTGATTGTCCAAATGACATTGTGTTTGTGATTTTGACTATAGGCAATAATTGTCTTAATGACAATTTAATAAAAATATTTTCAATAAAAACAATAAGTTAAAAGTTGGCACGCCAGCTGCACTAGCTAGTTCCAGTCGAACATTCACTATTGCATCCTGGCGATCAACTTCATGACTATTCACGTTAAAAACAACATTCACTGGGTCGGCCAACTGGACTGGGAGGTACGCGACTTCCACGGCACCGAGTACAAGACCGACAAGGGCACCAGCTACAACAGTTACCTGATTCGCGAAGAGAAGAACGTACTGATCGACACCGTCGATCACAAGTTCAGCCGCGAGTTCGTGCAGAACCTGGCGGCCGAGATCGATCTCGGCCTCATCGACTACGTGGTGATCAACCACGCCGAGGAGGATCACGCCGGTGCTTTGACCGAGCTGATGGCCCGCATCCCTGGCACCCCCATCTACTGCACCCACAACGCCATCGATTCCATCACCGGCCACCATCACCATCCGGAGTGGAACTTCCACCCGGTCAAGACCGGCGACAGCCTGGATATCGGTAACGGCAAGCAGCTGGTGTTTATCGAAACCCCCATGCTGCACTGGCCCGACAGCATGATGACCTATATGACCGAGGATGCGGTGTTGTTCTCCAACGACGCCTTCGGCCAGCACTACTGCGACGAGCACCTGTTCAACGACGAGGTGGATCAGACAGAGCTGATGGAGCAATGCCGGCGTTACTACGCCAACATCCTCACCCCCTTCAGCCCGCTGGTGACCGCCAAGATCAAGGAAGTGCTGGGCTTCAACCTGCCGGTAAGCATGGTGGCCACCTCCCACGGCATCGTCTGGCGCGATGATCCCACCCAGATCATCCTCAAGTACCTGGAGTGGGCGGACAACTATCAGGAAGATCGCATCACCCTGTTCTACGACTCCATGTCCAACAACACCCGCATGATGGCCGATGCCATCGCCCAGGGCATCCACGAGGTGGACCCCGGCGTGGCGGTGAAGATCTACAACGTGGCCCGCCACGACAAGAACGAGATCCTGACTCAGGTGTTCCGCTCCAAGGGGATACTGGTGGGCTCCTCCACCATGAACAACGTCATGATGCCCAAGGTGGCGGGCATGCTCGAGGAGATCACCGGCCTGCGCTTTCGCAACAAGCGCGCCTCGGCCTTCGGCAGCTACGGCTGGACCGGCGGCGCGGTCGACCGGATCCAGACCCGGTTGATGGATGCAGGTTTCGACATCAGTATCTCCCTCAAGGCCAAGTGGCGCCCGGACGGCTCGGCATTGGCCGAGTGCCGTGAGCATGGCCGCCGGCTCGCTCGCCAATGGGCACTGCACCCGCTCGAGGCACCCCGCTCGATCACCACCCCAGCCCCCGTGGCGGCGGCTCCTGTGGTTGAGGCCCCGACAGCCCCCGTCGCCGCCCCGGCATCCAGCGAGTTGGACGATAACCAGAGCATGCTCTGCGTCGTCTGCCAGTGGGTCTATGACCCCGTCCTCGGCGAGCCGGATCAGCTGGTGGCACCGGGTACTCCCTGGGCCCAGGTGCCGGACAGTTTCCTCTGCCCCGGCTGCGGCATCGGCAAGGAAGTATTCGAAGCCTGCGCGACGGAAGTGGCGGCATGAGCGAAGCAGCCATGAGTCACAGCGAAATCATCGTGATCGGCAGCGGCTTTGCCGCTCAGCAGCTGGTCAAGAGCCTGCGCAAGCTGAACGTCGATCAGCCCATCCGTCTAATCACCGCCGACAGCGGCGATGAATACAACAAGCCGGATCTCAGCCACGTGGTGAGCCGGGGTTGCAGCGCCGCCGCCATGACCCGGCTGAGCGGAGGCGAATTTGCCGAGCAGCAGCGCATCACGCTAATGCCTCACTGCCCGGTGCTCGGCATCGATCCTGCTCGGCGGGTGGTGCTGACCGGGCAGGCAGAGTACCCCTATGATCGGCTGGTGCTGGCTACCGGCGCCAGCGCGGCGCGCCCGCCCATCCCGGGCTCGGAGCGGCTGATAACCCTCAACAGCCAGCAGGAGTACGCCGCCGCCGAGCAGCGTATCCTGCAGGCCAGTCGCATCATGGTGCTGGGGGCGGGTCTGATCGGCTGCGAGCTGGCGATGGACATGGCGAGTGACGAGCGCCAGGTTACGCTGGTGGATCTGGCTGCCAGCCCGCTCAGTACTCTGCTACCGGCGGCCCTTAGCCAGCCGTTGCAGCAGGCGCTGCGTGCGCAGGGTGTGGAGTTGGTGCTAGGACAGGGCCTTGCCGGGCTCAACCCGATCGATCCCGATCGGCCTGGCGATGGTTGGCGGGTGACCCTCAGCGACGGTCGCGTCAGCGAGCAGGATCTGGTGATCGCCGCCATCGGCTTGCGGCCGAACCTGACCTTGGCCCGAGACGCCGGGCTCGAAGTCGGGCGCGGCATCCGAGTCGACGATCGGCTACAGACCAGCGATCCCCATATCTTCGCGCTAGGGGATTGCGCCGAGTGGCAGGGGCAACTGCTTCCCTTCCTGCAGCCTATAGTTCTAGGAGCTCATGCCTTGGCCAAGACCCTGCTTGGCACGCCGACCCCGCTGACCCTGCCGCCCATGCTGGTGAAGGTGAAGACGCCGCACTACCCGCTACAACTGGCGGGCTGCACCCAGGGTGAGGATCTGGCCTGGCAGTGCCGCTGGAACAGTCACGGCATGGTGGCCGAGGCTCGCGGTGAAGATGGCGCGCTGTGTGGCTTCGTGGTGGGGGGCGATCAGATGAGTGCCGCCTTCCCGCTGCTGCGCCAGCTACCCCGTTAATTCATTTCGTTAACTGAGGCCGGACCAACCCGGCCATTCGAGGAGAGTTTCCATGTCCCTGCACCTCATTCCCGCCCACTGTGCGGATTCCACGCTGACTCGGACACCCATTCCACGAACATCCTGACAGTGATTCCACGCTGATCCGGACACTCATTCCACGAGCATCCGGACACTTTCTGGCAGGCAGCCACGCAGGATTAACTCACTACCATCGGCCTCTTTTTCGAAGCAGAGAGGTCGTCGTGGAGCGTCTATACCATGCGTAAAATTCGATCTGCCGCAAGCAGCGCCATCCCACATAACGAAAAAAGGCACGTCAACGACGTGCCCTTTTTCTTTCCCGCGCTAACGATCAGACGACATCCACCAGAATCACCTCGCTGTCCTCCAGCGCCGTCACCTTCACCACTTCTTCCTTGGCGATCGCCGCGCCGTCGCGGGCTTCGAGCAGGATGCCGTTGACTTCCACCTTGCCAGCCGCCGGCACCAGGTAGGCCCGGCGGTCCGCGCCCAGGGTGTATTCGGCGGTCTGGCCGGCCTTCAGGGTGGCGGCGACCAGGCGGCCTTCGGCGCGGATGGGCAGGGCGTCGGTGTCGCTGTCGTAGCCGCTGGCGAGGGTGACGAAGCGGCCGGCGCGGTCGCCTTTCGGGAAGGGCTTGGCGCCCCAGGACGGCTTGCCGCCACGCTGCGAGGGCATGATCCAGATCTGGAAGATCCGCGTCAGGTCCTGCTCCAGGTTGTACTCGGAGTGCACGATGCCGCTGCCGGCACTCATCACCTGTACGTCGCCGGCTTCGGTGCGGCCCTTGTTGCCCAGGCTGTCCTGGTGGGTGATCGCGCCCTGGCGGACGTAGGTGATGATTTCCATCTCCTGGTGCGGGTGCGGCGGGAAGCCGCCGCCGGGGGCGATCTCGTCGTCGTTCCAGACGCGCAGCGGACCCCAGTTCATGCGTGCGGGGTCGTAGTACTCGGCGAAGGAGAAATGGTGCCTGGCGTTGAGCCAGCCATGGTTGGCGCCGCCGAGTTGCTGGAAGGGTCTGCGTTCGATCATCTGGCGATCCTCGTTGGGCGCAAGGGGCGGAAAGCCTGCCTTGCGCGGTTGACGAGAGAGATGATCGTCAGAATCTAATCGATAAAAAAGCGCAAATATTCGGATTTTCCTATCTATTAAGTAGATTGTTTATCGCCGCCCAGGAACTTGCTGAGGAACTGCCGGGTGCGTTCCTCGCGTGGATTGGCGAACAGCGCCCTGGCCTCGCCCTGTTCGACGATCACGCCCTTGTCGATGAAGATCGCCCGGTTCGCCACGTCGCGGGCGAAGCTCATCTCGTGGGTGACGATGACCATGGTGCGGTTCTCCTCGGCCAGGCTGCGGATGGTCGCCAGTACTTCGCCAACCAGCTCCGGATCGAGCGCCGAGGTGGGTTCGTCGAAGAGGATCACGTCCGGCTGCATCGCCAGGGCGCGGGCGATGGCGACGCGCTGCTGCTGGCCGCCGGAAAGCCGCTTCGGGTAGGCGTCTTCCTTGCCGGACAGGCCGACCTTGGCGAGCAACTGGCGGGCGCGCGTCTCGGCGCTGGCGCGCGGCTCCTTCTTCACGATCAGCGGGCCTTCGATGACGTTTTCCAGCGCCGTGCGGTGCGGGAACAGGTTGAAGTTCTGGAACACGAAACCGACGTGCTGGCGCAACCTGCGGATCAGGCCCTGCTGCTGCTTGAGCGGGCGCGAGGCGTCGATCTCGATCTGGCCGACACGGATGGTCCCGCCGCTGGGCGTTTCCAGCAGGTTCAGGCAGCGCAGCAGGGTGGTCTTGCCGGAGCCGCTCGGGCCGATGATCGCCACCACTTCGCCCGGCGCGACGTCGAGGTCGATGCCCTTGAGCACCTCCTGGCCATGGAAGGTCTTGGTCAACTGGCGGACACTGATCATGCCCCGGGCTCCTGGTCATGGCGGTTGACCCGCGCTTCGAGGCGATTCTGCAGGTGGGCGAGGGCGGTCGCCAGCACCCAGTAGATCAGCGCCGCGGCCAGGTACATGGTGAAGACTTCGAAGGTGCGCGCGGTGATCAGCTGCGCCTGGCGGAACAGCTCCGGCACCTGGATGGTGGCGGCCAGCGCGGTGTCCTTGACCAGCGAGATGAAGCTGTTGCCCAGCGGTGGCAGGGCGGTGCGCGCGGCTTGCGGAAGAATCGCGCGGCGCAGGGTCTGTGCGCGGGTCATGCCGATGCTGGCGGCGGCTTCCCACTGGCCGCGGTCGATGGAACCGATGGCGGCGCGGAGGATTTCGCAGACGTAGGCCGCCATGTTCAGCGAGAAGCCGATCAGCGCGGCGGGCAGCGGGTCGAGTTCGATGCCCAGCTGCGGCAGGCCGTAATAGATGACGAACAGCTGCACCAGCAGCGGCGTGCCGCGGAAGAACGAGACGTAGATGCGCGAGGTCCAGCGCAGCAGGCCGAAGCCGTAGAGGCGCATCAGCGCCAGCAGGAAGCCGAGGATCAGGCCGAAGAACATCCCGCCGACGCTGAGGCCCACCGTGTAGACCGCGCCCTTGAGCAGGAAGGGCGCGGAGTCCAGCGCAAGCTGCAGGCTTGCGTCGATCATTGGGTGACGTCAGCCTTGAACCACTTTTCCGACAGCGCCTTCAGGCTGCCGTCGGCGCGCAGCTTGTCGATGGCCTGGTTGATCGCCGCGAGCAGTTCCGGATTGCCCTTGCGCAGGGCGACCCCGGCTTCCTGGCGGGCGAACGGCGCGCCGGCCACGGCGAGGGTTTCGCCGGTCTTGCCGACCAGTTCGAAGGCGGCCAGGCGGTCGATGAGGATGGTGTCGATGCGGCCGATGCGCAGGTCCTGGTACTTGGTCGGATCGTCCTCGTAGGTGCGCACGTCGGCCTGCGGGACGTTTTCCTTCAGCCACTGCTCGTAGTTGGTGCCGAGACCGACGCCGACCTTCTTGCCGGCCAGGTCCTCCGGCTTGGCGAACCTGCCTTCGTCGCCCTTGCGGGTCAGCGCCTGGATGCCGGAGACGGTGTAGGGCTCGGAGAAGTCGTACTTCTTCTTGCGCTCCTCGGAGATGGTCACCTGGTTGATCACCACGTCCAGGCGCTTGGACTCCAGCGCGGCGAGGATGCCGTCCCACTTGGTCGGCTGGAACTTCGCCTTGACGCCGAGCTGCTTGGCCAGCAGTTCGGAGAACTCCACCTCGAAGCCGCTGAGCTTGCCGGACTCGTCGACGAAGCTGAAGGGCGGATAGGTGCCCTCCAGGCCGATCTTGATCTCACCCTTTTCCTTGATCTGCGCGAGCAGGTCTTCGGCGGCTACGGCCTGGCCGAACAGGGCGCTGCCCAGCGCGAGGGTCAGGCCGGCGAACACGAAACGACGTCGCAATGCGGAGAAGATCATGGGGTTCCCCCGGTTTTGGTTTGTTTAAGCAGGTTAGTCCAACGAGCGGCGAATATAGGATGAGAAGACTTATGCGATAAAATAATAAGAAATTTTATGCATAGATCATTCGATCTATAGATAACTCGGATGATAGGCGAACAGCGCGGGTGCGCCGCCGGTGTGCAGGAACAGCAGCGAACCCTTGTCGAAGCGCTGGCGGGCCACGCCGTCGAGCAATCCGGCCATGGCCTTGCCGGTGTAGACCGGGTCGAGCAGCAGCCCTTCCTGGCCGGCCAGCAGGCGCACGGCGTCCAGCGTTCCGGCGTTGGGCTCGCCGTAGCGCGGGGCGAAATACTCGTCCCACAGTTCGATGGCGAAGTGGGCGGGCAGGGTGTAGCCGAGCAGGTCGGCGGTCTCCTGCACCAGATTTTCCACCTTGGGCCGCTGCGCCGCATCGCTGCGCGAGACGGTGACGCCGATCACCGGGGTATGCGGCAGGGCCTTGGCCAGCGCCACGGCCAGGCCGGCATGGGTGCCGGCGCTGCCGGAGGCCAGCACCACGGCGGAGAAGCCCTTGCCGCTGGCGTGGACCTGCTCCGCCAGCTCCAGCCCGGCGCGCACGTAGCCGAGGGCGCCGAGGGCGTTGGAGCCGCCGATCGGCACCAGGTAGGGCTTGCGCCCGGCGCTGCGCAGGCGTTCGCCGGCGGCCTGCAGTTGCGCGTCGGCGTCGTCGAGGTTGTCGACCAGTACGACCTTGGCGCCGAACAGGTCCAGCAGCAGGCGGTTGCCGTTGTTCAGGTAGTTGGCGTCCGCCGTGCCGATCGGATTCTCCAGCAGGGCGACGCACTCCAGCCCCAGGCGCGCGGCCAGCGCGGCGGTCTGGCGCACGTGGTTGGACTGGATGGCGCCGGCGGTGATCAGGGTATCCGCCCCGGCGCGCAGGGCGTCGGCGGCGAGGTATTCAAGCTTGCGCACCTTGTTGCCGCCGAGGGCGAAGGGCGTGGTGTCGTCGCGCTTGACGTAGATATCGCGGCCGAGGCGGCTGGAAAGACGCTGCAGCTTGTCCAGCGGCGTCGGCGCACCGATCAGTTCGATACGCGGAAAACGGGCGAGCGATTCACGCAGCATGCTCATGGATGACCTCGATGGCGGGGACGACGATTTTTCAACATAGAGCCAGGGGCGGTCGGCGGCAAACGACACGTGAAGCAATGGGCGGACAGCGCGGCGCGAACAGGCTAGGCTCGGCAGGATATTTTTTCAGGATCGGGGGATTACATGGAAACGATGGCAAAGGGCACGACGGCACGCGGCTCCCTGTTCGCCTGGCTGGCCGCCTGCGCGCTGCTGCTGGCCTGCGCGGGACCGGCGCAGGCGGCACGGACGATTCCTTCGGGAATGCTGATCGGCATGGTGGACAGCGCGTCCTACCCGGTCATCACCCTGAAGAAGCCCAAACCCAGCCTGCTGGTGCGGATAGCCAAGCTGTGGCTCTATCCGAAGACGGTCAGCTACAGCGTGGCGGTGTCGGTACGCATCCGCGACGAATCCGGGCGCTTCATGGTGCATGGCATGCTGCCGCAGCTGGCGGGCAAGTTCGTCGGCCTGGAAGCCGACGTCAACGGCCAGGTCCGCCAGGTGTGGGTGCTGACCCGGCAGGAGGCCGACGAATACGCCGCCCGGCCGGACACGCGCTTCCCGATATGAGCCGCGGCGGTGCCCTTCAGGTATGATGTGCGCCGTTTCATCCATCAGAATCCGGTCGCTCCCATGACATCCTCCCAACAGCCGCCCCGCGACGACAGCGCGGAAACCGCCCCTGAACAGCCCAGGCTTTCCCTCGCCGAACTGGCGAAAGCCGCACTGGCTGCGCAGAAGCAGGGGGCCAGCGCCTACCAGCCGCACAAGAACCATGACAAGGCCACCTACCGGCCACCAGCGCCGCGCGGCTCGCGGCGTTCCATGGGCAAGCGCTGACGCAGGCCCAACGCCAGGACCAGGGAAGCAGGCCCATGAGAAATCATGGGCCTGTTTCTTTTTCGGCCCTCTGGTTTCCGCGCGCCATGCATTGTAAGAGTGGGGGCTGAATGCCCGCCCATTTCCAGGAGTCCGCCATGAACCTGATCGTCGAAAAGTCCGGCCCGGTAACCACCCTGATCATCGACCGCCCGGCGCTGCGCAACGCGGTGGATCGACCCACGGCGGAGGCCCTGGCCGATGCCCTGCGTGCCTTCGAGGCGGACGACGAGGCGCGGGTGGCAGTACTGACCGGCAGCGGCGGGACCTTCTGCGCCGGCGCCGACCTGGGGGCGGTGGCCGAGGGCGGAGAACGGCGCAATCGCCTGGAGATGGAAGGCGACGGGCCGATGGGGCCGAGCCGCATGCAGCTGGCCAAGCCGCTGATCGCCGCCATCGAAGGCCATGCCGTGGCCGGCGGGCTGGAGTTGGCGCTGCTCGCCGACCTGCGGGTGATGGCCGAGGACGCGGTGTGCGGGGTGTTCTGCCGACGCTTCGGCGTGCCGCTGATCGACGGCGGCACGGTGCGCCTGCCGCGCATCGTCGGCCAGGGTCGCGCGCTCGACCTGATCCTAACCGGCCGCCCGCTGCAGGCCGACGAGGCGCTGGCGATCGGCCTGGCCAATCGCGTGGTGCCGAAGGGCCAGGCGCGCCAGGCGGCGGAGGAACTGGCGCGGCAGATCGCCGAGTTCCCCCAGGCCTGCATGCTCGCCGACCGCGCCAGCGTCTACGGGCAGTGGGACTATTCCTTCGACGTGGCCATGGCCAACGAATTCCAGGGCGGCCTGGCGGTGGTCATGAGCGGGGAGACCCAGGCGGGAGCGCGGCGCTTTGCCTCGGGAGAGGGGCGGCACGGGGAGTTCTAGGGTTTCTCCGGGGTGGCGGCGGATAACGCTGGGGCGTTATGCGCCCTACCGGGGTGCCCCTTCTGGTATCTCTGCGCGTTTTGTTCGCGAGCAAGCTCGCTCCTACGGGCACAGCGTTGACCTGTAGGAGCGAGCTTGCTCGCGAATCCTGTGTAGGAGCGGGCCATGCCCGCGAGCCCATCCGGGCGCATGAAAACTCTCAGTGCAGCGCCTTGTGCGGCACGCCGATCTCCGCCAGGCGCTGGCTCAGGCGCAGCTGTTCGGCCGGGTCCTCGCTGAGCAGCAGGGCGCGTTCGAGGTCGTAGCGCTCGGCCTGCGGGCAGTCCAGCTGGCGGTAGAACTCGGCGCGGGCGAGGTGGTCGGCGACGGTGGCTTCGCCCAGTTCCAGAACGCGCTGGGCATCCTTCAGGCCGGCCAGCGGTTCGCCGGCGGAGAGGTGCAGCTGGCGCAGGTTGCGCGACAGGCGCTGGAGCATTTCCGCCGGGCTGGCGGTGCGCAGGTGGCTGGCCTGCAGTTCCACGTGCGGGCCGGCGTGGCGCAGCAGCAGGTCGCGGCAGTCGCGGGCGTAGAGGCGGCGGCCGGTGACCGGGTCGAGTTGGTGGTCGGCGCCCGGCACGCGGAGGAGGAAGTGCCCGGGGAAATTCACCCCGACCAGGTCGATGCCCAGGCGCCGGGCGAGCTCCAGGGCGATCAGCGCCAGCGACAGCGGCTGCCCCCGGCGGCGCAGCAGCACCTGCGGCAGCAGGGCGACCCGCGGTTGCGGCGGATAGTCGTCCTCGCTGAAACCCAGCGAAGCCAGCCGGCGCAGCAGCAGCTGGGCGCGCTCGGCGTCGTCGGCCCCTTCCGCCAGGCCGAGTCGCACCTGCTGCAGCAGGCCGTCGAAGGTCGGCCGGACCCGCTCGGGCGGCAGGTCCGGTTCGTGTTCGGCGGCGATCCACAGCGCTGCCTCGAACAGGGCGGGTGGCTCCTGGGCAAGGCAGGCGAGGCAGGCTTGGCGCGGGTCCATGGCGTCCTCCGGGGTGGTTCTCCGGTTTTAACCGTAGCGCCGATCTTCGTCCAGTGCCGGCAACTGATCGTCGGCGCCGGGCCCGCGGGCGGCCGCCCTGCCTATACTGAGGGGGCCATTTCCAGCGGGCGGATCAGCCCGCGCCAGTGAGGGAGCGCCGTTATGTTCGACATGATGGAAGCCGCCCGACTCGAGTCATTGCATCTCGCCCAGGACCCGGTCACGGGGCTCAAGGCCATCATCGCCATCCACAGTTCCCGGCTCGGGCCGGCCCTGGGTGGCTGCCGCTACCTGCCGTATCCCAACGCCGAAGCCGCCATCCAGGATGCCGTGCGCCTGGCCCAGGGCATGAGCTACAAGGCCGCGCTGGCCGGCCTGCGCCAGGGCGGCGGCAAGTCGGTGATCATCCGTTCGCCGCACGTGGACAACCGCGGCGCGCTGTTCGAGGCCTTCGGCCGGATGATCGAGTCGCTGAACGGCGCCTACGTGACGGCGGTGGACAGCGGCACCTCCAGCGCCGACATGGACTGCATCGCCCAGCACACCCGCCACGTCACCAGCACCACCAGCGGCGGCGATCCCTCGCCGCACACCGCCCTCGGCGTGTTCGCCGGGATTCGCGCCACCGCCCTGGCACGCCTCGGCGGCGACGACCTGGAGGGGCTGCGGGTGGCGATCCAGGGGCTCGGCCACGTCGGTTACGCCCTCGCCGAACACCTCGCAGCGGCGGGTGCGGAGCTGCTGGTCAGCGACCTGGACGCCGGCAAGGTGCAGCTCGCCGTGGAACAGCTCGGCGCCCATCCGCTGGCCAACGACACGCTGCTCTCGACCCCGTGCGACATCCTCGCGCCGTGCGGCCTCGGCGGCGTGCTGACCTCGGAGAGCGTCGCTCACCTGCGCTGCGCGGCGGTGGCCGGCGCGGCGAACAACCAGCTGGCGCAGCCGGAGGTGGCCGACGAGCTGGAAGCGCGCGGCATCCTCTATGCGCCGGACTACGTGATCAATTCCGGCGGGCTGATCTTCGTCGCGCTGCAGCACCAGGGCGAGTCGCCGTCGAACATCACCGCGCACCTGTCGCAGATTTCCACGCGGCTGACCGAGGTCTACGCCCACGCCCAGGCCGACCGCAGCTCGCCGGCGCGGGTCGCGGACATGCTGGCGGAGCGCATCCTCTATAGTTAGGACAAAGGCATTCGAAACGCCCCGGGACACACCGGGCCCTCGGAAGTATCACCACGGCGCGCCCGGACCGGGCCAGCCGCGGCACCGGCAGCGGGCAACCCCCGTGGCGCCGGAGCTTCGCCGCCACAAGCGGCGGATGTGCAACCGGCTCGCTTATCCAGCGCGCGGAGGAGGGGAGTCATGCCGCACAGCACGTTCGACCTGCCATACACCCGCTTTCTCGATCCCAACGGCCGCCTGCTCGGCGAGCTGCCCGCCTGGGTCGACGACGTTGGCCTGCTGCTGCACCTCTACCGGCAAATGGTGCTGACCCGCCTGTTCGACCAGAAGGCGGTGGCGCTGCAGCGCACCGGGCGCATCGGCACCTATCCCGCGAACCTTGGCCAGGAAGCCATCGGCGTCGCCGTCGGCAGCCTGATGCGGCCGGAGGACGTGCTGGTGCCCTACTACAGGGACATCGGCGCGCAGTTCCAGCGCGGCGTGCGCATGGAGGAAATCCTCCTCTACTGGGGCGGCGACGAGCGCGGCAGCGCCTTCGCCGATCCGGCCTGCGCCGAGGACTTCCCGATCAGCGTGCCGATCGCCACCCAGGCGCTGCATGCCTGCGGCGTCGCCTCTGCCTTCCGCATCCGTGGCGAGCACCGGGTGGCGGTGACCACCTGCGGCGACGGCGCGACCAGCAAGGGTGATTTCCTCGAGGCGCTGAACGTCGCCGGCGCCTGGCAGCTGCCGGTGGTGTTCGTGGTCAACAACAACCAATGGGCGATCTCGGTACCGCGGCGCATCCAGTGCGGCGCGCCGACCCTGGCGCAGAAGGCCGTCGGCGCCGGCATCCACGGCGAGCAGGTGGACGGCAACGACGTGCTGGCGGTGTACGACCGCGTGCGCGCGGCGCTGGAGCGGGCGCGGCAGGGCAAGGGGCCGGCGCTGCTGGAGTGCATCACCTACCGCCTGTGCGACCACACCACGGCGGACGACGCCAGCCGCTACCGCTCGGCCGAGGAAGTCAGCCAGGCCTGGCGCGAGGAGCCGGTCAAGCGCCTGCAGAGCTTCCTCGCCGCCCACGGCATGTGGGACGAGCGCCGCGAGCAGGCGCTGGTCGGCGAATGCCAGAAACTGGTGCAGCAGGCGCTGGAAAACTTCGAGGCGATCACGCCGCAGCCGCCGGAAGCGCTGTTCGAGCACGTCTACGCGCAGTGGCCGGCGGCGCTCGACGACCAGCGCGAGATGCTTGCCGAGCGGGTCGCCCGGCGTGCCGCGGCGGCCGCTCCGGTGGATGCCGTCAGGGTGAAGGGAGGGCTGCACCATGCCTGAAGCCAATGGCAAGGCCAGCCTGCTGGAAGCGGTCAACCTCGCGCTGCACCGGGCGATGAGCGAAGACGAGAACGTGGTGGTGCTAGGCGAGGACGTCGGCGTCAACGGCGGGGTGTTCCGCGCCACCCTCGGCCTGCGCGAACGCTTCGGCTTCAAGCGGGTGCTCGACACGCCGCTGGCGGAGAACATGATCGCCGGACTGAGCATCGGCATGGCCGCCCAGGGCCTGAAGCCGGTGCTGGAAATCCAGTTCATGGGCTTCATCTACGCGGCCATGGAGCAACTGGTGTCCCACGCCAGCCGCATGCGCAACCGCACCCGCGGGCGCATCGGCTGCCCGCTGGTGCTGCGCACGCCGATGGGCGCCGGCATCCGCGCGCCGGAGCACCACAGCGAGGCCACCGAGGCGATGCTGGCGCACATCCCCGGCGTGCGGGTGATCGCCGCGTCCTCGCCGGCGCGCGCCTACGGCCTGCTGCTGGCGGCCATCGACGATCCGGACCCGGTGATCTTCCTCGAACCGACCCGGCTGTACCGGGTGAGCCCGCAACCGCTGGTGGACGACGGCAAGCGCCTGCCGCTGGATACCTGTTTCACCCTGCGCGAAGGTGCGGACCTCACCCTGATCAGCTGGGGCGCCAGCGTCCACGAGACGCTGCAGGCCGCCAATGCCCTGGCCGAGCGCGGCATCGGCGCCGAGGTGATCGACGTCGCCAGCCTCAAGCCGCTCGACCTCGACACGCTGGAAGCCTCGGTGCGCAAGACCGGCCGCTGCGTGATCGTCCACGAGGCGCCGAAGAGCTGCGCGCTGGGCGCGGAAATCGCCGCCAGCCTCTACGAACGCGCGCTGCTCGACCTGCAGGCGCCGATCCAGCGCGTCACCGCGCCGGACATCCCGCCGCCGCTGTATCGTCTGGAGCCGCTGTACATGCCGGGGGTGGAGGACATCCTGGCGGCGTGCGAGACGGTAATGAACTATGCGTGAGCGCGGCGACGTCCACCGGAACGGACGCGGGAGCGTGGGAACGATAAGCCGGCGTCGACGTTGTAGGAGCGAGCTTGCTCGCGAATCCCGTGTAGGAGCGGGCCATGCCCGCGACAGACCCCGAGGCAAAGGAGACCGCGATGAAATACTTCAAGCTGCCCGACCTCGGCGAAGGCCTGCAGGAAGCGGAGATCAGTCAGTGGCACGTCAAGGCCGGCGAGCGGGTGAAGGCCGACCAGCCGCTGGTCTCGGTGGAGACCGCCAAGGCGCTGGTGGAAATCCCGGCGCCCCATGACGGCGTGGTGGTGAAGCTGTTCGGCGCCGAGGGCGACGTGCTGCACGTCGGCGAGCCGCTGGTGGCCTACGAGGGCGAGGAGACGGATGCCGGCACCGTGGTCGGCCGCCTGGAGGGTGGCGGCGAGAACGCCCAGGTCGACCAGTTCTTCGTCGGCGCGGCGCCCTCCACCCGCGAACACCTGGCGCCACGCGCCACCCCGGCGGTGCGCCAGCTGGCGCGGCAGCTGGGGGTGGAACTGGCCGGGCTGAGCGGTTCCGGCGCTGCCGGCCTGATCACCCGCGCCGATGTCGAGGCGGCGGCGCAGAGCGCGCGCGACTCCTTCGGCGGCGAGCGCCTGCGCGGGGTGCGGCGGAGCATGGCGATCAACATGGCGCGTTCCCATGCCGAGGTGGTGCCGGTGACCATCCACGGCGACGCCGACCTGCAGCGCTGGGGCGCCGCCCGCGATCCGCTGATCCGCCTGGCCCAGGCCATCGCCGTGGCCTGCCGCGAGGAACCGCTGCTGAACAGCTGGTTCGACGGCGCCTCGCTGTCGCTCCGCCAGCACCCGCAGGTCGACCTGGGCATCGCCGTGGATACGCCGGATGGGCTGTTCGTGCCGGTCCTGCGCAATGTCGGCGAACGCAGCGCCGAAGACCTCCGGGCCGGCATCGCGCGGCTGCGCGCCGACGTGCAGTCGCGCTCGATCCCGCCGCAGGAAATGCTCGGCGCCACCATCACCCTGTCCAACTTCGGCACCCTGTTCGGCCGCTACGCCAGCCCGGTGGTGGTGCCGCCGCAGGTGGCGATCATCGGCGCCGGTGGCATCCGTGACGAGCCGGTGGCCTGGGAAGGACAGGTGGCGATCCATCCGCGGCTGCCGCTGTCGCTGAGCTTCGACCACCGTGCGGTGACCGGCGGCGAAGCGGCGCGCTTCCTCAAGGTGCTGGTGCAGGCGCTGGAAGAGCCGGACTAGGACTCGTCCTCGTCCTTCAGGCGGAAGCGGCACACCGCGCCGCCGCGCACCATGCATTCCAGGTGCTCGACGCCGCGCCCGGCGAGGCCGGCGATCAGCGCCAGGTCCAGCTCGCAGACTTCCGGATGGGCGCTGGCGAGGTGATGGAAGATGCAGTTGTAGGCGACGATTTCCGTCTCGCCCGCGGTACTGGCGATCAGTTGCGCCTCGTAGCCGGCCTGCTGCATGTGGTTGGCGATGCGCTGTTCGTCCACCGCCTGCCGCTCCAGGTTGCCGGCCAGCTTGCGCCCCAGCTCGCGCATGATGCGCACCAGCTGCTCATGGCCGATCAGCTCGGCGACCTCGCCGATCAGCAGGTCGGCGAGCAACTGGTACTGCCGGGGGAACTGTTCGCGGCCGAGTTCGGTGAGCTGGTGCAGCTGCTGCGGCCGGCGGCCGGTGGGCCGGGTCGCGGTGCGCTCCACCAGGCCGTCGCGCTCCAGCGCGGCGAGGTGCTGGCGCACCGCGGTGCGGGTGACGCCCAGGTGCTCGGCGAGGTCGTCGATGCTCATGCCTTCCGGGCAGTACAGCAATGCGCTGAGCAGATCCTGCTGGGTACGTCCTAGGCCGAGAAACATCGGTTACCTCGTCTGTGCTGGGCACCCTGACGTAGGGTGAATGACGCCCAGCGTCATCCACCGATGGGCGTCAGCGCCAGGTTTGCGGCGGATGACCGCGAACGGTCATTCGCCCTGCGCCAAGGGGAAAGCCCCTCAGAACTTGTCCGGAAACTGCTTCACCAACGCCCCCGCCAGCGCATCGGCGATCGCCAGGATGTGCTCGCGCATGGCGTGCCAGGTCTTCGCCTCGCCAGCGTAGTCCTTGTGCGCAAGCTGGTCGATCTGGCTGATGTGGTGGCCGCCGTGGGCGGTGAGCAGGTTCACCAGGGTGTCCTTCGGCAGGTAGGGGTTGGCGCCGGAGAGGAAGGTGGCGATGGCCTCGGCGTTGCTCACCAGGTCATCGGTCGCGGCCTTCTTCTTCGCTTCGCTCTTCGCCACCGTGGCGTCGCTGTAGGCCTTGATCGCGCCCCAGTGGCCGGCGAGCAGCTTGAGCAACTGGTCGGCGGCGGGCTGGCCGTAGAGCGGGGCGATGCTGTTGGCGATGGAGGTGGCGTTGGCGACCACTTCCTTGGCGGCGACTTCGGCCTGCGCCTTGTCGCCCAACTGGTTGGCGACCGCGTAGTTGCGGACCCAGAAGATGTGCTCGACCCACAGGTCACGCAGCGCCAGGCGGGTGGTCAGGGCGGCATTCTGCGCTTCCGGGGCTGCGGCGTATGCCGTCTGGCTGAAGGCCGGTTGTGCGCACAGGGCTATCAACAGCAGAGCCAGAGTTCGGATGATCATGACGGTTACCCTCGTGAAATGGTTGCCCCCGCATCCCCCTGAAAAGCAATTAAAGCATAAAAAAATGCCTAAATTGCCGATGGCAAGGGTGGCGGACGAACGGTACGGGAGGGCAGGAAAAACGGGACGTTCGCAGGCGCCAGCGGCCTGCGAACGGGAGGAGGGATCAGGCGTCGGAGTCTGCGGCGGAGAGTTCGCCGAGGGCGTCCGGCTGGTTCTTGAAGGCGCGGGCGAAGGTGTCGCGGTTCTTCGCCATGAAGATGCCGAGTTCCTCGACCTGCTCTTCGTTCAGCGAGGGCACCGCCTTCTGCAGGACTTCCGCCAGCCGCTCCGCCAGTTCGAGCATCCTGTCGTGCCGGTCGGCTTCGGCCTTATCCATGAACAGGCGCTCCGGATCGCGGCTGCTGCGGTACACCACTTCGACGGCCATTCATCACCTCGTATGCCTTCTCGTAATTCAGGGTAGGAAAGTACTGTTTTTTTATACAGTAAAAGCATACGGGATTCACCGCGACGTGCAAAGCCCCCGTGCCATTATTCTGGCCATCATCGGGGTGCTCTGCTTCGGGGCGGGTTGCCGCAGGACGGTGCGTCGGAAGGGGGGATCAGGAGGCCTTGCGCAGGCCGGTCATGGCGGCCAGCAGTTCGGGGGCGCTGGTGCCCTGTTCGATGGCGATGCCGAAGCGGATGCTCTGGATGAAGCGCTGCAGCTGCTCCGGGTTCTGCATCTGGCTGGGACGGATCAGGCGCTTGGCGGCCACGCCGGCGTCGGTGGAGAGCGTGAGGACGATGCTGCCGTCCAGTCGTTCGAGGCTGAAATTGACCCGGTACTGGGGTTGGAACGCCTTCGTCAGCACCTGAAAGGGACTTTCCATTTTCGCTCCTGCCTGGGTTGGGGCTTGCCTTTCATGGACTGGAAGCCGGCGGAGAAAGTTCGGGGCATATTGCCGCAGCCGCGCGAAGTGCTTCCTGAGTGAAATCAATGGCGTGTAACTTGCTCGGTTCATGCCAACTATCGGTCAGCCAGGGGAGAACCGACGAAATGAAACTGAATTGGGCCGAACGCCTGCGCCAGCACATGCATGGATGCGCGGAGTCGCTGGGCAACCTGTTGGTGGAGGCATTCCACTACCTGGCCCTGTTCGCCATAGGCGCCACGGTGTTCTGGTCGGCGGTGGCCGCATTCATCGGCATGGTTTCCCAGGGCCACGCGAAGATCGACGACATCCTGCTGCTGTTCATCTACCTCGAACTGGGTGCGATGGTCGGCATCTATTTCAAGACCAACCACATGCCGGTGCGCTTCCTGATCTACGTGGCGATGACCGCGCTGACCCGCCTGATGATCGCCGACATCCAGCACAACCACGTGCCGGACGACGGCATCATCCTGGTCTCGGTGGCGCTTCTGCTGCTGGCCGTGGCGATCCTGGTGGTGCGCTTCGCCTCGTCGCGCTTCCCGTCGCCGAGTTCGCCCAAGGGCGGCAGCGGCGAGCGCGATCTGATCGGCGAGGACGAACGCTGATCCCTTGTGCCGGCGCCATGCGCGCGATGTCTTTGTGCGGGATCGGTCGCGGGCATGGAGCGGATTCGCGAGCAAGCTCGCTCCTACAGGGGCGCGGCGTTATTCCGTAGGAGCGAGCTTGCTCGCGAACAGAATGCCCCGGGCAATGCGGGTTTCACCCGCCCTACGTCCTACAACGCCTTCGGCAGCGGCGCGAACAGCGCGTCGATGTCTGCGTCATCCAGCTGCCAGTCGGTCCCGGCGCCTTCGAGGATGCCGGCGGCCAGCGCGGATTTCTCCCGCTGCAGCAGCTGGATGCGTTCCTCCACCGTGCCGCGGGCGATCAGCTTGTAGACGAACACCGGCTTGTCCTGGCCGATGCGGTAGGCGCGGTCGCTGGCCTGGTTCTCGGCGGCGGGGTTCCACCAGGGGTCGTAGTGGATCACCGTGTCCGCCGCGGTCAGGTTGAGGCCGACGCCGCCGGCCTTGAGGCTGATCAGGAACAGCGGCACGCGGCCTTCCTGGAAGTCCTGCACCGGCTTGCGGCGGTCGCGGCTGTCACCGGTCAGCAGGGCGTAGTCGAGGCCGCGCTGTTTCAGGGCGTCGCCGATCAGCGCGAGCATCGAGGTGAACTGCGAGAACACCAGCACCCGCCGGCCTTCGGAAAGCAGCTCTTCGAGCATGTCCAGCAGGTAGGCGAGCTTGCCCGAGGTCACCGTCTTCGACGCCTTGCCGCTGCCGGCCTCCTTCTGCACCAGGCGGATGTCGCAGCACACCTGGCGCAGCTTGAGCAGCGCTTCGAGGATGATGATGCGGCTGCGCGCCAGGCCACGGCGGGATATTTCCTCGCGGACCTTCTGGTCCAGCGCCAGGCGCACGGTTTCGTAGAGGTCGCGCTGCGCCTCGCTGAGTTCGATGTGCTGGATGAATTCGCTCTTCGGCGGCAGCTCCGAGGCCACCTGCTCCTTGGTGCGGCGCAGCAGGAACGGGCGGATGCGCGCCGCCAGGTGGGCCAGCCGGGCCTGGTCGCCGTGGCGTTCGATCGGCGTGCGGTAGTCCTGGGCGAAGCGCCGTGCGTCGCCGAGCCAGCCGGGCAGGAGGAAGTGGAACAGCGACCACAGCTCACCGAGGTGGTTTTCCAGCGGCGTGCCGGTCAGGCACAGGCGGTGCCGCGCGTTCAGCTGGCGCGCGGCCTGGGCGGCCTTGGTCTCGGCGTTCTTGATGTTCTGCGCCTCGTCGAGGATCAGCAGGTGGAAGGGCTGCTTCTCCAGCTTCTCCACGTCGCGCGGCAGCAGGGCATAGGTGGTAAGGATCAGGTCGTGCTCGGCGATCTTCGCGAAGTCGCGGCGGCGGCCGGCGCCGTGCAGGGATAGCACGCGCAGCTCGGGGGTGAAGCGTTCGGCCTCGTCCAGCCAGTTGGGGATCAGGCTGGTCGGCATCACCACCAGCGCCGGCGCGGTGAGGCGGCCGGCCTGCTTTTCCAGCAGCACGTGGGCCAGCGACTGCAGGGTTTTGCCGAGGCCCATGTCGTCGGCGAGGATGCCGCTGGCGTCCACCTCGCGCAGCGCCTGCATCCAGCTCAGGCCCTCGTGCTGGTAGGGCCGCAGCTCGGCGCGCAGGCCCTCCGGCAGCGGCGCCGGCTGGGCGCGGTAGTCGCGCAGGCGCTGGGCGATGTGGCGCAGCTGTTCGCCGCCCTGCCAGCTCAGCGGCAGCTCCTCCAGGTCGCCGAGCCGCGCGGCGTCGGCGCTGCCCATGCGCAGGCGGCGCACCGGCGCCTGCTCGCCGAAGTAGAACTCGGCGAGGGTGCCGATCAGCGGCTTCAGGCGGGCGAAGGGGATGGCGATGCGCAGCGGCCGCTCGGAGGCGATCTGCCAGGGTTGCACCGGATTGCGTCCGGCGTCGACGCGCAGCACCAGCTGTTCGTCGTCGGCGTGGCGGGCGAGGGCGATGGGGTCGAGCAGCGCCGGGGTGCGGCGGATCAGCTCGATCAGCGACGGCAGCAGGCTGACGCGGCGGCCCTCGACCTGGATGCCCAGCTCCAGGTCGAACCACTGGCGGTCGTCGGTTTCCTCGATCTCGGCGTACCAGTCTTCCACCGGCGTGAGGTCGAAGACGAATTCCGGGCGGATGTCGATTTCCCAGCCGCGCTCGCGCAGTTGCGGCAGGCTTTCGCGCATGAAGTCCTGCCAGGCGCTGTCGTCGGGCAGCTCGAACATTTCCCCGGCGCTGTCTTCCAGCGCATCGCTGCGGCGCATCGCCGGCTTGAAGCCGAGCTGGCGCAGTTCCAGGCGCAGCGCGTTCTCGCGCTCCGGCTGGCGGCTGACGCGGACGATGCGGTCGTCCTGGAACACCCGCAGCTCCCTGGCGGAGCGCGCGGTGAGGGTGCCGGAGACCGGGGTTTCGCCGTAGAGGAAGGCGAGGGCGGCGCGATGCCGGGAAATGTTCTGCATACGCCCGCTGCGCAGGTCGAAGCCGCTGTGCACGTGGCTGCCCAGGGTCAGGCGCGCACGCGGAACCACGACTTCGGATGCCGGCGCGGGCGATGACGGTTCGGAGGGGGGCTTCATCCGACTTTCCTTCCGGCGGGCGGGCCGCTCTACACAAACGCCCGATATTACCAAGGCTGGGCGCGGAAGGAACCGGAACTCGACTGACGTACAGGCTGGTTGTCCGGATCAGCGGGCGAAGCGCCGTGCCCCCGCCACGCAGCCGACCACCGCCAGGGCGGCGCCGAACATCAGCGGGCTGACGCTCTCGTGCAGCAGCAGCGCCGCCAGCGCCAGGCCGAAGAATGGCTGCAGCAGCTGCAGCTGGCCGACCGCCGCGATGCCGCCACGGGCCAGGCCGTGGTACCAGAAGAAGAAGCCGATCAGCATGCTGAACAGCGACACGTAGCCGAGGCTCAGCAGCGCCGGCCAGCCGGCCGCGAGCACGTCGCCCGGCCAGGTCCAGAGCATCAGCGGCAGCATCGCCGGCAGCGAAAGCACGAGCACCCAGCAGATCACCTGCCAGCTGCCCAGATGCCGCGACAGCCGCGCGCCTTCGGCATAGCCGAGGCCGCAGGCGAGGATGGCGGCGAGCATCAGCAGGTCGCCGACCAGCGAAGCCGCGCCGCCCTGGGCCAGCGCGTAGGCGGCCACCGAGGCGCTGCCGAGCACGGCGAACACCCAGAACGCCGGATGCGGCCGCTCGCCGGCGCGCAGCACGCCGAACAGCGCGGTGGCCAGCGGCAGCAGGCCGACGAAGACGATGGCATGGGCCGAGCTGACCTGGCGCAGCGCCAGGGCTGTGAGCAGCGGGAAGCCGAGCACCACGCCGCCGGCGGTCACCAGCAGCGGCAGCAGGTCGCGCCGCCGCGGACGCGGCTGGCGCAGCAGGAGCAGGATCGCCGCCGCCAGCAACCCGGCGATGCTGGCGCGGGCGAGGGTGAGGAAGATCGGGTCGAAGCTCAGCACCGCCACCCGCGTGGCCGGCAGCGAGCCGCTGAAGATGAGGATGCCGAGAAAGCCGCTGAGCCAGCCGTTCATGTGCGTCACCTGTGGAGCGATGGAGTCCAGCATGGCTTTCGGGTTGTCGGCTCGCCAGTGACAGCAAAGGTACAATATGTACAAACTGTCCTGGAAATTCATCGGTACAGTCGAGGGTGTGGACATGGCGGGAAGAGCGGAAAGCCGCGTCGATACGGTGATGCGCACGGTGCGCGAACGCCTGGCGGCGCGCTCGCTGGTGCCGGGCGAGCGGCTGCCGTCGATCCGCGGGCTGGCGGACAGCCTCGGGGTGTCCAAGACCACCGTGGTCGAAGCCTATGACCGGCTGGCGGCGGACGGCGTGATCGAGGCGCGGCGCGGTTCCGGTTTCTACGTCTGCGGGCATCCGCCGCCGCTGTCCCTGGCGGAGATCGGCCCGGCGCCGGACCGCAGCATCGATCCGCTATGGATATCCCGCCAGTCGCTGGAGGCCTCTGAAGAAGCCCTCAAACCGGGCTGTGGCTGGCTGCCGCAAACCTGGCTGCCGGACGCGGAAATCCGCCGCGCGTTGCGGCAGATCGCCCGCGAGCCGCAGTCGAGCCTGCTGGAATACGGCCGCCCCTACGGCCACCCGGCGCTGCGCGAACAGCTGGCGCGGCGCCTGGCCGAGCACGGCGTGGCGGTCGGCGCGCAGCAGATCGTGCTGACCGACAGCGGCACCCAGGCCATCGACCTGATCTGCCGCTTCCTCCTCGAACCGGGCGACACCGTGCTGCTCGACGATCCCGGCTACTTCAACTTCCAGGCCCTGCTGCGCGCGCACCGCGTGCAGGTAATCGGTGTGCCCTACACACCCAATGGGCCGGACATCGAGGCGCTGGCCGGCATCCTCGAACGCCAGCGGCCGCGCCTGTACATCACCAACTCGGCCTTCCACAACCCGACCGGCGCGGTGCTCTCGCCGCTGGTGGCGCACCGCCTGCTCAAGCTCGCCGAGGCCCATGACCTGCTGATCGTCGAGGATGACATCTTCGCCGACTTCGAACTGGAGAACGCGCCGCGGCTGTCCGCCTTCGACGGGCTGGAACGGGTGATCCAGGTCGGCAGCTTCTCCAAGACCCTGTCCGCCTCGGTGCGCTGCGGCTTCATTGCCGCGCGGGCCGACTGGTGCGAGCAACTGGTGGACCTGAAGCTGGCGACCAGCTTCGGCAACAGCCCGTTCAGCGCCGAACTGCTCCACGAACTGCTGCGCAAGGGCAGCTACCGCCGCCATGTGGAAAGCCTGCGCGCGCGCCTGGCCGACGCCATGGGCGAAACCCTGCCGCGCTTGCGCCGCCTCGGCCTGCAGCCATGGCTGGAACCGCGCGGCGGGATCTTCGTCTGGGCGGAACTGCCGGAGGGTCTGGACGGCGCGGCGGTATCCCGCGCGGCGCTGGCCGAGGGCGTGGTGCTGGCGCCGGGCAACGTGTTCAGCCTGAGCCAGTCGTGCGGGCGCTTCCTGCGCTTCAACGTCGCCCAGTGCCAGTCGCCGCGGGTGTTCGAGGTGCTGGAGAGGGCGATGGGTGGGGTGGCTGCAGAAGGCCATTCCGCGTAGGTCGCCGGAGCGCCAACCTGCAGGAGCGAGCTTGCTCGCGAACGGAGTGACCG